>NZ_JALPRI010000003.1:0-588559 GCF_030464785.1 Paraburkholderia sp. SEWSISQ10-3 4
CCGATGATAGTGCGGATTCCCGTGTGAAAGTAGGTAATCGTCAGGCTCCCCAGCAAGTCCAGAAACCCCACCCCGCAAAGGTGGGGTTTCTGCGTTTACGCGGCAAAAACGTGGACGCAGAAAACATCGCCGCGGTGAGACTTTGCCCGAAGCGCTCCGGTTCTTCTGGTCTCACCCCTATCAGCAATACCTCAAAATCGCCGACGGTACTCCGCCCACCGTCCTGCATCATCTCATCCGTTTAAGCCCTTTTCCGCACCGGCGTCTGATACGACAAGCCTGCGGTGAAGCGGTCAAGCCGTTCACTGGCGTCGGTGATCGCCCAAAGGGGTGCGCTGTGCAGTTGCCGATCGTAGTTCGATGCGATTTCGGCGAAAAGCGCGAACCCTGCGCTGTCCAATCTCCACTCGCCGGTCTCACGGCCGATATCGAAAACCGCTGACACCGCTCTCTCCGCCGCACCGATCTGCTCGCCAGTCGTCGAGCCAAAACCCGATTCAGCCAGAAAACCCGTCAACAGCATGACCTGGGTAAGCGTTTGCGCATCGCTCGTGCTGCCGGCACCCCGGCGCAAGGCATCGAGCGCCAGATGCACGCGCAGGGCAAGGTCGTCGGCGACCTGCCGTGCGATGGGCAACAGCATGGCTTTGTCATGCCGAGCACGTGCAGCGCCAGTTTTGCGGGAAAACGGAATAGGTTGTGCCATGACGGTCCAGTGTTATGCCTGTGCAGATGCAATAACGGCGCGGGCGGTAAAAGGTTGAGTCCTTATTGCGCGGCTATCACACCCCAATTTGGTCGTCGAAAGCGGTGGGATGGCTGTCTTAAGCCAATTGGCATAAATTGACCGGTGCACCCGAGCTTTCATCTCGATTGCGCGGTTTTTTCCGATTCCTCTGGTTTGTCGCAGTATCGGATCGAACAGTCTCTGGAACTACCGGGTCCCGCATCATGGCGATTTCGGACATACCGGCACTGCCTGGTCGTCGAGTCCCGGCGGTTTGGTCGACCGTGGACACGCTGTTAGTAAACTTCCGAGCTAAGCCGAGCACATTCCGTTGTAGGCGCCACGCCGTCCAGCCGCAGCACCTGTCAAATCGGCTTCACTCCTGATCCGGCTCATCAACCGGCGCCACACTGCGGGCCCTCACGCGTCGGCGAATCTCCGAATCGAGAATCAGCCGGCCGCGCAACTTGCCCTTCATCCGCTTCACATAGCGAGGTGCTTCGGTCATGTGAACCACCATTAGCTCGCGCACCTTTTCCACATCGCGTTCACGCGCCGCTTTCGTGATCGCTTTGTGAATCTTCACGTTGGCGAGACCGAAACGTTCATGTTCGACCTGCGGCGTGTCGTTACGAAACTCGATCAATTGCCGGATCATTTCGTTGATCAACTCGCAACTGAAGCGCAGGAACGGATTGGGATTCGCCGCCGCGAGGATGTCGTGAAAATTGACGTCTTCCTGACGTTGCCGAACGATGTCCTGTCCGCCATGTGACGAAGCCGGCCGGTCGCAGCACGCAATGCTTGCTTCGAGCGCCTCGAAGTCCTGCTCCGTCAGATGCGGCACCGCACCCGCCGCTAGCTCCGGCTCCAGCAATTTACGCACGGTGTAAATGTCGTCGATCGATACGTCCTTGAAGAACAGGTAGTTCTGCAAGAGCTGTAGCGTGCGATCAAGCGGCACTTCAACCACCATGCCGCCGCCGCTTGGGCCCGTGGTCACCTTGATGAGACCTTGCACCTCGAGAGACTTCAGTGCCTCGCGAATCGTGCTCTTGCTCACCGAAAAGAGCTGCTGCAATTCCACCTCGCGCGGCAGGCGGTCACCCGGTTTCAGGTCTTTCTCTGTGATGAGCCGCTTGATCTCTTCGGCGACCAGATCGCCACGCTTTTGCTGCTTGATCTCAATCGCGGCGCCAGCCTTGGCGCGGTCGATGGCCATTTTCGTTACTCCCAGTTTTGTCCTGCGCGCTTTCGACGGGCCGCCGGGCCCGTCATGGCGCGGAAAGCCGCGCCGCTGCCGCCAGGAATTTTGCCTTATTGACACTCGAATTTATTGTACCTACGATCGAGTCCAACCTATTTATCATGATAAATAGAACAAAGCCGGTGTGGTGGAAAACTTCTCGGCGGCCAGCAAGCTTTCGTCGTCGTTCGCGCAGTCTTTCAGTTTCGCAGTCGGTCAGTGTGTGTCTCTTTCTTAAGGAGCGTCATTTTGAATCGCCGAAATATGTTGAAGCTGGCCGCGTTGTCGGCCGTTCCGGGGACGTTGGGCTCGCTGGTCGCGCGTAGCGCGTTCGCGCAGGCCGGCACCTTGCAGTTCGCCTGTCCGGTACCGATGTCGGGCCCGTTCGCGGCGAACGGCAAGTATGCCGACCTCGGCATGAAGCTCGCTATCGAGCAGTACGGCAAGGTACTCGGTCAACCGCTTGCGTACACGGTGCTTGACACGGAAGGCAAACCCGCAACAGCCGTGCGCCGAGTGCAGGAAATCGCGCAGCAGAAGAATGCACGCTTCTTTGCCGGCGGTATTTTGTCATCCGAAGCATTGGCAATGGGCAAGGAAGTCCAGAAAGCTGGCGGCATCTTTATCACCACTGCAGGCGCGGACGAAATCACCGGCAAGGACTGCAACGACGCGACTTTCCGCTGGTCCGTGCCGACTTACGGCGCGATCGAACAGACCGTGCGTCCGTTGATCCAGATGATGCCGAAAGCCAAGCGCTGGTACACCATCACGCCGCAATACGTATTCGGCGATGGTTTGCTATCGGCGGCCAAGGCGATTTTCAAGGAGAAGGGCATTGAGCACGTGGGCAATAGCTACCACTCGCTCAACGAGAAGGAATTCAGCGGCTATCTGACGAATGCAGTCGCCGCGAAGCCTGACGTCCTGCTGATTCTCAACTTCGGTTCGCAATCGTCCGATACGTTGCGCCAGGCCGTGAGTTTCGGCATGAAGAACAATTGCACGATTCTGCTCGCGTGGGCTTCCGGGTTGGAGCAGTTCGAATCGCTCGGTGCTGACCTGTGCGAAGGCGTCTATTTTGGCGCACAGTATTGGCACGACATCGACTCGCCGCTCAATCGCGATCTCGTCAAACGCAGCAATGCCGCGTTCAAGGCCAATCCCAACTACAGTCTCGCAGGTTCTTACATCTGCACAAAGATCCTGCTCGACGGCATCGTGAAAGCGGGCACAGTCGATCCGAAGAAGGTGGTCGCAACGCTCGAGGGGATGAAGTACGACGGCTTGACCGGTCCGGAGGAAGTCCGCAAGGGCGACCATCAGGTGCTGAAGAACTACTATTTGTTGAAGGGCAAGGCGAAGAACAAGATGAAAAACGCCGACGACTACGCGGATATCGTGAGCTCCGGCCAGTCGTTCCTCCCGCTCGACAAGACCGGCTGCAAGATGGCCTGATGCATCAGCGCCGCAAGCAACGCGGCACGCTCATTAGCGAAACTCCATCGCTACACCCTTTAGACGGACGCCATGAACGTTTATCTCCTGCAGATCGTCAACGGCATCGGAGTGGGAATGCTGTATTTCCTGCTCGCGGTCGGTTTGTCGATCGTGTTCGGCCTGCTGCGCTTCGTGAATTTCGCGCACGGCGCGTTCTATCTGCTCGGCGCGTACTTTTGCTATCAGGCCATGCAGTGGTCGATGAATTTCTGGACCGCACTCGTCGTCGTACCGATCGTCGTCGGTGCGCTTGCGTGGATCGTCGAGAAGCTGATTCTGCGGCACGTCTACGCGCAACAGCATGAGTTTCATATTCTGGTGACGGTCGGCCTCGCCCTCGTCGTGCAGGAATGTGCGATCCTGGTCTGGGGGCCGCTCGGCGACAACGTACCGGTTCCCGACATGCTGAACGGCGTGGTGATCTGGGGCAGTTTCGTGTATCCGAAGTACCGCCTGTTTGTGATCGGCTTCACGGCTGTGCTGGCTGCGCTGTTGTGGTGGGTGCTGGAGGGCACACGGCTCGGTAGCGCGGTGCGCGCCGGCAGTGAATCGACGGAAATGGTGTCGCTGCTCGGCATCAACGTGATGCGCGTTTTCAGTCTGGTGTTCGCACTAGGCGCCGCCACTGCCGCTTTGGCCGGTGTGCTCGCCGCGCCGATTCGCGGCGTCGATCCGTTCATGGGCATCGAGGCGCTCAGCGTCGCGTTCGTCGTGGTGGTAGTCGGCGGAATGGGCAACTTTCTAGGCGCGCTGGTTGGCGGGTTGCTGGTCGGCATCGTGCAGAGCGTAATGAGTACCTTGTGGCCGGAAGGCGCACGGCTGATGATTTATGTCGCGATGGCCGCCGTGCTGCTGCTACGGCCGAACGGCCTGCTTGGGAGAGCGGCATGATCGATACCTCGAAACCTGCTGTTCATGATGCCTCTTCCCGGCCGGCTCAACGCAGCTTGAAGCATGCGTTGCATCGCTATCGCTTCCTGTTGCTTGCGTTACTGGTCGTGTGCGTATTGCCGCTGACGTTACGTTCCGGATCGTTAGCCACAGAAGTACTCGTGTTCGCGCTCGCCGCGCTCGGTTGCAATCTGCTGCTCGGCCATACGGGTTTGCTCTCTTTCGGGCAGGGTATCTTCTTCGGACTCGGCAGCTATTGTGCGGGCCTCGTCCTGACCAAAACGGGCATGCCGATACCTGTGGCGCTGCTTGCCGCGATCGTGATCGGCGCGGCTGCCGCGGCGCTGGTCGGCTGGTTTTCGATTCGTCAACGCGGCACGTACTTCGTCATGTTGACGCTTGCATTCGGGCAGTTGTTCTACTTCCTCGCCTACACCACGCCCGATCTGACCGGAGGTGACAACGGCTTGCTCGACATCCCACGCCCGGCGCTGGGGTTATTCGGCAAGGCACTCTTACCGTTGACTTCGCCGTGGCAGTACTACGCTTTCGTCGCCGTGCTGTTCCTCGTGGTGTTCTGGTTGCTGATGCGTGTCTCGCATTCGGTATTCGGCCGCACGTTGCTGGCGATCCGCGACAACGAGGCGCGTGCGGCCGCAGTCGGCTATGACGTCAAACGCTTCAAGCTCATGGCGTTCGTGATCTCCGGCGCAGTGACGGGCCTCGCTGGCGCGTTGCACGCGCTGATGACCGGCATCGCGCCACTGTCCAATATCGATTACCACACGAGCGAGATGATTCTCGTGATGACGGTGATCGGTGGCACGGGCAATCTGTTCGCGTCGGTGCTGGGCGCGGCGTTCTATGTGCTGTTCGCCGACTGGTTGTCCACGCTATGGCCGCGCTGGCTGTTGCTGCTCGGCATCGTGCTGATCGCCGTTAGCCTTTTCATGCAGCGCGGGCTATGGGGCTTGGGCGAACGAATCTGGCAGGCGCTGCGGCGTAACTCATCCGCAGACGCTGACAACGATACTGGCAACCACGCAACTGAGGAGCGCATATGACCGAAGCGATTCTGCAAGCGAGCGACGTGGTGAAGCGGTACGGCAAATTCACGGCGCTCTCCGAAGTCAATCTGCGCGTTATGCCACGTACCGTGCATTCGGTAATCGGTCCGAATGGCGCGGGCAAGACGACGCTGTTTCACGTGTTGACGGGTACGTTGCCCATCACCGACGGGAAGATCATCTTCGACGGTCATGACGTCACACATGAACCCGACCATAAACGCGTGCGCCGCGGCGTCGCGCGTTCGTTCCAGGTGACGAGCCTGTTCGCCAATCTGAGCGTGCGCGAAAATCTGCGGCTTGCCGCGCAAGGTGTCGACGCGGTGCGTGCATTGAACGCATGGACGCCGCCGCATGGTGCACTCACTCACGCGGACACCGTTGACAGTGTGCTTGAACGCCTCGCATTGCAGCGCTTTAGCGAGGTGCCGGCGGGCGCGCTATCGCACGGCCAGCAGCGACGGCTTGAAGTCGGCATGGCGCTCGCAGCGCGGCCCAAGGCGATCTTTCTGGATGAGCCGACTTCCGGCATGGGCATCGACGACCTCGACGACATGAAGCAGTTGATCCGTGGCCTGCGTGACGATTACACCGTCGTGCTGATCGAACACAACATGGGCATCGTGATGGATATCTCCGACACGATCACCGTCATGCAACAAGGGCGCGTGCTGGTGGAAGGGCGCCCGGACGATATTCGCGGCGACGAGCGCGTACGCAGCGCTTATCTCGGCAACATGATTACCGGAGGCCGCGCATGATTCTCGACGTTCAGCAGATTCACGGCTTCTACGGCAAGAGCCACATCCTGCAAGGTGTCTCCTTGCAAATCAACGATGGTGAAACGGTCACGCTGTTGGGTCGTAACGGCGCAGGTAAGTCGACCACACTCAAGGCCATTGCCGGTGTTGTCACACCGCAGCGCGGTACGGTGATGTTCAACGGCACGACAATCAACGGCATGCCGCCGCACAAGATAGCTTCGCGAGGCGTGTGCTTCGTGCCCGAACATCGCGGCGTCTTTCGCCTGTTGACCGTCGAAGAAAACCTAAGGCTCGGCGCGCGCAAGGATTCGCCGTGGCAACTCGAAGACATCTACCGCATATTTCCACGGCTGAAAGAGCGGCGCACGAACGGTGGTGCACAACTCTCCGGCGGCGAACAACAGATGCTCGCGATCGGCCGTGCGTTGATGAATCATCCGCGACTGTTGATGCTCGACGAACCGGTTGAAGGCCTCGCGCCAGTGATCGTCGAAGAGATCGTCGCGCAACTCAAGTTGATCCGTGAAGCGGGCGTCGCGATTCTGCTGGTTGAGCAGAACCTGGAAGTCTGCACACAACTCGCGGATCGCCACTACATCATCGAACAAGGTGTGATCGTCTACGAAGGCGACAACGCTTCCTTCGCCGCCGACGATTCGATCAAGGACCGTTATCTGGGCGTGGGCGTCGTCTAACGCCCACGCTGTCTTCATTACGAGTACGAGGAAGCATCGATGCAAGTTCATGAATCAACAACCGTCGCGACGCTCGCTGATCTGCGTGTCGACGGTGCGCGGCTCTGGGACAGTCTCATGCAACTCGCGCAAATCGGCGCGACGGAAAAAGGCGGTGTATGCCGGCTCGCGTTGACTGACCTGGATCGCAAGGCGCGTGACCTCTTTATCGCGTGGGCAAAGGAGATTGGCTGCAGCGTGCGGATCGACGCGATCGGTAATATCTTCGTGCGTCGTGCGGGGTTGCGTGACGACCTGCCACCGGTGATGACCGGCAGCCACATCGATACGCAGCCCACAGGCGGCAAGTTCGACGGTAATTACGGCGTACTGGCTGGTCTTGAAGTGTTGCGCACATTGGCCGACGCCAACGTGCGGACGCTCGCACCGCTGGAGGTCGCGGTGTGGACCAATGAAGAGGGCTCGCGTTTCGTGCCGGTGATGATGGGTTCAGGCGTGTTCGCCGGTGCGTTCACATTGGAGCATGCGCTCGATCAACGCGATCGCGAGGGTATTTCGGTGCGCGACGCGCTCGCGGCAATCGGTTATGCGGGTGACAGTGGGAAGCCTCATGTAGTCGGCGCGTATTTCGAAGCGCATATCGAACAAGGGCCGGTGCTGGAGGCGCATGACACGACGATCGGCGTCGTACAGGGCGCGTTAGGTCAGCGCTGGTACGACGTGACAGTGCACGGCATGGAAGCGCACGCCGGCCCTACACCGATGGAACTGCGCCGCGACGCATTGCTCGCTGCGGCCGATCTGATTCACGCGGTGAATCGCATTGCCCTCGATCACGCGCCGCATGGGCGCGGCACGGTCGGCTGGCTCAACGTGCATCCGAATTCGCGCAACGTGATTCCAGGCCGCGTGACCCTGACGGCCGATCTGCGGGCCGCTGACGATGCCTCGCTCACAGAGATGGATGCCGCACTACGCGCTGCCTGTGCGACCGCCGGTGAGAAGGCCGGCATTACGGTCGACGTCGAACAAGTGGTGTATTTCCCGCCCCAACCGTTCGCGGCGGATCTGGTCGCCGCGGTTCAACAGGGCGCGGACACGCTCGGCTTTTCGTCGATGGACGTCATCAGCGGCGCGGGCCACGACGCCGTTTATCTCGCACGCGTCGCGCCAGCAGCGATGATCTTCGTACCGTGCAAGGACGGCATCAGCCACAACGAAATCGAAGACGCACGCGCGGACCATCTGGAAGCCGGCTGCAACGTGCTATTGCAGGCGATGCTGAACGCCGCGCAAACGGCGGGGGGCACGGAAGCATGAAAGTCCTGATTGCAAGGATGAACCACGAGACCAATACATTCTCGCCGGTGGCCACGCCGCTTGCAGCGTTCGGCCGCAATGGCCCGAGCTACGGCGAAGACGCGTTCAACGAAAACAAGGGCATGCAGACGGCAATGGCCGCGTTCATCGACGCAGCCGAGCGCGAGCATGCCGGGATCGTGACGCCCATTTCCGCATCGGCGAATCCGAGCGGACCGGTCGAAGCCGCTGCGTACGACGCGATCTGCGAGGCAATCGTTGCGGCCGCAACGGGTTGCGATGCCGTGATGCTTGACCTGCACGGTGCCATGGTCGCCGAAAATACGAACGACGGCGAAGGCGATCTGCTCGAACGCGTGCGCGCCGCGTTGCCGAACGCGCCGATTGCCGTCGCACTCGATCTGCATGGCAACGTCACGCAGAAGATGGTCGATAACGCCGACGTGATCGTCAGTTTCAAGACCTATCCGCACGTCGATATGTACGAGACCGGCGCGCATACGGCGCGTCTGCTGTTCGACCTGGTCCACGGCAGGGCGAAGCCGGTGATCGCATGGCGCCAGCCGCCGCTGCTCACGCATACGCTGCGCAGCGCGACGGCCGAAGGTGCGATGAAGCGCGCGGTAGACGCTGCACGCGCGGCAGAGGTCGATGGCGTGCTGGCTGTGTCGGTGTTGTCCGGCTTTTCGCTCGCTGACATCGAGGCGCCATGTATCAGCGTCGTCGTGGTGGCGAACGGTGACCGTGCGAAAGCGGAATCGGTAGCGGAGCGCATCGCGCGACAGATCTGGAACGAGCGCGAAGATTTCGTTTATCGCAGTGCGGCGCTGGCCGAATCTGTCGCACAGGCCGCGGCGCTCGCACAGGGCACGGACAAACCGGTACTGCTGCTCGATCACGGCGACAACTGCATGTCGGGCGGCACGTGCGACACGATGGACCTGCTGGAGGAAGCGCTCAAGCAGAAGCTCGAAGGGGTTGTGAGCGGCCCGTTGTGCGATCCGCAGGCCGTCGCGGCGCTGATGGCTGCGGGAGTCGGCAGCACGGTGACGGTGACGATCGGCAACAAGGTCGCAAGCAGCGCGGTGACGCCGCGGCCGCCGGTTGCCGTGACCGGCGTAGTGCGCGCGCTGACCGATGGCGAATACGTGATCAGCGGTCCGACCTACACAGGCCAGCGTGCATTCATGGGGCGCGCGGCCGTGCTCGACACCGGCACGGTCAAGCTCGTGATGACCGAGCGCACACACGAACCGTGGGACCTCGGCGTGTTCGAGAGCGTCGGCATCGATCCGCGCCGCGCGCGTTTCCTGTTGCTCAAATCACGCATGTACTGCCGGCCGGTTTTTGTGCCGATCGCCGCCGGCTTGGTGGAGTGCGACAGCCGTGGTGTGACGAGTTCGGATTACGGACTGTTCAGGTTCGAGCACGTGAAGCGGCCGGTGTTTCCGCTGGACGCGCAGACCGAATGGGCGTCGACAAACTGAAGCGGGTTGAACAACGATCCACACGACGAATCGACGGACATTCGCCCATGAACATACTTGTCCCGCAGGGCTTGTGCGACGCGTCCGGAGTCTCTATAATTCGCGCCTCTAAAGGCTCGTAGCTCAGTTGGTTAGAGCACCACCTTGACATGGTGGGGGTCGTTGGTTCGAATCCAATCGAGCCTACCAACGCATATGTGACGTAGACGAAGGCGGCTCCGCTTTCGTCTACTGTCATGTTCTCGCATCACATCGGCGCACTTCATCATCGTGCGGCTGTCCTGTCAGTTTATCCCCTTCGTATTGCCCGTATTTCGCCACAGCGTGATTCGTTCGCTGTTCGAATCCGTAAAACAACGCGGGGGTCGTGCATAGAATCGTGTCGACCATCGATGCGTCCAGGCCGAGTTCCAATAGCGTCGATAACGACTGGCCGTAGTTCATCACCTGCTCGTACTGAGTATGGGGCCAGTCGCTTCCCCACATCAGCCGCTCAGCGCCGAAGTGTTCGACAAGCAGGCTCGTCGCCTCACGCACAAAACCCGAACCCGGAACTGCACATCGGTACGCGCCCGAGACCTTGACCCACACGCGACCGGTTGCGCCATAACCGAGCAACCTCTTGAAGCCGGGATCGTGAATTCCTTTCTCAGGGTCGGGGCGTCCGAAATGATCGACGACCACGGGTACGCCAGCTTCGAGCAAGCGGTCGAGCATCGGTGCCAGGTCCTGCGCATTCCGGTGCAGTTCGACGTGCCAACCCAACCTCGACAATCGCTCAAGCAACGGCGTCCATGATTTCGCGCCCAGATCCGGCAATGCCTGCTCGATCAGATTGAGCCGTATGCCGGTTACGCCGCGACCATGTAGGTCCGCCAGCGTTTCCTCTGAAGCATCGGGCGCAACGACCGCTACGCCCCTTAAGCGGTGCGTATCTCGCGACAGTGCTTGTAGCAGGTAGCGATTGTCCGTCCCGAGAAAACTCGGCTGCACGAGAACCGCGCGCCCGATGTCGTGCGTGTTCAGCAGTTGCAAATACGTGTCGAGCGTGGCGTCGTAGCCCGGCGCGTAGCGCCGGCTATCCGTGAGCGGCAAACCTCTCTCGAAGACATGCGCGTGAGTGTCCACGCGGCAGGAGTGGGACTGGGCGACGGATACGGGAGCACTCATGATCAACCCCGCGGCGGGTCCAGGGTCAATCGCGCGTTGTCGACGGTATCGGGAGCCGATTCAGGCACCACGCCACGCAGACGTTTGCCGCGCGTCTCGGGCAGCAGCAATACAGCGAACATCGCGAGGCCGTAAGCAATGGCCGCGTCGATTCCGATTGCCATGCCGAGCGACATCGAATGACTCATGTAGCCGACGAGCACGGGGAAGCCCGCCGAGGCGATCCGTCCGAAGTTGTAGCAGAATCCGACGCCTGTGCCGCGCATGTCGGCCGGATACAGTTCGTTGAAAAGCGGGCCGAGACTCGCTGGAATGCCTGCGGCGAACAAGCCGAGTGGGAAGCCCAGCACGAGCATTTGCGTGTTGCTCAGCGGCAGCATCACGTAAGCGAGAACTGTAACGATGCAGCAGAACGCGAAGAGGGCGACATTGCGCCGACGGCCAATGCGGTCGAGCAGATAGGCGCTCGCCATGCAGCCGCACCAGAAAGCCACGATGACGACCGCCAGATAGCCACCGGTGTTCAGAACCGACAGGTGCCGTTCTTTGGCGAGGAAGGTGGGCAGCCAGGTCATGATCGCGTAGTACCCGCCATGTGCGCCAGTGCCCAGCACGGCGCCGATCACGGTGGTCCGGAGCACACGCGGCTGGAAGACCTGGGTTATCTGCCCGAGCACCGAGACCTTAGGAGCAGCGCTTGCCGGCGCGACGCGTGCCGGTTCCTTCAGATTGCGCCGGACGAATAGCACCAGGCCGGCGGGCACGAGGCCGACGGCGAACATCACGCGCCATGCGGTGTCCGACGGCAACCAGGAGAACGCCGCGGCATACACCAGCACGGCTGCGCCCCAGCCGACCGCCCAGGCGCTTTGCACGGCGCCCATCGCTTTGCCGCGGTGTTCGGTGCGAATGGTTTCCGCCATCAGTACCGCACCTGCCGCCCACTCGCCACCGAATCCGAATCCTTGCAGCGCCTTGAGAACCAGGAGTTGCGGGAAGTTTTGCGCGAACGCGCAGAGAAAGGTGAAACCGGCGAACCAGAGGATCGTTATTTGCAAGGTCCGGACCCGTCCGATGTGGTCCGACAACGCGCCTGCGATCCAGCCGCCGAGCGCCGAAGATATCAAGGTCACGCTGCTGATCGCGCCGGCCTGCGTGTGGTCGATGCCGTACGCGGCAATGATCGCGGGGATGGCGAGGGTGAACATCTGCACATCGAGCGCGTCGAGCCCCCAACCCGCAAAGCACCCCCAGAAGGTGTTGCGTTCGAGGGGCGTGCCTTGCTTGTACCACGTGAACATAGCCGTCTCCGTCGTGCTTATCATGTAGTCATATATATGACTGTATGAATGGTGGTCGCAAAGCCACCAAAAGTCATTGAGTATTAACCCTTGCTCACGTCGCCGCCGCGGGATGTTGTACAGTAGTTACTCCTCTGAACAACTATATGAATGCTATGGACGCAACCTCTTTCGTGACCAAGCCGGATGGTCGGTTGCCCCGTTATCAGCAATTGCGTGACGACCTGGTTGGCCGCATTGCCGCAGGCGAATGGGCGCTGGAGGAACCCATCGCCACGGAGGCGGAGTTGGGGCAGTTCTATAACGTCTCCACTGGCACGGTTCGTAAGGCGATCGATCTGCTCGTTGTCGACGGCGTGCTCACGCGCAGCCAGGGCAAGGGCACGTTTATTCGCCGGCCCCGTTTCGATTCGTCGCTGTTTCGTTTCTTCCGTTTCAAGTCGCGCGACGGCGAGCCGGTGCGGCCGACCGCGCGCGTGCTCAAGCGCGAGATCGTGAAACCCGGCGAAGAAATTCGCTCGACTTTGGGCATGAAAGCCTCCGAGAAAGCGATCCACCTCTCGCGTGTGCGCCTGATCGAAGGCCAGGCGGTTCTGTCTGAAGAAATCTGGTTGCCGCGTGCGCGTTTCGAACCCCTGGCCACGTTGCCGCTCGGTGATTTCGAGGACTTGTTGTATCCGTTGTATGAACGTCTTTGCAGGCAGATCGTGGCGTCCGCTACGGAAATCTTAAGAGTAGAACAAGCCACATCCGACGATGCCTCGCTTCTCGATGTAGCGGTCGGCAGCCCTGTCATCCAGGTCCAGCGTGTCGCATCGGACTTCGCGGGCACGCCGTTCGAATGGCGTAGCACGCGCGGCGCAGCCACGACGTTTCAGTACCAGGTGGAAATCCGCTGAGTCAGTGACCCGCTGGAATACCGCGGAACTGATCCGTCCCAACCTCACCTCGTTTTTTAAGCACCGCGGCTCCAGGATCGCTGGGGCTGCACGCGCCTATCCGGGTATCACCCCATGGTGTCCGATGCTAGTTCATATAAACATATATATGACTACATCAATCTGGCCGTTTCCCTGGGCGTAGCGGCTGCCATGCCGCGAAGCGAAAGGCGAAGGCGGCCGGCGAGAAAACCGGAGCGGACATGTCTACGCAGGCAGGATTTGAGCAGCAGGTAATGAGGAAGATGGCGTGGCGTCTGATGCCGCTTCTGATCGTCATGTTTCTGATTTCGTTTATCGACCGCCAGAACGTCGGTTTCGCCAAGCTGGAGATGGTGCATGCCCTCGGCATGACGGAGGCGTCATATGGCCTCGGCGCTTCGCTGTTCTTCATCGGCTACCTTATCTTCGAGGTGCCCAGCACGCTGGCATTGCATCGCTTCGGCGCGCGGACCTGGCTCGCGCGGATCATGATGACCTGGGGTGTGGTCACGGTGCTGATGGCGTTCGCGCGCTCGCTGCCCGTTTTCTATTCCTTTCGCTTCGCACTGGGCGTTGCCGAAGCCGGCTTCTATCCCGGCGTCATCTACTACCTCACGCAGTGGTTCCCGCAAAGCTATCGCACCAAAGTGCTGGGGTTCTTCACGCTGGGTAGCTCGCTCGCCAACATGCTGGGCTCGCTGGTCGGCGGTCTTCTGCTGACGTTAGGCGGCACGTGGGGTTTCGCGGGTTGGCAGTGGGTGTTCATCGCCACCGGCATTCCCGCCATTCTGATTGCGTTCGTCGCGCTCAAATTCTTGCCGAATTCGGTGCAGGAAGCGCCGTTCCTTTCGCAGCAGGAGAAGGATGTCGTCATCGCCGCGCTCAAGCGGGAAGCGTCGGATGATGCCAAGGCGACGCGGCCCTGGGGCGCGTTGCTCGATCCGAAGGTTCTCATGTTCGCGTTGACGTACATGCTGATGTCGACGTCGTTGTACGGCGTGACCTACTGGATGCCGACGTTGCTGAAAAGCGATGGCGTGTCGTCGTCGCTGAACGGTCTGCTGAACATGATTCCGTGGGCGCTCGCGACACTGCTTCTGCTGTGGCTGCCTGGGAAGCTCAAGCGTGAGCGCGTCGTGTTGAAGGCGATGAGCGTGGTGGCCGGGATCGGCGTCGCTTGCTTTGCGTCGAGCCTCGTTCTGCCGACCGCGTCGTTGCGTTTTGCGGCGCTGTGTCTGGGCGGGGCGTGCATCCCCTTGCTCTATCCGTGCTTCTGGTCGCTGCCCCCGCGATTCTTCTCTGGCGCAAGGGCCGCAGCGAGCGTGGCGGCGATCAACGCAATCGGCAATCTGGGCGGCTTTGCCGGGCAGAACCTGATGCCTTATGTCGGCAAGGTGGCGCACAGCCATGTTGCGCCGATGCTGGTGCCGACGGCGTGCCTGTTTGCGTTGGGGATCGGCACGGCTCTGGCCGCGCTGATCGGCGCGCGTCGCAGGATGACGCTCGAGTCTGCGACGATTCGTCCGACGTAGATCCCGTCAGGGACGGAGCAGGTCGAAGCCGGCCAGCACGACAACCCCGCTTACCACGATCAGCGCTACCGAATGCTGTCCGAAGTAAAGAAGGGCCGCGGCCGACCAGCTCGTCGCTGCAAATGCTGCAATACGTTTCATGCTTTAAAACCCCAATGCGATAGCCAGCAATCCGCTGACCACCCCGCAAACCACCACGGCCAGCGCCACGACCGTCAGCACGCGCCTCGGGAACGAGCGCCCAAGCATGGCCATCGACGGCACGCTGATTAGCGGCAGCGTCATCAGCAACGCGCCAGCCGGACCCGCGGCCATGCCGAATGAGAGCATGGCCTGAATGATCGGCACTTCGCCCGCGGTCGGAATTACGAACAAGGTTCCGGCGATCGCCAAAGCGACGATCCACAGCAGGCTGTTATCGATGCTGGGTCCGATGTGCGGGAACAGCCATGCTCGCGCGGCGCCGAGAATCAGCACCAGGACGATGTATTCGGGAATCAGCCGCAGCGTCATTGTTCCGAGGATTTTCACCCAGCGTGTGAACGCGGTGCCCGGGTCGTCGGTGGTGACGAGTTGTGCCATGGCTTCGCGCGACGCCTCGGCTTCCTTCGGCGTGACCATGCGGTTCACCAGATAGCCGAGGCCGAACACCATCACGAGGCCGAGGGCGAGCCGCAAGCCCATCCATTGCCAGCCGAGCACGAAGCCCATGAAAATCAGCGTGGCCGGATTCAAAGCGGTATTGCCCAGCCAGAACGCGATCGCCGCACCCGGTGCCGCCTGACGGGCGCGCAAGCCGGCCACGACTGGCGCCGCGCAGCACGTGCACATCATGCCCGGCAACGACATCAAGCCGCCCTTCACCACGCTGCTGAAATCGGTCCTGCCGAGCGCGCGCGCGACCCATTGCGGCGGAATCAGCGCCTGCACCGCCGAGCCCAGCAGAAGCCCTAGCACCATGGCTTGCCAGATTGCCTTGCCGTAGGCCAGCGCGTAATCGATGGCGGCCTGCCACGAGGCTGCAGGCGCGTTCGACGCCGTACCCATCAGGATCGACTTGCCGATGGAATGCTGACTTGCGGCGACGAACGCCCGGTTGTAGTACGGAAACCACTTCACATAGAAGAGCCCGACGACGGCGATCAGCAGAAACACGATCCAGCCGAGGGCGACGCGGGGCTGTCGAAGGGTTGATTGCATAGTGGATGGTCTTGAACGTTAATTTTTTTGGTCAGATGACGGCGAGCGCGCTGTTATCGAGTTGGGCAAGCAGGGCGTTGGCCTGCTCAACGACATCGGCGTCGTTGGGCCGAAAATTCATTTGCAACGCCTGCGGTAATTGCACGAAATGCTGATGGCTGCTGCGTGCATACGCCGGATCATAGTGCCGTTCGATCAGCTCGCGCGCGAGCTCGGCCCGGCTATTTTCATCGACGAGGTGTTGCCAGCCCGTGACACGTTCGCGGCTATGCAAACCGATCATCTTCTGCAACTGCGCTTTCAACGATTCAGGATCGTCGAACAGATGCGCATAGTCATGCAGCAGGAACGCCGCGCGGTCTTCGTGGCTCGATAGCACTTCGACGCAAGCGCCCTGATGAAACGTGTCGAGGAGCGCGAGCGGCAGTGCGATCGAACCGATCCGCCGGCTCTCCGCTTCGACGAACACCGGCCGTTTGGGATCGAATGTGCGCAGGGCGGTCACCAGCAGCGTGTCGAAGAGCTTTTGCGACGGCTGCTCAATGCCTGCCCATGCGCCGAGCAGCGAGCCCCGATGGGCAGCCAGCGCTTCGAGATCCAGCGTCTGCGCGCCCGCCTGGCGCAGCGCTTCGAGCAGGCGTGTCTTGCCGCTGCCGGTCGGGCCCACTAGCGCGATGTAGTTGAACTTTTTCGGCAGCGTCTCGAGGGTGTCCAGCGTTGCGCGCCGATAGCTTTTATAGCCGCCGTCCAGCTGACGTGCCGGCCAGCCGATCATATTGAACAGCGTCGTGACCGAACCCGAACGTTTCCCGCCGCGCCAGCAGTAGATGAGCGGCCGCCAGTTGCGCGGCCGGTCGGCGAAGGTGGTTTCCAGGTGGTGCGCGATGTTGCGCGCAACCAGCGCCGCGCCGATCCGCGTGCCTTCGAACGCTGAGACCTGCTTGTAAGTTGTGCCGACCAGAACACGCTCTTCGTTGCTCAGCACAGGTGCGTTGAGCGCGCCGGGGATGTGGTCTTCGGCGAATTCCAGAGGCGTGCGCACGTCGATGATTTCATCGAAATCACCGGCTTGATCGAGGCTGACGAGTAGGTTTTTCAAGGGGTTACGGACGAAACGGACCGGCGGGGGAAGCGAAATTATCGCATGCGGCGTGAATACCGGCTGGCGAGCCGCGCAGGCCTGCGTCCTGGACCTGCGTCTCGCCTTGCCTGGCCTGGCTTCGCCGATGAAACCCGCTTGCGCCTCAGCTAACCTCGACTCGCTTGTCTCCGCTGACCATTTCGCCGATCACGCACGCTTCGTTGAAACCGTCGGCGCGGAATAGGGCGAGCACCTCGTCGACTACTTCCGGCGCGCACGAAACCAGCAGGCCGCCCGAGGTTTGCGGATCGGTGAGCAGAGTACGGGCCGTCGACGGCAATGAGGAAGGCAAAATAATGTCTTTACCGTATGCGTCCCAGTTGCGCCCCGAGGCGCCGGTAAAAATGCCGGCTTCCGCGAAGTTGACCACGTCCGGCAGCCAGGGCAGATCCGCATAGCGCACGCGGGCGGTCAGATTCGAGCCGCGGGCCAATTCCAGCGTATGGCCCAGCAAGCCGAAACCGGTGATATCCGTGAGGGCATGCACGCCGTCGAGCGCCGACAGCGGCGCGCCCGGCCGGTTGAGCTTGGTCGTGGCAGCGATCATCGCGGCATAGCCGTTTGAATCGAGCCGATCCTTTTTCAACGCCGCCGACAGCACGCCCACGCCCAGTGGCTTGCCGAGGATCAGCACGTCGCCCGCGCGCGCACCGGCATTGCGTTTGACGCGCCGCGGATCGACCACGCCGATCGCAACGAGGCCGTAGATGGGTTCCACCGAATCGATCGAGTGACCGCCGGCGAGGGGAATGCCGGCTTCGGCGCAGACGGACTCGCCACCCTTTAACACCGCCGCGATCACGTCGTGCGGCAGCACATTGATCGGCATGCCGACGATCGCCAGCGCCATGATCGGTTTGCCGCCCATGGCGTAGACGTCTGACAGCGCATTGGTTGCGGCAATGCGGCCGAAGTCGAACGGATCGTCGACGATCGGCATGAAGAAATCGGTGGTGGCGACGATCGCCTGCTCGTCGTTGAGCCGGTAGACGGCGGCGTCGTCGGCGGTATCGTTGCCGACCAGCAGGTCGGGAAAGAACGGCAGCGGCGCGCTGCGCTTGAGCAGGTCGGCGAGCAGGCCAGGAGCGATCTTGCAGCCGCAGCCGCCGCCGTGCGACAGGCTGGTCAGGCGGGGCGAAGGGTTTGCGGCGGGGAGGGTGTCGGTCATGTGTGGCGCGGATTTCAGGCTTCGAATGACCACATTATGGCGGTTGTTCGAGCGCGGCGCAGGATAGCGGCCACCCACGGCGTGGGTCGTTGCGGACGCAATCAACTGATGCAAGAGGAATAGTGCTGCTTCCGTTAAACCGGCTGCGGCGCTTCATATTTAACAACTTTAAAGAGATGGGCAGTCTGGCTGCAGGACTTCATATCGGCCTCTATAATCGTTATTAGTATCCCAAAAAGAGCCGAGGCCATTACATGACCCACATGTCCCGGCGACAGTTTCTGAAGGTCTCCGCCACCACGCTCGCCGGATCAAGTTTGGCCCTCATGGGCTTCTCTCCGGCACCCGCGCTGGCCGAGGTTCGTCAGTACAAACTGTCGCGCACAACCGAAACCCGCAACACCTGCCCGTACTGTTCGGTGGGCTGCGGCATCCTGATGTACGGACTTGGCGACAACGCCAAGAATGCAAAGTCCAGCATCATCCACATCGAAGGCGATCCTGATCATCCGGTGAACCGCGGCACGTTGTGCCCGAAGGGCGCAAGCCTGATCGACTTCATTCACAGTCCGAGCCGTCTGAAGTATCCGGAGTACCGCGCGGCCGGATCGAATGAATGGAAGCGGATTTCCTGGGAAGACGCGCTCGATCGCATCGCCAAACTGATGAAGGAAGACCGCGATGCCAATTTCGTCGAGACGACGGAAGACGGCAAGAAGGTCAACCGCTGGCTGACCACCGGCATGCTCGCAGCATCGGCCGGTAGTAATGAAGTGGGATATTTGACGCACAAGACTGTCCGCAGTCTTGGCATGCTCGCATTCGATAATCAAGCACGTGTTTGACACGGCCCGACGGTGGCAGGTCTTGCCCCGACGTTTGGCCGTGGAGCGATGACGAACCATTGGGTCGACATCAAGAACGCGGATGTGATTCTCGTGATGGGCGGCAATGCGGCCGAAGCGCACCCGTGCGGTTTCAAGTGGGTCACGGAAGCGAAGGCGCATCGCAAGGCAAGGTTGGTCGTGGTCGATCCGCGCTTTACGCGTACGGCCTCGGTCGCGGATTACTACGCGCAGATTCGCACCGGCTCGGACATTGTGTTCCTGGGCGGGGTGATCAACTATTTGCTCACCAACGACAAGATTCAGCACGAGTACGTCAGGAATTACACGGATATGCCGTTCATCGTGCGCGAGGATTTCTCGTTCACGGACGGCCTGTATTCCGGCTACGACGCGGATAAACGCAGCTACGACAAGAGCACGTGGGACTACGAGATCGGCGACGACGGTTACGCCAAAATCGACCCGACGCTACAGCACCCGCGCTGCGTCTACCAGCTGATGAAGCAGCACTACTCGCGCTATACGCCCGAACAGGTCGAACGGACCTGCGGTACGCCGAAGGACAAATTCCTCAAGGTGTGCGAGATGCTGGCGTCCACAGCTGTTCCGGGGCGTGCCGGCACGATCCTGTACGCGCTCGGCTGGACGCATCACTCGATCGGCGCGCAGATCATCCGCACCGGCGCGATGGTGCAATTGCTGCTGGGCAACATCGGCATTGCGGGCGGCGGCATGAACGCGCTGCGCGGTCACTCGAACATCCAGGGTTTGACCGACCTGGGTTTGATGTCGAACCTGTTGCCGGGCTACATGACGCTGCCGATGGAAGCCGAGCAGGACTTCGACGCTTTCATCAAGAAGCGCGCGAGCCAGCCGTTGCGGCCGAACCAGTTGAGTTACTGGCGCAACTACCGCGCGTTTCACGTCAGTTTCATGAAGTCGTGGTGGGGCGATAACGCGACCGCCGAGAACAACTTCGGCTATGACTATCTGCCGAAGCTCGATAAGTCATACGACATGCTGCAGGTCTTCGAGCTGATGAATCAAGGCAAGATGACCGGCTACATCGCGCAGGGCTTCAACCCGCTCGCCGCGGCGCCGAACAAGGCGAAGATCGGCGCGAGTCTGGCGAAGCTTAAGTGGCTCGTCATCATGGATCCGCTCGCCACTGAAACTTCGGAGTTCTGGAAGAACTTCGGCGAGTTCAACGACGTGGATCCGTCGACGATTCAAACGGAAGTGTTCCGTCTGCCCACCACGTGTTTCGCTGAAGAACGCGGCTCGCTGGTCAGTTCCAGCCGCGTGCTGCAGTGGCACTGGCAGGGCGCCGACGGCCCGGGCGAAGCGAAGAGCGACCTCGAGATCATGTCGGGGCTGTGGCTGCGCATTCGTAAGGCTTATAAGGAGAACGGCGGCAAGTATCCCGATCCGATTCTCAACATGAGCTGGCCTTACTCCGATCCGGAAAGCCCGACGCCTGAAGAAATCGCCATGGAGTTCAACGGCAAGGCGCTCGCCGATGTGACCGACGCTACCGACAAAACCAAGGTGCTCGCGAAGAAAGGCGAGCAGCTGGCGGGCTTCGCGCAGCTTCGCGACGACGGCAGTACTGCGAGCGGTTGCTGGATTTTCTGCGGTGCGTGGACTCAGGCGGGCAACCAGATGGGCCGTCGCGACAACTCGGACCCGACCGGCATAGGCAATACGTTGAACTGGGCATGGGCGTGGCCTGCGAACCGGCGGATTCTGTACAACCGCGCTTCCTGCGACGCCAGCGGCAAACCGTTCGACTCCACGCGCAAGCTGATCGCGTGGAACGGCAAGACGTGGAGCGGTGCCGACATTCCCGACTTCAAGGTGGATGAGCCGCCTGAAAACGGCATGAATCCGTTCATCATGAATGCGGAGGGCGTGGCGCGCTTCTTCTCGCGCGACGGTCTGGTGGAAGGGCCATTCCCCGAGCACTACGAACCGTTTGAAACGCCGCTCGGCTATAACCCGCTGCATCCGGATAACAAGGCGGTCGTCAGCAGTCCGGCGGCGCGCGTGTTCCCGGACGATCGGGCCGCCTTCGGCACGCATGAGAATTTCCCGCATACGGCCACCACGTATCGTCTGACCGAGCATTTCCACTACTGGACCAAGCACGCGCGTTTGAACGCGATTGTGCAGCCGCAGCAGTTCGTGGAGATCGGCGAAGATCTGGCGAAGGAAGTGGGCGTGGTCGCGGGGGATCGTGTGAAGGTGTCGTCCAATCGCGGGCACATCATCGCCGTGGCGCTCGTCACCAAGCGGATCAAACCGTTGATGATCGAAGGGAAAAAGGTCCAGACGGTCGGCTTGCCCTTGCATTGGGGCTTCAAGGGGCTCGCGAAACCGGGCTATCTCGTCAATACGCTGACGCCCTCCGTGGGCGACGGGAATTCGCAAACACCGGAATTCAAGTCGTTCCTCGTCAAGGTCGAAAAGGCATAAGGAAAAGAGATGGCACTGCAATCACTGGATATCAAACGCCTCTCGGCCACGACCTTGCCTGAACCGCAAGTGCGTGAGCCGGTGACGGGCACGGTCGCCAAGCTCATCGACGTATCGAAGTGCATTGGCTGCAAGGCGTGTCAGACGGCCTGCATGGAGTGGAACGATCTGCGCGACGAGATCGGTACCACGACCGGCATCTATGACAACCCGCGCGATCTGTCTGAGCATTCGTGGACCGTCATGCGGTTCTCGGAGTACGAGAACACCGAAGGCGATCTCGAGTGGCTGATCCGCAAGGACGGCTGCATGCACTGCGAGGATCCGGGCTGTCTGAAGGCCTGCCCCTCGCCGGGCGCGATCGTGCAGTACACGAACGGCATCGTGGATTTTCACGAGGAAAACTGCATCGGCTGCGGCTATTGCGTAACCGGCTGCCCGTTCAACGTGCCGCGTATTTCGAAGAAGGACAACCGTGCGTACAAGTGCACGCTGTGTTCGGACCGCGTGGCTGTCGGCCAGGAGCCGGCGTGCGTGAAGACCTGCCCGACCGGCGCGATCATGTTCGGCACCAAGGAGGACATGAAGCAGCAGGCGGCGGATCGAATTGTCGATCTGAAGGAGCGCGGTTTCCAGAACGCCGGTTTATACGATCCTGCCGGCGTGGGCGGCACGCACGTGATGTACGTGCTGCATCACGCCGACAAAGCCAACCTGTATCACGGCTTGCCGCAGAATCCGAAAATCAGCGTGATGGTTTCTCTGTGGAAAGGTCTGGCGAAACCGCTGGCGCTGGCAGGTATCGCGTTTGCTGCGGTGGCAGGGTTCTTCCATTACACCCGTGTCGGTCCGAACGAGGTGACGGAGGCGGAAGAAGCCGAAGCACAGCACGAAGCTGACGAAGCACGCCGTTCGCGGGAGGCATCCGATGAAGCACGCTGAAAATCATGAGCACGTTGTGCTGAAAGACGTGAAGGGCAACAGCCTGATCCAGCGCTACACGCCGAATGAACGGACGAATCACTGGATCACTGCTATCACGTTCGTTCTGCTGGCGCTCTCCGGTCTCGCCATGTTTCATCCGGCGATGTCGTGGCTATACGCGATCTTCGGCGGCGGGCAATGGACGCGGATTCTGCATCCATTTGTCGGCTGTGTGATGTTCCTGTCGTTCCTGATTCTTGCGTTGCGTTTCTGGCATCACAACTATCTGGACAAAGCCGACATCCAGTGGATGAAGCAGATCGACGACGTGCTCAACAATCGTGAGGAAAAGCTCCCCGCGATCGGAAAGTACAACGCCGGTCAAAAGCTGCTATTTTTCACTATGGTGATTTGCCTGCTGCTGTTGCTGGCGAGCGGCATTGTGATCTGGCGGCGCTATTTCTCGTTCTATTTTCCGATCGAGATCATTCGCCTCGCGGCGCTGGTTCATGCTGCGGCTGCGTTTGTGCTGATCGTCGGCATCGTCGTGCATATTTATGCGGCGTTGTGGATCAAGGGCTCGATCGGTGCGATGACGCGCGGGACGGTGACCTACGGCTGGGCAAGAAAGCATCATCCGAACTGGTTCAAGGAAATCATCGGCAAGTAGGATGGCAACAAGCGTGGCGCAGCTTGCCACGCACCCCGAGCCGCCGCCCCTGTTCGACGAACTGCGGCGGCTCTTCAGTTTTTAGCGCAGTTTTCAGAGGTCGATACTTTGGTTCAACGCATTCTTGAGGCCGGCGATATCGAATCGCTCGATCACTCGGCGATTCCCCGCATCCGTACGCCGGAACGGCTGGCGGTCTTTTCGGCGCGCGCCGCGCGGCTGCGCCAACTGGCGGCGCTCAGCAATCCGATCGCCGGCTATTTGCGTCTGATGGCTGTGCTCGCGGACGCGCAGCAAGCCGTGATCACCGGCTTCAAGGCAAAGCCGCCCAGCGCCGAGTTGATCGCGAGTGCACAGCAGCATTCCATGCCGCTGATTCCAGCGCTTTCCGGCGTGCGCGATCCCGCGTGGCACGAGGTTTTGCTGCATCTGCTCGACAAGGTGCAAGCCGCCGGCCCGCTTACACCGCCGCTAGAAGCGCTCATTGAAAAGCTGCGAACGCTGGATCAGGCCACGCTCGACACCCAGGCCGACGCGATCTTCGCGCAGCGCTTCGAGGAAGTCGATCCGGCGAGCGCGCCGTTCATCATGGCGGCGCTGCAAGTCGTATGGACCGACCTTGCTGCCGACATCGACAAGCGCGAGGTGCCGTACATCGAGACGCTGGGCTTGTGTCCCGTGTGCGGATCGCATCCGGTGGCAAGCATGGTGCGCGTGGGCGGTGCGTATGACAATTACCGTTACCTGCAATGCGGCCTGTGTGCGACGGAGTGGCACATGGTCCGCGCGAAATGCTCGAACTGCGATTCGACCAAAGGCATTGCCTATCACGCAGTCGGCTCGCAGGACACCGACGATGCCACGCGAGAAGCCGATTCGAAGAATGCATCCTTGAAGGCGGAGTCGTGCGACGAATGCCATACTTACCGGAAGATCGGCATTCAGTCGAAGGACTACGATTTCGAACCGTTCGCGGACGATCTCGCCAGTCTCACGCTGGACCTGCTGATGGGAGCGGAAGGTTACCGGCGCGCGTCGCCGCATCCGTGGCTCTGGCCGGAACAGGCCGAACCTGCGGCTGATGATTCTTCCGGCGAGTCCGACTGAGAATGAGGATTGCCTCGTGAGCGATGTAACCGGCTCTGAATTGCGGGCGCTGATGGCGCGTGTGCCGTCGGTAGAAAAGGTGATGGCGTCGGCCGAGTTTGCGGCGTTGCTGACCGAGTTCGGCCGTACTCAGGTGTTGGGTGCTCTGCGTGACGCACTCGACGCCTGGCGCGTCAGCGCGCAGTCCGGCGATGCGTCGGTGAGCGCGCTTGATATCGCGCAACTACAGGTCACCGTCGAGGCCACGCTGCGCCGCCGCAACGCGGCCCGCTTGCGCAGCGTCTTCAATCTGACCGGCACTGTGCTGCATACCAATCTCGGTCGCGCATTGCTGCCCGACGAAGCGGTGCAAGCCGTCATGAAGGCGCTCACGCAACCGGCCAACCTCGAGTTCGATCTCGGCACCGGCAAGCGTGGTGATCGCGACGACCTGATCGACGAACTCATCTGCGAACTGACCGGAGCCGAAGCGGCGACCGTCGTCAACAATAATGCCGCGGCAGTGTTGCTTACGTTGTCCGCATTGGCGTCGAAGAAGGAAGTGATCGTGTCGCGTGGCGAGCTGGTTGAAATCGGCGGCGCGTTTCGCATTCCCGACATCATGAACCGTGCGGGCGCGAAGTTGCGCGAAGTCGGCACCACCAACCGTACGCATCTGAAGGACTACGACGAAGCGATCAGTCCGCAGACTGCGCTGCTGATGAAAGTCCACACGAGCAATTACGCGATCAGCGGATTCACCAAAGAGGTAGGGGTCGACGCCATCGCGCCGCTCGCCCACGCACGCGGTCTTGCCGTTGCGGTTGACCTCGGCAGCGGCACGCTGGTCGATCTGACGCAATGGGGCTTGCCGCGTGAGACGACCGTGCGCGAAACCATCGAAGCCGGCGCCGACCTCGTTACGTTCAGCGGCGACAAACTGCTTGGCGGTCCGCAGGCGGGGTTGATTGTCGGCCGGCGTGATCTGATCGCCAAGATCAAGAAGCATCCCCTCAAGCGCGCGCTGCGGGTCGGCAAACTGACGCTCGCGGCACTGGAGCCCGTGCTGCAGATGTATCGCGCGCCGGAAAAACTCGCTGAGCGGCTGACCACGCTCCGTTTGCTTACGCGACCGAGCGACGATATCCGGCTCACCGCGGAGCGGGTGCAGCCTGCGTTGCAGCGTATGGCCGGCGATCGCTGCGTCATCGCGGTCGAGCCGATGTTCAGCCAGATAGGCAGCGGCGCATTGCCTGTCGATGTGCTGCCGAGCTACGGCCTTGTCGTCAGGACCGCCGACGGCAAGCGCAGCGGCCGTCAATTGCTCGCGCTTGAGAAGCGCTTGCGTGAGATGGCGCGGCCGGTCATCGGCCGTATTGCAGACGACGCATTGCGTCTCGATCTGCGCTGTCTCGAAGCCGCCGATGAAGCGCAGTTGATCGAGCAACTGAAGGACGTGCAGGCATGATCGTAGGTACGGCCGGGCATATCGACCACGGTAAAACGAGTCTGGTGAGAGCGTTGTCGGGCGTCGATACGGATCGACTCAAGGAAGAAAAGGCGCGCGGCATTTCGATCGAACTGGGCTATGCGTACGTGCCGCTCGACAACGGCGACGTGCTCGGCCTGATCGATGTGCCGGGTCACGAAAAGCTCGTCCATACGATGACCGCGGGCGCAAGCGGAATCGATTTCACGTTGCTCGTGATTGCTGCTGATGATGGCGTCATGCCGCAAACACGTGAACATCTGGCGATAGTCGAGCTACTCGGCATCAAGCGCGGCGCGATCGCGCTGACCAAGATAGATCGCGTTGATGCTGAGCGACTGCAGGAAGTGCATGACGAGGTGGCAGCGTTTCTGAGCGGCAGCGTGCTGCAGGACGCACCCATGTTCGACACCTGCGCGACGCGTGAAGATGATCCAGGCGTGGCCGCGTTGAAAGCGCATTTGCACGCCGCGGCAGTTGAGTGGCGCATGAGACGCGACGACGGTCTGTTCCGTCTCGCGGTCGACCGGGTCTTCACGCTCTCAGGCCAAGGCACGATCGTGACCGGGACCGTGGTGTCGGGACGCGTAGCGGTGGGCGACACGATGCTGCTTACGCCGAAAAATCAGCCGGTGCGTGTGCGCAGTATTCATGCGCAGAATCGTCCAGCCGAGACTGGAAGGGCCGGTGAGCGCTGCGCGTTGAATCTGGCGGGCATCGAGAAGAGCGCAATCGATCGTGGCGACTGGATTGTCGATCCACGTCTGTCAGAAGGCTCGGAGCGCATCGACGTCATGCTGACGCTGCTCGCCGATGCACCGTTGACGCTGGAGCATTGGGCGCCGTTGCATGTGCACCTGGGCACGCTGCATCAGGTAGCGCATGTCGCGTTGCTCGATGGCGAGACGCTTGGCGCAGGTCAGCGGGCGCGCGTGCAACTCGTGTTCGAACGGCCGGTGTGCGCCCTTCCTGGCGACCGCTTTGTCGTGCGCAATGCCCAGGCTAATCGCACGGTTGGGGGTGGTCATGTGCTCGATCCGTTTGCGCCTTCGCGGAAACGTCGCTCGGCGGAGCGGCTGGCGTGGCTCGATGCGATTCAGGTCATGCTCGACACCGGCGCGCTGGATTCGCTTTTGGCAAGGGCGCCGCATGGATTGTCCCGTTCGTTGCTGGAACGACTGACGGGTATCCCGGCGGCCGTGCTCGCGTTGCCATCTGACACACGCGTGGTGGAACTCCCCGGCGGTAATGACGCGTTGTTGATCGCCGATGCGTCATGGCGTGCCTTGAATGCGCGCCTGATTGCGGCGCTAAGGCAATACCACGAGCGCTCGCCAGACGAACTCGGCCCGGATGTCTCGCGCTTACGGCGGATCGCAGCGCCGCTCGTCGACGACGCACTGTGGCGTGCACTAGTCGACGATTCAGCGGCGCGCGGCGAGATCATCAGGCGCGGGCCGTGGTTGCATCTGCCGGACCACGCAGTGACACTCGACGACGCCGATCGCGCACTCGCGGCAGCACTGCTGCCGGCGCTGAAAGACGGGCGTTTCGATCCGCCCTGGGTGCGTGATCTGGCAAACGCACACGGCGTATCCGAAGACCGCGTGCGGCAGTTACTGCGCAAACTCGCGCGACAAGGCGAGCTTTTTCAGGTTGTGCGTGACCTCTTTTATCACCATGAGGTGATTCGCGAACTGGCTTTGATTGCGGGTTCCGAAGCAGAAAAGAATGCGGGTACGGTAGCGGCCGCGCCGTTTCGCGATGTCACTGGGCTCGGGCGAAAACGTGCGATCCAGCTTTTGGAATTCTTCGACCGGGTTGGATATACTCGCTTCCACCGTGGCCTCCATCTGATGCGCACGGATAGTCGTTGGCTCGAACTGAATTGATTCAGTGTTTGAGTTGCAGGGCGTGGTTCAGGTAGTTCAATTTGTTCAATCACCGTAGGAAGGCATTCGCATCCGGTGGTGCGGCTGGACTTCAAATCCAGTTGAGGGCGTCAGACGCTCTCAGGTCGGTTCGACTCCGGCTGCCTTCCGCCAGGACATTCCCGGAGCGAGGCAACGCTCGCTGTCGAGGCATGGAATCACAGTACCTGGTTTTCGATCGACATTCTGCTTCTGCTACACAAAGAAGTCAGGATCAAGCGTCTCGATTGCGAGCCCGGTGCCGCGAATAACACACGTCATCGGTTGTTCAGCGACCGCCACGGCCAGTCCCGTTTCCTCGCGCAGGCGCTGATCAAGGCCTCGCAGCATGGCGCTCCCACCGGTCAGCATGAACCCGCGATCGGCGATGTCGGCGGCAAGTTCCGGCGGGGTGCTTTCCAGGACGCGTCTTAGCAGCGATACGATTTGCCCGAGTGGCTCGGCGAGCGCTTCATATACCTCCTGGCTCGATAGGGTCATGGAGCGTGGTATGCCTTCCGCCAAGCTGCGGCCGGTCACCCCCAAAAACAGGTCGTCCCTTGGCGGAAGGGCGCAGCCGATCTCCAGCTTGACCCGTTGCGCGGTGTGTTCGCCGATCAGCAAGCCGTGCGTGCGGCGAACATAGTTAACAATGGCCTGGTCAAACGTGTCGCCTCCCACGCGGGCGGATGCTCCACGCACGACGCTGCCGAGCGCAATGACGCCGATTTCAGTCGTGCCGGCGCCAATATCGACGACCATGCAACCCGTGGCATCGGAAATAGCGAGCCCAGCGCCGAGGGCTGCGGCCAGCGGTTTCGCGAGCAGCGCAACGTGGGACGCACCGGCACCATGTATCGCTTCCTTAAAGGCTCGGCGCTCCACCTGGGTCGCGTCACCCGGAACGGTGACGGTGATTCGTGGCGCGTTCGCCCGCCATCGGCCTTTGCAGGCGTGACGCACGAATTGCCGGATCATCTGCTCGCTTGCCGAGAAGTTTGAGATGACGCCGCCGCGAATTGGCGTGACGGCTTCGATGTTCTGCGGCAGCCGGCCGAGCATTCTCCTCGCCTCGTCACCCACGGACAGCGTCGGACGACCGCGCGCTCTTAACGAGTTGTGTCCATGAGTACACAGCACAGACGCCTGATTCAGAACGACGCCGGCCCCGGAGATGTGAATTCGCGTGTTCGCTGTTCCTACGTCGAGGGCGAGGTCAGTTGGACGAAGGCGCAACAAGCCCCTTATTGACATGAAAAGTGCGTAGCTGTGACCCGATGATTCATTCTTGGCTTTCCGGATGCGTTGTTGAGTGGTTATGTGTGCGGAAGCGTCATAGATCCAGGGCGTGTTTAGCGCTATTCCGCGTTTCGCGGCAGACGGTAAGACGAAGTTCCACACGCAATGCCTTCACAACCGGCTTACGGCCCAGGCGAAGTTGCAATCAAGGGCGATTTACGTAGGTGTTTTCTGAAATTTATGTCAGTTAATCCCGCTCTTGGGTAGTCAGGATTTTTCGGGCAAGTGAACTTGAATATGCTTCATGCTGACGCAAAGCGGCTGAGCAAAAAGGGCGCGACGTCAAGTTCGGGCGTACGTTGGAGAATGAGATCGGTGACCAACTGCGACACGATTGGGGCAAGCGTGTAGCCGTTCGACGTCACGGCATTGAAGAAGCCGGGAACACCTTCAACGGGGCCGACAATGGGCGCGCCGTCGATGTCGATATTCATGCCGGCCCAGGCGCGCACCATGTGCATTCCTTTGAGCGCGGGCAGCACGTGGCTCGCGACCCAGGCATTGCCTTCGATGCTCTCGCGCATTGCGTGATTCATGCGCCGCGCGGGGTCGAACGCGGCGGTCCAGCCGCCGCCGATCAGGATGCCGCCGGTCGCGGTCTGCTTCAGGCTCAAGTGGCGGTCGGCGTGGGCGATCAGATGGTCGACGAGCTTCGGCGCGGGTTCCGTGGCGATCATCTGCAACGGCGTGCCCGCCACCGGGACGTGCACGCCGAGCATCGCGCCGATTTCTTTCGCCCAAGCGCCAGCGGCATTGACCACGACACGTGAACGAATCCAGCCGCGGTTCGTGTCGACAGAAAAGCCGTCGCGATCACGCATGATCGCCGTGACGTTGGTCGCACGCTGGAAGCGCGCGCCCTGCGCGCTGGCAAGGCGCATGACGGCATACGTTGCGCGCAGCGGATTGATCTTGCCTTCCATCGGGCAATATTCGGCGCCGAGCAATGCGGGCGAAAGATGTGGCGACAACGCGAGCAGGCTGCGCGTATCGAGTAGTTCCGCTTCGATGCCGAACTGTTTCTCGAGCGCGATCTTCTGCTCGAGGAAGCGCATGCCAGCCTCGCTGTCGGCCACCATCAAACCGCCGGTCACACGAATTTCGAGGTTGTCGCCGCTTTCGCGTTCGAGCTGCTGCCAGAGCCGCACTGACGCAGGGCCGAGCGCAAGCGTGTTGGCTGCGGGCATCCCGCCCGCGCGCGCCTTCTTGCCGAAATCGAACGACAGGAGTTGCACGTGCAGGCTGCCCGCGTTTGCGCCGGACGCTTGCAGGTTGAGATCGTCGCGGTCTACCACCAGCACATCGCGGCCGGCACGGCTCAGAAAATGACCAAGACATGCACCCATCACGCCGCCGCCGATCACGAGAATGTCGGTCGTCTGATCGCCCAGTGCGGGTTCTTTTACAGGCCGGGCAATGTTCGGCGTGGACGCCTTGCGATGGCCACCCCATTCGGGCTTCTCGAACGCGAGCGCGGCGAGCGGCGTGGGACGTATTGGCACACGCGGTGCGAGAAAATGCATGACCTCGCGCGCACGGCCAGTCGATTCCTCGATGAGCTTCGCGCAACTCGCCGCGCAATTGCGGCCCTGGCAGCGGCCCATACCGAGGCGGGTGTTGCGCTTGATCGACGCAAGCGTGTCGTGGCCGGCGGCGAGCTGGTCGACGATCACGCCCTGCGTCACGTCCTCGCATCGGCAGACGATCGTGTCGCGCGGCACATTCGCGATATGCGGCGTCGGTGCGGCGAAAATCTTCCACAGCGCGGTCTGGAACCGGTCCGCGCGCCCCAACGCGCGGCGTGCCGCAGCACGCGATCTCTCGGCGTCCGCCGTTGACTGAAGACGTAGCGCATCCGCCGCCGCGTGGCCCGCGAGCGTCCCGCGCGCGAGCGCGACCCGGGCGCCGCCGATGCGTGCACCGTCGCCTGCCGCAAACACGCCTGCGATGCTCGTCTGCCCGTTTGCGTCGATGTCAGTGGCGAGATGTCCAATGCCTCTGTCGACGAACGAATGCGTGCAGCCGAGCGTCCGTGCGATATCGGTCGTCGGTGCGAAACCGTCACCAACGCACAGGGTGTCACAGGAGAGGGGGATGGTTTTGTCGTCGCAAATGTAGGTAACCTCTTCGAGCCGCTGCTTGCCATGCGCCTCGAGCCCGCGTGTGTTCCAGACCACCGGCACGTTCGCGGCGCGCAGCGTAGCGAGGTAAGCGGCGCCGTCGCGAATCAGGCTGGGCGCTTCGCGGGTCGCTATAAGCAGTTCGCGCCACAGGCGCAAGCCGGGCTGCGGCGCACTTTCGAGAACCGCCACGACGTTCGCACCGCCGGTCACCAACTCGGCGGCAAGTTGCAGGTTCAGCGGCCCGTTGCCCGCAATGACGATCCGCTCGCCCGGCGCCACGCGATACGCCCGCGCCAGCGTTTGTGCGCCACCGGTGGTCATCACGCCGGGCAGGGTCCAGCCCGGGAAGGGCGTGGTGTATTCGTATGCGCCGGGAGCGAGCACGATCTGCTGCGGACGGAACACGACGCTTGCGCCATTTACGATCACGCCGATTTCGTGCGGGCCGAATGTGCCCCAGACGAACGCCTCCGACGTGAGCGTGACGCCCATCGTTCGAGCACGCCGGATCAGCGCTGCGCCTTCGCGGAACTGTCGATCGAGTTTGCTGGCCTGCTGGCTCGGGGCGATCTGCTTGAAAAACTGGCCGCCCGCCATGGGGCGCTCGTCAATCACCTCGACCGATGCACCACGCGAGCGGGCCGCGCACGCCGCCGATAGTCCTGCGGGGCCGGCGCCTACCACCAGCACGTCGACAGTGACCTCGCGCGGCTGCGTGCCTTCAGGCGTCGGTGCGAGCGGCACATGAGCGCCGGCGTTGGCGCGCTCAGTGCCTTGCGCGGTGACCTGCATGCCGTCCGCCGCCTTCGTCATGCAGGCGCGTTGTCCCTGTTTGCCGTCCACGCACACGAGGCACTCGAAGCAGTTGCCCATGCCGCAATACAGCCCACGCCGCGCCCCATCGCGTGTCTCCCGATACATCCCACAGCCGGCGTCGGCAAGCGCCGCGGCAATGGACTCACCCTCCAGCGCGCGGATGCGCTCGCCGTCGTATTCGAACGAAATGAGCTTGCCGGATGGCGCGATGTGCGATTTTTTTAGACGCATCAGAAACCTTGTTGCATTGGGCTTTGCACGTCTTCCAGACGGAGGCCGGAATTTGAAAAACTTGACGTATGGAATTTGTATACAAATGCTATACAAACAATATGCAAACTCAAAGCGCTCAAAAAAACCGGATTTCAGCTCTACGATGAAAACTTTTCGCGGCACCTATACCGTTCTGATTACGCCCTTTACCGCCGACGGCAAGCATGTCGACGTGCCAGCTCTGCGCAAGCTTGTGAACTGGCAGATCGAAGAGGGGATTCATGGGCTCATTCCGCTCGGCAGCACGGGCGAATTCCTTTCGCTGAAGGATGCGGAGCGGCTGGAAGTGGCGCAGACCGTGATCGAGGCGGCGGCGGGCCGCGTGCCGGTGCTGCTCGGTACGGGGATGGAATGGACCGACGACGCCATTGCCCGCTCGCGGGAAGCGCAGGAACTCGGTGCGGACGGCGTGATGGTCATTCCGCCGTTCTACAGCACGCCTACCGAAGACGAACTCTTTGAGCACTACCGTCGGATCGGCGAGTCGATCGATCTGCCGATCATGATTTACAACAATCCAGCCACGGCGAACGTCGACCTCAAGCCGGAACTCGTCGCGCGCCTGTCGCACATCGACAACGTGAGCTACATCAAAGAGTCGACGTTGGAGGTCACGCGGGTGCGCGACATCGTCGAATTGTGCGGTGACCGCATGACCGTGTTTGCGGGGATTCTCGGCTACGAATCCATGTGTGTCGGTGCGCAGGGCTGGGTGGCGGTGTGTTCGAACCTGCTGCCGAAACTTTCCGCCCGGCTTTACGAATGCACTGCTGTCGAGCGTGATCTCGACGCGGGACTCGCGATTTATCGCGAAATCCTGCCGATCGTGCGTTGGGTTGGTGGTCATCGCTATGTCTCGGCAAGCAAGGCCGGCCTCGAGATGATGGGCTTGCCCGTGGGCGCGCCGCGCGCGCCGCGTCTGCCGCTGCCGCAGGCCGATCGCGAACTGCTACGCGCCGACCTTGCGGCGCTCGGCGTCCTGAACACGCTGTCCTGATTCTTTTCCCCCTGGAGAATTTCATGTCCTTCCGCTCGTTTGCCCGTCCGTTTCTGCTTTCAGGCGCACTCGCGCTTGCTGCCGCGTTGAACGCACAGCCGGCCGCTGCCGCGTGCACGTCGTCGATTCCCGCCGACGCGCTGATCAAGAAAGGCGCGCTCATCATGTCGACCAACCCGACGCTGCCGCCGCTGCAATACACCGACGGTTCCGGGCAACTGAAGGGCATGCGCATCGAATTGGGCGAAGAGATCGCCAGGCGTCTGTGCCTCACGCCCGAATACGTGAAGATCGATTTCGACGCGATGGTGCCGGGTCTGCAAGGTGGCCGCTGGGATGTCATCAATACCGGCATTTTCGTGACTGACGCGCGAACCCGCATCATGCAGATGATCCCGTACGAGAACCAGGCGATCAGCATTTCCGCCACCTCGTCGAATCCGTTGAAGATCACGAAGACGGACGACCTCGCGGGGCACACGGTGGCCGTCGAGATCGGTGGTTTCGAGGAGGCGCAGGCGCGCGCGATGATGAAGGATATGACAGCGCGCGGGTTGACGCCCTTCACGCTACGCACCTTCGACACGTTTTCGATTGCTTATCAGGCGCTGGCCGCCGGCCAGGTGGACGCGGTCGTCTCGATCGACGCGGTGGCCGGCGAATACCAGAAGCGCGGCGGCTTTGCGCGTGTCGTGTCCGGCATTCACCCGACGCCGGTCGCGCTTGCAGCGAAGAGCCCGGCTCTCGCGAGCGCGATCGCCGGCGTGCTCGACGAGATGCAGAAAGACGGCAGCTACCAGAAGCTGTTTGCGAAGTACGGCATGAAGCCGCTCGATGCGCCAATCGCAGTCGCACAACCGAAGTGATCGCCGCACGAACACGTTGACTACACCTGCAGGAGTCGAGCAATGAGCAAAGGATGGAGCTGGGACGGTTTCGCCTCGTACCTGATCAGCCCGTACTTGATCGGCGGCGCGTTTCAGACCATCTGGCTGACGCTCGTGGCGATCGCGGGCGGCCTTGTTCTCGGTTCGCTTATCGCGTTCGCGCGGTTGTCCGGGAAGCATTGGCTGTCAGCGCCGGCTGCGTTCTACGTTTGGGTTTTTCGTGGGACGCCGCTGCTGGTGCAACTGATCATCCTGTACACGGGGCTGCCGCAGGTCGGGCTGCGTTTCTCCGTGATCGAGGCGGCGCTCATCGGCTTGATCCTTAACGAGGCGGCATATCTGGCCGAGATTATCCGGGGGGGCATTATCGCCGTGCCGCGCGGGCAGACCAGCGCCGCGAAGGCACTCGGCCTGAATGGTGTGCAGACTATGAGCCAGATCGTCTTCCCGCAAGCGATGCGGCTCATCGTGCCGTCGCTTGGCAATAGCGTGAACAGCCTGCTGAAGACGACCTCGATCACGTCGGTGATCTCGATGGAAGAACTGCTCAGACGCACGCAGGAACTCATCCAGGAACGCTTCATGGTGCTCGAGCTGTTTGTCGTGGCCGCGCTTTACTACCTGCTGATGACGACAGTCTGGAACTTCTTCCAGCGCAAGATCGAAGCCTATTACGGGCGTGGCTATGCTGGGCACGCCACACACCGAAGCGGCTGGCGCGCATGGCTCTCGGCGCGCCGTACGCTGCGCGTAGCAGCACGCTCTCATTGATTTCGGAGAAACACTCGTGACCGCTATGTACCAGTCCAGCTTCGACACGGTGATTCTCAACGCGCGCATCGCCACGGCGGCCGATCTCTACACCGCCGATATCGGCATCCTCGATGGCGTTGTTGTCGCCATCGGCCGCGATTTGCCCAACGGCCGCGAGACGATCGATGCCAGGGGCCGCTTCGTCACGCCAGGCGGTGTGGACGCGCACGTCCATCTCGATCAGCCCACGTCCGACGGCTCGAAAATGGCGGACGATTTTCTGACCGGCACGCGCTCAGCAGCCTGCGGCGGCACCACGACGGTCATCCCGTTCGCGCTGCAGTTCAAGGGGCGCAGCGTGCGCGCGGCGGTCGAGGACTATCACACCCGGGCCAACGGTAAGGCCTCGATTGACTATGCGTTCCACCTGATTGTGTCGGACCCGACAGAGGCGGTGCTGAAGGACGAACTGCCGGCACTGATCGCGGACGGTTATACGTCGATCAAGGTCTATATGACCTACGACGACATGAAGCTCGACGATCGCCAGATCATAGACGTGCTCGCCTGCGCGCGTGTTCATGGTGCGATGACGATGGTCCATGCGGAGAACAGCGATTGCATTGGCTGGTTGACCGAACGGCTGCTCGCGGCCGGGCTCACCGCGCCGAAGTATCACGGCGATTCGCGGCCGATGCTGGTCGAGCGGGAAGCGACTCATCGGGCGATTGCGTTGTCCGAGGTGACGGAGGCGCCGATTCTGATCGTCCATGTCTCCGGACGGGAGGCGATCGAGCAGATTCACTGGGCGCGCGGCCGGGGTCTGCCAATCTTCGCGGAAACCTGTCCGCAGTATCTTTTCCTCAGCGAAGAAGACCTCGCGCTCGAAGGCTTCGCCGGCGCGAAGTGCATCTGCAGCCCGCCGCCGCGCGACAAGGCGAACCAGCAAGCCGTATGGACCGGATTGCAGAACGGCATGTTCACGATCGTGTCGTCGGACCACGCGCCCTTTAACTACGACGATCCGCACGGCAAGATGCTGCACGGTGCCGCTGGCGGCTTCCATCAGGTGCCCAACGGCATTCCGGGCCTCGAAACACGACTGCCTTTGCTGTTCTCGGAAGGAGTGCTGGCAGGCCGGATCGACATCAACCGCTTCGTGCAGCTCACGTCGACGAACGCGGCGAAACTGTACGGACTGTATCCGCGCAAGGGCGCGATCGCGGTCGGCAGCGATGCCGATCTGGTGATATGGGATACGGGTATTGAACGTACGATCCGCAACGACGAGCTTCACCATGCAGCCGATTACACGCCCTACGAGGGGCGCGAAGTGCGTGCGTGGCCCGCGATGACGCTGAGTCGAGGCGTGACCGTGTGGGCGGATGGGCAGTTCCGCGGGCAGGCCGGTCATGGACAGTTCCTGCGATGCGAGCGCCCCGACGTTGTAACATCGCAGGTCAAAGCCGGGACTGCCGCCATCTGAAGGCGGATCCGGCGGAAAAGAGAACTACCCGCAATCATGAAAAAAACAGACACGAAGGCAGCCGTAACGGGCGTGAAGAAGGCGACGAGGAAATCAACAGGCAAGCTGCCGCAGCCGGATACGCCGTCCATACAGACAGAGGAAACGCTCTCCGAAACGCGTGTCGCGAGCCTCGGCGAGCGCGCCTACCGGCGTTTGCGCGAGATGATCCTGGATCGTGAGCTGGAGGCGGGCGCGCTACTCAATGAGTTGCGTGTCGCCGACCAACTGGAAATGTCGCGTACACCTGTTCGCGAAGCGCTGATCCGGCTCACCGGCGAAGGTCTGCTGGTGCGCGCCGACGCGCGCAGTTTTGCGGTGCGCACAGTGTCTACCCGCGAGTTTTTCGAAAGCATGCGGGTTCGTGAAGTACTCGAAGCACAGGCGATCGATCTCGGCATCCAGCGGCTCACGCCCGCGGCGATCGAGGCGCTGGAAGAGAAGGTTCACGCGCTCGAGGTCGGCAAGCATACGGAAGTCGAGCATCGTGAACTGGATGATCTGCTGCACAGGACGATTGCAGAGGCGTCGGGCAATGCCGTTCTCGTCCAGATGATCACGATGATGCGGCTGAATGCACGGCTCTTTCGCGTGACGAGCCATCTTCACCGGCAGCAGGAGAATCACGTCGAACACCTAGCGATCCTCGCCGCGCTGAAGTCGCATGACAAGGTGGAAGCGCGCAATGCGATGATCAGCCACATTCGCGGACTTCAGGACGACGTTATCAAGGCGATAACGGGGTAACCGCCGCTGGGTCTTACGTTCGAAGATCCGAATTCAAATATGGATAATTAGTATATCTATTAGAAAAAAGCCAGTATTCAAGCGAAAAGGCTGAGTCCTGTACGGTACAGGACTCAGCCCAGTCAACTTTGGCTCTGCGAATCATCCAGCTTCGCGAGAGCCGTTTAACAAAGCGGGCTTTTCGCTAAGCCGGATTCAATCAGAACCTGTGGCGAATACCCACTGTCACGGTAGCCTGCTTGTTGGAACCCGAGTCGCCGGTTGCCGAGCCAATAACAGCGACAGCGGCCGTGCCCGACGAGTCTTGTGTTCCCGATGCGGTCGTGTAGCCGGCCCATGCGTAGAAATCCGTACGCTTGCTGATCGAATAGTCTGCTGCAACAGCGAACTGGTTGTACTTTGCCGACGAATTGCCGCTCGACTTCAGGTACACGTAGCCAATCTGCGTCTGCAGCGGCGCCGATACCTGCCACACGGCGTACACCGAACCCGTGTTGTACTTTTCCGCCTGCTTGAATGTCGAGCTGGCATCTGCAGTGTATTCGGCATAGCTGTAGTAGCCACCCAGGGTCACCGAGCCGAACACGTAGTTGCCGCCGATACGCGCATTGTTGATCGACGCCGCAGTGGAATACGCCGCGTTGACAGCCGTGTTGAACAACGAATCCCACGTCGTCGTACCGCGGTTCGCGCCGCTGCCGTTGCTCAGGTGATAGTAGCCCGCTGCCAGGTTGACCGGACCGTTGCTGTATGCAGCTGCGGCGGCGTAGCTCTGACCCGAGCCCGTCGCGCCAGCCACTCCGCCCAGCGAGTACATGGTTTCGAACTGGAAGCCGGACCAGGTCGGCGACGTGTACTTGATCGAGTTATTGACCCGCGCGCTGTTGTCGGCGTTGTCGATGTCACCCGGCGAGATGAATACGCCACCGAGGAAGCCGTCGCCCTGCACCGGCTGCACCAGATCAACCAGCGGATCGTATTGACGCCCGGCCGTGAGCGTACCCAACTTGTCACTGCTCAGGCCAACGAAAGCCTGGCGACCGAACATGCGGCTACCCTGGCCGAGCTTGCCGTTCGTCGAGTTGAAGCCGTTTTCCAACTGGAAGATTGTTTTCAGGCCACCACCGAGGTCTTCTGAGCCTTTCAAGCCCCAACGGCTACCGGACTCGTTGCCCGAACTCATGCTGAAGGACTTGCTGCCGCCGTCGTTCGAAACGTAGGTCAGGCCGGTATCAATGATGCCGTACAGCGTGACGCTGTTTTGTGCGTGAGCTACGCCGGTTGCGCCGAGCATGGCCAGCGAAAGAGTTGCCAGTGTGGTCGTCTTCATCTGCATCCTTGGGTTTTGGTTGAAGTGCGGGGTGCAGAATAGCGGCCACGAAATTCTTACAAAAAAGTGTTGGCAAAAAACAACCGTCGATTAGGAATGGAAACTATATGTATTTTTTCGACATGCAAAAGAGGCTATGCAACGTACCTTTCTTAACTCTCTCGGCTTCACCGAAGGATTTCCTTAGCGTAAGTAAGATCATTCCTAAGGAGTCTGGATTGTCGTTGGTCAGGGTATCCCTACAAAAGAATCATCCACACCTGCTTGGATCAAGTAAACGAGAGAGTGAGAATCACATCACGCAAAATGGTGAGAGGTGTTTTTGTTCTGTCAAACTTGGTCTCCAATCTGACACGGAGTGAGAGCGCGGAGTCTGCATAGTCGCCTACTGCCTGCTGTGCGATCGATCGGACATGAGGTTGTGGCTTACCTGAATTGCAGAAGGATGTGAATGGACATGTTGCAAAGTATCCGCGCCTTCGTGGCCGTCGCAAATGCAAACGGCTTTACCGCAGCAGCGCGACAGATGCGAGTTGGGACGCCGCAGGTATCGCGCGCCATCGCAGAGCTGGAGACACACCTGGGTTTGCGCTTGCTAAGCCGCACAACCCGCAGCGTGGCATTGACCGCGGCAGGTGACCGATATCTTGCGCACTGCAAGTTCATCCTTGACCGGTTAGAACTGGCGGAAGCCGAGGCGGCTGGTCTGTGCGCCAAGCCCGTTGGTACGTTACGAATCGGTGCGGATCCGACGTTCGATGCTCACCATCTCGCGTGGCTTATTCACGGCTATCAAGCGCGCTATCCTGAGGTAACGGTCCAAACGTCGCTCCTGAGCGGGAGTTTGGATGCAGCTTTGGATATTCACGACACGATACTTCTTTGCAATCCCGTCCCGCAAATGGAGCGCATGGTGTTTGAGCGCGTCGGCGCAACCAGTACCGTGCTGTGCGCATCACCGGTTTATCTGGCAAGCCATGGTGTCCCTGAAACAGTCAGCGAACTTCGCCGTCATAGGTGCTTGCAAGTCAGACATATGGACGACGCCTCCGAGCAATGGCTGTTCGAAGGACTTGCCGGACCCGAAGTGTTTTGCTGCGATCAGGCGCGGGTATTGACTGATACGACCGACGTACTGGTCAACGTAATACAGGAGGGGGGCGGCATCGGTCAGCTGTCTCTATCGCGGGCGCTGCCGGCATTGCGCAGCGGTGTGCTCGTTCGGGTTTTGCCGCAGTATCGGCTAGCAGCCCGAAACGCGTACGTGTTGTGTCCTTCTGCCCACTATGGCGAGCCCAAGGTTCAGACATGGTTCGAGTTCGTGAAGGCTGCTTTACCGGGACGGCTTGCAGAAGATCAGGTTTCGTTGATTTCCCATAATTCGAACCACTCCGAATCGCCTAGGGCTTTTGAAGCTGATGTCGCCGCGGAGGTCCAGTCATAAAACGTAGACCGTACACGGCCAGGCCTGATCCAGATTTATCCATCACGTCATCACGCAGGAAGCCGTTCGGCAACAACAGTGATTACCGGCGTGGAAGCATTGGTAATCAACACCGTCTTTGTCCCGGGTATTTGTCCATTCTGCGCCGAAGCGCGCTGGTTACACTCGCCTCTGCGTTTTCGCGCTTGCTGACCATCGAGGACAGAGGGGAAAAACATGATTCACATTAGTCGACACTGCCTGGTTGGGCGCAACCAGGTCCGGCAAATTCTTCTGGCCGCTGCGCTTGCGGTTGCCTGCAGTCTGCAAGGCTGTGCCACGTCGCTCGAGACGTTCGGGCTCGGCGCGGGTGTGGGGATAGTCGGCGCTTTCGGTCTGATCACCTGCGCTATCGGGTGCCATTGAGCATCGTCAACAGTATTCCTGCAGCGCTTCCCGATAGATGCGACTGCGAATGATCAATCGCAGTCGCCGCGCTCAAGCGCTCGTGAACGGCTTCAGGCCATCGCCGCGGTTGACGCTGCATTGGACCGCCCAGCGGCCGCCGAGCGCGGGCGCAATATAGCCGATCTTTTCCACCGGTTGCCTGGTGACGGGATGGCGTCCGTTGAATTCGATCCACCCGCCGCCTTGTTCGACCGCGCGCCAACTGGCCTCGCGGATCGCGGATTGGTCGTCGCCCGGCAGCGCCTCTTTGCGCAGCTTGCCTGCCTTGCCCGGATCGGAACCGAAGGCACGGAAATAGTCGTCCCGGTCCGCAACCACGATATAGAGATCGCGATCGCGAAAGCCGCCCTTGGGGTCGTGAAATTGGCGCACGGCATTTTCCGGCCCCTCGGTGTCGACCAGTCGGGCCGCACGCTCCGCCATGGCTCGAGCCTCGTTGGCACAGCCCTGCCGCAACCGGATATATTTAACCCCGTCGCTTAGTCGATCGGCACGGGCTTGCAGCAGACTCGCCGTTTCCACCGAGCCGCCGACCATCTCGCCATTGCTGTGAGTGATGTCGTCCAGCACCTCGACCGCCTGGGCAATCTCCTGCAAGCCGGTGGTCTGCTCGCTGCTCGAACGGGCGACGTCGCGCAGCAAAGCGGCCACTTCGCTGACCGCGTCGACCGCGCGCGACAGCAGATTCCGGCTGCCTTCGATGGCTTGCACCCCGTCGCTCACCTCGTCGCGAGAATGCTGGATCAGTTTCTTGACTTCCGCTGCCGCTTGCGCGCTGCGCTGCGCCAATGCCCGCACTTCGGTGGCGACCACGGCAAAACCGCGGCCGGAATCACCGGCTCGGGCGGCCTCGACTGCCGCGTTAAGCGCGAGAATATTGGTCTGGAATGCGATGCCGTCGATCACACCGAGTATCTCTCCCATCTCGTGCGAACGTTGCTCGATGCGCTCGATGCTTTCGACCGAAGCGCGCACCGCTGCCTGCCCCGCGACTGCATCGGCATGCGCACGGGTGGAGCGCTCATCGGCTTGCTGCGTCTGATCGGTGTTGTAGCGCACGGCTTCCAGCAAGGCCTGAAGCGAGGCACGGGTCTGCTCCAGGCTGGCAGCCTGCGATTCGGTGCGCTGCGACAGCAAGGTGGCATGTTCGGTCGCCTGTGCGCCGCCCATCGCGATCAGTTCGGCTTCGCTGCGGATGCGCGCAACTACCTGCGATAACTGGTAAGCGAGCAAGCGCGCCTGTTCACCCAGTGCCGCCAGCTCGTCGCGTCCAGGCAAAGACACGTCCTGCATCAGATCGCCATCGCACAGCGCATTTAACTGGGCTCGCAAGGTCGAGATCGCGTGGATCAGGCCGGCCCCGAACAGCCCGAAGATCACCAGGAACTGCGCCAATCCCAACGCGGCGCCATAGCTGCCGTACCAGCGCGTTGCCACGACGGCGCCGATGGCGCTCAGTGCGACGATCGTCCACTGTACCCGCAGGTTCCAGCGGCGTAGTGCCGACCTGAGAAGGAGAGAAGGGGCGTGTGTAGGGGACTGGCCGGCCGTAGCATGTGGCGTCTTTTTATTGGTTGACATGGATATTGCCCGAACCGTATGTTGGCTTTTGCCTTCGATCGCTGGACAGGTGCATGGAATGCAACCCGAGAGCACGTCGATGGTGTGTATGTTCTTGTGTGCCGGAAGACGCCTCCTTAAGCGCGGTTGTCACGGACCGCATCGCTCCGGCAAACCACAGTCTCCCGTGAGTAGCTGCGCTCACCGCAAAAGGCAAAAGGCCCCGCTCACGTGGCGATTCTCCCATGGCGGAAAGAGCGTGATTATCGAAAACACTCGCACTTCACTTCTATTCTGCTTATCGGATTTGAACAGTCGCTTCGTAGCCCGGAACAAGGGCCGCCAGTCGTTACGCTTCTGTTTTGATGGCACGACTTTGCATCACGAACTCAGCGGCAGATGTGTAGTGCGCGTTGTTTGCGCTACCGACGAAAGTTCGAGACCCGGCCCGCTCCGCCGGTTGCGCCGACTCCGAAATCACCTCCAACACCGTCAAAGGCGGCGGAACTTCCGTCCGGTAGATTTCGCGAGAAGGCGTTAGCACGCACACTGATGGCACCCACAGGGCGGCCTCGATCTGAATCCGGTTGAGGAAGGTTGGGCCAATGGCCGTAGGCGTTTATTTGGGTCGCTTGAATCATGACACTGACGCCCGGATTGCAGCCGTTATGCACTACAACGCTTTCTTCGGAAAATGCGCCCCTCGTGCCTATGCCTGTGGCGACCATGCCGTTGGCACGTACCACATCGCACTGGAATGAGGTGAAAACGATGGCGTTGACCGGGATGTCGACATCGACGATATCCGTCTCGCCGACACGAACGCTCAGAAGCCTTCCCGCCGCAAGCACGCCGTCCTGTATTGGACCGGTCTTGACGAAGTCCACCTGGAGTGAGAATCCGGTTAAACGGTCCGCTTCAGTGGGGACTGAAACTTTGTAGGGTACGGGGCGCGAAGTATCGTCAATGCCCGCAAAGTTTCCGCCGCTTGCGCTGACACGCAGACCTACGCCGATAACATTAGTAGCAAACACCCGGCTGAAGCCCGGCACGGGCGCGAAGATGTCAGTGAGTTTTGCTTCGCGTACATTCGATGTGCCACTACAGGCGAACGGGATATCGCGCTCCGCTGCGACGCGAACCGATCCTATCGTCGACCCCACGGGCATATCCGGAGACGCAGTAAGCGTTTTCGACGGGAGTACAAGATCCTGTGGCGCTGTGGCTTTGAGTCGACAATCGGCGTGTGCAACCGCGGCACCCAGCAAACAGGTGGCAAAAATTGAAGCCTTCCCGAGTAGCTGGATGCGAAGCAACGTAGATAGTCGTGTCAATTTGAAGCTGCCTTATGCGTCGAATTCTCCTTGCGCAATAGTACAGATTCCACATTGAACCGAGCGTCGTTGATCCTTACCAAACCTGACCGGCATGATCCCGTCCTGGTCAGGGATCTGATCTCAGGTCCCTGCTTCCTGGGTTCAACGGCCCGTCAAGCGCTTGGCGAAATTTCAGCACTCGACGGCTCGGTCTTTGTCGCCGACTCATCTGCGAGCGCCCAGCGCCTCACGAGACCAGCGATGATGAGTACGGCTACCGCACCTGTCAGCGGCGCAAAGGCCATCATCGGGAGGATCTGACCGAGCCCCAGTCCCGCACTTAGGATTGCTGCGCCGGCAAACGCGCTGCCAATGGCTCCAAATCGCCCGAACGCGTGCATCCAACTCAAGCCGGTGGATCGGGCAACGGTCGGGTAGAAGCGCGCTGTCAATGCGTTCATTCCTGTGTTTGTTCCCGGAATGAACCATCCCCAGGCGAATGCAAGTATCTGCAAAGCCCAGAATGTCGACTCTACGCTATGGACTGCCCAGAGCGAAATTGCCGCCATGCAAAAGCTCACTGCGACCGTATAGTATCGATCGAAGCGATCCATCAGCCAACCGATGGCAATCGAGCCCAGTGTGCCCCCCCAATTCAAAACCCCTACCATGACGGCGCCCTCGGCACTCGTATATCCCGCCTCCTTCGCCATTGTGGGTAGCCAGTTGTAAAGCAGATAGGTGACGAACAGCCCGACGAAATAGCAAAGCCAGATGAGGACCGTGCCGGCTACATAGCGCTTCGAAAGGATTGTCCCGATAGCGCCACCTTTCACCACCGGTTGTGCTGGCAGGAAGAATTGCGTATCAGCAGGCACGTTCGTACGACCGATAGCAGAAAGAATCTTGCCAATCAGTTCAGGGCGCCTGTTCTGGACCGTCAGGAATGCAACTGATTCGGGTAGCCAGAGTATGAGAAGAGGCACGCAAAAAATTGCAAGCGTGCCACCGACCATGAGCATGGTGCGCCATCCGTAGCCTGGAATGATCCAGGCTGCGATGAATCCGCACAGGGCGGCGCCAACTGTGAACCCACTGTACACACAGTCACAAGGAAGGAGCGCCGACGTTCAGGAACGTACTCGGACCACAGGGCCACCACGTTTGGCATGACTGCGCCCAGACCGAGCCCTGTGACAAACCGGATTGGCAACATCATCCCGAGAGATGTAGCGTACGCAGTGGCAAGTGTCCCAATGCCAATGATAAAAACACTGGTGGTGAGGACGCGTTTGCGTCCAAACCGGTCCGCCACCGGGCCACCGACAAAAGCACCGAGAGCGAGGCCGAACAATGCAGCGCTGAGTATCGGAGCCAGCGCTTGCTTGGTCACGCCCCATTCCCTGATGAGCTCCGGCACGGCAAAACCAATAATAACGGTGTCCCAGCCGTCCAATGAAATGATCAGGAACGCTAAAAACCCGACCAGCCATTGAAATGGACTAACTCTGCGCTCATCGATGAATTCGCGAACATTGATTGATCTTCCTGCTGCCGGCATTGTGTCTCCCAACTATGGACAATGTTTATGGATCTATATTCAGCTCAATGTTCACCCGAGACGGATCTGAAAATCCGTTCGTCACCGTGTTGCAGGTCCCTCCCTTCCCTCGACCGCAAGCGGGCCAGTATTTGATCGCCGAAATTCAGCGTCCAGCAAAAAATTCCGTTCAGCATCGACAAATAAAATTTATCGCCCATCTCATCCGACGTCACATAACCATCGCGCGCGGCAGTCCTGGCCGCGCTCGACAAGAATTTCTATGGGTAAGCCGGAAGCCTTTTTACTACGCCAGCCGGTGCGTCAGGCTAAACTGCGGCTCAATCCCGCATAAAGTTGGGTCGATTCGATATGAACATACGTTTTCTGGAGACCTTCGTCTGGCTGGCGCGCCTGCGCAACTTCCGCCTGACTGCCGAGCGCATGCATGCAACCCAGGCGGCCATATCGAGCCGCATTTCCGCACTCGAACAGGAAATGGGTGTGCAGCTGTTCGACCGGGGGTCACGCGAGGTCACGCTGACACAGGTGGGCACGAAAGCACTTCCATTTGCCGAGCAGATACTCAAGCTGAACCAGGCCATGCTCGACAGCGTCGGCGACCGGTCGAAGGTTTCCGGGCTGCTGAGGCTAGGAGCAGTGGAATCGATCATTCATACGTGGCTGCCGGATTTGCTCAAGCGCGTGCGCGAGGAATACCCGAATCTCACGATTGAGCTGACCGGTGACACCTCGTCGCATCTCGTTGCCCAGCTAGCCAGCGGTCATATCGACGTAGCACTACAGCTCACACCGACAACCGCCGCGGAAACGTCAGGCATTGCACTTGGCAGTCTGCCGATGTGCTGGATCGCGAGCCCGTCGCTCAATATTTCGGACGAAACCCTGACTGAAGCGGAACTCGCCGCGTTTCCGATCATCGGATTTGCGCGGCACTCGCTACCACATACCTTTCTTGTCGGTCTGTTCGAATCGGTAGGCGAACCGGCTGTGCAAATCAATTGTATGTCGTCCGTCGCCGCGATCATTCACATGGTGATCGACGGCTTCGGCATCGCGGTGCTGCCGTGCGCATTCGTGATGAAAGACCTCGCGGCCGGGCGGCTGCAGATGCTGAAAGTCACGCACCGCGTTCCGGCATTGCCATTGATCGCCGCGTATCGCCGTCATCCGGACAGTCTGTTGCCAGAATCAATCGCGCGACTGGCGCTCACCGTCATGCTCGACTTCGCTCTCGCGAACGGCCCGCAATTCGCACTGCTCCCCGAAACCGACAGCGCATCGTCGCAGCATTTCTGATCCGGGACGACGCCGACGAGCACCACGCCGGTCATTCCAGTTCAGCGCAAATAGCGCTTGCGGAGGGGTCTGTCAGCTTGGCGGGGAGGCGGATGCGTGCACCGTCTTCCTCATTGCGGTAGTCAACGGTGCGGATGGCATTCCCAATCGTTATAAGTCGGTTTGTCGATCGGCGTCAGCCCGGGGATCATAAACACTGTGCAGGTAAAACGCCGTCCCTTGCCGGTGGTGGCGTCGTAACTCACTTGCTGGCCGCCCAGGCCGTTCTTCTGCCCATACTGGACGTTGGCAATGACAATCTCGTCCGAAGAAGCCAACCCTATTGTTTTGGCGGTGGACGCCTGAACATCGATCATGTTCATCTGCGTCGTTCCGCAGGCCGACAAAACCAAACTGACGGCCGCCATTCCGATGACAGTCCGCATCGCGGGATACAGTTCTTTTTGCATGGTCATTCCTTATCGATTTGTTGAATCTTCACTCTGTGCGTTTGCTCGCTAACGGCGATGCATTCCGCCTTCGCCGAGGCATCCGGCGAAGGCAGTTGGATGACGTCTACGAATCAATTACGTCCCCGGGGTATAAAAGCTGGCCTGCAGTTCCGAGCCGACGTTCTGGATGTACGACTGCCAGATGAGCGCCATCGCCCCGGATGCGTTGACGGCCAGCGCGGGCCAGGAGGCGTCCTGCGGGTCCTGCCCGAACAATGTCGACGTACTCCACGCACCGTTCCGATAGCTGGCAGCGAGAACGTCCGACGAACCCGCCGTACTCGCGTCCTGCCACGCAACCGTCACGTTGCCTGCCGCATCGATCACAAGGGGCGGATACTGTTGCGCCGTCGTATCCAGGTGCTCCGTCAGTTGATGCAGCGGCCCCCAGGTCCCGCTGGCGTCCGCAACACTCGCCTGCAGAACGACGCCGCCCTCTGCCCACATGACGGCCGCTACACCGTTTGCATTGACGGTCAGCATTGGCGTGGCGATGAAGCCACTCGGCTCCGTAATCTCCGGGGCGACGGCCTGAGCCGCCTGCCAGCCGGTTCCCGCTACGTAGCGCTGCGACATGGTGGTGGTGGAGATTTTCCCGCTCGTCACATCGAGTTGCCCCCACACCAGCGTGATGTTGCCCTTCGTATCCATGCCAGCCGCGGGGAACTCGATCGTCGTGAACAGACTCGTGTCCGATACGGCTTGATTGACGTTGGTCCAGCCGTTGGTCGCATCGAACGTGGCCGTCCAGAGCGCCGACTGCGTCGTGTTGGTCTGCCTCCACGCGAGCACCGCGCTGCCGGACGGTAGGACCGAAATCATCGGCCTTACATTGTTGGTATCACCGGTGACGGCACCCGGGCCGGTCTGCGCCGGCATTTGAATCAGTGCCGTCGTCGACCACGTCCCGTCCGTCGTATAGCGCGTCCATGCGATTCGGGAATTGAGCAGGTCAATCGCCTGCGGCCAGGCGACGATGGCGTTGCCCTGGTCGTCGATCCCTGCTGTATACGTGGAGCTCGTGACGCTCGGCGCCACTTCGAATGGCGTTCCCCATCCTGTAGTTGGGCTATATGGGCGCGCCCACAGCGCATAGGCATTGGGCCCCGGCATCCATTCCGTCCAGAACGCAACCGCTTGGCCGCTGGCGTTGCCGACCAGTTGCGGCTGAATCGTGCCTGGCCCTGTCATCGAATGGCTGCCATCGCCCGTATCCAGACGCGTCGGCGTTCCCCAGCCCGACCCGGGCACATAACGCGCGCCCCACATCTCGTTGCCGAGCCCGCCCGAGGGACCACTCGTCATCCACGTGACGAGCGTGTTGCCGTTCGTATCGATGGTTGTGCTGGGCTCGATTTCCGGGGCTTTGCCGTCTATTGCGGCTACTTTCGACCAGCCGGCCTGCGCTTTGGAGGTGCCTCCGTCCCCGGGCGACGACGGCGTGGAGGGCGATCCGGGGTTGGTCGCCGATGACGAGGAACCGCCGTCTTTTGAAACGTCGCTACCGCCGCACGCTGTCAACGTGAGGCAGGTAGCCATAACAATCCACGCTATGGGTTTCATAAAAGTCCTTTTTTATTCAATCCCAACTGGTTTTTCCCAGCTATCAACTGACACAAAGCACGACATCTATCGATAATCGGGACACCCGTTGCTCGATTGCTTGCTCTATCACCTCAACTGAAAGGCAAGCAGGGGCTATACGGCACATCATTTTCATGTGCGCCAGATACTTATTTATTGGTAATCCTAATCGTGTAATGCAGCACCCACCGTCTTCACAAGTCGTCAAGATCAACGGCGATGGTGGGTTACATGCGCGTCAGGCCAAACAGCTCTCGCGGGTATTGCACATTCGTTATCGGGTGCCGCAGATCACGCGGCAGGATGAATGCGAGCGGTGTCGTGGCCCGAATCAGGTTGCGCGGCTGCAGTAGAGCATCGCGTTCACTGCATCGGTCCTGCCTGGCGGGGTTGGCCTTTCCGGTTGCAAGCCGGCGGGTTGGTCATGCCGAAAGTGAGTATGTTTCCGCCGTTGATAGTGCATGTGTATTCTTTGCCATCTTTCGCTTTCAGATTGACATAGGGGTTCGTCCCTTCCGTGCGACGGCTGGTTATCGCAATATCGTCTGGCGAGTACCCCAGCGTGCCCGAGGTGCTCGATTTAATCTTGTCGTCGGTCAGCATGTTTGTACTGCTGGCAATGCTTGAACAGGCTGATAACACTGAAACCATGATGCCTATGAGTAAAACGCCTGCAGACCGCATAAACCCTCCATTACTTGTTCTGATTACTGTTAAATTTTGGGCGCACGAATACTCCCGCTCGTTGCCGGCATATTCGCACATCAACTGTCTTCGGACTTTCAGCCGTATTTGTTGATCTCCTGGCGCAGCGCAATCTATTACGGACGAAATTGATTCAGGCTGAGCCGATGAAGCTCACCTGTATTTATGGAGCTGTAGCCTTTGGTATCGCCATGACCAAAGCGACCCCGCCGCCGATCCTGAATAGAATTGCCGCAGCCCTTATTGAATCCGGGTTAGCTAATTTTTCCGTCAGCGGTTTGCATGGCACCACGCCTGAAATGTTAAAAATACATTCGATTTGAATGTTCAGACATTTCCCGTCGATCAAATGATATAGATCGTTCTAGTATAAAGTCAACGGGTTTCGAAGCGCATATTGGAGTCGTGAAACTCGACGGGTGCGTCTCAAGCCGTTGAGCGACGCAGTACAAGGGGCCTCACGCTTCTGGATGCGCGGGATGGTTTGCCGTGATAACTCGGCGGCTTGCGGGAGAGTCGCCGATGCTTGCTGCTGCGTCTGCAGCCGCTTCAGCACATCGGCGACTTCGCGGCGATGAGACGTGGCCAATGGCACGGATGCCGTTTACGATGGCAGAATTCAGGGCGCGAATTTTTTTGGAGGTACCGAGACATGAGCACTGAGAATCAACTGCAGTTTGTCATTGAGCCGCACGCCAACGCTACCCCCGCTGACCAGATCGCCGCCAAGCTGGTCAACCCGGCGTTTGGGCGCGTCTTTTCCGATCACATGGTCACGATCCGCTGGACCGAGGGTACGGGCTGGCATGACGCCAAGGTCGAAGCCCGTCGTCCGTTCGAGATCGACCCAGCCTGCGCGGTGCTGCACTATGCGCAGGAGATTTTCGAAGGCATGAAGGCGTATCACGGTGAGGACGGCAAGATATCGCTATTCCGGCCGCAAGCTAACGCCAGGCGTTTCCGTGAATCGGCCGAACGCATGTCGATGCCGCAACTGCCCGAAGCCGCGTTCCTTGAAGCGGTCGAGAAGCTGGTTGACATCGACCGCGCATGGATTCCAGCCGCCGAAGGTGCGAGCCTGTACATCCGCCCGTTCATGTTCGCTTCGGAGAGCTTTTTGGGCGTGCGCGCAGCGCACGAGTACATCTTCTGCGTGATCGCCTGCGCGGTGGGTCCGTACTTCAAGCCCGGCAAATCGGCCGTCACCGTGTGGGTGTCGGATAAATACACGCGCGCCGCTTCGGGCGGTACCGGTGTCGCGAAATGCGGCGGCAACTACGCTGCGAGCCTGATTGCGCAGACCGAAGCGTCTAACAAGGGCTGCGACCAGGTCGTGTTCCTCGACGCCGCGGAACACAAGTGGATCGAAGAACTGGGCGGCATGAACGTGTTCTTCGTGCTGGACGATGGTTCGCTGCGCACCCCGCCCCTGTCGGGCACGATCCTGCCGGGCATCACGCGCGCCTCGATCATCGAATTGGCCGCGCGTGAAGGCATCGCTGTCGACCAGTCGCCGTACTCGTTCGAAGCATGGCAAGCGGACGCCGCCAGCGGTCGCGTTAAGGAAACATTTGCCTGCGGCACCGCGGCGGTCGTCACGGCGATCGGCGAGGTCCGTCATGCCGGCGGCGAGTTCAGGATCGGCGATGGTGGCGAAGGCCCCGTCACGCAACTGATTCGCACCAGGCTCACCGGCATACAGCGTGGCAGGATCGCCGATCCGTTCGGCTGGGTCCATCACGTCGCTTGAGCGATCTGGCCGAATAATATGGGCTGGGTAATTTGTCTGACGCGCGCCGCCGGGAGACGCTGGACTACCACCGCAAGTAGAGCGGAGCAAATACAGCACCTATACCAGCGGTTATGACAATGCCCAGTACGTACCAGGTACCCCAGAACGGTACGGACATCTCCGAGCAGTAAAGGGAGTACACGAGCGAACCTTGCGCGCCGGCGAGCAGCCCGGCGCCGGCGCCCGCCAGTGCCAGGCGGGTAGGTGCAAGCCCCTTCATGGCATGCATCACGGCGGCAAGTGAAGGCAGGGAGAGCAGCACGATATTCGCTGTGGCGACCCGCCATGTTGTGCCCAGCATCAGCTCCAGGCGATAGCCTGGCGGAGTCGCGATCAGCATGAGCGAGGCGACGAACAACATGGCAATGAATGGCAGTGTGACCGCGAACCATGCGAGCTTGACGGGTACGCCGGGGCGCCCAAGACGTCCGGCCAGTTTCAATGCGGTGATGAGTGTTGCCACCGGGAACGCGAGCCGTATCCAGAACATCGTCGTCAACAGCAATTCCGGCATGTCGCTGCGGATGCCGTAAATGATCACCAGCATCGCCATGCTGCCGGCAAGCCCCACGCTCAACGACCGATTGAGTCTCCTCGAAACGGAATTCGGCTCAATCGTCGTAAGACCATTCGTCAGCCTGAGTATCAGATCCGAAGTTCTCATGTTGTTCAGTGGGGAGGCCGACGATTCGACGAAAACTTCGGGTCAGGGTCTGAACGACCTGTCACCCAGCAGATAGTCAATGGATATCCGGCCTGGTCCCCAGGCTGCGATTCCCAATGCCATGGCTACCCAGGTGAGATGGATAGGCCAGCCGTCCGGCACCGTCAGCTCGATGATGCACGTCATCAGTATCAGGCCGGCTGCGGCGAACCGCGTTCCGAAGCCCAGCACGAGCAACACTGGGAACGTCACCTCGCCGCAGCCCGACAAAAATGCAAACACGGCCGGAGCAGGAAACGGGTACGGGCCGCCTGGCAGATGCAACTGAAACTCCTGAGTGAACAGATCGATTGCCGTGTCGTTCAGTTGAAGGAAGCCATGCCATTTGAGAATGCCCGATTTCCAGAACGGTACGGCCAGCGCAATCCGAAGCACGAGTTGAACGAGCCACGGTTGCGCGAGGCTTTGGATCAGCCGCTTCGCCGCACCAATCGCAGATATCACTACGCCTGGAAATGGCAGTTTTGCCTGTTGAGTGTCCGGTGTCATCTTGATCAATCTCCATGTTGAATGGCAGAAAAAACGCCAGCCGAGATCATCCCTGCCATGTTGGCCTGGAGATCGAAGGAAGAGGTTTCGTCAAATGCAGCAGCGACCGCTTCGCCCAGTGAGGCGCCCGCGAGAAGGGTGATAAGGAACGTTGCACCGCCCGCCGGCAGACGCGAGACGATGACGTCCTGCTCCGGTCGTGTCACGAGTGCATCCTCGGGTTCGTTTGACCTTAGCGGGGACACAGGACCATCCGTGCGGTTCATCGCGAAGATTGCGACGGCCGGATAGCCTGAGCGCACGATCCGCGCCGCGGGGTGCGGTCTGAAACGCAATCCGGCCAGCGACGCGGGCTCGATATCTCCAAGCGCCTCGGTAGCGAGCACAGGCAGGTCCGCAGCGTGATAGGCATCCAGCCACGCACGCTCGACGCGCGCCGTATCCGCAAGCCACGGCATTTCGCGGGCATATTCGTAGGACTCGATGAAAGCAGGAAAATCCCGCCCGTACTCGAACAGTAACGGCGAAACGGGAGGCGTCTCGCGGATATGGAAACGGGCCATCGCCCTGAAGAAATCGACGCCGGTGATGCTCTGAATAGCGGGGTAGATCGCTGCCAGTGCGTCAATGAGGCTGACCGTGACGTTGTTGCGATAAACGTTGTAGCGCTTCACTACGCGCTTCCCTGGTGCGGCTACGAGGTCTTCAGGCGCTGCGATCGCTGGGTCTATCAGTCCCGGCGCAAACGCTGTGGCGTACTGGCACGAACGATTCTCAGACGTCATGGCTGAGCTCCTGTGCGAGTGACATTCCGTGCTCTGCCATGATTTGCCGTGCTGTCGTTGCCTGATCCCGCAACACGGGCCATGCGGGAAGATTGCTATCCCATTCGATCAGTGCCGGCCTCGGGCCAATCCGCGATACGACATGCCTATAGAGATTCCACACTGGGTCGGAGATGGCGCGGTCGTGGCTATCGATAAGCAGCAGTTCGTTTTCATCGTCGCGTTGCTCGCTGTGCCCGGCCAGATGTATTTCGCCCACGGTCCCAAGGGGCAATCCGTCAAGGTATGCGGCGGCGGAGAAACCGTGATTGATTGCCGAAACAAAAACGTTATTGACGTCCAGTAGCAAGCCGCAGCCAGTACGTTGAACGACGGCCCGAATGAATTCGGTTTCGCTCATTGTCGACGACTCGAAAGCCACATAGGTCGACGGATTCTCAAGAAGCATGGGGCGTTTGATTGCGTGCTGAACCTGGTCGATGTGGTCGCACACATGCTCGAGCGTTTCTTTCGTGTACGGCAAAGGCAGAAGGTCGTTAAAAAACGTTCCGCCATGTGAAGACCACGCCAGATGCTCGGACACCAGCTTGGGTTCGTAGCGTGCAAGCAGATCGCGAAAGCGTGCGAGATGAGCAGCGTCCAGCGCATGAGGGCCGCCGATCGACATACACACGCCGTGAATGGAGATCGGGTAGTTCTCGCGGATAGCCGCAAGCGCCCGATGTGGCGGACCGCCAGCGCCCATATAGTTTTCAGCGTGGACTTCGAAGAAGCCGTCTTTCAACCCGTCCGCGAGAATCGAGGCAAGATGTTCATGCTTGAAACTGGTGCCGACAAACTGCCGTTCCGCAGCGGTCACACCGGAGGGGCAGCCGCGCTCGTCGATTCCGGCTGGCGTTGTTCGGGTGAAATCGGTCATGGCCGCCCCTTTCCTGTTGTCGTTTGCCGGATCAGGACTTCAGAGCGGTGAGCGAGCCATGGCCACCACCCGGCACGGCGATACTCGTGCAGGTGCCACCTTGAACGAACTTCCATGAGTTACCCTGGAAATCCATCGCGGATGTACCTTGACACGTGGTGCCAGGACCAGCGGCGCAATCGTTCTGCCCTTTCAGGGCGACGCCGTAGCACTTCTCCTTGTGCGCGGCGACAGCGGCGCTTGCCTCCGCGCTCGTCAGCGGTGCTGCGTGGGCGACGGATGCGAGCAGGCTCGCGACTACGCCGGCGAGGAGGGCGGAACTGACAGTGGCTTTAGCGGACATGGAATTTCTCCAGAAGTTGAGATAGAGGAGTACCCGTGCTGGATACATCATCTAATTCGTGGACTGGAGACGTCCGGTTACAGGCAAGTCATCTTTTTTTTGCTTTCGACTTGCGCGCAACGAAATCAAGCCGCTCGCTCAACGAGAGGCCTGAGCATTCACCACCGAAGCAGTTTGGGACCCAGCACCGCTCCGAGCGCGACTGGAAGCAGCATGCCGACCACATACCAGATGCTCCAGAACGCAGGGTTCATCTCGGGGCAATGAAAGCAGTACGCGACCGTGGCGACTGAGCTTGCGAGCAGACCCGAGATGGCGCCGGCGAGCCGTAGACGGGTCGGCGCCAGTCCTTTGACCGCCCAGAAGATCGCAATGAAACCTGGAACGGCCAGCAGAAGGATATTGAATGGGCATGTGCGCCAGGTCTGCCCGAGTATTGCGGGCAACCGCTCTTGCGGTGCGGCACTGACGAGCACCGCTATGGCTGCAATCCAGACGATTACAACCGGTATCGCGATGACGGGCCATCCGGTTCCGACCTTGGCGCCGGGGCGCGCGAGCCGAACGGTTGCAATCAGGGCGCCGATTGCGAGGCACAGCGGAAACGCGAGTTTTTCCCAGAAGATTGCGGTTTTGGCGATGGTGCTCAGATCGGGGCGAATGCCAAATACGGCAGCCATCAACGCCGTCGCGCCAAGGGCGGCAACGGGCAATGAGATGCCGAACCGACGGGCCACCGTGCCGCTTTTTACGGGCGTTATGCCGGTTGAGAGCAATCCGACGAGTTCATCTGTTCTCATGCCATTCTCCGGACGTATGTGGCCAGAGCCTTGAGACCCCTATGGATGCTGACCTTGACGGCCGACTCCGATAGCCCCGTCAAGCGGGAGGCTTCGGCGACTGAAAGTCCCTGCAGCTTGACGTGCACGATCGAGAGCCGCTGCTTGTCCGGCAGGTGATCGAGCAGTTTCCCGATATCGCGATGGGCATCGGTCGGCTCGTCGGCGGACTCGGCGAAAATGTCGTCGTGCTCGTCAAGGGGGTCATGCAGCGACTCCCGTCGCGCACGCGTTCTGAAGAAATCCATCAGTTTATAGCGCGCGATCGCGTGGACCCACGCGGTCAGAGGCTCATCCGGCCGGTATGTATGACGTGCATTATGCACGGCCAGCAGGATTTCCTGAACGAGATCCTCGACGTCGTCGTGAAGTTGGGGAATCCGTTTGCGAAGGTAGCCACGCAGGTGACGCGTCAGTTCGGACAGAAACGCGCGGTACTCGGATGCGTTGCCTGCCAGGCCCGAGACGAACAACGTTTTCAGACGCTCCTCTGCGGAGTACACGGTCATGATGTTCCTGTGCGTTGCGTTCTCAGACCGCCTGATGCGCGCGTGCTGGCTGTCGTGCGGCACCAAAGCAGGTTTGCTATGGCTCCAGGTTGTTTTAGATCGGATGATTTAGAATATCGCAACGTGTGTGACGTTGCAATCCCGACCGGGAAGACGTTGCGCGATGGCTGGAGTAAGCATGGTCCGACCACGGGAATTCGACGAAAATGCGGTCCTCGATGCAGCCGCCCACCAGTTCTGGGTCTATGGCTACGAGGCGACTTCTGTGCGGGATCTTGCGCAGTGCATGGGTATTACGGGGGCGAGCCTCTACAACGCGTTCGGAGATAAACGTTCGCTGTTTCAGCGGGCGCTGACCCACTACATAGAAAATAGCTTCGGCGACCGGGTGTCGAGATTCGAGCGGAGCCTGCCGCCTCTTGATGCCATCAAGGCATTCTTTCGGGAGATCGTCGAGCGATCGGTCAGCGACAGGGATCGTAAGGGATGTCTGCTGGTGAATTCGGCACTTGAGGTTGCACCGCACGACGCCGGTTTCCAGACGATGATCGCCAATGTGCTGGTGGCGGTAGAAGCGTTTTTCCGGCGCTGTGTGCACGCGGGTCAGCAGGCTGGCGAGATTTCGACTGCCCAGTCTGCGGACGATCTTGCGCGCTTGCTGCTAGGACTCCATCTCGGCATACGGGTGCTTGCCCGGACAAGGCCGGAACGTGCGCTCTTGGAGGGCGTTGTACGGCCGGCGCTGGCGCTTCTCGAGCCCAACAAACTCGACTGACGCCTGCATGCGCTTCAGCGGCCTCTCGCCAACCCCTGGCTCGGCATCGAATTCGGTTTGAAGCGCGAACCGAGCCGATACCGCTTGCCGGGATGCACGAAGTGGGCGAGTGTGACCGGCGTGCCGCCGGTCCACGTGCGCCGCGTCAGCATCAAGCAAGGCTCGTCGGTTCGCATCTCGAGCAGCGCTGCCTGTTCAGGCGTCGGCAAACAGGCGTCGACGATATGCTCGATTTCCAGTTCGTAGTGGGACACGTTGTTGTAGAGATACTGCGATGGCGGCTCGGCCGTGAAATCCTGCGTGAGGAAATCCGGCGCGGCGGCGGGGTTCACATACCGGTCTTCGAACTGAATGGGCCGCCCGTTTTCCAGATGTACGCAGGTCAGATGAAACACCGGCGTATTCCTCGGCAGCCCGAACGCCGCGGCGACCTCGACCGAAGCGGCTTCGCGCACCAGCGTAATGACCTTGCAGGCATACTCGTGCCCTCGCGAGCGAATCTCATCGCGAATATGAGCGATCATCAGCAGGTTCGACTGCGGTTTGCCTTCGGCGACAAACGTGCCGACGCCGGCCACGCGTTCGAGTTCACCCTCGGCGGTCAGTTCGCGCAATGCGCGATTGACCGTCATGCGTGCGACCCCGAACGCCGTCGCCAGATCGATCTCCGACGGGATGCGCTCGCCAACGCCCCATTCGCCTGCACGAACCTTGTCGCGTACAACGGCCTTGATCTGCTGAAACGGCGCACCGGGTTTTTGAGCCATATGTACTACCCTTCGATTCCGAATTGAGCGACACCGATTCTATTACGCTTTCAGTCTCGCCCAAGCGCCGCGAACAGCGCGCGCAGAAACATATCATTTTCCTCTTCGGTACCGACGGTCACGCGGACAAGGTCGTCCAGTTCGTATGCGCCGAGCGGCCGGACCACGATGCCGGCTTGTAGCAGCCGTTGGGCCACCGTTTTTGCGTCGTTCAGGCCAATCGCAATGAAGTTCGCGTGTGTAGGGATGAACGGAATGCCCTGACGCTCCAGCGCCTGGGTGATTTGCGCAATGCCTGCACGATTCAGACTCTGCGTGCGTTGCAGAAACGCGCGATCGGCGAGCGCCGCCAGTGCCGCGCGCTGCGCGAGTGCATTGACGCTGAACGTCGGGCGGATTCGAGCAATGGCATCGACAAGATCGGGATGCATGATGCCGTAACCGACTCGCAGCGACGCTAACCCGTATGCCTTCGAAAACGTTCGCGCGACGACCAGTTGCGGATAACGCGCAAGCAGTGAAATCGAATCGGGGCGCAGCGTGGGATCGACGTAGTCGATATACGCTTCATCGAGTACCACGAGCGTATCGGGGCCGACCGAATCCAGAATGACTTCGATCTCTGTCGGGGACAGCAACGTACCCGTTGGATTGTTGGGGTTGCAGATGTAGACGAGGCGCGTTGCGGGGGTCAACGCCGCGCGCATCGCGGCAGGATCGTGACGGTAATCGGACGCCGGTACTTCGATTGCGGTGGCGCCGCGCGCCTTGATACTGATCGGATAGGCCTGAAATGCGTACTGCGAATAGAGGCCGGCGGTGCCGGCACGCAGACTCAACGCGGCGCACAGATCGATCAGTTCGTGGGAACCGTTCGTCACCGCGATGTGGTTGGCCGGCACACCATGATAGCGGGCAAGCGCGTTACGCAGATCGAATGCATCGCTATCCGGATAGCGCGCGAGAGCGGTATCCGCGCCGCTGAACTGCTCGGCCAACGCTTGCGCGACATGTGGGCTGCAGCCGAGCGGATTTTCATTCGACGCCAGTTTGATGATGCGTGCAAGACCATATTCGCGCGCAACCGATTGCTCGGAGCGGCCCGGTACATAGAGCGGCAACGCACGGATATGTGCGGGCACCGGTGCGTTTCTCACGGCGTCGTCCAATTCGCTTTTCGCTTCGCTCATGCGCTCACCTGTCCCTGTTCTGCGCGCCACACTATCGGAAACAGCGGGTGCGCCATCGGCGCGCCTTCGGCTAGCGTCTCGCGCAGACCTGGAAACTCCGGCGATGTGCGCCACGGGCGTGGCTGGTGACGGATATCGTCGCCGATAAAGCGCAGCGAAAACGCGCGGCGCCGACGGTTACCACCAACGCCGCCCGAGGCATGCAACGTCAGCATATGAAAGCACACCATATCGCCGGGTTCGAGCTCCCAGCCAATGATCGGATACGCGTCGCGATTGCTTTCGATGTCGGGCAAATCGGTCAGGCTGCCTTCGGGAAACCACTTCGCCTCGTTGGCAATGAACGTGCGCGGCATCAGCCATGGCCCGCGATGCGAACCTGCGACAAATTCGAGTGTTGATGCTCGCGCGACCGGATCGACGGGAATCCACATGCTGACGTTCTGGTTGCCGGTGATGTTGTAGTACGGCTGGTCCTGGTGCCACGGCGTGCGCTGGCGCGTGTTGGGCTCCTTCACCAGCAGATGATCGTGATAGAAACGGGCCGCTTCGCCGCCCATCAACGCACCCGCAACGCTCGGCGCAGGCGACTCCATGATGAAACGACGATAACCGTCGTTATCCTGCCAGTTGCAGAAGTCTTCGAAAAACCAGCCTGGATCGTCCGGCCGGCTCGCCACTTTTGCACGCGGACTCGGTTGAGCGATGTTGTGGTCGATGGCCTCGCGCAACATCGCCAGTTCATCCTCGGAGAAAATGTTGCGAATACACACCGCGCCGTCGACGCGAAACGCCCGCACCAGATCGTCGGTCACCGCGCGCGCGACGCGCTGTTGAATGGTTTCAGACATCTCCGTTTCCTTTATATGTGATTGACGTTGCACGCTGCTCACCGCTCAACTGCCCGAATGAAATCGGCGATGCGGCTGTTTCCTGTTGCACCGAGAATCGAGTCAGGGGTGCCTGACTCCAGAATGACGCCGTCGGCGACAAAATGAATCGTGTCGGCGAGCTTGCGTGCGAACGCCATCTCATGGGTAACGATGGCAAGCGTCAAACCCGCATCGGCAAGGGTGCGAATCGTGTCGAGCACGCCCGCGACAAGCTCCGGATCGAGCGCCGAGGTCGGCTCGTCGAACAGGACGACTTTCGGTTTCATCGCCAGTGCCCGCGCAATCGCAACGCGCTGGCGCTGGCCGCCCGACAACTGGTCGGGGTAGTAGCCAAGGCGATTGCCCAGACCAACCTGATGCAGGATCGCCGAGGCCTCACTGATGACTTCGTCGCGTTGGCGACGCTGCACGTGGATCGGCCCTTCGATCACGTTTTCGAGCACGGTGCGATGAGCGAACAGATTGAATTGCTGAAACACCATGGGCATCTTGCGCCGTGCAATGCGCAGTTGCGCTTCCGGCTTCGTGCGAAACGTGGCGCCATCCTGATGACAAAGCCGTTCGCCGTCGAAATGAATTTCACCGCCGGTCGGCATGTCCAGAAAATTGATGCAACGGAGCAGCGTGGACTTGCCCCCGCCACTCGGACCGATGAAGAAACTGACCTCGCCGGGCCGGATACGCAGGTCGATGCCTTTGAGCACCTGTACCGCGCCGAATGATTTTTCGAGTGCGCGCACTTCGAGAATAGACGTTGAAGGATTCGCCGTCCCGTTCAGATCAGGTTTCAAGATTGGGCTCCGTGCTCGCCGCGCCGGCCTTGCTTGCGGGAATCTGTGTCGACACGCGCTTGCCGCCGCGGTGTACCGGGGTGAACTGCTGCTCGATCCATCGCACGCCGCGTGCGGCAGCAAAGCTCATCGCGAAGTAGATGATCGCCACCATCAGATAGACCTGCATGCTCATGAAGGTATCGGCGATCACAATCGTGCCGTGCCGGAGCAATTCGTTGACCGCGATGAACGACACCAAGGACGAATCCTTCAGCAACGAAATGAAATAGCCGCCGATCGTGGGGAGCGCAACCTTCAGCGCTTGCGGAAGAATCACCCGCCGGTAGATCATCGTGTGCGACATGCCGATGGTCAGCCCCGCTTCACGCTGACCGTTGTCTACCGCCTGGATCGCTGCGCGGAACACTTCCGAAAGATACGCGCCGAGGTTCAGCGCGAGGCCGAGCACGCCGGCCCAGAATCCCGGCAAGGTCAAGCCGACCTGCGGCAACGTGAAGTAGATCACCAGCAACTGAACCACCAGCGGTACGTCGCGCCAGATCTCGACATAAGCGCGCAGCAGCCAGTCGAGCCAGCGCCGTGACGACAGCCGGCCTAGCGCGACCGCGAGGCCGAGCGCAATCGCACACGTCATGCTGATGACCGACAGTTCGATCGTCACCCACGCGCCCTTCAGCAGAAACGGAAAGTAGCGCGGAATCAGCGTAAAGAAGAACTCGCTCATGATCGGTGCGATTACTTCGTCAGCACCGCTTGCTCCGGCGACCATGCACCGTACTTCGTCAGGATCTTCTGGCGCGTGCCGTCCTGATCCATCGATTGCAGCGCGCCATTGATCGCGGTGAGCAGATCGCTGCACTCTGCGCGCACCGCTGCGGCACTCGTGCCGAATTTATAGTTCGCCTTGTTCTCGGCGTCGACCCATTCGGGCTTCGGGTGGTAGTAGATCGGCTGACCGACAACGCGTAGGTTTTTCATCTTCTCGCGTTGGCCGAGCAGGGTGCCCTGATCGAGCAGCACCGCGTCGACCTGGCCGTTTTGCAACGCCATGAATGGCTCGCCGAACGAATTGAAGTCCATGACTTCGCCGATCTGGCCTTCGGTCGCGAGCCGGTGCGCGTTCACCGAATCGTTGGTGCCGAGTGTTGTGGCAACCTTCCGGTTCTTCAGATCTGCGAACGACTGGATCGGCGAATCGGTTTTGACAATGATTTCGTCGTAGAGCAGGAAGTAGGGCCGTGAGAAACGCACGTTGGCGCTCTGGATGCGCTCCTGCGTGGCCGACATCGATGAAAAGATGATGTCCCATCGCTTCGATTTCAGCCCGGGAATCAGCGTGCTCCATTCGGTGACGACGAAGTCCGTCTTCGGCACGCCGATGCGTTTGCCCACCTCCTTCAGCATATCGGCCTCGAACCCGCCGTAGCTGCCGTCTTCGTTTTGCCAGACGAAAGGGCGGGTACCCATCAGGCCGTTGCCCGCTGTCAGGACACCGCTCGACTTCACGTCGTCCAGACACCCCGCGGCGACTGGAAATGCGGAGCTGAACAGGACGGCGGCGGCACATAACGCGATCAGACGATTCATGGCGAACACTCCGTGCAGAAAGGGAACGGCTGGGGAAACGTTGTGCGCGTCCGCGATACCTCGATGAAATCCCTTCGCGATGCGGTCTAGACCGGACTATACTGCAACAAAAAAAATAGCCAAGCTTTTTTCGGCGTCGATAACGGAGGGAAAGTCGGCACCTGCACGTCAGGTTTGTGGCCTGAGTGCAAATCGGAGGGGGAGGGTGTGAACGTTCTTTCGGCGCTGGAATCGCGTTGCGCGATTAGCCGATCGCTCGTGGTGAGACGACGTGACGTATGTGCAACGCGATGCGCTGCCCGAATCCGATGGCGAGCGATTCAGAGATCGGGATTCGGAGTCAGGAGACTGCGCCCGAACCGTACTTGCCCACCAGCAGCTCGCCGCTGGCGAACCGGTCGAGCGCATAGGGTGAGAGAGAAACATCCGTGGGTAGACCGAGCGCATACTGCGCGAGGACCTTGCCGATGCCCGGTGACAGCTTGAAGCCGTGCCCCGAGAAGCCAAAGCCGACAATGAGTCCGTCGATATCGCCGACCTTGCCTAACACCGGATTCCAATCGGGCGTCACGTCGTACACACCGGTCCATGACGAAGCGAGACCAGCGGCCTCGTAAGCCGGAAAGCGTTCCACCACCTGAGCGCCGACTTCGGCAACATAGTCGAGCGAGATATCGCCCTGTTCGGTTTCCGGCGAGTTCAACGTTTCGCCGACCACACCTTCCGACACCAGCATCTGGCTGCCGCCGTAACTGCGGTAATAGAGCATGCCGTCCGAACCCAGGTCCTTGAACGCCGGCATCTTGAACGAGTAGGCGGCACCGTCGCACTCGAGCGCAAGCACCGTGTGTCGCTCCGGCTTGACCGGCAGCGGCACACCGATCCAGCCGGCGAGTTCCGACGTCCAGATGTTCTGCGTGCTGATCAGCGTGCCGCAGCTGAAGTTACCCGCGCTGGTTGCGACCCCGGTGATCCGGCGTCCTTCGCGCACGAGCCCCATAACCGTCACGCCTTCCATGATCTTGACACCGCGTCGGCGCGCAGAGCGGGCGAAGCCGGTCGCCACCAGATAGGCATCCGCAAAACCCGCCTCAGGTTCATAACCGATCAGCGCGGCGTCGTCGAAGTGCGCAATCGGCAGGCGCTCGTGCGCCTCAGCCTTGTCGAGCAGTTGCACTTCGATGCCCATATCCTGCTGCGCGGCGAGCGAGGCGCGCAGCGGCTCCAGCTTGTCGCCGTCGGGCGCGCAGATCAGATAGCCGCACTTGACGAGACCACAGGACGCTTCGTCGTCGCCGAGATAGTCAGCGAAATTATTGAATGCCCACCACGAAGAGCGCGCGAGTTCCACGTTCTGGCGCACCGAATAGTGCGTGCGCAACAGGCCGGACGACTGTGACGTGGTGCCCGCGCCGATCGTGCCTTGTTCGATAACCAGCACGCTTTGCGCGCCCAGTGCGGCGAGATGATGGGCGACCGACGCGCCGATGACGCCAGCGCCAATCACGATGAAATCGTAGTGGCTCATGTGGACCTCTGTATGGGCAATGAGGCGAATTCTAGGAAAACGTTGGCCGCGCCAATTTTGTATTAGGCAAACTTATGGCGAGCCAATGCAATTTCTCATCCTGTGCACCATGCCTGCGAACATCGGCACCGAGCCGCGCGTACCGCACAGGATGACCGGCATGTCACCCCGCGAGCGGAGCACTTCATGAGACGAACCCCGACCCCGATCGATCTGCGCGCGTTGCAGGCTTTTGTGGCTGTCTGCGACAGCGGCTCGATGACGGGCGCGGCGAAGCAGCTCGGCGTGAGCCAGAGCGCCATCAGCCAGTCGATTGCCGCGCTGGAGCGAGATCAGGGCCTGACGCTGTTCGATCGCGAGAGCCGTCCGCCGCGCCCGAATGTAGCGGGGCGCGCGTTGCTGGAGTTGGCAGGGCCGTTGATCGAACACGCGCAGATGGTGAGCGCGCGGATCGGCGATGCCTCGCATACCGGCAAGATGCCGGTGCGCCTGGGTTGCGTCGATTCGTTCGCGGCCACTGTCGGGCCGGAATTGATTCGTGCGGTGTCGAATTCAGAGCGGCAGATTTCGATGTGGTCCGGTCTCACGCCGGGCTTGAGCAAGCAGTTGCACGACCGCGAACTGGATATCACGATCTGCACGCAGACCACGCTGAACGACCCACGGATCGTCGAAGTGCCGCTGTTTTCCGAGGCATTCGTGGTGGTGGTTGCGCGCAGCCAGTTGAACGGACGCCGCAATATCGACTGGCGCACACTTGCGCTCGAGCTGCCGCTGATCCGCTATACGGCGCGCTCGGTGATCGGCCAGCAGATCGAACGTTTCGTGCGGCATCTGGGCATTAACAGTCCGCGGCGTTACGAGTTCGATGCGACCGATCCGCTGCTGAGTCTGGTGGCCGCGCGGGCGGGGTTCGCAATTTCGACGCCTTTGTGTCTGTGGCAGGCGCGGCACTATCTGGACGATATCGCGGTGATGCCGTTGCCGCCGAGCCGGCTCGGGCGGCGCGATTTTTTTCTGCTGCATCGCCAGGGCGAGTGGGAACAGTTCGCCGGCGACATCGTCATGCTGACGCGCGGCGTGCTGGACAACGCGATTCAACCGTCGCTCGCGCGGGCGCTACCCGATCTGCCGGACGATGCATTGCGCTGATTCAGGCGCCATAGCGCGCGTTTGTATAAGCGTTGCTTTTAACGCTGCTTAACCGCCCACCTCGTTTTTGTGCAAAGTCGCACCAGTCACAGCGACGATGTGCACCGGAGTCAGGCTGATGAACCTTTCAGCATCGAAATCAGGAACGACGCATGGCGCCCAAAGCGTTTATTGGTGGGAATCTTTGATTCACTCAGATAAACATGGCACAAACGTTGCATTGTTAAAGGCATTGACTGGGACGGCCGCGGCGAGCGATCAGTCAGCTGCACTCGATTGCGGATAGACAAAGATCGACAGGAATTGAATGGGCGTCTTGATGAGGCGTTCCGGACCGTGGGGTATCTCGCCCTGGAAAGTGAGCGTGTCGCCAGGATGAAGAATGTAGGTTTGCTGACCGTGACGGTATTCGATCACGCCCTTGAGCATGTGAATGAACTCGGTGCCCGGATGCTGAAACACGGGAAAGCGTTCGGCTTCGTCCTCCATCGTAATCAGGAAGGGTTCGAAAAGCTTACGAGGACCTTGGTCATAGGCAAGCAGGTGATAGGTGTGGCCGCTTTTGGTGCCCTTGCGAACCACTTCCATGCCACTGCCTTTTTTGACGAGCTGTGCACCGCCTTGTGGCACGTCGAAATTGCGAAACAGCATGGAGAGCGAAACGCCGAGCGCCTGTGCAATGCGGTTGAGGACCTCGAGACCTGCGGAAGTCTGCGCGTTTTCGATCTTCGAGAGCATGCCGCGGCTGATGCCGGCCTGAGCGGAAACCTGAGCGATGGTCAGACCGTGGCGCTGGCGTAATTCGCGAATGGTGTTGCCGAGATAGCGTTCAAGCGGCGTTTTATTATCTTCACCGATTTGCATGTAAGCCTCACGTAAAACGAAAGCGTAGCAGATTGCAGCGCTGAGTCACGCGCAAAGAGTTTCACAAAAAGAATCTTTGTTTCTCACCAATAAAATATCCGACCGATTGAAAACAGGCTCGAAGCGCGGCACAAGCGGCGTTCGGGAGCGTGTTGCGCAACCCGGTCACACGCGCTGCGTGTGGCTTTCCAAACCACGAAAGATGCAGTTGCAAGGAGTGGCGATGAACCTGAACGATGCGAGCAAGCTGCCGGTCAACGAGCTCGGATGCGTGCCCCGCTTCGGCTCGGCGGAAGAGGCGCAGGCATATCTGACGCAGCAGGGCGTGAAGTACGTGCTGGCGCAGTTTGTCGATATTCACGGCGTGGCCAAGGCGAAGTCGGTGCCGGTCAGTCATCTGAAGAGCGTGTTGACGGCGGGTGCCGGTTTCGCGGGGTTTGCGATCTGGGGAGTAGGGATCGAGCCGAACGGTCCCGACTATATGGCCGTCGGCGATCTGGCGACGCTCACGCCGGTGCCGTGGCAGCCGGGCCTGGCACGGATCGTCTGCGACGGTCATGTGGATGGCGAAGCATGGCAATACGATTCGCGCGTGACCTTGAAGAAACAGGTCGCACGGATGACCGAGCGCAGCTGGACGCTTTTCACAGGTCTGGAGCCGGAATTCTCGCTGCTGCGTCGTTCGGCGTCCGGCACGCTTGAGCCATGCGATCCGAGCGATACGCTCGCCAAGCCGTGCTACGACTACAAGGGACTCTCGCGTACGCGCGTCTTCCTGGAAACGCTCACCGAATCGATGCGCGCGGTCGGCATCGACGTCTATCAGATCGATCACGAAGACGCGAACGGTCAGTTCGAAATCAACTACACGTACACCGATTGCCTGACCTCGTGCGATCACTACGTGTTCTTCAAGATGGCCGCCTCCGAGATCGCCAATGAACTCGACATGATCTGCTCGTTCATGCCGAAGCCGTTCGCGAATCGTCCCGGCAATGGCATGCACATGCATATGTCGATAGGCGACGGCGAACGCAACCTGTTCTCCGACAAGAGCGACAAGCTCGGCATGGGCCTGTCCACGCTCGGCTATCAATTCACCGCTGGTTTGCTCGCGCACGCGCCCGCGCTGGCCGCGCTGTGCAATCCGACGGTGAACTCGTACAAGCGCCTCGTGGTTGGCCGCTCGCTGACAGGCGCAACGTGGGCGCCGGCCTACATCAGCTACGGCGACAACAACCGTTCGACGATGGTGCGCATGCCCGGCGAGCGCATCGAGTTGCGTTTGCCGGATGGCGCATGCAATCCGTATCTCGCGACGTCGGCTGTGATTGCCGCGGGGCTGGACGGCGTTGACCGTGGTTTGTCGCCGGGCGAACCGGCTAACGAGAATCTCTACGAGTGGTCGCCCGCGAAACTCTCCGAACACGGCATCGGCGTGCTGCCGCAAAACCTCGAGCAAGCACTCGACGCGCTGGAAAGCGACCGCGTGATCTGCGACGCGCTCGGCCCGGTTGCCGATGAATTCCTCAAGCTCAAACGGATGGAGTGGATCGAATACATGCGCCACGTTTCGGACTGGGAACTGAAGACCTACCTCGAATTCTTCTAAGGAGAAGCACCATGTGCGGAATTGTGGGCTTGCTGGTCAAGACGCCGGCATTGCGCGAACGGCTCGGCGAACTGATGGTGCCGATGCTGATCGGCATGACCGAGCGCGGACCGGATTCGGCGGGCCTCGCGGTGTTCGGCAAACAAGTCGACGCGAGCCAGCGAAAGCTGAGCATCTACGCGGGCTTCACCGACGAAGGCGCGGACTTCGCATGGCAACCGCTGCTGGACGCATTGAACGCGGCGATGGACGTGACCGCCCGTGTCGATGCGAAAGGCAATCATGCGGTACTGACGGTGCAAGGCAATGTCGAGCGCGTGAAGACGTGGCTGCGCGAGCGCTATCCAAAGCTGTATCTGCTGTCGAGCGGCCGCTCGATCGATCTGTACAAGGATATTGGCTCGCCGTCGCAAGTCGCCGAGCGTTATGACTTTGCGAACCTGAAAGGCTCGCACCTGGTCGGCCATACACGCATGGCGACCGAATCGGCGGTAACGCCCGACCGCGCGCATCCGTTCACGGCCGGCGATGATTTCTGCCTCGTCCACAACGGCTCGCTCTCGAATGCGCATGGCGTGCGCCGCAAGCTCGAACCGCAAGGCATTCACTTCGATACCGACAACGACACCGAAGCCGCCTGCCGCTTTCTCGAATGGCGGCTGCGCGAAGGCGACACGTTGCCGGTCGCCTTGCAGAAGGGTTTCGAAGAACTCGACGGCTTCTACACGTTCCTGATGGGCACCTCGACCGAACTTGCGCTGATTCGCGATCCGTTCGCGTGCAAGCCGGCGGTGGTCGCGGAAAACGACGACTACGTCGCGATCGCATCCGAGTTCCGCTCGCTCGCGCATCTGCCCGACATCAAGAACGCCAGGGTCTTCGAACCCGCACCTGAGGAGATGTATGTATGGAAAGCCTGACTTTCGATCTGGAGCGTACGACGGTCCGTGAGCTGAACCAGTTCCTGCACAAACCGGCGAGCGAACTGGAGGGTCAGGCGGTGACCATCGTCTCACCGAACGGCGCGCATAACCTCGCGGTTGGTGTGGATGCGCCGGTGCGAGTGACGATCGCCGGTCACGCCGGCTATTACGCAGGCGGCATGAACAAGCACGCGACGATCGAGATCGACGGCAGCGCGGGCACCGGCGTCGCGGAAAACATGATGAGCGGCAAAGTGCATGTGAAGGGTTTCGCGTCGAACGGCGCGGGCGCTTCGGCGCACGGCGGCCTGCTGGTGATCGACGGCGATGCGGGCCTGCGCTGCGGTATTTCGTTGAAGGGCGGCGACATCGTGGTGGGCGGCTCGGTAGGCAGCTTCTCAGCCTTCATGGCGCAGGCGGGTCGCATGGTGATCTGTGGCAATGCGGGTGATGCGCTCGGCGACTCGCTTTACGAAGCGGTGCTGTACGTGCGCGGCGACGTGAAATCGCTCGGCGCGGACGCACAGTACGAGCCGATGACGCAGACGGATATCGACGCGGTGCGCGCGCTGCTCTCCGCTGCCGGCATGGACCACGACCCGGCGTCGTTCAAACGGATCGCCTCCGCTCGCACGCTCTATCACTGGAACGCCGACGCGAACCAGGAATATTGAACACACGCTCTCTGAGAAGGCCCCCATGGAAGCCAAATCCGTTCAATTCGTCCGCTTGCAGCAGGAAGAGTCGCAAGGCTACGACCGCAAGACGATCGACTATATCCACTCCGCCGCGCAGCGCGGCCTCTACGAGATTCGTGGCCTGGGCGCGAAACGCCGTGTGCCGCATTTCGACGATCTGCTGTTTCTCGGCGCCTCGCTGTCGCGCTATCCGCTCGAAGGATACCGCGAGAAATGCGCGACGCAGACCGTGCTCGGCACGCGCTTCGCCACAAAGCCGGTGGTGCTGGATATTCCGATCACGATTGCCGGCATGAGCTTCGGCGCGCTCTCGGCGAACGTGAAAGAAGCGCTCGGGCAGGCTGCGACCGCGATGGGCACCTCGACCACCACCGGCGACGGCGGCATGACGCAGGAAGAGCGCCGCTCGTCGAAGACGCTGGTCTATCAGTGCCTGCCGTCGCGCTATGGCTTCAACCCGGACGACGTGCGCCGCGCCGATGCGATCGAAATCGTAATCGGCCAGGGCGCGAAACCGGGCGGCGGCGGCATGCTGCTCGGGCAGAAGGTCAATCCGCGTGTTGCCTCGATGCGCACCTTGCCGGCCGGTGTCGATCAGCGTTCGGCGAGCCGTCACCCGGACTGGACTGGCCCGGACGATCTGGCGATCAAGATTCAGGAACTGCGCGAAATCACCGATTGGGAAAAACCGATCTACGTGAAGGTCGGCGCAACCCGCACGTTCAACGACGTCAAGCTCGCGGTGCATGCGGGCGCGGACGTGGTGGTGATCGACGGGATGCAGGGCGGCACGGCGGCGACGCAGACCTGCTTCATCGAGAACGTCGGCATTCCGACGCTGGCCGCGGTTCGCCAGGCGGTGGACGCGCTCGAAGATCTGAATATGAAAGGCCAGGTGCAACTGATCGTCTCGGGCGGCATCCGCACCGGTGCCGACGTAGCGAAGGCACTGGCACTCGGCGCGGATGCGGTGGCGATCGGGCAGGGCATGCTGATGGCGCTCGGCTGCAACAGCGATACGTACTTTCAGAACGGCACATTGCATTCGGCGGAGGAGGACTACGCGGCGCTGAACACGTCGCCGGGTTTCTGCCATCACTGCCACACGGGCAAGTGCCCGGTCGGCGTGACCACCCAGGACGCGGTGCTCGAACAACGTGTGCAGCCCGATGAAGGTTCGCGCCGCGTGCGCAACTACCTGAAGACGCTGAACATGGAACTGACGACGATCGCGCGAGCGTGCGGCAAGCAGAACGTCCATCACCTCGAACCGGAGGATCTGGTCGCGTTGACGGTCGAGGCCGCGGCAATGGCGCGTATTCCGCTCGCGGGTACTTCGTGGATTCCTGGATGGACCCCATGAATTGAGTTGTTTTGAGATTTTTGACTGTGGAAAAGTTGAGTGCATTCAACCTTGATTCACCCCTCTATCAGGAGCCCGACATGAGCACTCCGCAAAGCACCACGCAAGCAACACCAGCATCGGTACCATCCGGCGGTCTGCGTGCCGGCACGCTAGGTTTTCCCGAGGTCATCGGCCAATCCATCGCGAACCTTTCACCAACTTTCACGCCATCGATCAACGTGACCGCGATCGCGGCGCTGGCCGGTGCGGGGACGTGGTTGATTTATGGTCTTTCGACGCTCGGGCTGCTGCTGGTGAGCATGAGCATCATCGCGCTCTCGAGCCGGATCGCCTCGGCCGGTTCGTTCTTTATCTATATCTCACGCGCGCTTGGGCCGATGGCAGGTGGCATTGCCGGCTGGGGATTAATCGCGGCTTACGTGGGCACCGCAATGGGGGTTGGCGCCGCAGGCGTGGTGTTCGTGCAGAACGCTTTTACGGCTTGGGGTATCAATATCCCATCGTGGGCGGTCTACACGATCTTTGTCGGGCTCGCCTGGTTCTTCTCGGCACGTGACGTGAAGCTTTCCTCGCGCCTGTCGCTTGCCATCGAAGCCGCTTCGGTGGTGATCGTGGGCGGCGTGCTGATCTACGTGCTCGCACTGCATCCGGACCATATCATCGACCATACGCAACTTGGGCTGCAGGGTGTGAGCGGTAAGGGTATGGCACAGGGCATGGTGCTCGGCATCTTCTCGTACGTGGGTTTCGAGAGCGCGGCCTCGCTCGGCCAGGAAACCAGGAACCCGCTGCGCGTCATTCCGCGTGCGGTGGTCTGGTGCGTGATCCTGTCGGGCCTGTTCTTCATGTTTGTGGCCTATTCGATGACGATTGCCTACCACGACGACGCAGCCAAGCTCGGCGGCGATTCTGCCGTGCTCAGCACCTTGCTCACGAGCGTCGGCGCCTCGCCGCTCGGTCCGGTGTTTTATCTGATCGCCTCGGTCAGCGCGTTCTCATGCGTGCTTGCGTGTATCAACTCGTCCAGCCGTCTGCTGTATTCGATGGGCCGCTATCAGTTCGTGCATCGCTCGATGGGCATGGTGCACCGCACGCATCAGACACCGTACATTGCCGTTGCGTTTTCCTCCATCGTGACCTTTGTGGTGTGTATCGCAATGCTCGGCACGGGTCCGCTCAACACCTTCGGCTATACCAGTACGTTTGCGACCTTCGGCTTCCTGGTCGTGTATTTCCTGGTCGCCATCGCGGCACCGGTTTATCTGAAGAAGCAGGGCGAGCTCAAGACGAGCAACGTTGTGTGGGGCGTGCTCGGCGCATTGGCAATGGTCGGCGCGGTGATCGGCAGCGTGTATCCGGTGCCCGATTATCCGTATAACATCCTGCCGTATCTGTTCGTTGCGTATATGCTGGTTGGCGCAGTCTGGTTGTTGATGCTCAAGAAGCGCTCGCCGCAGGTGCTCGAGAAGATCGAGCACGATCTGGAAACAAGCGACGTGATGACCCACGGCAAAAAGTAAATGAATGAACCCTTCTCCCAGGATAGCTTGCCCGCACCGAACACCAGCCAGGTGCCAGACGATCCAGAGGGAAGGCCCACTAGCGGTCGCGGAATGGGCGGCCAGGAAATCGATCTGCAGTTGAGGCCGGAGCGCGGCGAGTGCGCCGCGCTCAAGATCGGTTGCGTTTCTTTCCCTGCCCGCGCCCGCGGGCAGGATCACATCAACGAAGACTACGTCGGCGTGATGCTCGGCGATCTGGCGGAGCGCGCCGCGCGTGGCAGCGTGATCGCTCTTGCCGATGGCGTGAGCGGCAGCAAGGGCGGCCGGGTCGCGGCCGAACTCTCGGTGCGGACCTTTATCGATGCCTATTACGGGCTCGCCGACACCTTGCAACCCGGCGTCGCCGCTGCGCGCGCGCTCGAGGCAATACACGGCTGGCTGCACCAGATCGGCCGCGTCGACCCTGCGCTGAAGCAAATGTCCGCGTCCTTTGCGGCGCTGATCGTGCGCCGCGCTACCGCGTATCTGGTCGCGGCCGGCGATGTGCGGCTCTATCTGCTGCGCGATGGCCAACTGACCCAGCTCGGTGACGACGACGTGGTGCCGGTCGCCTTCGGTTCTTACGTGGCGCACGCAGTCGGCATGCTTCCGACGCTGGTGACGCGCATCGAAACGCTTGAGCTGCACGAGGGCGACCGCCTGCTGATGTGCTCCGACGGACTCTACCGCCGCGTGCCGATGCGCGAGCTGCAGACGGTGCTGGCGGCGCGCGGCGGTGCGCTCGAAACGGCACGCCGGCTGGGCGCGCTGGCGCTGACGCGCGGCTCGCAAGACGACGTGACGAGCGCGGTGCTCGACGTGGGCGGCCTGCCGTTGCTCGATGTCGGTTACCTTGAGCGGGTGGTCGGCACCTTGCCGATTCCGGCGGTGCCCGATGCAGGCGAGGTGGTCGATGGATATCTGCTCAAGAGCGTATTGAGCGATGGCTTCTATTCGCGGATTTTCGCCGGCCACGATCTGGTCGATCCGAACACACCGCTGGCGCTCAAGTTTCCCAAACCGCGTGTCGAACAGGACGAGAACGTGCGGCAGTCGATCGTGCGCGAGCGCTGGCTGGCCGGCAAGATCAGCGACGATGGCGTGCTCGCGCCGATGCCGATCGATGCCGACCGGCAAACACGGCTCTATGTGGTAATGCCGCTCGGCTCAGGCGTCACGCTCGAAAAACTGCTGGCGACGCCTCAGCCCATGGCGCTGCCCCGTGCGCTCAAGATCGCGCGACAGTTGGGCCATTCGATCGACGTGCTGAATCGCCGCAATATCTTCCATCGCGATATCAAACCCGAGAACGTGCTGGTGATGTGGGGCGATAGCACACGCCTGCTCGATCTCGGCTTCGGCTATATGCCGGGCATGCAGTTGCCGGGCCCCGACGCCGCACCGGGCTCACCCGCTTATATGGCGCCTGAGTTGATGAAGGGCGCGCTGGGCGATGCGCGCTCCGAGGTGTTCGCGTTTGGCGTGACCCTGTACCGGCTATTCAGCGGCGGCAAGCTGCCCTACGGCTTCAATGGCCGTGTGCCGCTCTATCAGTACCGGCCGGACGCGCCGCTATGGCTCGACCTGGTGCTGGAGAAAGCGCTGCAACCCGATCCGGTGCGCAGGTATCAGGACGTGCTCGAAGTCTGCGCTGATCTCGAACGTTTTTCGAGCGGTCGGGACGCGATGGCGCCGATCCGGCGCAAGCCTTTGCTCGAGAGCGATCCGGTGCTGTTCTGGCAGGTGGTTGTGGTGCTGTTGCTGGCGTTGTTGCTGTGGTCGTTGATGCGGCATTGAGCGGGGCCGGCGACGCAGCCCCCGTAACAGATCACTTGATAAGGTATCCTGCCCGTAGAAAAATTGTCGACCGGCTGAGCTATTGTCGAATATTTGTCCCTGTAGACTAAGTCGCAATTCCGCCTTCTAAATCTGATACTTTCTGCTTTCGACCTAGCCGGCTTCATGACAAAGGATCTGCACAGATGAGCTTCATCCACTTTATTGGCGGCGAGAAGGGCGGCGTCGGCAAATCGCTGGTCGCCCGCGTTTTGGCCCAGTACTTTATCGACGAGAATATTCAGTTCGTCGGCTTCGACACCGATAAATCACATGGCGCCTTGTTGCGCTTCTATGCCGATTTTGCCGCTCCAGCAGTACTCGATCAGCACGACAGCCTGGATCCCATTATCGAACAGGCACTCGAAGATCCGCAGCGGCGTGTTCTGGTCGATCTTGCCGCGCAAACGCAGCAGTCCCTTGGACAATGGCTGGACGACGCGGATGTCATCGGTCTTGCCGAAGAGCACGGTCTAACGCTGACCTGGTGGCACGTCATGGACGCAGGCCGCGATTCGGTCGATCTGCTGCGGCAGTGGCTCGACCAGTTTGGTGGACGGATCAAGCTGGTGATCGTATTGAACGAACTTCGCGGTGACCGCTTCGAGATTCTGGAGGCATCCGGTGAACTCGCGCGTGCCGAAGCGCTCGGCGCGAGCGTGATCACGCTGCGCCGTCTGCCCGACGCGACGATGCAGAAGATCGATCGGCAAAGCGCAAGCTTCTGGGCCGCCATCAATCATCCCGACCGCGCCGCCGCCGGCCTGGGTATGCTCGAGCGGCAACGCGTCAAGGTATGGCTACATCGCGCTTATGGTGAATTGGCCAAGCTCGCCTTATAGCTGCGTATCGGCCGGCCTCACGCCGCGGTCAGGATGTCCGGTAACTGATCCACCCGCGGCTCGACCAGCTCGGAGCTGATGAAAGCCCAAAGCTGTTCGGCCGCTTTGCCACGCTCCTTCACCGGGCGGTACAGGCGTATCTCCAGCTCAGTCGCCCAAGTGTCCGAGCCTGCGCGAACCAGATTTCCTTCGCTTAACTCTTTGGTGATACAGCTCTCCGGTAGCCAGCCGATTCCGTGGCCGGCTACCACCATGCCTTTTAACGCTTCCGACATGTGGGTCTCAAAGCAGCGGAACAGCGAGTACGGTTGCGTCGCGTTCATCAACAGCATTTCGACAACGTTGCCAAGGAATGCACCGGATGAATAGGCGAGCAGGGGCAGCGGCCTGCTGCTCTTGCCAGGGAGTTCGAAGAGAGGCTTGCCGTCGCTGCCTGCTGCCGAGACCGGCACGATGCGCTCGACACCCAATGTAAGGAATGGAAAGTGATTTGGATCGAGCGCGATCGGCAATTGCGGGTGGTGATAGCCGATTAGCAGGTCGCAGTCGCCTGCCACGAGGTGTTGCACACCCTCGGGTACGTTGACGGCCTGAACCCGGGCCATGATGTGGCCGAACTCGCTGGTCAGGCGCTTGAGCCAGTCGGGAAAAAGCGTAAAGACAAGGGTATGGGCAACCGCGAAATGAACCACATGGTCGTTTTCGGCGAACTGTTCATACCCGCCTACCAGGTTGCGCGCCGCATGCATGCTGCGGAGGATGTCCGCCGCAAGACTGCGAAACATCCGGCCGGCGGGCGTGAGGGTGATCGGGTTGACGCTGCGATCGACGAGCTTCGTGCCCATCCACGTTTCGAGCGCCACGATCCGTCTACTGAAAGCTGACTGGGTGAGATTCCGGCTGCGCGCCGACCGGGAGAAACTCTTCGTATCCGAAAGGCTAAGAAAGTCTTCCAACCACTTTGCTTCCATATTGATCACTTGTGTTGGGTCAATCGACAACCGCGCCTGTGCGACGCGGCAACGCTAGCCTACCGTTCCTCATTGCAAGAATACCGATGTTTTTTTTCGATAGGTGTTAGTCGAAATATGCATGAGCGTTGCCGCCATAAATTGGGCTACATACCTTTTGTCTGCCTGCCCTCGGTGACCTGATACAAACTGCCCTTGGTCCGGCGCGAAAAACGAACGATCGTTCTGAAATGTCAGTTGTTGATTTGTAGCCTAATCGATGCGCCATCGCGCATACATCCTTCCGTATATGTTCCCGGGATTGCGAAGTCAAGTGCCCGCGTTAAAAGGATCGAACTGATTATGTCCACATTGCACAACCAGAATTCCCCGGCATCCCCTGGCGACGTAGATAAGAAAAGCTGGCTGGAGTCGCACGAAGCGGGATATCACAAAACGTTGGGTAATCGTCAGGTTCAGATGATTGCCATTGGCGGCGCGATCGGCACGGGCCTCTTTCTCGGCGCGGGCGCGCGTCTGCAAATAGCGGGTCCTTCGCTTGCCGTCGTCTATCTGGTCTGTGGCGTCTTCTCGTTTCTGATCCTGCGCGCGCTGGGTGAGTTGGTGATGCATCGGCCGAGCAGCGGCAGCTTCGTGTCGTACGCCCGGGAGTTTCTCGGTGAAAAAGCCTCGTATGTCGCCGGCTGGATGTACTTTCTGAACTGGGCGATGACCGGCATCGTCGACATCACTGCCGTCGCGCTGTACATGCATTACTGGGCGGCATTCTCATCCGTGCCGCAATGGATCTTCGCACTGATTGCGCTTTGCATCGTTGCGGCGATGAACCTGATCGGCGTGAAATGGTTTGCCGAAATGGAGTTCTGGTTCGCGCTCATCAAGGTTGCGGCAATCTCGCTGTTCCTCGTGATCGGTTCGATCATTCTGGGTACCGGGACGCACGTTGGCGGGCACAGCACGGGCGTGCACCTGATCAGCGAGAACGGTGGGCTGTTTCCGCATGGTTTGCTGCCTGCGCTGGTGCTCGTGCAGGGCGTGGTGTTCGCATTCGCCGGCGTCGAGCTGGTCGGCACGGCGGCGGGCGAATGCAAGGACGCGCGCAAGGTGCTGCCGCGCGCCATCAACAGCGTGATCTGGCGGATCGCCGTGTTCTATGTGGGCGCTGTTGTATTGCTGGTTTGTCTGTTGCCGTGGAGTGCCTACAAGGCGGGGCAGAGCCCGTTCGTCACATTCTTCGCCGCACTCGGCGTGCCGGGTGTCGGTTCAGTCATGAATGTCGTCGTGCTGTCGGCGGCGCTGTCGAGCCTGAACTCGGGGCTGTATTCGACCGGGCGGGTGTTGCGCGCGCTGTCGATGGGCGGCTCCGCGCCGCATTTCCTGTCCCGCATGAGCTCGCAGTCGGTGCCGTACGCCGGCATTCTGGTCACGGTCGCGATTTACATCGTGGGTGTCGTGCTGAACTATTTCGTGCCGTCGAGTGTATTTGAAATCGTGCTTAACGTGGCGTCGCTTGGTATTCTCAGCACCTGGGGGTTCATCGTGGTTTGCCAGATGAAGTTCCGTCAGGCGGTGGCGCGTGGTGAGGCTGAGCCGGTGACGTTCAGAATGCCCGGCGCGCCGGTGACGTCCTGGCTGACGCTGGCGTTTCTGGTGGGGGTGCTGGTATTGATGGCATTCGACTATCCGAATGGCACGTGGACCGTTGCTGCGATTCCGGTCGTGGCCCTGATCCTGGTTGCCGGCTGGTACGGGGTGCGCCGCCGCGCGCATGCGATGATGAAGCCGACGATCCCGTCGGTCACCCTGACTCAGAGCGTGCTCGAGGACAACGCGGGCTAATGCTGGCTGGTGCGGGCTGATGCGGCGCGCAGCTCCTCCCTATTGCATCGACAACAACAGTAACGACAGCAACAACCGCAATAACGACGGAGAACCGAAGTGAAGCCATTCGATGAGATGCTGACGTCCGCTGACGGGGTCCGCGCGCCTTATGAACTGCTCAAGCAATGGCTCGATACGCAGCATCCTGCGAATCTCGCGCAGAAGGCTGATGACGCGGAAAGCGTGTTCCGCAAGACGGGCATTACGTTTGCCGTGTACGGCGAAGAAGAGGCGGCCGAGCGTCTGATTCCGTTCGACATCATCCCGCGCATCATTTCCAGTCAGGAATGGACACGTCTTTCACAAGGCATCGAACAGCGCGTGATCGCCCTCAACGCCTTTCTCGACGATATCTATCATCGTCAGGAGATCGTGCGCGCCGGGCGTATCCCGAAGGAACTGATTGCCCAGAACGAGGCCTTTCTGCCGGAGATGATCGGCTTCCGGCCGCCGGGCAACGTCTACACGCACATCATCGGCGTGGACATCGTGCGCACGGCCGAAAATCAGTTCTACGTGCTGGAAGACAATGCGCGTACGCCCTCCGGCGTCTCCTACATGCTGGAGAACCGCGAGACGATGATGCAGCTTTTCCCCGAGCTGTTTCAGCAGGTCAAGGTGCGGCCGGTCGAAGCCTATCCTCAGCTGCTGCGCGAGTCGCTTGCCGCTGTATGTCCGCCCGGCGGCAACCAGGACAATCCGACCATCGCGGTGCTCACGCCCGGCATCCACAACTCCGCGTACTACGAGCATGCGTTCCTTGCCGATCAGATGGGGGTTCATCTGGTCGAGGGCAGCGATCTGCAGGTGGTGGACGGCCGCGTGGCGATGCGCACAACCGAAGGTTTCCGCGCCATCGACGTTCTGTATCGCCGGCTCGATGACGCCTATCTCGATCCGCTGACTTTCCGGCCCGATTCCGTGCTTGGCGTTGCCGGCATCATGGACGTCTACCGCGCGGGCAACATCACGATCGCCAACGCACCGGGCACCGGCATCGCCGACGACAAGGCGATCTATTCCTATATGCCGGAAATCGTCGAGTTCTACACGGGCCGCAAATCGATCCTCGAGAACGTGCCGACCTGGCGCTGTTCCGAGCCGGGCAGCCTGAAATACGTGCTGGAGCATCTCGAGGAACTGGTGGTGAAGGAAGTCCACGGGTCGGGTGGTTACGGCATGCTCGTCGGGCCCGCCGCGTCGAAGAAGGAACGGGAAGATTTCGCAGCCAAGCTCAAAACCCGTCCGAACAACTACATCGCGCAACCAACGCTCGCGTTGTCGACCACACCGATCCTGACCGAAAAGGGTCTCGCGCCGCGCCACGTGGATCTGCGGCCCTTTGTGCTGGTGTCGGACCGCATTCGCATCACGCCGGGCGGTCTGACGCGCGTCGCCTTGAAAGAAGGCTCGCTGGTGGTCAATTCGAGCCAGGGCGGCGGCACCAAGGACACTTGGGTATTGGCTGACTGAGGGCCGGTGGCGAGCCTCGCAGAACGCCAGCCTGATACAGAGCTGGCACACGGAAAAGAACAGACACTGGAATTGGACAGCACATGCTTCTCGGACGCACAGCAAGCGGACTCTACTGGATGCACCGCTATATCGAACGCGCGGAAAACATCGCACGGATAGTCGACGCCGGGCTGCGCATGGCGCTGACCCGAACGTCCGATGCTCAAGCAACCTGGTCGTCCGTGGTGGTGACCTCCGGCACGGAAGAGGGTTTCCGGGAGAAACACGACGCCTATACCGCCGCCACCGTTTCCGACTATCTGCTGCGCGACGGCCACAATCCGTCGAGCGTCCTGTCGTGCATCGAAGCGGCGCGCTCGAATGCCCGTATGGTGCGCACGGCGCTCACCCGCGAGGCGTGGGAGAGCGTGAACGAAGCGTGGATGGTGGTCAGGCGTGTGCTGGCAACGCCGGTGGCGGCGAGCGAGCTGCCGGTCGTCCTCGATCAGATCAAGCGCCAGACCGCGCTGATTCGCGGCACTTTCCACGGCACGATGCTCAGAAACGAGATTTTCGATTTCGCCCGCATCGGCACGTTTATCGAACGCGCTGACAACACCGCGCGCATTCTCGACGTCAAATACCACCTGTTGCTGCCCGCGGTGTCCTATGTGGGCACGACGCTCGACAACTACCAGTGGGAATCGATCCTGCGCTCGGTCGACGCGCATCGATCCTACCGCTGGGTCTACGACGTCCAGTACAAGCCGACCAATATCGCCGACTATCTGATCCTCAACGGCCGCATGCCGCGCTCGCTGAACTTCTGCTACCTGAACATCGTCGAGAACCTCGCGTATCTGGCGCACGACTATGGCTTCACCCATGCCTGTCATAAGACCGCCGACATTACGCTCGCCACGCTTCGGGACAACACGGTCAAGCAGATCTTTGCGCAGGGCCTGCACGAGTTTCTCGAGGGCTTCATCGGGCAGAACAACCGGCTTGGTTTTGAAATCGCCGAAACCTACAACTTCGATTGAGACCGGCCATGCGCATCGCTATTCGTCACACATCGCACTATCAGTACGAGCAGCCGGTCCCTTACGCGTTGCAACGCCTGAGGTTGCGTCCGCAGTCGTGCCCCGGGCAGACGGTGATCGATTGGCAGGTCACGGTCGACGGTGTCGAGCCGAACGTCTCTTACGTGGATGGTCTGGGTAACCGTGTCGATTTCGTGCGGCACGAGCGCAACAAGCGCGAGATCGTCATCGTGGCGCAGGGAACGATCGACACGGAAGACCGGGCCGGCATCTTCGGCGTGGTCGATGGTATTGCCCCGCCTTGGGTCTTCGAGCGGGAGACGCCGCTGACGCGGGCCGGCGAACGAATCAAGGCGCTTGCCGCTGACCTGCACACCGAAGACGCACCGCTGCAGTCGCTGCATGCGTTGATGAATACGATCCACGACCGGATCGCTTATCAGCCCGGCATGACCGATGTAAGCACCGATGCAGAGACGGCCTTGCTCAACCGCCACGGTGTTTGTCAGGACCACGCGCACGTTTTTATCGCCGTGGCGCGAGCGCTCCACATCCCGGCCCGCTACGTCTCGGGCTATCTGCTGATGGACGGTGTCGCGATGCAGGCGGCGAGCCACGCATGGGCGGAGGCGTACCTCGACGGACTCGGTTGGGTCGGCTTCGATGCGGCCAACAATACGTGTCCGGACGAGCGCTATGTGCGCATCGCCACCGGCCTCGACTATCGCGACGCGATGCCCGTATCCGGTATTCGCACCGGGCAGGGTGCTGAGACGCTGACTGTCGAACTCAGCGTTTTGCCGGTCCAGGGTCAAAGCCAGAGTCAAAGTCAAAGCTGACGGACCGATGTAATGCCTTATTAGCGGTCGCGCTGATGAGGGATGCGTAGATGTTCTTAACCACGCTTGCAGGGAGGCAGTATGTCAAATGTCGGTAGCGCAGTGAGCGACATCAATGGCTCGTCGGAAAACGTCGCACACGCTTCCAGCGTGGACGCGGAGCCGGTGTCCGGCAAGGTGCGCGCGCGTCTTAAGCGCGCGAAACAGAAGGCGGCCGATGCGCAGGTCATCGTCATCGAGACGGGGCGCAAGTCTGCCCGGGCTGCCAACGACTATGCGCATGACCGTCCGTGGACGACGGCCGGTGTGGCCCTGGGTGTCGGCGTGCTGATTGGTTTGTTGATCGGTCGAAAATAGTCCGGCGGGGCACCGGCACATCCATGCGTCCGGTCGCCCTGATGATTGACAGGGCGACCGGATTTTCTTAAGCCCGCGTCGCGGCGAGTGCAGCGTTCAGCGTCTTGCTCGGACGCATGACATCAGCCAGCATTTCGGCGTCAGGCCGGTAATAGCCGCCGATGTCCGCCGGTTTGCCTTGCACGGCTGACAATTCTTCCACGATGGCCTGCTCGTTGTCAGTCAGTTGCTTGGCCAGCGGGGCGAATTGCGCGGCAAGCGCTGCGTTGTCGGTTTGCGCCGCCAATTCCTGAGCCCAGTACAGGGCGAGATAAAACTGGCTGCCGCGGTTGTCCAACTGACCGGTCTTGGGCGACGGGTTTTTGTTGTTGTCGAGCAGTTTGCCCGTGGCGGCATCCAGCGTTTTAGCCAGAATTCTTGCCTTGTCGTTGTCGGTCTTGATGCCCAGATCTTCCAGTGACACGGCGAGCGCCAGGAATTCACCCAGAGAATCCCAGCGCAGATGGTTTTCTTCCACGAGTTGCTTGACGTGCTTCGGTGCTGAGCCGCCGGCACCGGTTTCGTACATACCGCCGCCTGCCATCAGGGGAACGATGGATAGCATTTTGGCGCTCGTGCCGAGCTCCATGATAGGGAAGAGGTCGGTGAGGTAGTCGCGCAGGATGTTGCCCGTGACCGAGATGGTATCGAGGCCGCGGATGACGCGCTCCAGCGTGTAACGCATGGCGCGAACCTGCGACATGATCTGAATGTCCAGGCCCGTAGTGTCGTGGTCCTTCAGATAGGCCTCGACCTTCTTGATCACCTCGGCTTCGTGCGGGCGGTACGGGTCCAGCCAGAAGATGGCCGGCATGCCGGAGTTGCGGGCGCGCGTGACGGCCAGCTTGACCCAGTCGCGGATCGGCGCGTCCTTGACCTGGCACATGCGCCAGATGTCGCCTTCTTCAACGTTCTGCGTGAGCAGCACTTCGCCGGTGGCGAGGTCGACGATGCGCGCTTCGCCCGCTTCCGGAACTTCAAAGGTCTTGTCGTGCGAGCCGTATTCCTCGGCTTGCTGAGCCATCAACCCGACATTGGGGACCGTGCCCATCGTGACGGGGTCGAAGTTGCCGTTGGTTTTGCAGAAGTTGATGATCTCCTGGTAGATGCGGGCGAACGTGCTCTCCGGGATCACGGCCTTGGTGTCCTTCGGACGGCCGTCGGCGCCCCACATCTTGCCGCCGATGCGGATCATGGCCGGCATCGAGGCGTCCACGATCACGTCGTTGGGCGCATGAAGGTTGGAGATACCCTTGGCCGAGTCCACCATCGCCAGTTCGGGACGATGCTCGTGGCAGGCGTGCATATCGCGGATGATTTCTTCGCGCTTCGAGCTGGGCAGGCTTTCCAGCTTGTCGTACAAATTGACGAGGCCGTTGTTGACGTTCACACCCAGTTCGTCGAACAGCTTGCCGTGCTTCTCGAAGGCTTCCTTGTAGAAAATCTTCACCGCGTGGCCGAAGACGATGGGGTGCGAAACCTTCATCATCGTGGCCTTGACGTGCAGCGACAGCATGACGCCGGTTTTGCGGGCGTCTTCCATCTGCTCTTCGTAGAAGTCGCACAGCGCCTTCTTGCTCATGAACATGCTGTCGATGATCTCGCCGTCCAGCAGCGACACCTTGGGCTTAAGCACAATGGCTTTACCGCTTTGTGTCAGCAATTCCATCTTCACGTCGCGGGCGTGGTCCACCGTCAACGACTTTTCGCCATGGTAGAAGTCGCCGTGCTTCATGTGAGCCACGTGGGTGCGCGAAGCCATGCTCCACTCGCCCATGCTGTGCGGATTCTTGCGGGCATAGTTTTTTACGGCGGCGGGTGCGCGGCGGTCCGAGTTGCCCTCGCGCAGTACCGGATTGACAGCGCTGCCCAGGCACCTGGAGTAGCGTTGGCGAATGGCTTTCTCAACGTCGGTTTTCGGCTCCTCAGGGAAATCCGGCACCGCGTAGCCCTTGGCCTGCAGCTCCTTGATCGCGCCGACCAGCTGATGGACTGAGGCGCTGATGTTGGGCAGCTTGATGATATTGGTGTCGGGCAGGAGGGTGAGGCGGCCGAGCTCGGACAGGCTGTCGGGCACCCGTTGCGCCTCGGTCAGAAATTCGGGGAATTCGCCCAGGATGCGGCCCGCCAGGGAGATGTCGCTGGTGGTGACGTCGATACCGGCCGCCGCGGTGAATGTGCGGACGACGGGCAGGAAGGCGCTGGTGGCTAGCAGCGGGGCCTCATCGGTCAGGGTGTAGATGATTGTCGGTTGCTGGGTGCTCATCGCTTGCCTCAAGATCGGGAAACCTGTTTTGGATGTCACCGGCCGCGTCACAAACCGGCATTCGTGTTCGAATTCTGCCTGATTTCGGTTTCGCCATCATGTAATTTCCGACAAACGCGGCTGACCTATGCATGGACTGGCGCGCGTCATGAAAAATTAGCATGACGGTCGCGCTGGATTTTTGTTTCCTCCATATAGGTGCAAGGGTGTCTTCAACCCCAATCCCGCGCGAGGAACATGTCTATGGCCGCTGAAATCTCGTTTAGAACCGAACATGATCTGCTTGGCGATCGTGACGTTCCCGCTCACGTCTACTATGGGGTTCACACGCTACGCGCGCTGGAAAATTTCCCGATTACCGGTTCGCCGATCTCGGTATACCCGGAGTTGATCAAGGCGCTGGCTTGCATCAAACAGGCCGCCGCACAGGCGAATCATGAGCTGGGCCTGCTCGACGCGACGCGTTGCGACGCCATCGTCGGAGCCTGCGCGGAATTGCTGGAAGGCAAGCTGCATGATCAGTTTGTGGTGGACGTCATTCAGGGCGGCGCCGGGACGTCGACCAATATGAATGCGAACGAGGTGATCGCCAACCGCGCGCTCGAATTGTTGGGGAAGAAGAAAGGCGAATACCAGTATCTGCACCCGAATGAGCAGGTCAATATTGGCCAGAGCACCAACGATGTTTACCCCTCGGCCCTGAAAGTCGCGACGTGGTTCGGCATTCTGGGTCTCATCGAGGCGATGGGCGTTTTGCGGCGCGCTTTCGAAGCAAAGTCGGTGGAGTTCAAGGACGTTCTGAAAATGGGACGTACGCAATTGCAGGACGCGGTGCCGATGACGCTCGGCCAGGAGTTCAGCACCTACGCCGTGATGCTCGGAGAGGATGAAGAGCGGCTTCGGGAGGCGGCGCTGCTGATCTGTGAAATCAACATGGGCGCGACGGCGATCGGAACGGGCATTACCGCGCATCCCGATTACGCACCGCTGATCCTGAAGCATCTCAAGGAAATCACGGGTATTCCGCTTGTCACGGCGCCCAACCTCATCGAAGCGACGCAGGACTGTGGCGCTTTCGTTCAGTTGTCCGGCGTGCTCAAGCGCGTGGCAGTCAAGCTTTCAAAGACCTGCAACGACTTGCGCCTGCTCTCCAGCGGTCCCCGTGCGGGTCTTGGGGAAATCAACCTTCCGCCCATGCAGGCTGGCTCGAGCATCATGCCGGGGAAGGTCAACCCGGTCATTCCCGAGGTCGTGAACCAGATAGCGTTCGAGGTCATCGGCAACGACGTCACCGTGAGTTTCGCGGCCGAGGCCGGCCAGCTCCAGTTGAACGCGTTCGAGCCGATCATCGCGCACAGCCTGTTCAAGAGCGTGACCCACCTGCGCAACGGCTGCCTGACGCTCGCCGAGCGCTGTGTCAAAGGCATTACCGCCAACGAGGCGCACTTGCGCGCGTCGGTCGAGAACTCGATCGGCATCGTGACGGCGCTCAATCCGTACATCGGCTACGCCAACGCGACATCCGTCGCGATGGAGGCGCATGCCACAGGCGGACGTGTCTACGACATCGTGCTCGAGAGGGGGCTGTTGTCCGAGCAACAACTCGACGAGATCCTCAAGCCAGAGGTCCTCACGCAGCCCATGCCGCTTTATATGCCGCCGAAGCAGTAAAAGCGATCTGGCCGTATGAAGCGCCCGGTGTCGAGCCGGCAGACGACGCGTTGCCCAGGTTCCAATTGATTGATGCTCAACCCACGATTTAGCGCAGTTGCCGGAGACAGGAATTCATGAAGACGAACAAGCTTACTACGTGGATCATGGTCGCCATGGTTCTGGGGGTTGTTGTGGGTTATATCTGCAACATCAACGCACCCAATGCGAAAGCCGCCAAGGAGATCGCCGGCTATTTCTCGATCGCCACGGATGTGTTCCTGCGTCTAATAAAAATGGTCATCGCGCCGCTCGTGTTCGCGACCCTGGTGGGGGGTATCGCCAGCATGGGGGACTCGTCCGCCGTCGGGCGCATGGGCGTCAAGGCAATGGGGTGGTTCATCTCCGCCTCGGTGGTGTCGCTGTTGCTCGGCATGCTGTTCGTGAACGTCCTTCAGCCGGGCTACGCGCTTAACCTGCCGCTGCCGGACATCGCCGCCACGACCAATCTGCAGACCTCCACGCTGAATGTGAAGGACTTCGTCACGCACGTTTTCCCGAGGAGCGTGTTCGAGGCGATGTCCCAGAACGAGGTCCTGCAGATTCTGGTGTTCTCACTGTTCTTCGGTTTCGCCATCGCGTCGTTCAAGGGCCGCGCCGGCCAGCATCTGCTCGCGCCGATCGAGGACCTGGGCAAGACGATGCTGCGCGTGACCGACTTCGTGATGCGCTTTGCCCCACTCGGCGTATTCGGCGCAGTGGCCGCCGCGATCACCGTTCAGGGCATCGGCGTGCTGGCGACCTACGGCAGGTTCATCGGCGAGTTCTACGTGGCCTTGCTGGTGCTGTGGGTGGCATTGATCGCGGCGGGCTATCTGTTTCTCGGTGCACGCGTATTTACGCTGCTCAAGCTGGTCAAGCAGCCAACCATCCTGGCTTTCTCGACCGCCAGCAGCGAGGCCGCCTATCCCGCGGTCATGGAGCAACTGAAGAAGTTCGGTGTGCCCGACAAGATCACCGGTTTCGTGCTGCCGCTCGGCTACTCGTTCAACCTCGACGGCTCGATGATGTACTCGGCCTTCGCGTCGCTGTTCATCGCCCAGGCCTATAACATCCAGCTCAGCCTGACGCAGCAGATCACCATGCTGCTGGTGCTGATGATCACGAGCAAGGGCATCGCCGGTGTGCCGCGGGCGTCGATCGTCGTGGTGGCTGCCGTTCTGCCGATGTTCAAGCTGCCCGAGGCCGGCGTTCTGCTGATTCTCGGCATCGACCAGTTTCTCGACATGGGCCGCACGGCGACGAACGTGATCGGCAATAGCATCGCCACCGCGGTGGTGGCCAAGTCGGAAGGCTTGCTCGGCGTCACGCGCGATGCCGACGAGGACGACATGCTCGAGCCGCCTGAGCAGAACGCTCTGGCGAACTAGGGGCGGAGTGGGGTTCGCTGGAGGGCTTGGACGCGCTGGGCCGTTGCCGGTACTCTATGGACGTTGCTCCTGCTCGAGGCCGGCCTCCCATGCGCGCCAACGATGCTTTGCCTACGCAAGCCGGCATGCCCGTGTTCCAGACGACGGGCGATGCCTGCTCATTCGGTAACGACGCGCTCGCGTTACGCTGGATCGTCCGGGACGAACGTCTCGCTGATTTCTCGCTGGTCGATTTCGCGGGGGAGCGCACACTGCCCATCGTCGCGCCGTTCGCGCTATTGCTCGGCGACGGAAGTACGGTTGGCGTGGCCGAGCTGAAGATCCTTGCGCCACTGAACGAAACCGCGCTCGCACCCAACCCCTACGCGTCCCGTCTGGCCGAACGAATCGCGGGCCGACGCGTGAGCGCCACCCTCGTCGACGCTCAGGGTCGTCTTAAGGTGGCGTGGAGTGTGGAGCAGCGCGAAGGCTCACGATACCTGCGCGAACAGCTGGCGATTACGGCGCTTCTTCGGGACGAAAATATCGCCGTCGTTTCATTGCTGGAGACATGTGTTGCCGACGCACAGGCCAGCAGCGAATTGAAGGGCACGCCTGTCGTCGCGGGTAATTTCTATCTGGGCTTCGAGCTGCCGCTGGCGGAAAGTCATGTGGACGGCGACAGCGTCAGCTTTACTCTGCAACGCGCATTGCCGCTGGAAAGGAACAGGACGCTGGTCTACTCCGCCGTGGCCGGCGTCGTGCGCGACGGCCAGTTACGGCGCGATTTCGCCACCTATCTGGAACGGGAACGGGCTCACCCGTACCGCCCGTTTCTGCACTACAACAGTTGGGGCGACATCGGCTACCTCACGCCGTACACGCAGGAGCAAGCGCAGGAGCGCATCGAAGCAATCGGCCGCGAGCTGCATGAAGCGCGCGGCGTTCAGATCGATTCGTTTCTGTTCGACGATGGCTGGGACGACCTTAGCGGCAGCTGGCATTTCAGCAAGGATTTTCCGCATGGCTTCGTTCCGCTGCGCGACGCTGCAGCACGATACGGCGCCGCGCCCGGCGTATGGCTGTCCCCGTGGGGTGGCTACTGTGCGCCGCAACAGGAACGCGTGGCGCGCGGCCGTGCTGCTGGCTATGAGGTCATCGATAACGGACTCGCGCTATCGGGGCCAAATTACTATCGACGCTTTCACGACGTCGTGATGGCCTTGCTTGATGAGGACGGCGTCAACCAGTTCAAGTTCGACGGTACAGGCAACGCCGACAGGGTGTTTCCAGGCAGCCTCTTCGATAGCGACTGGGACGCGGCGATCCGGCTTATCGAGGACATCCGCGCGGCCAAACCCGAGACCTTCATCAATCTCACTACAGGGACGCATCCGTCGCCGTTCTGGTTGCGTTACGCAGACTCCATCTGGCGTGGTGGCAAAGATGACGATCTGGCCGGAACCGGCACTAACCGCGAACGCTGGATCACGTACCGCGATGCGCAGACGTATCACAACGTCGTGCTGCGCAGTCCGCTCTTTCCGCTCAATTCGCTGATGCTGCACGGCATCCTCTTCGCGCAGTGCAATCCGCGCCTCAACACGGCGGCAGGCGATGATTTCGCCAACGAAGTGCGCTCCTACTTCGGGAGCGGCACGCAATTGCAGGAGCTATACATTACGCCGTCGCTGCTGAGCGAGTCCGACTGGGATGTGCTCGCGGATGCCGCGCGATGGGCGCGCGAAAATGGCGATGTACTGCGCGACAGTCACTGGATCGGCGGGGCACCGGACCAGCTAGTGGTCTACGGCTGGGCGGCGTGGGCGCAGCACAAGGCGATCGTGACGCTGCGGAATCCGGACAGCCGCGCGCAACGCTTCACACTGGATCTGCGGCGACAACTGGAGTTGCCGGTTGCGGCGGCGGGGCGATTCAATTCGCGTAGCATCTGGCGTGAACGGGCTTCCGATATTCCGGCTTTGCTGGACGCTGATGTGCCGCAGGAAGTCCAGCTCGCGCCGTTCGAAGTGCTTACGCTGGAGCTGTTGCCGATCGCTGAAGCGGAGTAGTGGTGTGCATGTGGCCGCATTTTTTCGCCGCTTGCCCGGCAGCGACCCGCGGCGCTCGCGCTAAGACAACGTGTCCGCCAGTTCCACCGGCTTCGCCTGGGTCTGGTGCAGGTCGAAGATAAGCACTTCGTTGTCACCGCGCACGAGCCACGGCGCAGGGCAATACAGGCGCCTTTGCGGACCGATACTCCAGTAGCGTCCGAGATTGTGCCCGTTGACCCAGACGATGCCCTTGGTCCAGTTGCTCATATCGAGCCAGGTGTCGCCGACTTCACCCAGCCGCAAGCTTGCCTTGAAGAATAGCCCGGGCTTCAGTGGGTTCGTGCAACTTCCCTTCAGGTTGGCGATAAACGTTTCATCCATTGGCAGTAGGAAGACTTCCCAACCCTTGAGCGTGGCGAACGACCCGTCGGCGATTTTCATCCTGACCGGATCGAGCAGTCCTTTGCGGTCGACAAGCGCGGGGCCGAAGTTGACCCGCCCCATACCCTCCACGAAGACCTCTAGCGATGCCAGGCCACCAGAGTTCGACTCGCGCTCCGGCAACGTCGAAGGTAACGCGAGCGGCGCGCGATGCTTCATGTGGAGCGGCTGCGCGTACTCCGATGGTATTTGCGCCCTCAAGACGCCGCCTACGTAGCGTTCGCCTACGAAAACCGTTGCATAGTCGTGAACACTGCCGATATCCAGCGCACCGCCTGCATACTCTTGCAACTGCTTGCGGTACAGCGCGAAGCCAAACGCCTGACCATAACTCTCAAAGGACTGTGGATCGATGCTCTGATCGCGCGGCAGCGCCGCGGGCAAGTTGTCCCAGATCGACGCGTAGAGCGTTGGCATCAAGGCAGCGATGCCTGTGCATTCGAGCGCGGCGATGGCGTCAGGTATATCAGGCAACGGCGCAGGCAGGTAACTGCCGATGATATCGCGGTACCTCATATACTTCGGCGTCGCCGCGCCCTGCTCGTTGATCGGCGCCGAATAGTCGTAGCTGGTGATGTCGGGTTGATAGTTGCCTGAATCATCCACGTTCGCGCCGGCATAGAAACCAAAGCTCGTACCGCCGTGAATGACATACAGATTGAACGACTGTTGCGACTGCATGAACGCGGTCAAGGTGTGCGAGAGGTCATAGTTCAATCCCGCGAAACCCGCTTCACCCCAATGAGTGAGCCACCCTGGGTACACCTCACCGGCCATCGCGGGCACCGCGGGAAATTTCCGGCGGACGGTTGCGATTTGTGCCGCATCGCCATTGCTCAACGCAATCGCACCACCGCTTACCGTGGTGCGATTGCGTTCGAGTTGCTGGAGGCCGTCTTCGGTGTAGAAAGGCCCGGTTACGCCTCCTTTGAGCCAAAGCTGCCTGAGCTCCTCGAGGTAAGCCGGATTGCTCGCATACGAACCGAATTCATTTTCGATCTGGATCATCAGGATCGGACCGCCGTGATCGATCAGTAACGGCTTAATACGCGGGACCAGTTCCTCGATGTAGCGAGCCACCGCCGCCATATAACGGGCATCGGTGGCCGAGTCGGTCCTTAACTGGACGTCCGGATCGCTCAACAGGTAAGAAGGGAGGCCTCCCAGATCCCATTCGGCGCAGACGTAAGGCCCTGGGCGCAGCAGTACCCACATTCCATCGGACTGGCACAGCCGTATGAAGGCCTCGATATCGCGGTTGCCGCTGTGGAAATCGAATACGCCCGGACGCGTCTCGTGGTAGTTCCACATGATGTACAAGGCGATGCAATTCATCCCCATCGCCTTGGCCATCCTGATTCGATGCTGCCAATATTCGCGCGGGATGCGGGCCGGGTGCATCTCGCCGCTGCGAATCTGGAACGGCTCGCCGTCGAGCAGGAAGTGTTCGCCGTCAAGGCTGAAAGAGAAGGTGTGGCCGCATTCGAGGTTCACGGTGCACTCACACTTTGGCGCTTGAGGCGCGGTTGAACTAGGCGAAAGGTGAAAACCAGGCAACGGCCACCCTTTATCCGCACGGTTGTATACGTGGTATGCGCGTTGAACGCCTTGCTGATGGATTTCTCGCGCCCTAACCTGAATCTTACATTCAGCGGCCCGTCGAACAGTTTCCTGGGCCGGCCATCTCATGCAATCCATACATCGACGAACTCCCGATTTCGGAAGACGAAGATCTTATTGGAGAAGACATGCACGACAACCTCCTCCCGGTCATCATCACACGGAAATGGCAACTTGCCGAGAGTTACCATGCCGTCGAACTTCAAACCAGGTCCCGATCGGAGCTCCCGTCGTTTGACGATGGCGCTTGCATCACCCTTGTTCGCGACAACGTCATCTGCAAGGAGAGAATATATCCGCTGTGCGGTTTTACGTCCCGGCCGAGCGCATATGTAATCGCTGTGCGACAGGATGATGACGATACGGACGCAGAAGCAGCTGACATCTCGTTGAGTCAAGGAGACGAGGCGTTCATCGTAACGCCCCGGAGTCCTGCAGTTATTTTAGACGGCAGCACACGGTCTATTCTTTTTGCTGGAGGCGTTGGCGCCGCTTCGATCGCGGGAATCGCGAATCGGCTTGCATCGGCAGGTCAAAAATTCGAGCTGCACAACTTCGCTCGATCACCTGAACGCGCGGTGTTTCGGAAAGAACTTGACGCGCTTAAAAGCGAGGGTACGGTCCATCACCATTTTGGCTTGAATGCTGACCGATTGGAGCAGACCACTTCGCACGCGATGAGCCCGGCACATGCGAACACGCAGATCTACTGCAGTGGCCCCCCAGCATTTATGGATCTCATCGAGCGCCAGGCTCGCGACTGGGTGTATCCGGCTAATATCCACAAGATCGTTTTGGGTGACAGAAAAGCTTCATAGGCGCGTCTTTTCTCGATGTGGTCCCGGTTCAGTTCAGTCGAGCGGAACGGTAAGCCTGTCGATTACGGCATGGGTCTGGGGTCGTACGCCGCGCCACCAGGCGAATGCTTCCGCGGCTTGCTCCACGAGCATGCCGACACCGTCCGCGACGCTCGCCACGCCCGCATTGCGTGCGAGTCTCAGGAAAGGCGTCAGTCGTTTGCCGTAGGCGAGTTCATAAGCCACACCGGTGGGGCTGAAAACGCTCGGCGGGACCGGCGGCAACTCGCCGGTGAGGCTGGCCGATGTCGCATTGACCACCAGGTCGAACTGCCCCATCCCCTCCAGATCACCGTACCCGCAGGTGGCCAGCGGACCGCTGCTCGCGACTTGTTCGACCAGGGCCTTTACCTTGGCGATGTCCCTGTTTGCGATGACCAGTTCAGCAGGGCGCGCGGCAATGAACGGTAGCAAAGCGCCACGCGCCGCGCCCCCCGCGCCAAGGACCAGCACGCGCTTGCCGGCCATCGGCAGACTCAGGTTGACTTCGATGTCGCGCAGCAGGCCGACACCGTCGAAGTTCTCGGCAACGATCCGGCCATCCTTGAAGCTCAACGCGTTGGCCGCACCGGCGAGCGTGGCGCGCTCGCTGCGCTCATCGGCGATCGCGAACGCCTTCAGCTTGAACGGCGCGGTCACGTTCATGCCTTTGCCACCGGCCGCTACGAACGCATGGACGGTCCCGGCGAAGGCGTCCTGCGGCTCGACTGGACCCTCGATGGCCGTATAGGACATGTCCTGCCGTGTCTCTTGCGCAAAGAGGCCATGGATCAACGGAGATTTCGTATGGCCGATTGGATTGCCGATCACGGCGTATTGGTCAGTCATCACGGCCTCAGCTTTGAATACAGCACACCATCGGTTTGCATTGCGTCGATTTCGGCGACGCTGAAGCCGAGCGACTGCGCGACTTCCGCGTTGTGTTGACCGAGATCGGGCGCGACCTTGCGAATCGTCGTGTCGCAATCGGAGAATCGGAACGGCAGGTTCGGCAGACGCAACTTCCCGTAGCGCGGGTGCTCCTGCTCGACGACCATGCCTCGCGCGACGATCTGCGGATCGGTGAGTACTTCGTCGATGCGTTGCACCTTCGCACAAGGCACGTCAATGCCATCGAGCAGGTCCAGCACCTGTGCGACCGGCTGGTTGGCCACCCAGGGTTTCACGATGGACAGAATCTCCAGCCGGTTCGTATTGCGTCCCGCGAGGGTGTGAAAACGCGTGTCGGTGCCGAAGCCAGCGGGGCCGCCATGCGCTTCGATCAGCGCTGCGAAGCGCTTCCATGCATCGTCTACTTGCGCGGCGATCACAAGGTCGCCATCAGCGGCACGGAACACGCCGTAGAGCGTCGACGTCGGCATGTCGTGGCCGGTCTGCTCGGGGACGATGCCTTGCATCGTGTAGCACTGCACCGCGTACTCGTGCATCGACACCAGCGTGTCGTACAACGCCATATCGATGTGCTGGCCCCGGCCGCTCTTCACGCGGCCGAGCAGCGCTGCGTTGATTGCCGCCACCGCGTGAATGCCGGTGTACATGTCGCCGAGCGAGATGCGCATCAGCGGCGGTGGCTCGCCGGGATTGCCGATCATCTGCATGATCCCGCTCCTGGCTTCGGCAATCAGGCCGAAGCCGGCGCGGTGCGCGTCCGGGCCCGTATGGCCATATGCCGAGATCGAGCAGTAGACCAGTTTCGGATTGCGGGCGGACAGCTCGTCATAGCCCAGCCCGAGCTTGTTCAGTGCGCCGGGCCGGTAGTTCTCGACAAACACATCCGCCGAGTCGCACAGGCGCTGCATGAATTCCTTGCCGCGCGAGTCCTTCATGTCGACGCTAACGCCGCGTTTGCCCATGTTGAGCTGCAGGAAGTAGCCGCTCTGCTCATCATCGAGCACGGTGGCGTGCTGACGTCCAGCATCGCCGCTGACCGGACGTTCGACCTTGATGACTTCGGCGCCAAGCGCCGCGAGGCAGCGCCCGACGTACGGGCCGGCGAGGAAGTGGCTGTAGTCGACGACGCGAATACCTTCGAGAGGACGGGCTTGCATCAGAACGCTCCCGGCCGGCGCGGCACCATCAGACGATGTTCGCCGTGCTGGACAACCTGGCCATCCTGATTGATCAGATCGGAAGGCAGCACGACGATGCCCCAGTCTGGACGACTTTTGCTCGCACGCATCGCGCCCACGCGGAATTTCACGTGCAGCACGTCGTTGACCTTGATCGGCAGATTGAAATCCCACGTCCAGCCGAGCGACATACCCGGCAGGAAACGGTAGGTGCTTTGGGTCTTGAGGCCATCGGCGATAGACAAGCCAAACAGACCGTGTGCGACGATCGATCCGAAGTGACTCGCGTTCGCGTATGCCTCGTCTACGTGGACCGGTGTGTGATCGCCAGTGAGATCGGCGTAGGCCAGAATGCGTTCTTTGGTCACCGTGTAAGTCGGGCTCACGCATTCGTCGCCTTCGCGGGCATCGTCCCAGTATTTATCGACGATCGTCATGTCACGCCTCCGCGCGCGGGTTGATATTCAGTGCACGCGCCACGCACGAGGCGGGCTTGGCCTGGATCAGTTCGACGGCGAGTCCGTCCGGCAGGCGCAACCAGTTGCGTCCCTGCGGCATTTCGCTGACATCGTATCGATGCGCGGCGGCGAGCGCCGCCTCCATGTCTTCGCACATCACGCCGAGATGGCCGAGCCTGCCTTCAGGCGCGTCATGGTTTGGGTTATGGATGAATTGCAGACCGCCAAGCGTCCAGTACTGCCGGGGTTTCTCGACCGTGCCGTCGACCTCGCGCATCGTCATGCCGAGCACGTCCTCGAAAAAACGGATGTGCCAGTGAATATCTTTCACCCAGATGGCGACGTGCTCCAGATAGGCTTTGCTGCCGTTCATGCGGTTGTCTCCCTATGTTGTCGGTCGGTCATGGCGCGCTCGACGCCCTTGATGCAGGCCACCAGCGTCGTGTTGACCGGGGTCGGCACGCCATGCCGTTGTCCCCAGCGCACGACCGCGCCATTGATAAAGTCGATTTCGGTGATGGAGCCCTTTTCGAGGCTTTGCAACATCGAGGTCTTGAAGGCCGGGGAGAGTCCTTCTCCGGCAAGCGTCCACGGCCGTTCGGGATCAGTGGTGGAGAGCTTCACACCGGCGGCGCGAGCGACCGCCATCGCTTCGGCTACCGCTGCGAGCGCGGTCGTCTTCAGAAGCGCTTCGTCGTAGAGTTGGCCGTACGTCAGGCCGGTGATACCGGTCAGCGCGCCAGTCGCGACATTGACCAGCAGCTTGTCCCACATCGTGCCGACGATGTTGTCGCTGACCGTGGTAGCCAGTCCGGCGGCGTTGAAGATTTCTGCGATTGCCGTTGCACGCGACGTAATCCGGCCATCGAGTTCGCCGATGTAGGTGGCTTTGCCGGCGACGCCTGACTCGATGTGGCCCGGGTTGCGCATCACGCCGCCAACGTACGTCTTGCCAGCCAGCACGCGTTCGCGCCCCACGATGCCGGCGAGCACGTCTTCGTGCCCCAGGCCGTTCTGCAACGACAGGACCAGCGTTTCGGGTCCGATCAGCGTCAGTGCGCCGCGCATCGCGGCATCGGTATGAAATGATTTGACCAGCACGACAACCAGGTCGACGACGCCGGCCTCGGCCGCCTGTGTCGCCGCGCGGACCTTCACGCGACGGGAACCCTCCGCATCGTCCACCTGCAGACCATCACGCCTCATCGCCTCCACATGCACTGCCGAACGGTTCAGCAACCAGACCTCATTGCCGCCTTCGGTCAGCGCCGCGCCAATGGCGCAGCCCAGCGCCCCCGCACCCAGAATCGCAATCTTCACTGCCGTCTCCTTAATCTGGAGACCAAGATACGAGCCGATGTTCATATCGGCAATGCAATGAATACAATGGCATCATTGCGGAGGGCAATAATCTTATGAACTCGACCGAACTTCCTGATCTGAAACTGCTGCAGCTTTTCGACCTCCTGTACGACGCCCGCAGCGTCACGCGTGTGGCCGAGCAGCTCGGACAAAGTCAGCCGACGATTAGCATCTGGCTCGGGCGCTTGCGGGAGCATCTACAGGACCCGTTGTTCATACGTACATCGGGCGGTATGGCGCCGACGCCGCAAGCCGATGCGCTGATCGGTCCGTGCCGGGAGATTCTCGAATCGCTGCGGCGCTTCGCTGCCTGGGAGATCGTGTTCGATCCAGCCACCGCGAAGCGGCGGTTCCGTATCTGTATGACCGACGCCAGCCACATAACGCTGCTTCCGCGGATGCTGGCGCACGTGCGCGCGCAGGCGCCGGGCCTACGCCTCGAAGCGACGAGGATTGACGGCAATACGGAACGGGCGCTGGAATCCGGTGAGGCCGACCTTGCGATCGGCCATGTGCCTTGGCTTGGCGGCGGGATTTACCAGCAGCAGCTTTATCTGCAGGACTGGGTCTGTCTGGCGAATCGCCGTCACCCGAGGTTAGGCGCCAAACTTGGCCTGAAGCACTATCGCGCGGAGGGACATGTCGCCATCACTGCGGGGACGGGAGCGCAACTGCTCGACCAGGCGCTGGTGCGTGAGCATATCGATCGCGACGTGGTGCTGGAGTTACCGGGTTTTCTCGGGCTCGGGGCGATCATCAAGAGTACCGACCTGATCGCCACGCTGCCGCGGCACATCGGTGAGACGCTGGCAAAGGTCAATGATCTGGCGGTCCATCCGTGCCCGGTTCCTGTGGAAGGTTTTGCCGTTCGGCAGCACTGGCACGCCAGATATCACCACGAAGCGGGCAACCGTTGGCTGCGTGGCCTGATGGTGCAATTGTTCGGAACCTCGGGCTGATCGGGCCGACCACTCTAGCTCAAAAAAAATGCGCCGAAAAAAAACTAACTAGATCGTACAAATGCGTATAAACCCCGAAAGACATCAGATCGTGTTTGAACGACACTTCGTGCGGGTTTAGAGATCCAGGCGTCACTCATTGCTCATCCCTCTTCGTATTTGCACCGGCATGCTGAGCCGGGTAGTTCTGCACGCCTTGGCTTACCGGGGCGATTGTTGGTGTAAGGGATTGAGAGTTTGCGTAAGAAACCAAGAAAAGATTTTTAAAGAGGAGCAGAAATGAAAAAGGTAATAGCAACCTCAGCCCTTGGGTTGGTCGCCCTCGGCGCACACGCTCAGAGCAGCGTGACGCTGTACGGGATCGTCGATACGGGGATCGGTTATCAGAGCAGCCAGACGTCGCTCGGTTCGACGAGTGGCGGGCGCTCGGTAATCAAGATGCTGAACGGCATCTGGGCGGGCAGCCGCTTCGGCCTGAAGGGCTCCGAAGATCTGGGCGGCGGCACGAAGGCGATCTTCCAGTTGGAAGAAGGCTTTAACAGCGCAACCGGCGCACAGGCAGTCACTGGTCTGGCGTTCAACCGGCAGGCGTATGTCGGCGTGGCCAATGCCACGTACGGCTCGTTCACGGCCGGCCGTCAATACACGTCGTACTACACGCTGCTGTCGCCGTATAGCCCGACCACGTGGCTGACGGGCGCATACGGCGCACACCCGGGCGATATCGATTCGCTGGATACGTTGTACCGCGTGAATAACTCGCTGGTGTACACGTCGCCGAGCATGCATGGCCTGACGGTGAGCGGTTCGTATGCGCTGGGTGGCGTGGCAGGCCGCACCAATGCCGGTTCGACGTATAGCGCGGCAATCCAGTACCTGAATGGTCCGTTCGGGATCGCGGCAGGCTACCAGCGCATCAATAACGCGGCGTCTGGCGGCGGTGCGTGGGACGCTAACTCCACGACGTCGAATGCGGGCGCGCAGGCGGGTGTGTCGGGCATCAATAACGGCTACCAGACGGCGCAGGCGCAGCAGCGCGTTGCGGTGACGGGCGGTTATGCGTTCAGCGCGCAATGGGACGTCTCGTTCTCGTACTCGAACGTGCAATACATCCCGGGCATCAACTCGAAGTTCCACAACGAGGCGATTTTCAACACCGCTGGCGCAGTGCTGCACTTCAAGCCGTTGACGGTGCTGGATCTGGCTGCTGGCTATAGCTATACGCGCGCCACGCAGTCGAATGGCATCTCGAGCTCGGCACGCTATCAGCAGTTCAACCTCTCGCAGTACTACAGCCTCTCCAAGCGCACCGGTCTGTACGCGCTGGAAGCCTATCAGCGTGCGGGCGGTCAGACGATCGGAACGAACGGCACGAGCATCATCAACGCGACGGCCGATATCGGCGACGGCCAGAACAGCGCGCCGTCCTCGTCACGCAGCCAGTTTGCTGCGGGCGTAGGCATCATCCACCGGTTCTAATTGCCGGGTGGCGTGGCGGCGTCTGTCGACGCCGCCACCGCAACACAGAAGTGCAGGTGGCTAAGGGTTTTTCCTGGGTCAAGAGGCTTGAAGAAGTATGTCGTGAATGCCGTTAAATGTACTAGATAGTTACAAATTGGGGCGGTCACATGAAGTTGTCCACCAAGTTGCTGGCTCTGGTCGTCGCGGCCTTGCTCGGCGTCGTACTCGTGGCGGCAACTGCCGTTCAGACTGTACGCAGCTCGCTTGTCGACAGTCGGCGGGAGCAGATCGTTATTCTTCTCACGAAAGCCGAGCATCTTGTCAATCACTACCACGACCTGCAGTCGCGTGGCGTGATGACGCGCGACCAGGCCCAACAGGCCGCCAAAGACGCCGTCTCCCAGCTTAATGCGAACACGAAGAGCTACTACTGGGTCACCACGGCCGATGGCGTGAACCTGGTCCACCCGAATGCCAAGTTCATCGGGACCAAGGCTAAGGGCAATAAAACCACGACCGGATTGACCGACAGCGAGGCTTACCGTCAGGGCATGGCGGCTTCGCATATCGCGCTCGTCGACGTACTCGTGAAGCGCACGCCGGATGCGGACCCGGAGCCAAAGTTGCAAGGCGTGGTCGCGATACCCGATTGGGACTGGTGGATCGGCACCGGATTTTTCTATGACGACATCAACGCCGCGTTTATCAAGCTCGTCATCGTTCTGGGGTCCATTGCAGCCGTCATCTTCACCGCGGTTGGTGTGATCGCATGGACCGTGACGCGCAGCGTGAAGCGGGCGCTCGGCGGGGAGCCTGCTTACGCGGCTCATATCGCCACGCAAATCGCGGACGGCAATTTGGGCATCGAGGTTGAAGTGGGTCGGGCGTTACCGGGCAGCCTGCTGTACGTGCTGAACGACATGAAGTCAAAGCTCGCGGCCGTCGTGTCGGAGATTCAGTCGGCGAGTCATTCGATCGCGACCGGTTCAGGCGAAATCGCACAAGGTAACCTCGATCTGTCGCAACGCACTGAAGAGCAGGCGGCGTCATTGCAGGAAACGGCTGCCAGCATGGAGCAGATTACGGCGACCGTTAAGCAGAACGCAGACAACGCAAGACAGGCAAACGGGCTCGCCAATGCCGCGACCGAGGCCACAGCGCGTGGGGGTTCCGCGGTGCAGGAAGTGGTCGGCACGATGAAGCAGATCGAGAGCGAGTCGAAGAAGATCGCCGAGATCACCGCGGTCATCGAAGGCATTGCCTTTCAAACCAACATCCTCGCGCTCAACGCCGCTGTCGAGGCAGCGCGGGCAGGCGAGGAAGGGCGCGGTTTTGCTGTCGTGGCCGGCGAGGTCCGCGCCCTTGCTCAACGTAGCGCTGCAGCGGCGAAAGATATCAAGAGCCTGATCCAGGCGTCGGTGGCGAATGTCAGCGGCGGCACGCGGCTCGTCGAGGTAGCAGGTGGCCGGATGGCCGAGATCGAGCAGTCGATTCGCCGGGTAACCGACATCATGGGCGAGATTTCCTCCGCGTCGGACGAGCAGAGCACTGGCATTGAGCAGGTCAGCCGGGCCGTGTCGCAGATGGATGAAGTGACGCAGCAGAATGCTGCGCTGGTGGAAGAGGCGGCCGCGGCTGCGGCGTCGCTCGACGAACAGGCGGCGCGCCTGCGTTCTGTGGTGGCGGTATTTCGGGTGGCTGGGCAATAGGTTGTTGTCAACGGATGCATCGTGAATCCCCGTTGCCCAGATTGTTGATCTGTATGTCTAAATATATTGTTGTTTTTTAGAAAATCAATTTTCGACAGGGATCCCCATCGAGTTCTGAAACGAGAGGCTGCGCTCAGGATTGCGTGTCAGTGCGATAGCCATGGCCGCGACGAGCGCCGATCCCGCGAAGGCGAAGAAATTCCACTTGACGTCGACACCTTGTGCCACCAGATAGGCGCCCACCATCGGACCGCTCATCGCGCCGAAGCGGCCGATGCCCACGGCCCAACCCGTTGCGCTCGCCCTTGCATGGGCGCGGTAGTAGTTGGCGATGAAGCCGAGTTGAACCATCGCGACACCGATGCTTCCGAAACCAGCCAGCGCGACCAGGATGTAGTTGACGACGAGACTGCTCTTGATCGCGAGCCCCGAGATTGCCAGGGCGCCGATCACGTATCCGCCACAGATGGTTTTGCGTACGCCCAGGCGGTCGCTGATTCGGCCGATCAGGATTCCGCCAATGGCGGACGACAGCATGAAGACTGCGAGAAACGAAAGGCTTGAGCCGAGGTCGTAGCCCAGTTTGCGCATCAACTGCGGCAGCCATGTCCCCAATCCATAGATCACGAGGACGGCAGCGATCTGCGCGATCCAGAGACTGATCGTCGCCCATCGATTCTGTTTTGAGAACACTTCGCCAAACACGGCGCCGATCGAAGGTTTGGGCAGTGCGTCTTTCGGGAGGTGTTCCGGGCCGAACATCCTGATGCCGAGTTTGGCGGCGAGAACTTGCGCCTGTGCCTGTTTTCCACGAGCGATCAGAAAATCGAGTGATTCTGGCAACAGGTACAGCAGAAGCGGAAGCGCGATGAGCGGACTTGCGCCGAGCGCGACGACGAACCGCCATCCATGCGAACTGAGAAAAGCGATCCCGATCAATGCCGACAGCAGCGCACCAATCGAATAGCCCGAGTACATCAGCGCAAAGTTCAGATTGCGTTTCCCGGATGGCGAATACTCGACTGTTAGCGCGGCAGCGGCGGAAATGACACCACCCAGACCGAGTCCACCAGCAAAACGCGCGACTGAAAATGCAAAGGGCGTTGGCGACCAGGCTGCGCCGAGCATCGATACCGAAAACAACGCGACACATCCAACTAACAGCCGCTTGCGACCCACCAGGTCGCTGACGACGCTGATGAAATATGACCCGAACAGCGTGCCGAAGAGCGCGGCGCTGCCCATTGCGCCAATTTCGATCGGCGTCAGCTTCCAGGCCTGATCGGCGAGCAGAGACGGCACGATCGTGCCCATCACGCCGATGTCGTAGCCTTCCGCGACAATCGTCAGGAAACAGAGGATCAGAACCAGATAGGTGGTTCGCGCAGGTGGATCGAACGGGTGGCTTGCTGAACTATCGGATAGTGCGGCCATTGAAGACACCTCAGGTGGTGAGCAACACAGATCATGGGTAGGAGCGTTATGGCTTCCCGCTCGTGACCAGGCTTGTGTGCAAAGCCATCCGTCCATACAGAGCGGCCGGACGCGACGCCAGGACCGATGCACCAGGCGGCCGTTGCGTCGCTTCGAATCCGGATACGCGCGGAAAGCAGCCGACGTTGCGGCCTAAATACAGAATGACATTCTTTATTGTGGCGTGTCAAAGAATTTCAAAATTGTCTTTTTATTTTTTCTTCTGACAACCGGCGAGCGGCACCAGCGGGAACCGGCGTCGCAGTGTTCAGCGGGCCTTCGGACTCGTGTCGCCCAGCAACAGATCAGTCATCAATGCGGCGATTCGTTCGATATCCCGCACGTCGCCGATGCGATGGTTGATGACGAAGCCGTCGAACGCCATCCAGATCACATGCGAGATCAGATCGTCGCGTGCGACTTCCGCGCGCTCGGGCGGCAACGATTCGCGCAGCAGCCTGGTCAGAAATCCCTCCACCGAATCGAGCAGTTTCACGGGCTTTCCCATGTTCGGCGGCGCGCTTGCCAACGCGTCGATCAGTGCATTCGCGAATGCCTGGTCGGAGGCTGGAATGTCAGCCCATAGGCCCGTCAGGATTCGTCGGATCTTTTTCTTCGGATTGGACAACAGCACCACTTCCGCTCGAAGCGCGTCGAGCTGCTTCATCAGCCATGGCTGGTAGAGCTCGTACAGGATAATGAGCTTCGAATCGAAATAGACGTAGAGATTGGCCACGGTCGTGCCGGCCTGGCGCGCGATTTCGGTCATCGTGGTCGCGGAATAGCCCTTCTCGCTGAACGCCGAAAATGCGGCGGCCAGAATCGCCTCCCGTACTTCTGCTTTTTTTACCTGCGGCACTGGATCCCCTGGATCGGTTGGTTTTCGCATTCTGGCGGAGAGGGCCGGAGCGATATCCCCGCCTGCACGCCCGTCATTCTAGCAACCGTCCTCGCGGCGTGAGCGATCGAGTCGCACATCGGCGCTCAACACCTTTGGCCGGAAAGACTTGACAGCATAATTTTTCAAAAACAGAATGACATTCGTTATTCGACGAATTGCATGTTCCTGTTGAGGATTTTTGCTGATGAACGAGATACCCGCCCCGGAAGGCACGCTCACTGCGCGGTATGCGCATCTCGGCTCGGGCTTGATCCCGGTCGAACCTTACATCTCGGCCGAGTACTACGAGCGGGAAAAGGCCCATATCTTCAAGAAGACCTGGCTGCAGGTCGGCCGGGTGGAGGAGATTCCCGCTGCCGGTGACTACTTCGTTAAAAAACTGGACGCTTGCGACACGGAAGTCATCGTGGTGCGCAACAAGCAGGGCCAGATTCGCGCGATGCACAACGTGTGTTCGCATCGGCTCAACCAGATTGCGTATGACAAGACCGGCCACACGCGCAAGTTCTTCTGCAAGTTTCACGGCTGGGCATACGACCTCGACGGCAAGCTGACGGGTGTGCCAGATGAAAAGTGTTTCTTCGGAATCGATTTCAAGGATTACGCGCTGACCCGCGTTGCTTGCGACGTGTGGCAGGGCTTCATTTTCGTCAACATGGATCCGGACCCGAAGATGTCGCTGGACGACTTCATGAAGCCGATGTACGGCGACATCGAAGGCTATCCGTTCGACAAGATGACGGTTGGTTTTGCATGGGAGACGGTGGTCGATTGCAACTGGAAGCTGGCGCTCGACGCATTCCAGGAGGCGTATCACGTCGCCTACGTGCACGGCAATTCGATCGCCGATGCAATCGACAGGAGCGAGGGTGGAAGCATGCCGCCGCTCGACGCGTTGTGCGGCGACTTGCATCGACGGCTGTCTCTCGCGGGCAACCAGAAGTCGGTCTACGGTAATCCGAAAGCTGTTACGTCAGGCGGCGTGGCCGCCAGCGAGGCGCTGTCCGATGCCGGTTCCAAACGGCCGATTGCCGCGTCGGCCTTGCGTGCGGGCATCGGCAGCGCGCGCCACGCGTTTCCGCTCGACGCACTGCCCAAAGGCGTGAACTGGACCCAAAGCGCGAACTGGCTGTTCGATATCAACGTCGTGTTTCCGGACTTCTATCTGTCGCTGCGGCCCAACTATTGCCAGGCATACAACTTCCGGCCGATCGCGCACAACAGGACGCTGCTCGAAGCGCGCGTGTACTACCCGGAAATGACGACGCCGGGTGGCCGCTTCTTCCTCGAGTACATGAAGGTGGCGCTGCGCGACGTGCTCCTCGAAGACCTGAGCACGCTCGAACGTACGCAGCGTGCTGCGGAAACGGGCGTGAAGAAATTCATGGTGCTGCAGGACAACGAACTGCTGGTTCGTCACAGCTATCACGTCATCGAACGCCTGCTGGCCGAAGCGGAAGCGGACGCGGAAGGTAAAGCGGCCGTCAGCAAAGCCGAAGTGGTTACGGAGTAAAGATCATGGAACAGAAAATCATCGTCATGCCAAAGCGTGAGGCGCGAACCGTGCCGGTTGCACTGCCCGAAGTGTTCAGCGATCTGGCTTGTTTTGTCGGAATCTGGGCGCTGCCCACCGAGACCCAGCGCAACACGCAACGCCATACCGTCGGCATGGACGCGATCGTCGAGTTCAAGGACGCGATGCTGCCGAAGGTCGACGAGATCGTTGTATGGCTGAACCAGTACGAACTCGCCTGCCTGCCGGAAGAAGCGAAAACGCTGATGTACCTGTTGCTTTCGTTTGCGGAGATCGCGCCGGCCGTCGAGTTTTACCAGCAGCCGGCGGTGATCGACGGATACGATCCGCGCCGGTTCGTCGCCGATGAAACGTTCACGATGCGTCCGGCCATCTGAAACTGCCGCGACGTGCTAATTCGGATCAGGAGAGCGTTATGCCGAAGTGTCGGATATTTGGAATCGACGATGGCCTCAAGCAGGTCGTCGCCGACGGACTCTATATGAAGACGATGATCGGCCAAACGATAAGCGTTGCCGTTATCAAGTTTGTGGAAGCCGCCGGGCGCGGGCTGCCCGCGAAGGCGCACGATCACGGCGAGGAAGCATCGTTGCAGGTGCGCGGTGCGTGTTCGATCTTCGAGGTGCACGCCGGCGGCCCGGAGATCGAGCGACCGATGAATGCCGGCGAGGCGATGATCATCCCCGCCGGGTTGAGCCATTACGGTGTGAATCGCTTCGAAGGCGCGGGCGTCAGCATGAGGCTCAACGTGGTGACACCGCCGCGCGCCGAATACGGCAGCGGTGACGAAACCCCGTATTACCCGCTCGCCGATCGGGAGAACGCATCGTGACCCGCATCGAGCAGTGCCTGCTGGTTTCCGAGCCGGCTGCATCGTCAGCCATGCAGACCGCGGACGGCGATGCGCTGGCCGCCACAACACAATTGCTGTCACGCGACGAAACCGTCGAGTTCGGCGAAGACGTGCTGGGCGAAGAGGTCGGTGCGGTGCTCGAAGGACGCGTCGACATTGTCGCGGCACACGAGCATTACATCCTGTCTGAAGGCGAGGCGATCCTTATTCCGCCCAACGAACCGCGCCGCTATACGTGCGTGTCGGACCGCTGCGTGCTGTACCGCGTGACGGTGCGTATCGCTGCGGATCAGGAGCGTCAGCCATGACTGCGTCGCATATCGCGATTGTCGGCGCTGGGCACGCTGGCGGACGTGTCGCGCAGCATCTGCGCGCGCTCGGGCACGCCGGCCGAGTCACGCTGATTGGCGCGGAAGTGCATGCGCCTTATGAGCGCCCGGCGCTGTCCAAGGATTTGCTACTCGGCACGAGTGCCCAGGAAAGCCTCGCGCTGGCGCCTGCGGAATTCTGGTCGGTAGACGCGTTGACGGCTGCGCGTATCGAACGGATTCACGCGTGCGCCGATTCGCTCGATATCGACGCACGGCGCGTGCAACTGGACAACGGACGCAGCGTCGATTTCGACCTGATGGTGGTTGCCACGGGCGGCGAGGCGCGACGTCCCGCTTTCATGACCGCGGCAATGCCCGGCGTACACGTGCTCAGAACACTTGATGACTGCCTTGCGTTGAAAGAGTCGCTCGTGGGGTGCAGACGGCTTGCGATTATCGGGGCGGGCGTGATCGGAATGGAAGTCGCGTCGACTGCGATCGCGCTCGGCGTGCCCGTTACCGTACTCGAAGCGGGCAACGGCATCATGAATCGCTGTCTGCCGCCTCTCGTGGCCGGTTGGTTGGCGCAGCAGCACACCGCGCGAGGCGTCGAGTTGCATACGGGCGTCAGTGTCGAGCGGATCGTGGCGGCGGAGAGGCAACAGACGAATGTGCTCCGGCTGCGAGTCGATGCCACACGCAATGGCGTGCCGTTTGGCGTCGACGCGGATTGCGTGCTGGTTGCGATCGGCGTCGATTGCAATCCGCGTTTTCTGAAGCACACGGGCCTGTCTGATGCGCGCGGTATCACCGTGGATGCGTTCTGCCGAAGCCCGCAATTGCCATGGCTTTACGCGGCTGGCGACGTCGCCTGCACGCTCGACAGTGACGCCGGTTTTCATTTGCGCCAGGAAACCTGGCGCAACGCGGAGAACCAGGCACGCGCCGTCGCGGAAATCATTATGGGGTGCACGCAACCGTATCGGGAAACGCCGTGGATGTGGACCGATCAGCTCGGCCACGCGATTCAGGTAACCGGTCTGCCTGAGGCTACCGATGCAACCGTTGTGCGCGGCGATCTGAATGCGGCGAACGCGACCGTCATATCGCTGCGTGACGGCTGCGTGAGCGCCGGCGTCACGATCAACCAGAGCCGCGACCGGCGCTATCTGGAAGCGCTTGTCAAATCACGCAAGCGGATCGATCCGCAACAGCTTGGCAACACGCTGGTTTCACTGAAGGAGCTGGTTTGACGATGAACAGCCCAATCGAGAAAACCGTGGCGGGAGATGCCGCTTCGCTCGAAGCGCGCGTGGCGCGGCTCGAAGCGGTCGATGCGATACGCGCCCTGAAAGCGCGTTACGCGGCGTTGGCCGACGCCAAATACACCGCCGACTATCAGCGCCAACCCGAGGGCGTGATGCGCGAGATCGCGCGTCAACAGGCGGAATGCTTCACCGAAACGGCGGTGTGGGTCGGTGGCTCCGGATTCGGTGACAACCTGGTGGGCCGCGAGAAATTGGCCGACTGGTTTCAACGATCGCCGTGGCTATTCGCGATGCACTACTACGTCAGCGAAACGCTCACCTTCATCGACACTCACAACGCAGTCGGCACATGGCGCTTGTGGCAACTGGCCCTGCGCGACGATGACGCACGCGCCGTGATGCTTGGCGCCGTCACCGAAGAGAAGTACGTGTGCGAAGCGTCGGGTGACTGGCTGGTGCGGGAAATGCGATTTACGCAGCTTCACATGCTAGAGCCCGGCGCCCAACCGTTCCCGCTCGCGAGCGATTTCGCCTCGCTGAATGCGAAGCGTGTGAGCGAGCAAAGGACATTGATTCGACAGGATACGACGGAAGAAACATGACAAGCTTACAGACAGACGCCTGCGCGGCGGAGAGCCTCGCATCGGACAACGACGCGCAAACAACGGGCGGCCGTTGCAGCAGCGAAACGCGAGCAACAGGCAAGGTGGTTCCGCTGTGTGCACATCGCGACGACGCAGCATCCGCTGCGGATCTAACGTACAGCCGGATACCGTCGATCGCGGAGAACCAGTGTGTCGTGCGTTCGAACGAATGGGTGAATCCGGAATACAAGCATCTCGTGTTGAGCGCACCAGACCTCGCGTTGACCGTACGCGCCGGACAGTTTTTCCATCTGGCGTGTCCGCCTTCGAACGATGAAGTGCCGTATTTGCGCCGGCCGATGAGCATCTACCGCGTAGCACCAGAGAATCAGCGCATCGAGTTTCTTTACAAGGTGCAGGGCGTCGGCACGCGCGGCCTCGCGCAACTGAACAGGGGCGACACGCTCGACGCGCTCGGACCGCTAGGCAAAGGCTTCGATCTTCCTGCGACGACCGGCGCGGCTCACGTGCTGCTGCTGGCGCGCGGCGTCGGCCTCGCGACGATGGCGCCGCTTGCGCAAGAAGCGATTGCGGCAGGCGCCCGCGTGACAGCCGTGCTGAGTGCGCGCAGTCCTTCGCTGGTGATGTCGGCGGACTATTTGCGCGACGCAGGGGCCGACATCGTCATCGTCACCGACGACGACCAGACCAGCGACGTGGTTCAGGTCGAGCACCTGATCCGTCGCCTCCACGCGTCCCGGCCTGTCACTTTTGCAACGACGTGCGGGTCGAACCGGTTGCTGTCGATGCTTCAACGCGTTGCTGCGGAATTGCAGATTCCCGGCCAGATCGCACTTGAGCAGCACATGGGCTGCGCGATCGGCGCGTGCTATGCGTGCGTGCGCCCGTTCCGCAAGTCCGCCGGTTCCGACGAACTGACCTATCGCCGCGTGTGCTGGGACGGTCCCGTCTTCGATCTTCAGGAAACGACATCATGGTAGACCTCAGCGTCAAGATCGGCTCGCTCACACTTGCCAATCCGGTCATGCCCGCGTCCGGCACCTTCGCGGAAGGCACGTCTCGGGTGTTCGACCTCGACTGCCTCGGCGCGATCGTCACGAAGACGATCACGCAGGATATCCGCGAAGGCGTGCCGCCGCCGCGCGTCGCCGAGTTTCGCGACGCCACGCTGTTTTCGATCGGCATTCCGAGCAAGGGCAGTGATTACTACATCGAGCAGACTGTGCCGTTCTATCGCCGCTACACCCCACCGCTGGTCGCAAGCATCTCGGCGAACACGATCGAGGAGTTCGGCACGCTGGCCGCGAAAATCGCGGTGCCGGGCGTGGCCGCGATCGAGGCGAATGTGTCGTGCCCGAATCTGAAAAAGGATGGCCGCGCGTTCGGCATGGATCCGGAGGCGACGTATCAGGTCGTCAAGGCAATGAAGGAAGCGTGCGGCCTGCCGGTCTGGGCCAAGATGACGCCGAACGCGGGCAATGTGGTCGAAGTCGCGCTGGCCGCGGAAGAGGCGGGCGCGGATGCGCTTGTCGTCAGCAACGCGATTTTGGCGATGGCGATCGACGTCGAGACGTTCCGGCCGCGCGTCGCGAACGTGATGGGTGGACTGACCGGCGCGGCAACCCGCCCGATCATGCTGCGCATCGCGTACCAGTGCGTGCAGGCCGTCAAGATTCCGGTGATCGGATGCGGTGGCATCGGCACGGCAGCCGATGCGCTGGAATTCCTGCTGGCCGGTTGCCGCGCCGTGCAGGTCGGCACGGCCAACTTCGTGTCCCCCACCGCGATGCCGCGCCTGATCCACGATCTCACTGCTTATTGCGAGCGGCACGGCGTATCGAAACTGTCCGACCTGATCGGCGCTGTACGGATGCACGAACCTGTCAAACTTCAACAGAAGGCGGCCCTATGAACGCGATTCACGAAATCAGGGCGGCGTCCGCAGGCGACTACGTCCGTGAGGACGACGGCTGGTATCGGTTGGGGGCGATGGAGCAGGTGTTCGGCTCGCGCGCGTGTCGCGGGATCGAACTGGAGGGTGTCAAGGTCGGGCTGTTTCTGATCGATGGCGATGTGCACGCGCTCGACGATATCTGTACGCATGGCGCGGCGCTGCTGAGCGACGGCGAATTCGACGGGCATGAAATTGAATGTCCGCTGCATGCAGGTCTTGTCGACGTGCGCACGGGCAAGGCGTTGTCGGCGCCGATCACGCGGGATACGCGCCGCCACGAGGCAAAAATCGTCGGAGACGAACTGTTCGTTCGTCTGCAAGCATGAAGCACGATGACATGGAAACGCGGATTGCGTCGCGCGATCTTGTGCGTCCGCGAATCGCGGTGATAGGCACGGGCGGCACCTTTGCCATGCATGGCCGCCACCGCTTCGACTGGATTGAATATGCCGACAGCGGCGTGATTCATCCGATCGACGATCTGTTGGCGCGGCTCGGTGAACTCGCGCCGGACGTCGACGTCGTGCCGATTCCGTTCCGCAGTCTGGGCAGTGTGGCGATTACGCCGAAGGACTGGCTGGAGCTCGCCGCGCTGATTCGCGATACAGCCGCGGCCGATCCGTTGCTGACAGGCTTTGTCGTCACGCACGGCACGGCGACGCTTGAGGAGACGGCCTGGTTTCTTGACCTTGTACTGGCCGTCGAGCAACCCGTTGTGCTGACCGGCGCGCAGCGCCCCGCGAACACAGACGGCAGCGACGCCGCGGCGAATTTGCGCGGCGCGGTCGCGCTCGCGGCGGCCTCGGCCTCGCGCGGCGCCGGCGTGCTGGTGACGATGGGCGGATTGTTTTTCGCGGCACGAGACGTGACGAAGGCGGCCAGTTTCGAGCTCGCTGCATTCGAAGCGCCCCCATACGGACCGCTTGGCCGGATCGACGCCGACGCCAGCGTGGTGTGGCGTCGTCGCGCGTTTCGTGATGGGCAACGGGGTTCGGCATTTTCTGCGGTGCTCGATCACGCCTCCATGCGTGCGTTCACGCTGCCGAGGGTCGATATCGTGACATCCTACGCAGGTGCCGACGGCACGGCGATCGACGCTTTCGTTTCGGCGGGCGCCCGTGGCATCGTCTGCGCGGGGCTTGCGCCTGGGCGGCCGGCCGCCGGCGAAATGCGCGCGCTCCGGGACGCTGTGCAGGCGGGCGTGGTGGTCGTTCAGGCGACGCGCGCGCCGCGCGGCGTGGTACCGGTGCAGCGTTTTCTCACGGTTGACGGAATACTGGTCGGTGGCGATCTGACGCCCGCGAAGCTGCGCATTGCGCTGATGCTTGCGCTGGCCGCGGATCATTCGGGCGGGGCTGTGCCTGACCGGGTTGCGAGCGTCGATGTCGAACGCTTGCAGGCATGTCTGCTCGACCTATGATGACGCGTTCTCTTTCCTACGTATAACACCTACGTTCAGGCAATCATGCAATTCTCCTACCTCGTAACGTTTACACATCCAGATGCGAACGCGCGCATTAGTGACGCGGATTTACAAGCCATCACCGATTGCATTCGGACCACGCCTGCCATGAGCCGCGCGCGCTTATATACGCCGCAGAGCGCGAAAGACTTCTACACGAACGACGGCCCGTCGCCGATTTTCGCGTTCCAGCTCGACTTCGAAAAGCTCGCGGCGCTCGAAGCCGCAATATCCGCCGACGGGCACCTCCAGCAGATCGCTCGCACGGAATTCGAAAGTCTGAAGCCGTCTGCAGTCGAACAGCAGGTCATGGCGCGCCGGCCCTATCCGGTGCTTGACCCTGAGGCCAAGGTGCCGGATGGGGCGCTTCCCTGCCAGTTCCTGGTTCACTATCCGGGGCACGCTGAAAACTTCGACGAGTGGCTCACTTACTATCTGGCGCACCACCCGCAAATCATGAAGTTCTTCGACGGTGCGCGTGAGATCGAGATTTTCACGCGGGTCGATTGGGTCGATGCTATGCCGTGGCGCAAGGTTCACTACATGCAACGCAACAAGCTGATGTTCGATAGCGCCGAGGCGATTACCCGTGCTATGAATTCGCCGGTAAGACATCAGATGCGTGCGGATTTCGAGAAATTCCCGCCGTTCGAAGGGAGCAATATCCATCATCCCATGTCGGCGAGAACCTTCTTTGGTGAGACCCGCTAAGGCGACACCGTGAGCGCCGTTGAAAACGCGTGCGATGCATTATTTCAGGTCGTACCGCGAGGTGTGCCGCCGGAATGCGCTTCGATCAGTTCGCGCATCCTCCAGCACACATTGCCGTTGTTTCGAAACCAGGGTTCCTAGAACTTCTTCCGGATCCCGACCAGGGCCATGAACTGGCTGTCGTTGCTGGACATTGCCGTTCCATTGAGAATCCACGCATGAGCCGTACCTGCGGCCCGCTGGTAGACAAGGTTGCTGTACAGGTCAACTGTCTTCGACAGGAAGTAGTTGACCCCCAATGCGCCCTGGTTGTAGTGCGTATTCCCACCTGCGGCAACGGTACTTCTCTGTGTGGTGTAGAGATAGGCTGCAGTTAACACCGTAGCGGGCGTGAGCTGATAGCGTAGGCTCGTTTCGTAGTTGCTGAACTTCAGTGTGCCGCCGACGGTCGCGTCGAAGTCCGCATGCGTATAGATGATGCTCGCGAGCAGCGCGCCGAACGTATACGTGCCGCCGGCGCCCCATACCGTGTGCTTCGCAATGCCGCCGGCAGCAATCGTCGGAAGCGCGCCATACGTGTTGTCCGACGCTTCCGCACCGGCTGTGCCGTAGCCTGGTTGATTGACCGTAAAGAAGCCCGCATCGAGGTGGACCGGACCGTTCACATAGTCGGCGCTGCCGCTCCATAGGCGGTTGGTATTGATCTGGCCGGCGAGGTTCGAAAACGCATACAGGACCTTCGCGGTGAAACCGGCGATGGTAGGTGTCGTGTACTTGACTGCATTGTTGGGCCTGAACGTGCAGTTCATGTCGTCGTTGTCATACGGATGGAACGTATAACCCGACATGTAGAGGGCGGCCATTTCGTTGCCCACGTCTTCCTGGAACGGCATGTATTGGCGGCCGGCTGTCACGGCTCCCCAACTGTTGTTGACGAGGCCCACGTACGCGCTGCGGCCGAACATCCGGCCGCCTTGTCCGAGCGCACCGTTCTGAATGTTGAAGCCGTTTTCGAGCCTGAAGGTGGCTTGCGTACCGCCGCCGAGGTCTTCGAAGCCGAGCAGGCCCCACCGGTTCGCCGACATGGCGCCGGGCAACGCCTGAATGCCGTGATTGATGTGGCCGTTGGTCGAACCCTGGTTGCTCGTGTAGCCAATTGCCGAATCGACGAGCCCGTACAGGGTCACACTGCTTTGCGCGTGTGCGGTGCCTGCGATGGAGCCGAGCAGGGTAGCGGTGACTAGAACTTTCCTACACATTTTAAACATCCTCTTAAAGTGCTGCGTAGATCGCTCGAAATGTTGTTAGTGGTATTCGATTTTTCGAGGCGATTCGTTGACGAAGTTGATTTCCAAACGCAATTGGTTATTTTTTAATAAGTATTACTAATATTGAAGCGTGTGATACGAGACAGCGAATGAAAACTTATCTGGTTTGTCTTTCTCCTTTGGTTTCGGCTAAGACTTCTTGTTGTCCGGAGCGATTACGTTGGTGAGCATCGGGTAGTGGCAAGCTCGTCCCGAGAACGCCGGAAACCGTCCATTGTCTTCCCGCATTCGCGCACGAACGGGCGACGTCAGCGCCTCGGCGAGCAGTTGCGACGAAGGGAAGGTCAGCATGTTTCGCTGCATGTAGTTCACGCGCGTCCATGGCATCGACTCACACCAGTCGACCCGGGTGAATACGTTGACCTGCCGTACATGCGGGTAGTCGAGCATGATCTGAGGGTGATGGGCGACGTAGTAGGAAAGCCAGTCGTTGAAATTTTCCGCAGCGCCCGGGTAATGCACGAGATAGCTGCACAACGCCGGTTCCGCGGGCGTCGTCGTGAGAGGCAGAAACGTACGGGTGAGCATGGCTTGATGCGTGACCAGGCTTGCGCACGGCGCGAGCCAGTCATCCGACTGCGCAAGCCGCCAGAGATGTCCGCCCTCGGTGACTTGTGACTCGAGTGCCTCGAGGCTGGTGAACTCGAGCCGCAGCGCGAGCAGGGGCGAAGGGCCGTCGTCGTGATAAGTCGTGATCTGGGCGGGCGTATAAAGCTCGGCCTTCATCAAGTCAGGCGTCGCGCGGATGGCTTCCTGAATGAACTGACAATGTGCCGCGCTTACCCGCGCATGCGGATCGTGCTCGTTAGTCGCCGTGATGAAGTAGGAAAATGTCATGGATCAGGTCAGGTCAAGTGCGTAAAAGGAGTGCGGTTGGGCGCTAGGTTAGGTGTCCCTTTTCCGTCCTTTTCTTTTCCGTCCTTTTACGCAGCGGTGGCGCGAGTACCGATTCGGGAATTGGACAGACATAGGGACGTCCGCCAGTGAGGCACGCATGTTCTGCCTGAGCTGCGTCGATATGTGACGGCTCCGTCAGCAGATCCAGCGCGGTCGCCGCGAGTACCTTTGCCGCGTGCAGCATTCCTTTATGTGCAGCGGGCAGTTTTCCCTGCGACACCAGTTGCCACGTGTGCATGTTGGTCCCCACCGCGTAGCAAGCGCCGAGGTACTGGGTTGTCGGCACGACCCAGCTCACGTCTCCCACATCGCTCGATCCAGTCAACGAGCCCGGTTCCTCGTTCAATGGAAGCGGCGTGTCGGCGAGTCCATGGGCACCAGCGGGCCCGCGATAGGCGTCGAGACATTCCTGCAAATCACCCGCGCTGATGTTTCCGGCGAGCCGCGTGACGAAATCGCGATCGGACTGGTCGAAGGGAGGAGGGCCGAAACGCTCGAGGTTATCCATGATCAAGGCTTCAATCGTTTCGTTGCGCAGCACGTCCGAGCATGCGCGATCGACTTCGACCTCAACGGTTGTTTCGGTCATCAGCGCAGCGCCCGCGCCGATTCGTCGAACGCGCTCGATTAGCGCCCACGCCTGCTCGATGTTCGGCGCGCGGACCACGTACAGCACTTCGGCACGGGCCTGAACAACGTTTGCAGCGAGGCCGCCGGCATCGGTGATCGCGTAATGGACGCGAGCCTCGGCGGGCATATGCTCGCGCAGGAAATTCACCCCGACGTTCATCAGTTCAACCGCATCGAGCGCGCTGCGTCCGAGATGGGGTGAAGCCGCCGCGTGCGAGGCCACGCCGGAGAAGCGGAAAAATGCCTGCATCACCGCCAGCGATTTGTACTTGAAAATCCCCGAGAACGGGCCAGGGTGCCAGGTCAATGCGAAGTCGATATCATCGAATACACCTTCGCGAGCCATGTAGGTCTTGCCGGCGCCACCTTCCTCGGCGGGGCATCCGAAGTAACGGACGATCCCAGGCAAATCCTGGGAAAGGAGGTAGTCGCGCGTGGCTACTGCGGCCAGCATCGCACCGACACCAAGCAGATGATGACCGCATCCGTGTCCGCTACCTCCGGCACATACCGGGCACGCTTCTACGGCCGCGGCTTGCTGGCTCATGTTCGACAACGCGTCGTATTCGCCCAGAAACCCGGCGACGGGTCCTTCATTCCCGGCTTCCGCGACGAACGCCGTGGGCAGACCGCCCAGGTTTCTCGTGATCCGAAATCCTTCGCGCTCAAGTAACTCGATCTGCGCTTCGACTGAGCGAAATTCTTCCCAACGAGTCTCGGCAAGATCCCAGATCCGATCCGCAAGATCAATGAAGTCGTCACGCTTTGCTTCGACGAACTGCTCGACGAGTCTGATCCGTTGGTTATCTTCGCGCTTCATCACGCGTTACCCCCGGCGTATTGGTGCGGAAACGCCCCCCGAACCGAGCCTCTTTGCGTTCGGCCGTCTTTAGCGACGGGAGGAAGCACGTCGTCCGGAATGGGGCAGATGTAGGTTTCACCCGCCGATTGCTCACGCAATTCCGCCTTGGCCTGTTCAAGCAATGAAGGATTCGCGTAGAGCGCTGCGGCGGTGGCAGCCATCACCTTCGCGATCTGCAGCATGCCTTTGTGCGCGATCGACGATTTGCCTTGGGCGACCAACTGCCACGAATGGAACGGCGTGCCCAACGCGAAGCAGGCGCCGAGACAGCGGGCTGTCGGCACGACCCAACTGACATCGCCTACGTCGGTCGACGCGGGCAACAACGATGGCATCGATGCAGCGGGTAGGACCCCGTCATGCAGAACTCCCGTGAGCCGATGGGCGCCGAAAATCGACAAGCTGCCCAGTGCTTCGGCGGGTGAAATGGCGGCGTGCATGCGCGCGGCAAAATCGTGATCGACGGTGTCGAACGGCGTCGGACCGATTGCGAGCATGCGCTCGTACATCAGATCGGACAGGACCTTGTTGGGCCTCATATTCGACATGGCCTTTTCCACCCGGCATACGACGGTGGTGTCGGTCATCATCGCGGCGCCGTCCGCGATCTTGCGCAGCCGGTCGAGTAGCGAATGGATCGTGGAGAGTTCAGGTGCGCGCAATTGATAGACGACCTCGGCACGAGCTTGAACGACGTTGGGCGCCGTCCCACCCGTATCGTGCAGCGCGTAGTGAAGGCGGGCATCGCTCGGAATGTGCTCGCGCAGATAGTTGGCGGCGACATTCATCAGCGTGACGGCGTCGAGTGCGCTGCGCCCCAGGTGAGGCGCGGCCGCCGCGTGTGCGGCGAGACCGTTGAACGTGAAGCGCGCATGGAGGGTCGCAAGGGTGGTCATCGCATCGATGGCGAGGACGCTGGCAGGATGCCAGGTAAGCGCGGTGTCGAGATCGGCAAAAGCGCCGGCTCGCGTCATGAACGTCTTGCCGGCTCCGCCTTCCTCAGCGGGGCAGCCGTAATAGCGAACCCGGCCCGCACGCCCGGACGCGTGAAGCCAATCCTTGATGGCGAAAGCGGACATCAGCGCCGCGCCGCCAAGCAGGTTGTGACCGCAACCGTGTCCGCTGCCGGCATCTGGTGCCGGTTGCCGGGTGGCGGAGTTGGCGACCTGGCTGAGGTGAGGCAACGCGTCGTACTCGCCGAGAAAGCCGATGACCGGGCCGCCGTCGCCGGCTTCGGCGACAAACGCAGTAGGGATACCCGCAACGTCTCGCGTGATCCGGAAGCCATGCCGCTCTAGCTCGCGAATTTGCAATTCCGCCGACTCGTACTCCGCATAGGCCGTTTCAGCGAGATCCCACAGCCGGTCGCTCAGGTGCACGCACACATCACGGTACGATTCGATCCGCGCGGCAATCTCTTGATCGAGTTGATCGAAATTCACGTGCTCTCCGGTTCGATTGACGCACGAAACCCGTTGCCGTTCGACCCGTAATCGAAATGACATGCCAGGCCTCGCAGTCGAATGACGAACATGAATAAATAATTCGGCTGGATCGACGGACTGCTAGATTCCCGCTTTGGCGCGGAATACGCTGTTGCGTCCCATCGTTGCGCGATGTCGCATGTAAAGCGTCAGCACGGCGAGCAGCGAAATAGAGTTTGCGGCGAGCAGATACCAGGCCGGCGACATCGGGTCGGCCGTCCTCGCGGCGAGCCATGCCACTACCACCTGCGCGCTGCCGCCGAAAATCGTGGTCGGCACGCTGAAGCAGACGGACACGCACGTGCTGCGAATCGCGTTAGGAAATATCTCGGGAATGAAGCACAGTTGAAACGGCGCCATCAGCACGCGCAACAACGTCAGCAGCGCAACCATCGAAAGAAAGGTGACGGCCGTGCCGTTCTGGGTGACCCACACGAATGCCGGCACGATCGCCAGTACCGTCAAAACCTGCGGCAGTACCATCCACTTCGTATTGGGAAACCGGTCGTAGATCAGGCCGGCGGCCAGGGATGCGAAAATTCCCACGCCGCCTGTGATGAGGCCGACCAGCATCGAGGTCGACGTGGGCAGGTGCAGTACGCGCAGGCCGTAGGTCGTCATGTAGTACCCGACGACATATACCGTGATCGTCGGTCCGATTATTACGGCACACGAAAGCAGCAAATCGGAAAGGTGCTTGCTGACAATGGTGGATACGAGCTCACCCGTACCTTTGACCGCAGACTCGGTATTGAGGGTTTCGCTCAACTGCGTCCGGATATACAGTCCGATCGGCGCAATCAACAGACCGATGACGAACGGTACGCGCCACCCCCACTCCTCGAGCGCCGCCGGCGACAGCATCGACGACACGACGTAGCCGACCAGCCCGCCCAGCAGCGAAGCCACACCTTGGGTCGCGAGCTGCCAGCTCGTATAGAAGCCGCGCCGGTTCGACGACGCCATTTCGAGCATGTACGTTGTCGCGGGTCCCATTTCGCCGCCGGCAGAAAACCCTTGTAGCAGACGGCCGATGACGACGAGTATGGGCGCCACCACGCCGATCGTCGCGTACGATGGTGTGAACGCGAGGATGGCGGTGCCGAGTGCCATCAAACCGATCGTCAGAGACAGCGCCGCCTTGCGTCCCGAACGGTCCGCGTAGGCGCCGATCACCAGGCCGCCGATCGGGCGTGCGACGAAGCCGACGCCGAACACCGCGACCGATGCGATCACCTGGCTCGCCGGAGAAAACGCCGGGAAAAAAGCCTTGCCGATGAATACCGCAAAAAAGGCGTAGACCGTGAAGTCGAAGAATTCCAGGGCGTTGCCCACGACCACCGCAATGAAGTCGAGGGTCGATGCTGTGCGGACTGTCGGGTGCTCACACCCGTTTGCTTGATTTGACACACCCGTCTCCGAATTGGGTTAGCGCCGGCACGCTTGCCGTGCGATTGAAAAAATAATGACGTTCTTTTTTGGTATCGTCAACGTGTCAAAAATTTGCTTGGCTTTCCTGAACGATTGATGATTCGGAAAGCGCGCACGAAGCAATCTGGCGTCATGCTGTCCGGCATGACGAGAATGGATTGCGTCAAGGAGAAACCACTCGCTGCGCAGCGAGTGATTGCTGCCTACAGCAGGCACTCGACAGAGTGAAAGAGCCGGCGCTTGAAAGGATCTTCGGATGCCATGGAGGTGCGGATCACGCTGGTCAGACACTCCACAAAGTATTTGGCGGCATTGCTGAGTGGTGCGGCGCGCCGGTATATAAGACTGATCTCGGCTTCGGCAATGGAGTCGACCAGCGGAAGGACCGTCAATCGTTCCTTGCTCACGAGCAGTTCAGCGAGCGGCCATGGCATCAGCGTCAACATGTCGGTGCTTGCGACCAGCCCAAGCGCGATCGCACTGGAATGCGATATATGAATGCGTGGTTCGTAGACGCGGCAATATTCGGTGAACGCATTGGTCGCGGCGAGTTCGTCGACGGAGGAGTCGCGGTTCAGAATCCACTCGGCGTCCTTCAATTCATGCAGCGATCGACACCCTGCCAGACGATGTTCCGTCCGGCCGACTACCGCGTAACCGGTGCGAAACAACGGGACATGGGTGAACTCCTCCGTTTGCCTAACAGAGCTAGCCCTTCCAATCGAGATATCGAGCGTTCCGTCACGCAATCTTGGTATCGACACGGTTGCCAATCCTTCGAAGAATTCGATCTTTACCTCGGGCATACGCGTCTGGAACAGGCCGACAACCTCTCCAAGCAACGTTAGACCGACCCACGACACCGCTGCAATCGACAGGGTGCCGTCCCTCTTACCGGATAGCCGCTCCATTTCCTGCCGCGCTCGCGCCAACTGTCCGACTGTCAGCCTTGCATGCCCGAGCAGCGTCTGACCTGCTTCGGTCAGCGTCACACCCGTAGCCTCGCGTACGATCAGCGTGACATTCAGGTCTTCCTCAAGCTCACGTATCGCCTTGGTAATGGCGGCCGGCGAGAGGTCCGTGGCGCGGGCTGCGTTCCGGATACTGCCGGTGTCGGCGATCGCAACAAGTGCGCGGAGTTGATGTAGCTTCATGGTCAATGTATGACACCAAATTTTTTCAGGAGGAGACAACCGGGAGTCAACGGCAACACTTTCATTGAGTTGTTGGCCGCTTATCTGTCGACATACTCTACGCCAGCAGAAAGTGGAAAAATTTGCGCCGGCTTACCGGCGCGAATCTTTCGAAACGACTACCGATCCTGAGAGAATGGAGGCTATGTGGAGCACGCAGCACAGGTGAAGCGTCTCGTCGAGGCAAAGCAGCAGCGATACGTTGAGCTGGCAAATGAAATCTGGTCGTACGCCGAGATGCGCTACAGCGAATATCGCTCTGCCGAACTGCACGCGGCGCTACTTGAAGAAGAAGGGTTTCGCGTGACGCGTGGCGTGGCCGGACTGCCGACGGCGTTTGTGGCGGAGGCGGGCAGCGGCGGCCCGCTGGTCGGATTTCTGGGCGAGTACGATGCTTTGGCCGGGCTGAGCCAGGAAAGCGGCGCGCTGGTCTGCGTACCGGCCGCTGACGGCGTCAACACCAATGGGCACGGCTGCGGCCATCACCTGCTCGGCGCGGGCGCACATCTCGCGGCAGTTGCCGCGAGAGACTATTTTGCTGCCAACAATATCGACGCCACGGTCAGGTTCTACGGTTGCCCCGCCGAAGAAGCTGCTGCCGGCAAGACCTTTATGGCGCGCGCCGGATTGTTCGACGACCTCGACGTCGCGTTGAGCTGGCATCCCTCGGTAGCGAATTCGGTGTTCATGAACGCCACGCTCGCGAACGTACAGGCGTATTTCCGCTTTCACGGCAAGGCCGCGCACGCGGCTCTCGCGCCGCATCTTGGGCGCAGCGCGCTGGACGCCGCAGAACTGATGAACATCGGTGTCAACTATCTGCGCGAGCACATGCCGGATCAGGCACGTGTACATTTCGCTTACATCAATTCCGGTGGCATTTCGACCAACGTGGTGCCGGTACTCGCCGAACTGCTTTATACGGTGCGCGCACCGCGCAGCGAAGAAGCGCGGGATCTGTTCGAGCGTGTCAAACAGATCGCGGCCGGTGCCGCATTGATGACCGGCACGCGTCTCGAGATCGTTTTCGACAAGGCGTGCTCGAACGTGCTGCATAACGACACGCTCGATCAGGTTCTCGACCGGAACATGCGGGCGCTCGGCGGCTTCGACGTCAGCGATCGCGACGTCGAATTCGCGAGGCAGATTCAGCAGACCATTTCGTCTGATGATTTCGAGAACAGCGCTCGTCACTTCGCGGCGGCGCTGCGTGACCCGCGTCCGATCGTTACGGACATCCAGCCGTATCGTGCCGACATGGCGCGCCCGGTGACAGGCTCGACCGATGTTGGCGATGTCACCTGGGTCGTTCCGACCACGCAATGCCTGACGTCCTGCTTCGCATGGGGAACAGGTTTTCATTCGTGGCAAATGGTCTCGCAGGGCAAGGCGACGCTGGCTCACCGAGGCATGTTGCTGGCCGCGCAGACACTGGCTGCCACGGCCGTCGATCTGGTCGGCCAACCGGATGTGCTGCGCGCAGCAAAAGTGGAGCTTGACGAAAAGCGCGGGCGCAAGCCTTATGATTGCCCGATTCCGCCGGAAGTCTTGCCCCCGCCGGCGCGTACCCAAGCGACCGCCTGAACACCGCAGGCCCGGCATATCGACCCAGGATCATCCGTGCGCACTCTCAAGCTTTCCGGGCAAAGCGGGACGCTGCGATTCCATGACATTCCAGGGGTAGGCACGCCGCTAGTGTTTATCCACGGACTTGGCTGCGCGTCCTCGTGCGACTACCCGCAAGTGATCTCGGATCCGGCATTGACGAGGCGGCGCAGCATTCTGGTCGATTTGCTGGGATCCGGGTATAGCGACCGGCCTGAGTGCTTCGGATATCGTGTCGAAGACCATGCTCGAATCGTCGTCGAACTCATTCGGAGTCTCGACACAGACGTCGATCTCTTCGGTCACAGCATGGGTGGGGCGGTCGCGATCGTTGCGGCTACGATGGCGCCTCGCCGGGTACGCCGTCTGGTTCTCGCAGAGCCGAATCTTGACGCGGGCGGAGGATTGTTCAGTCGCGAGATTGCGGCCTACTCTGAATCTGACTATTGGTTGTACGGCCACGCGCAAACGGTCGCGACCGCGTCGAGAGAGGGCGATCCCGTTTGGGCGGGCGCTCTCGCGATCTCCTGTTCCAGAGCAGTCCATCGTGCGGCGACATCGTTGGTAGAAGGCGATTCAGTGGCGTGGCGTGAATTGCTGTTGCGGCTGGAAATGCCGCGTTCAGTGATTTTCGGCGAGCGCTCGCTGCCGCATCCCGACGCGGTTAGCTTATCGAGGATGGGTATCGTGGTCAGTATCGTGCAGAACGCGGGGCACTTCATGATGCGGGACAATCCGGCGGGCCTGGCGTTTGCCATCAATGAGGGCTTGTCTGCCGGGGATTCGGACGATCCTTGCGAATAGCTTTCGAGAGTTTGACGCATTTCTGTCGTTGCAGATTCGCACCTATACTTGGCTGAGCGAGGCTGACGCAACCTCCTTTAGCGCCTCGCCAGGAGTGTGGATCATGAACATGCCTCGGATTGTGGTGTCGGTTGCCGCTGCGCTGGTTCTTCTCCCTGGGGGCGCGTTCGCGCAAACATCGAGCGATAGCGCTGTGGCCCGGACGAAGGTGACGCAGGAACTCAGGGAACTGGTCGCGATTGGATATCAGCCCGACGCAGTACGGTATGACTATCCAAACGACCTCATTGCCGCAGAAAAGCGTCTCGACGCCAAACGCGCAACCCGGGGTATTTCCACCGTTCCAGCGCAGTAGTGGGAATACAGGGTTCGGCACGCATGCGGTGCTTTTGGCGATTCTTTATAAGGATTACAGATTGAATTGGCGAGCTGGAAAATCGGACTTTAATCTGATCGGTTGGACGAGCTGAGCGTGCCACCCAAAATCCGCCAGATTGATAGCGAGAGCAAAATTGATGAATTTGACACATGTCCGTCGCGAAACCTAGACTCGCCTGCATACATTTCAGGCGGGGACGACATGGGCAACATCCACATGCCAGCTGCGATTTGCAGCCAGGCGCCGGGGAGTAACACCGCGAGACTTACCCTGCCGGAAATGCTGGCTGCTCGTGCAGCCCGAAACCCGCACGCACCGCTTTTCTCTGATCGCTCGACGCAATGGACCGGCGCCGAGGCACTCGATATCGCTACGCGCCGTGCAGGTTCGCTGGCCGCTCAAGGCGTGGGACGCGGTGACCGTGTGGCGCTGCTTTGCACGAATCGCAGCGAGTTCATGGAAATCATTCTGGGCTGCGCGTGGCTCGGCGCGATCGCAGTTCCGATCAATACGGCTTCGCGCGGCTTGCAACTCGAACACATTCTGCGCAACTCTGGCGCACGGCTGGTCGTTGCCGAAACTCATCTCGTCGACGCCGTTTACGCACTCGATCCCGGCGACCTGGCAGTCGAATCTGTATGGCTGATTGGGCAAGAGCCGACCGCAGCGCCGGCATACAGCGTTCGGTCTGTGCCGTTGCCGCTGCGGAGTGAACCGGTCGCAGCCGCAGAGCTTGCCGATAGCGATCCGCTCGCGATTTTGTACACGTCGGGGACGTCGGGATTGTCAAAGGGCGTGATCTGTTCGCACGCGCAGTTTTATTGGTGGGGCAGGCACACGGCAGATTATCTCGGCGTCACGGCCGGCGATGTGCTCTATACGTGCCTGCCACTCTTCCATACGAATGCACTGAACTTCTTCTTTCAGGCGCTCACGTGCGATGCCGAGCTTGTCGTCGATCGTCGCTTTTCAGCGAGCGGTTTCTTCGACGCGCTCGTTGAGACCAAAGCGACCATCACATCCGTGCTGGGTGCGATGGTGCCGATTCTGCTCAGCCGCGCCGTGTCGCCGAACGAACGCGCACATAGGGTGCGCATTGCGCTAGCGCCGGGCGTGCCGGGCCAGTTCCAGCATGAGTTCAACGAGCGTTGTGGAATTGCATTGCTGGACGGTTACGGTTCGACGGAAACGAACTTTGTGATCGGCGCCCACATCGGCGCACAGCGTCCCGGCTTCATGGGCAAACTTACGGAGGGTTTCGATGCGCGCGTCGTCGACGAGCACGACCATCCTGTCCCGGACGGCGAGGCTGGCGAGCTGATTGTCCGGGCGGACGAGCCATGCGCGCTCGCGAGTGGCTACTTCGGCATGCCGGAGAAGACAGTCGAAGCGTGGCGCAATCTGTGGTTTCACACCGGGGATCGCGTGGTACGCGAAGCAGACGGCTACTACCGTTTCATCGACCGGCAGAAGGACGCGATCCGGCGGCGTGGTGAGAACATTTCGTCCTATGAAGTTGAGCAGGCTCTGCTGAGCCATCCATCGGTTGAAATCGCCGCGGTATTCGCTGTGCGCTCCGAACTCGCCGAAGATGAAGTGATGGCCTCACTCGTGCTGTGCGATAACGCGACGCTGGAGCCACTGGACCTGATCCAGTACTGCGAGCCACGTCTGCCGTACTTCGCCGTGCCGCGCTTTCTTGACTTCGTGCGCGAGCTGCCGAGAACGGAAAACGGCAAGATCCAGAAATACAAACTGCGCGAGGCCGGTGTGACAGAGAGCACGTGGGACCTCGAAAAATCCGGCTACCGGCTCAAGCGTTCCTAGCGGCATAGCCTGGCGAGCTACTCATCTGCACCATCAGCCTGGCGCGTTCACGCTCAGCCGTTTCGCAGTCGATAAGTCGTCGCACCAGCCCAATATCGTGCCGCGCTGCGGCATACCGGAGGCAGTATGGCAAGCACGCAAACCTTTCCCACGCCTGACGTACAAGCCGTCAGCGGTGGGATCGATCAGAAGTCGTTGCGGCGCATAGTCATGGCGTCGGTCGCAGGCAACGCGCTCGAATGGTATGACTTCTTTCTCTACAGTACTGCGGCCGCGCTGGTGTTCGGCGAACTGTTTTTTCCGAAAGGCACCGACCCGTTGATCGGAACGCTTGCCGCGTTCGCAGGCTTTGCCGTCGGTTTTGCCGCGCGGCCGTTCGGCGGCGTACTGTTCGGCCACATCGGCGATCGCTACGGACGCAAGGGCGCTCTCGTGTGGACGCTATCGATCATGGGCGGCGCGACGTTTTTGATCGGCCTGTTGCCGACCTATGCCCAGGCCGGGCTGTGGGCGCCGGCGCTCCTTCTCGTGCTGCGCGTGCTGCAAGGTGTCGCGTCAGGCGGTGAATGGGGCGGTGGTGTATTGATGATCAGCGAGTCGGCGCCGCCAGAAAAGCGCGGCATGTACGCCTCCTGGAGCCAGATCGGTGTGGGCGGCGGCTTTGTGTTGTCGGCCGCGGTTTTCTTTCTCGTGCAAAAGCTGCCACACGACACGTTCATGAGCTGGGGCTGGCGCGTGCCGTTTCTGCTATCGATTGTGATCTTCGGTGTCGGCGTCTACATCCGCTCGAGGTTGCCGGAAAGCACTGAATTCGCGAAGGCAGCGGCGGCGGGCAAGACGACGCACACGCCCGTGCTCGAAGCGATCCGCCGCCACCCGAAGGAGTTGCTGATCGCAATGGGCCTGCGCGTGGCCGAGAACGGCGGCTCTTATATCTTCCTTGCTTTCTCACTTGTGTATGGGAAGTTCATCGGCGTGCCGAGTACGGTCATGCTCGCGGGGGTGATGGTGTCGATGACCGTCGAGCTGGGCATGATGCTGGTGTGGGGTCGGTTATCCGATCGCATCGGCCGCAAGCCCGTGTACATGATCGGCGCGGTGGGGCTAATCGTCATTGCGCTGCCGTTCTTCTGGCTAATCGACACGAAGGTGCCGGGGCTCATCTGGCTCGCTTTCCTGCTGGCCAATGGCGTGTGTCATGGTGCGATGATCGGGACCCAGCCGAGCCTGATGGGCGAACTGTTCAGCACGGAGGTCCGTTATTCAGGCATGGCGCTGGGCCACGAGATCGCCTCCGTATTCGCGGGCGGCCTCTCGCCGCTCGTGGCCACCGCGCTGCTTGCGAAGTACCACGCCGCGTGGCCGGTCGCGCTGATGCTCATGGCGATGGGTGCGATAACCGTCGTGGCGCTTCTCTGTGCGCGGGAAACAGCGCAACGCTCCGCACGCTAAAGGGGAGATCGATCATGCAGTCACGCGACCATGCCGGGGTATTGCTTTGCGGCGGGGTGGAAGTTCCCTATCGCCGCCAGGCGCCGGAAGGCACGACAGGCGATCTGCTCGCGGAGGCGTTCTCCGCGGCGCTGGCGCAATCAGGCTTTGCCGCCCATGAAGTAGACGGGCTGGGAGTGGCATCGTTCACCCTTGCTCCGGATCACGCGATCGACGTTGCCTGGCGCCTTGGGCTCTCGCCACGCTGGTGCATGGACGACTGTCACGGCGGCGCCAGCGCAATCAACCTGCTGCAACATGCAGTGCGCGCGATCCAGTGCGGCGACGCCAACGTGATCGTGCTCGTATCGGGGGATCGCTTCGAGCCGGCAGATTTCAAGCAACTCGTCGACCATTACAATCTGACGACGCGCACCTGGCTGCGGCCCCTCGAAAGCGGTGGGCCGAACGCGCTGTTCGCGCTGATGACGCAGTTGCATGCGCAACGCTATGGTCTGTCGCGCGCGGATTACGGCGCGCTGTGCGTTGCGCAGCGGGCGTGGGCATCGCGCAACCCGCAAGCCGTCTATCGTGCGCCGCTGACCGTCGAGGCGTATCTGGATGCGCCGCTTATAGCTGAACCGCTAGGACGCTTCGACTGCGTGCCGGTCGTCAGCGGCGCGAACGCGATCGTTATCGCGCGAGCCGACCTCGCGAAGCACGACCGGCACGTCGCGGTGCGTGCGCTGCGCTGCAGCTATAACCCCGATCACCAGATGGGCGATGGATTGCAGACGTCGCTTGCCGCACTTGCACCGACTCTGTGGCGCGACGCAGGCATGACGCCCGCCGACATGGATCTCGTGTCCGTGTACGACGATTATCCGGTGATGGTGCTCGTTCAATTGGCGGACCTCGGCTTCGCGCCGGACGGCGACATGCGTGCGCTGATCGCGCGCATTGCGTCGGAAGAATTGCCGGTCAATACGTCGGGTGGACAACTTTCGGCAGGGCAGGCGGGCGCGGCTGGTGGAATGCACGGGCTTGTCGAAGCCGTGACGCAGTTGCGCGGCGAGGCCGGCGAGCGTCAGGTAGCGGGTGCCCGGCGGGCGCTCGTCAGCGGCTACGGCATGGTCGAGTATCGCTACGGTATGTGCGCGAATGCGGTGGTGCTTGAAGCTTTCGATCGAGGTGCGCAATGAGCATAAAAGTTTTCCGCTGTATGCACTGCGGCACCACGCTATTTCCGGCTCGCTACCTGTGCCCGTCTTGTGGGGGCGCCGAGTGGTCGGCGCTCGACGCAGAGGGCGGCACCGTGAAGGCGGCGACCGCCGTCCGGCATCGAGTGGGCGCGGATAACAGCGCTGACATCCACCTGGCGAGCGTTGCCACAGAAGCGGGACCGATTGTCATCGCGCGTCTCGACTCTCCTGTGGAAACCGGCGATGCAGTCAGTCTCGCGCTGGATGCACAACACCGGATCGTTGCCCGACGCGGTTGACATGCCGCCGCGCGGCCGCTTTCGCGAGGCGGCGCGGCGTTACTAGCCGTTCAGTTACACCACCCTAAAAAACGCTCACCGGGAATTGGAGAATTCATGAAAAAGCTGCTTGCCTGTTCATTCGGTATCCTATCAATTTGTCAGGTGGCGCATGCGCAGAGCAGCGTCACCATCTACGGCATCATTGACGATGGTCTCACCTGGTCCAGCAACCAGGGCGGGCACAGCGCGTGGCAAATGCAAGGCAGTATCTCGCAAGGCAATCGGTGGGGGATGAAAGGCGTCGAGGACCTCGGCGGCGGCACTTCCGCGCTGTTCCGGCTGGAGAACGGCTTTAACGTCAACAACGGCGCGCTCAGCCAGGGCGGGCGCGAGTTCGGCCGCCTCGCTTACGTGGGGCTGTCGAACGACCGTTACGGTACGCTGACGCTCGGTCGCCAGGGTGAGGCGATTGGCGACTATATCGGCGCGCTGTCGGCTAACGGAACCTTGCCCGGCGGGATACTGTTCCCGCATCCGGGGGATCTCGACAACAACGGCATCGATTTTCGTCTGCAAAACGCGGTTAAGTACGTGTCGCCGACCTTCGCGGGTCTCACAGGTGTCGGCATCTACAGTTTCGGCGGCGCGCCGGGCAACTTCGCCAGCAACAGCGCGAAGTCGTTTGCACTGCAATACGCGACCGGCAATCTCCAGCTCGTCGGCGCGTATACGTCGATCGATCATCCGGCTACGGCAGTGCCGGACGGCGTCTGGACAGCCGGAAACACAGTGGACGGCAACTACGGTCTCGCGGCGGGCAGCTACAAGGTGTTCGGTGTCGCGGCGTCCTATGCGATGGGACCCGCGCGCATCACGGCGGACTGGACCCACACACAGTTCGGCAATCTCGACCCCAGTCTGGGTGCGAAGATCGGTGGGCACGTGACCTTCAACATCGCTGAAATCGTGGGCAGCTATATGATCACCCCCGCGTTGCAGCTCGGCGTCGCGTATAGCTATACCGAAGGCAGCGTGTCCGCAACCGGGCAAGCTCCGCACTACCACGAGGCGGACGCCAGCGCGGACTATTTCCTGTCGAAGTCGACCGATGTCTATGCGAGCGCGACTTACATGCGAGCGGGGGGCGGCGCGGTTGCCGATCTCGCTCCCGTGCTGGCGGCGTCGAGCTCGGCCAACCAGGTGGCATTGCGGCTTGGGATTCGAAAGAAATTCTGAGTTTCGGGCGGGACGGTATCCGCTCCAGCAGTAACCACGACCGAACGCATATTTTCGGTTGAATGAGCACGAAGCTGGCCTGCGCTTCCAGGTCAGCTCACAATGAAAAAGACAGCGCGACCAGAGCCACAACTCGTCAAGCGTCTGTTCGCAAACAGCGCTCTCGTCGCCCGATCATACGGCCCCACCATCAATTGACGCGTCTACAATAATGGCCTGCGCCGCCGTTCCGCATTGGCGTGGACGACGTGGGTCGGCGCGCTCCAGGCCGCTATTTTCATTTCAGACAGTTCCTGATCGGCGACCGCCCCATGCGTTTGCAAGAAGTACGGGCGTGTAATCGTCACGCCGGTGATCTTTAAGAGCAAGGAATCCATTGTGGTGGACTTCAACGACGTTGACCTGAACCTCCTGCGTGTCTTTCAGGCAATTCTGGAGGAGCGCAGCCTGACGCGTGCCGGGCAGCGGCTGGGTCTGTCACAGCCCGCGGTCAGTTACTCGCTCGGGAGGCTTCGGTCGCTCTTCGACGATCCGCTCTTTGTGCGCACCACCGGGGAGATGCTGCCCACCCCAACCGCGACGGAGCTGTCTGCACCTGTCAATCGGGCGATCTCTTCGCTACGTGAAGTATTCCGTCATGGCGACCGCTTTGACCCGGCTGCCAGCAGCCGGGAATTTCATCTCTCGATGTCCGACGTTGGCGAGCAGGTTTTTCTGCCAATCCTGTGCACCAAGCTTCAGCAAACCGCGCCGTTCGTCAGGCTCTCGGTGCAGCAGATTCCCATCGCTGACGCTGAAGAAAGGCTCAGGCTTGGGCAACTGGATTTTGCAGTCGGCAACATGCCGGCCCTCAAGCTGACGACGCAATACGCGCTGTTGTTTCATGAGCCTTATGTTTGCATGACGCGCAAGCGCACAGGCTTGCCTGCCAGACAGATCTCCCGTGAGAAATTTCTTTCCCTGTCGCACATTTCCGTTGGATCGAGCGAGAGCAGCCATCGCAACATAGAACACCTGCTGCAGGCGGAAGGTTTGCACCGGAGAATCGCGTTACGTGTGCCTCACTTCACGGTTGTCCCGCAGATCATCCGGCGCACGGATTGGATGGTCACGTTGCCGCTGCGGGTGGCACGCCTGTTCAACGAGCGAGGCGAGTTTGTTATCTATCCACTCCCAGTCCAGATCCCGGAAGTGGAAGTTACCGTGCATTGGCACGATGCATTCGAGTCGGAGGAGGGCAATCGCTGGCTCCGCTCGGTGATTATCGATAGCCTTCACGAAGATTGATAGCACACGGTCGTCATAAACGATTTTATGCACGGTTCGAATTTGATTGATTAGGCTGACTCTCCTTCGCCACCTATACTGGGCTGCATTGAAAGACGCACTTCGGTGTCGACTAATCCACGAGTCTGGATGAGTCCACACATGAAGGATTGGGCTGAAAGTCCTTGCGGGCATCTGCATTGCATAAATCTGGAAGGTAGAGAGACGCCATGGCTGAGCGGTCGTTTGTCGAAGAGGTGAAGAAGCTGCGTCTGGGTGCAGGCGAACTATTCAGCGGCGAGGGCATCCTGGCCGTGACCAAGGCGCTGCTGGAATCCGGAGTCGCGTACGTGGGCGGCTATCAGGGGGCGCCCATTTCACACCTGATGGACGTGCTGGCTGACGCGCAGGACATCCTCAGCGATCACGGCATCCGCTTCGAGAATAGTGCGAGCGAGGCCACGGCTGCCGCGTCGCTGGCCGCATCGGTCAACTATCCGTTGCGCGGGGCCGTGACGTTCAAGGCGACGGTTGGCACCAACGTCGCCTCTGACGCGCTTGCGAACCTGGCGTCGGGTGGCGTGACGGGCGGCGCGCTCATCATCGTTGGCGAAGACTACGGCGAAGGTTCATCGATCATGCAGGAGCGCAGTCACGCGTTCGCGATGAAGTCGCAGATCTGGCTGCTGGACCCGCGGCCGAACTTGCCTTGCATCGTGCAGGCGGTGAAAGACGGTTTTGATTTGTCGGAGGCGAGTCATACACCGGTCATGCTGCAACTGCGCATCCGCGCTTGCCATGTGCATGGCCAGTTCATTGCCTCGGACAATCGCCGCGCGGCGTTCTCGATCAAGGACGCACTCGAAAACCCGAGCCGCGATGTTAACCGTATCGTGCTGCCTCCCGCGAGTTTTATGCATGAACGCGAGAAAATTCATGAGCGCTGGCCGGCCGCGGTCAAGTTCATCGAAGAGCGGCAACTCAACGAGTTCTTCTCGGCGGACGCTGGCGAGATTGGCATCGCAATGCAGGGTGGCAGCTACAACACGGTTATGCGCGCGTTAGAACGCCTCGGCCTCGCTGACGTGTACGGCGATTCGGAAATCCCGCTGTACGTGATGAACGTTGCGTATCCGCTCATCGATTCCGAATGGGAGCGCTTTTGCGAAGGCAAGCGTGCCGTGCTGGTGATCGAAGAAGGCCAGCCGAATTTCGTCGAGCAGAATGCCAGTTCGATTCTGCGGCAGTGCGGTTCGACCGTGGCGTTGCACGGCAAGGACATGCTGCCGCTTGCTGGTGAGTACAACACTGCGACCGTGCTCAAGGGCTTGCGTGCATTCTTCGAGCGCTATGGCGTGCTCGAACCGCAACCTGTTCCCCGAAAAGTCATTCCGGTATTGGCCGTCTCTTCCACGCCTCTCGCGATGGCGGAGCCCGCTGAAGCGGTGGAAGCTGAGCTCACTCTGCTCGATCCCGTCGCGGCGCTCGAGGCTAATGTGCATGCGCGTCCACCCGGGTTCTGCACCGGCTGTCCGGAGCGCCCGATCTTTACGGCGATGAAGCTCGTCGAACGTGAACTCGGCGCGCATCATGTGAGCGCCGACATCGGTTGCCATCTGTTTTCGATTCTGCCTCCGTTTAACCTGGGCGCGACGACCATGGGCTATGGTCTCGGCAGCGCGAGTGCTTCCGCGCTCAACGCGAGCGCTGACAAGCGCGCGATCTCTGTGATGGGGGACGGCGGCTTCTGGCATAACGGGCTCACGAGCGGTATTGCGAACGCGGTGTTCAACAGGAGTGACAACCTGACGATCGTGGTCGACAACAGCTACACGTCGGCCACGGGCGGCCAGGACATTCTGTCGTCGACAGCACTCAATCCGACACGCAGCACCGGTCACGAGATAGAGCAGGCGGTACGCGGGGTCGGCGTGAAGTGGGTGAAGACGGTGCGTCGTACTTATGACCTGAAGACGATGATGGCGACGCTGAAGGAAGCGCTTACCACCAGCTCGAAAGGACCCAAGGTACTGATCGCGCAGAGCGAATGCATGCTGAACAAGCAGCGCCGTGAAAAACCGAAGACCCGCAAGGCGATTGCCGCGGGCGAGCGCGTAGTGCGCGAGCGCTTCGGTGTCGACTCTGACACCTGTACTGGCGACCACTCGTGCATCCGCTTATCCGGCTGTCCGTCGCTGTCGATCAAGCCGAATCCCGATCCGCTTCGTACCGATCCGGTTGCGAGCGTGCTTGACAGTTGCGTCGGTTGCGGGCTATGCGGTGAGGTATCGCATGCAGCTGTCTTGTGCCCCTCGTTCTATCGCGCGCAGATCGTCAGCAATCCGACGCGTGTCGACAAGCTGCGTCAACGAGTACGCAATGTGGTGATCGGCTGGCTGCAACGTCGTGATGCTCAGCGTCGCGCACGTCTCGCGTTCTGATTCAGGAAGGAAATAGATGAGCAACGCTCAGCCCATCAAGGTTGCCGTTCTCGCCATGGGTGGCGAAGGCGGTGGGGTGCTGGCCGACTGGATTGTCGATCTCGGCGAGCACAACGGTTACTACGCGCAGACCACGTCGGTGCCGGGCGTCGCGCAACGGACCGGTGCAACGATCTATTATGTCGAACTGTTCCCGCGCGAGTTGAACGACTCGAACAGCCGCGCGCCGGTACTTGCGCTGATGCCGTTGCCCGGAGACGTCGACGTCGTGCTCGCGTCTGAGCTTATGGAGGCTGGGCGCGCGGTGCAGCGTGGTCTCGTAACGGCGGACCGCACGACGCTGGTGACGTCCACGCACCGCGTCTATTCGATCGCTGAAAAGGCTGCAATGGGCGATGGCCGCGTGGACAGCGATACGTTGATCGCCCACGCGAAGCAGGCGGCAAAGCGCTTCGTCCGCTTCGACATGGCAGAGGCCGCCGAGACGACTGGCAGTGTGATCAGCGCGGTGCTGTTCGGCGCGCTGGCCGGAACGGGCGTGCTGCCCTTTAGCCGCAAGCAGTTCGAGGAAACGATCGAGCGTGGCGGTGTCGGTGTGAAGCCGAGTTTGCGCGCGTTCGACCTGGCCTATCTTCGCGGTGGGGCTGATGAAGCAACAGAAGGCGCGAAGGCCGAGGTTGTACCGCCGGCTGTGCCCAGCCATCCGGTGGCCGTGAAACTGCTCGCACGCGTGCTGGCCGAATTGCCGCCCGAGGCGCAGACCTTCGCGATCGAAGGGGTGCGTCGCCTGATCGACTACCAGGACTCCACTTACGCAGCGTTCTATCTGGATCGTCTCTCCGAACTGCGCCGTGCGCTGCCCGTCGACGACGCGACGCTGCTGCGCGAAACCGCGCGTTATCTCGCGCTGTGGATGTCGTACGAAGACACCATCCGTGTCGCTGACCTCAAGACGCGCGGCTCGCGCTTCGAACGGGTGCGCGGCGAAGTGCGCGCCGGGGAGAATCAGCTGCTCGCGATCAACGAGTTCATGCACCCGCGTATCGAGGAAATCTGCGAAACGCTGCCGGCTGCGCTTGGCCGTTGGCTCACCCGGCCGCATTGGGTACATCGTTTGGTGCGACGGTTTGCACGGTCGGGACGCGTCGTGACAACGAGTTCGTTGCGCGGCTATCTGACGCTGTATGCGGTTTCGCGTCTGCGCGGCATGCGCCGCAGCACGCTACGCTACCAGCTGGAGAACGCGCGCATTGAAGATTGGCTGGAGCGAATCATCGAGACAGCGAAGCTGAATCCGGCGCTCGCCATCGAGGTCGCGCAGTGCCAGCGTCTCGTGAAGGGCTACAGCGACACGCACGCGCGCGGCCTGAAGAACTACCAGACGGTGATGGCGGCGGTCGTCAAGGCGGGCGCGAGAATTGCGCCTGCCACGCTGCGCGAATTGCGCGACGCCGCTCTCGCCGATGAACACGGCAACCGGCTGCGTGAAACGCTGCGCCGGTACGCTCTTGCATAAGTGCGACTGGAACGAGCGAAGTGCTTGCTCCGTATGCGTGTAATAGCTTCTCAGCCAAGGAGATTAACCGATGCATTCCGCTCTTAGTGAACTAGCTTCCGGCCTTGCTCGTGGAGATGTGCGAGTGGTCGACCTCACGCAGATACTGTCACCGGAGTTTCCCGCGCTTCAACTCCCTCCGCAGTTCGGGCAGGTGTGGGCGTTCAAGATGGAAACGATCAGCCACTATGACGAGAAGGGGCCGGGCTGGTACTGGAACAATTTCTCCTGTGGCGAGCATACGGGAACGCATTTCGATGCGCCTGTGCACTGGGTAACTGGAAAGGATCATCCGCATAACTCGGTCGATACGATCGATGCACACAACTTCGTGGCGCCGGCGGTCGTAGTCGATGCGAGCGCGGAGGTCGCTGGGAATTCGGACTGGCTGCTGACTTCCGACTATCTCAGGAGGTGGGAAGAGCAACACGGCCGGATACCTGCGGGCGCGTGGGTTCTATTCCGTACCGACTGGTCAAAGCGTACCGATCCGGCTGAATTTCTAAGTCTGAGAGACGATGGGGCGCACACGCCGGGTCCAACGCAGGAAGCGGTGGAGTGGATGATTCACGAACGCGACGTTCATGGTTTTGGCGTGGAGACAATCAACACCGACGCGGGGCAGGCTTATGCCTGGCCAATCCCTTACCCGTGCCATACGTTAATGCACGGCGCAAATCGCTACGGTCTTCAATGCTTGACCAACCTCGATCTTCTGCCGCCGGTCGGCGCGATCATCGTTTCGGCTCCGCTTAAGATTAAGGATGGCTCAGGCAGTCCGCTTCGAGTACTTGCTTTGGTGGCGAGTTAGGTTGATGAGGTAAATCCGTTCCGAACGGCGACGCGGTTGCTGCCTTCCCGCGTCACGCCTCGTTCAGTGAAGTAACCGTCGGCCTTTGTAACGGAGCGCTCCGCTGTACCACCGGTTGCGGGCCCGCAGCGTCAATCGCGATCGCGTTCCGCCTGCAGCATCTTGAGTCGTGTCTGGCCGTCCGGCGTGAAGTGCGTGCCAAAGCGCACCAGTCCGCTCTGATGCAACTGGCAACTCAACGTGAAGCTCAGCAGCATGCCCGGCTCGGTATCCTCGATATCGATAGCGATCGATTCAAGGCGCGGCTCGTATTTCAACAGCGTCACTTCGATTGCATGTTTGAGCTTGTGCGCGGACGATGGCAGATGCCGATAGATCTCCGACAGATCGTCGAGTCCGTAGTCAGGTAAATGTGCGAGTCCATTGCGGCGGCTGTTCAGGATGCGTTGGATGTTGTCCTGTACGGAGAAGAAGGTCTGTGTTTGCGCATCGAAGTCGTCGACGACCGTGCCGTTTGCGAAGTGCCCGGTCACCAACTCGAAGAGCCCTGGTCCCCCACGCGTCATGTCAGCGCCTCCGCTGCGTCATCGAACTCCACGGTGATGCCGTCGTCATCCGAGAGCGACAGCCGGATCGCCCGCGGAAGCTTCCCACCAGATGTCGCGCGCGGCAGACGATGTCTTGCGATCCGCACCAGCAATTCCCGCGAGAGCACAGGCAGGATCTGCTGATCGAGCAGGCTGTCGATGTTGCGTGCGCCGGAGTCAGGCAACTGGCACGCGTGCGCGAGTTCGCTCACCAGTGCATCGTTGCAGACGAGTGGCACGCCGAAGCGGCGCTCGATGCGCCGTGCTACCTTGTCGAGTTTCATCCGCACGATTGACGCTAACGCCGCGTCCGACAGCGGCCGGTACACGACCGTCTGGAAGCGCGCGAGCAGTGCCGGCTGGAAGTGCTCGATCAGCAGCGGGCGGATTGCTTCCATCAACATGCCGGTGCTCAGTTCGCCGCCGGCTTCGGCGACAGCGTCTCTGGCCGCCATGATCTGCTCGCTGCCGAGATTCGACGTCATCAGGATCACCGTATTGCGGAAGTCGATGATGCGGCCTTCACCGTCGCGCATGAAGCCGCGGTCGAACACCTGATAAAAGAGGTTCAACACGTCGCGATGGGCTTTCTCGACTTCATCGAGCAGGATCACGCTATATGGGCGTTGTCGGACGGCTTCCGTGAGTACGCCACCCTGACCATACCCGACGTATCCCGGCGGAGAGCCTTTGAGCTGTGAGACGGTATGGGCTTCCTGGTACTCGGACAGGTTGATCGTGATCAGCGCTCGCTCGCCGCCGAACATCAGGTCGGCCAATGCACGAGCCGTTTCGGTTTTGCCGACGCCGGACGGCCCGACCAGCAGGAACACGCCAAGCGGCGCTTCGTCGGATTTGAGACCGGCCTTGGCGGCACGCAAGCTCTTGCCAAGTGCGGCGAGGGCGTCGTCCTGGCCGACCACGACCCGCGAGAGCCGTGTTTCCATATCGAGCAGGGTGGCGAGTTCGTCTTCGAGCAGACTGCCTACCGGTACGCCGGTCCAGTCGGCGATGACGCGCGCGATTGCGGCGTCGTCTACTTCCGCGTGAATCAGCGCGTCGGCGCCGTGTTTCGCCAGCGTTTCGTGTGCTGCGCGGATCGATTGCTGTAGGTCGCTGCGGATGGATTCGTCCGTTGCCGCGTGCCATTGTTGCCGCAGCGTCTGCAGCACGGTAGCGGCGTCTTTCTGTTCGGCGAACGCCGCTTCCAGTGCGCCGAGTTCGCTAGCGACTGAGGCGAGGCGGGTTTCGATGGCATTCAATCGTTCGCTGACTTCTGCGGAGGTCACGCCCTGGTCCTCGATTAACGCCGCACGTTCCACTTCGAGTGCGGCGCGCTCGGTGAGGCGCGCCGAAATTACCACCGGAGTCGCCTCAGTGCCCATGCTCACGCGTGCCGCTGCGGTGTCGAGCAGGTCGACCGCCTTGTCTGGCAACTGGCGGCCGGTCAGATAGCGGCGCGATAGCCGCACGGCCGCGGCCACTGCCGCGTCGGTGATGTGCACGCCGTGGTGCATTGCGTAGCGTTCTTTCAGGTCGCGCAGCATCAGACACGCGTTGTCGTCGTCGGGTTCGTCGACCTTGACCATCTGGAAACGGCGTTCGAGCGCGGCGTCGCGTTCAAAGTACTGCTTGTATTCGGACCACGTGGTTGCCGCGATCGTGCGCAGTTCGCCGCGCGCGAGCGCGGGCTTGAGCAGGTTCGCGGCGTCGGCGCCGCCGGCGCTATTGCCTGCGCCGATCAGCGTGTGCGCTTCGTCGATGAACAACAGGATCGGCGTGGGCGACTGCTGGACGGCTTCGATCACATTCTTCAGGCGTTGCTCGAATTCGCCTTTGACGCCTGCACCGGCCTGCAGCAGGCCGAGATCGAGCGTCAATACGCTGACGTCGCGGATCACCGCCGGCACGTCGCCTTCGGCAATCTTTAGCGCGAGTCCTTCGACCAACGCGGTCTTGCCGACACCAGGCTCGCCCACAAGGATCGGATTGTTTTTGCGCCGTCTGGCCAGAATGTCGACCATCTGCCGAATTTCTACTTCGCGGCCGAACACCGGGTCGATCCTGCCGTCGCGCGCTTTCTGTGTGATGTCGATGGTGAAGCGTTGCAATGCGTCGGTTCCTGGGCGCTCAGGGAGGCTGGCGCGCGGTGAATCGATCGCCGGAGAAGAACGCGTCGGCGTAGCCGGAGCGGTTGTGTCCACGGCGGAACGCATGCCGGAAGGTGAGTGTTCATCGTTGCTGGTGTTCGCCGTGGACGGTACGTTTCCAGCCGTGTGCACGACTGAAGTTAGCGCTTCGACCGAAACCCTGTCCAGTTCCGGCCTCAGGCGTTCGATCTGCGCGGCGGACACCGAGAGCAGCGGCCACGCATCCGGCGCACGCAGCAGATGCGGCGCATCGGCAAGCGCCGCAAACAGATGCGCCGATCGGATCGACGTGGCGCCCGCTTCGAGCGACGCACCCATCCAGGCCGCTTCGAGCAGTTGACCCAGCCGGTGAGACAGACCCGGTTTGCCGCGCAACTCATGCGGCAAGCGGTCGATGGCGCTCAGCAGACCGTTCCAGATGCTATCGACGTCGAGGTCGTAGCGGCGCACGATCGCGACCAGATCGCCTTCGCCCAGTTCAAGTAGCTTGATCAGCCAGTGCTCGACTTCGATATCCCGGTGGGCGCGCGCTTCGCACAGGTTCGCGGCTTCGGCGAGGGCGCGGGCGCAATGGTCGTTGAGGCGGCGCAGGAACGGGGAGAGGTCACGGGCGGTCATGGCAGGAGATCGGAAGGAAGAAACTCGCGAACCGGATTGACGGCGGCTCGCGCAAGAAAACGGCACCCCGGAGAGAACGACCAGGGGTGCCGGACCAGCTACATTTACGAGCGTTCGTTCCAGCTATCGGCGTGAATGATGTTGCCGTCCTTGTACGACCACGTGATTTTCTCGTAGCGCAGTTCGATCTCTTCCAGGTGATTGTGCTTCTCGTAGGCCGGATTCTTGATGTCCAGCATCTTCGGCTTGACGGCGACAACCTTCACGTTGTCGAGTTTCGTATTGAAGTACTCTTTCTCTTTGCCTGCGTCGTCGATCTTGTACCACTTGATCTCGACCGACTTGAGCGTCTGGCCGCTCGTCACCGCTTTGTAGAGGTATCAGTTGCTGCTCGAGTACTTCACGTTTCCAGAAAAATTCATGTTTGTGGACCTGCTCGGTCTGGACATGCAGGCGATCCCGCAAGACGCGCCGTATTTCGACGTCGAGGTCGCACTGCAGAAGCCCTATCCCGACGACTTGCGCTTCACTGCAGAAAATGTGCGCCTCTTCTGCACACCGATCATCAACCTGTTCCAGCTTGAAGCCGACCCGATCATCGCGACCCAGTTCGAAACCGAATATCGCGTTCACTCGATCGAGCAGCATGGGGACAATGTCGATGTGTATTCGGTCGACACCGTGCAGGGCTTCGAGGCGGGATCCGGCCAGCGCTTCGAATACGCGCCGTTCGCTTCGTTCCGTCATCGCGGCGGCATGCTGCGCCACGAAATGCCCGAACGGTATTTCCATACGCGCGTGCGGCGCGGGCCATCGGGACGGTTCGACACATGGGTGGTCCTCGGCGGCCACGCCTGGGAGAATCAGGTGACGTTGCCGAAGGAAACGCTGTCACTGTCGGTGACGGGCACTAACGGGCTGTTGCCGCGCAAGGGCCTTCGCGAAGCGGGTATCACCCGCATGCGCAGCGGCTTCACGAACATTGGCTCGGTGCGCAATCTGACTGCGCCGACGTTACCGGTTTACCCGCCAACCGGCGACCGCTTCCAGTGGCGCGTGCTGTCGCATCTCGCGCCGAACTATCTGTCGCTGCTGAACCCGGAAATTCTGCGCGGCGCGCTCGCGTTGTACGACTGGACCGAGGGCGAGATGAACAAACGCCGCATCGATGCCATCACCGACGTGCAGCACCGGCTGTTGCAGAAGCTCGTGAAGGGCGGGCTGCAGCGTGGCGTTGAAATCGAGGTGACGCTCGACAGCAACCGGTTTGCCGGCGAGGGCGACATCGAACTGTTTGGTGGGATGCTCAACCGTTTTCTTGGGCTGTACGCGACGTTGAACCTGTTCACAAAGCTCGTGATTGTGTCGCAGCCCACTGGCCGCCGCATTGAATGGCCGGATACGAAGGGCGAAGGAGCACCGTTTTGAACGCACCGAGCAAGGAGTTTCCGTCATACGCGGACCGGCAGTTGCTGCCGGCGCTGCTCGACGATGCGACGCGGATGAACTTCTTCCGCTTCTGCGAGCTGATCGAACTTGCCGCTCCCGACAAGCCGCCGCTGGGTGCGAGCGATTCGCCCGCTACAGAGCCAGTGCGGTTTCGATCGCGGGCGCGGATCGGATTTCCGAACCGTGAAATCGACGCGGTCGAATACGATCTGGACAACCCGTCGGCGCCACCGGCCGTTCGCACGACGTTTCTTGGCCTGTACGGGGTCGACGCGCGCATGCCGTCGTATTTCGTCGAAGAAGTCGCGCAGAACCGCGACGGCGCCGACCCGATGTCGAGTTTTCTTGATCTTTTCCATCACCGGGTCGTTACGCAGTACTACCGCGTGTGGCGAAAGTATCGTTACCCGGCCGGCTTCAGGAGCGGGGGCACCGACGAGATTTCGCGCTATCTGCTGAGCTTCGCGGGACTCGGCATTGGCACATCGGAGATCGCACAGGCGGTCGGCCCGCGCAAGCTGTTGTCGATGCTCGGGCTTGCGGGTCAGAAGACGCGCACGGCTGAAGGACTGAAGGGTGTGCTGCAGCATGCCGTGCCTGATGCACGCATCACGGTGGAGGAGTTCCATCCTGTATGGATCCGCGTAGACGATTACTCGCCGGGAGCGTTGGGTGAGGGCTGTCTGCTTGGCCGCGGTTTTTATGACCGGGCCAATGCTGTGCGCGTGATCATCACACCCCAGACGCGTGAATTGGTGCTCGGACTGATGCCGGGGCGGACCAATTACCAGGAACTCATGGCGCTGCTGCGATTTTACCTGGGCTATGAGGCAAGGGCGCATCTGGAAATGCACGTCAGTACGGAGCTCATGCCGGCTCAGCAACTGAACTCAGATCAGGTCAGCCTGGGCTACACCACCCAATTGGTGCAGCCCCGCAGGCACGATTCTGTCGCTGCAGTCACGCGCGTGCAGCTTGGCGAATGGACAGGGGGCAGCGAACGACGTGCCAACGAGGAGCGTGCGACGCACGGGCGCGGTATTTAACGGATATGGAACACAAAAGGATCAACAGAATGAAGCGACAGCTTCGAATCGGCGCAGCGGCGTTAGCCGTGCTTGCCGTCGCAGGCTGCGGCGTAGGGCAGGCAGTGAAGGACAGTACAGTGGACGCAGCGAAATGGGCGTTCACGACGCAGGTCAAGACCATGAACATGGATCTCGTCAGCCGGTCGTCACTAAACGCAAACGGCGCGGGGCAATCATTGTCGACGGTGGTGCGGATCTATCAACTGAAAACACCGCAGGCCTTCCAGCAACTCGACTACACGCAGTTGCAGACAAATGACCTTGCGGCGCTGAAGGCCGATCTGCTCGCGACCAAAGATGTCGTGCTGCGTCCGGACGCGAGCGCGAGCATCAGCGAGCCGATGAGCAACGATGCGGCGTATGTCGGCGTGGTCGCGTTCTTCCGCGACGCCGGCAAAGACTCGTCGTGGAAGCTGGTGATTCCGAAGAAGCAGTGGAAGAAGACCGACCCGGTGAAAATCGAGGCGCGCGACAACACGCTAAATCTCGTCGGTGCGACGGATGACACGATCAAGCGCAACGCACCGCAGCAGAGCGCGCCGAATCCCCCGAAGCCGAAACCGGCGGTAATCACGGAATATGGAACGCAGGCGGGGTGAGCGAACACATGCTTTTGTGTTAGTGCGGAGCGTACGCGACGGCAGGCTACCTGTTCAACCTGGGCGGCGCGCATCGGCGCACGGTCGAGGGTAAATCCAGCCATCACCCCTATGCCCAGCAGGAATGACAGTTATGCATCCGCGCTGTCTTCTCCACCGGTTTGCATTGCCGGACGATCCCTCCTACGCACTGTGCGTTCAACATCATCAGGAAGGAGATTGTCATGTCACTTCAAGCCAGGCTCGACGCATTCAAGGCCGATTTCAAAGGCGGCAAAGCCCCATTCTTTGCACCGCCGGAAATCCATCCGATCATGGAACGCGCGACGGCCGAACTCGTGGCGTCCGGCCAGGCCGCACGCGCTCTCAAAGCAGGCGACGTAGCACCGGAATTTACCCTCAATGATCCGGACGGCAAACCCGTGTCGTCTGTCGACCTGCTGAAGCAGGGGCCGCTCGTGATCAGCTTCTATCGCGGCGTATGGTGCCCGTATTGCAATCTTGAACTGACGGCCCTTGAAGAAGCGCTGCCGTCGTTCAAGGCCGAAGGCGCAAATCTGGTTGCGATCTCACCGCAGAATGCCGTGAACAGCCGCAAATCTGTCCGCACCAACAAGCTGAATTTCCCGATCCTGAGCGACACGCACAACGATGTCGCTGCCGCATTCGGCATCCGCTTTGCTTTGCCCGACTATCTCGTGGATCTGTACAAGAACCTCAAGAACGATCTGCCAGCGTTCAACGGGGACGACAGTTGGACGTTGCCGATGCCGGCGCGCTACGTGGTCGGGCAAGACGGAACGATCCTGTACTCGGAAGTCAACCCTGACTATACGCATCGTCCTGAGCCTCAGGATATGTTGCCGGTTCTCCGCAAGAAGGTTGTTTCGGCATCCTGATTCGGTCCTGCTTCGTTCCCGGCCGTGAACCGCCGGGAACGATTGAACAGGCAAGCCGGACCATCAACATCGAGGCAATATGAAATCACGCACTTTTCTTGTAACCGGTGCCAGCAAAGGCATCGGCAGAGCCGTCGCAGCGCGGCTGAACGCAGACGGGCACCGGGTTGTGGGACTGGCGCGTCAGGCAGACGACCCTGGCTTCCCAGGAACGCTCGTGTCTGTCGACCTGTCCGAGCGCGTGAAAACGCAGGCTGTGCTCGATAGGCTTGTGGCGGAATACAAGTTCGACGGCCTTGTCAATAACGTTGGCCTCGTCAAACCGCAGAGGCTGGGCGCCATCGATCTGGACACGCTTGACTCCGTCATGTCGCTCAATCTGCATCCCGCTATACAGGCGGCGCAAGCACTGCTGCCCAATATGAGCAACCAGGGCTGGGGGCGGATCGTCAACATTACGAGCCTCACTGTCCTTGGCATCGTGGAACGTACCGCTTATGCCGCCGCCAAGTCTGCCCTGGTGAGTTTTTCGCGCTCCTGGGCGCTCGAGTTGGCGACCACCGGCATCACGGTCAATTCCGTCGCGCCCGGTCCCACGGAAACCGAACTGTTCAGAGCCAACAACGCGCCGGGAAGCGAAGGGGAGCAACGCTATCTCTCCGCCGTCCCAATGAAACGCTTCGGCAAGCCAGACGAGATTGCCGCAGCGATCACTTTCCTGCTGTCCGACGATGCTGCTTTCATTACGGGTCAAACGTTGTTTGTCGACGGCGGCGCCTCGATCGGCAAGGCTTCAATCTGAGGGCCGAATATCTCCTCGATCCAGGCGACGAAAGCGCGTGCCTTTGCACTGACCATGCGCCCACTGGGAAAAACTGCCCACAGGTCGATACCCGGCAATTCCCAGTCGGGCAGCACGCGTTTAACCGCGCCACTTGCGAGTTCCGGCGTGAACATCCATTCCGAAGCGATCGCGACGCCCATGTCGGCGAGCACGGCCGCGCGCACGCCTTCCGCTGCGTTCACGCGGACGCGCCCGGTCACGACAATGGCCGTTTCCGAATTGCCTTGCCTGAACGACCACACGCTTCCGCCACCGCCTTGCTCATACACGATCGCCTGATGCGATAGCAGATCCGCAGGAGCCCGCGGTTCGCCGGCCTTTGCGAACCATGCCGGCGTGCCGACGACGCAACGCCGACCGTGACTGACCTTGCGTGCAGTCATGTTCGAGTCGCCAAGCACCCCCATCCTGAGCGCTACGTCGATGCCGCGTTCCAGCAGATCGATGTTCTCATCGTCGAGCACAATGTCGATGTTGAGTTCAGGGTGTCGATCAAGAAATGTCTGGAGCTGCGGAAGGATATGAATCCGCGCAAAGGTCACTGCTGCTGAAATCCTGAGACGACCCGAAATGGCGCCGGCCGATCCTCTTGCCGCAACCTCGGCCTCGTCCGCCTCTTCGATCGCCCGTTTTGCGCGCTCGTAAAATGCGTGGCCCGCTTCGGTCGGCGTCAACCCGCGCGTCGAGCGGAGCAGTAGTCGAACCGCAAGCCGCTCTTCGAGTTGCGCGATGGACTTGGAAACGGCGGGCTGCCCAACGTTCAGCAGCCGCGCTGCCGCCGAGAAAGAGCCGGACTCCACCACGCACACAAACGTTTCCATCGCTGTCAGTCGGTCCACGGTCGTCCCTCCTGGAACAGATGTTTGGGGCTCGTGCGTCGCACCATCAAACACGCGCGACGAAACCTGCTTGCCCGAAGATACACCACCGCGCCACGTTGTTTTCCGTAGCGGCGGCATAGCACTCATTCCGCACAGGCATACGGTAACGCGTTCTTATCCTCAGCGCCTTCCCTTGCGCGGTAGGTCGTTCATCGATCGAGACGAAGTTCACCCGATATGCCCCAAGGGAATGACTGTTATGCGGTCGCGCTGCCTACCCTGGCTCGTTCAATTCAACGACGATGCTTCTGTGTCTGGCGAACCGCTACCAGGAGCTCGTCTGACAGCAAATCGCCGTTGTGGCTCGCTGCCGCAGTTGCAAGAGCCATCGAACGTGTTACCGCACTCGTACCGCAAGCCGGTGCTAACTGATTCGCAAGGAGTAACTCCATGAGCAAGCTGTTTTCAGCCGTCAAAGTAGGTCCTTACACGCTTTCCCATCGCGTCGCGATGGCGCCATTGACACGCATGCGTTCGGAGCCCGGCGACGTGCCGGGCGATCTGATGGTTGAGTACTACACGCAGCGCGCAACCGAAGGTGGTCTCATCGTCACGGAGGCAACCCCCGTCTCGGTGCAGGGCTACGGCTATGCAATGGCCCCGGGAATCTACTCCGACGATCAGATCGCAGGGTGGCGCCGGATCACGGATGCCGTGCACGCCAAAGGCGCTCGCATCTTCCTCCAGTTGTGGCATGTAGGCCGTCAGTCTCACCCGGATCTTCAGCCAGGTGGCGCGGCGCCCGTCGCTCCGTCTGCGCTGAAAGCCGAAGGTCATGCGTATTCGGTGAACGGCGAAGTCGAATTTGCGATGCCCCGTGCGCTTGAACTGCACGAAATCCCCGCCATTATCGGGGACTTCCGCAGGGGTGCCGAGCGGGCACTGCGCGCGGGCTTCGACGGTGTCGAACTGCACGGCGCAAACGGCTACCTACCGGACCAGTTTCTCCAGGACGGTTCGAATGCTCGCACCGACGAGTACGGTGGGCCGATTGAAAATCGCGCCCGCTTCTTCCTCGAAGTGACGGACGCACTGATTTCGGTGTGGGGCGCGGAGCGGGTTGGCGTGCGCATTGCACCGAGCGGCACCTATGGCTCGATGTATGACAGCGATCCGGAAACCACCTTCGGTTACGTGACGGAGCAGTTGGACAAGCGCGGCATCGGCTATCTCCACGTGGTCGAGCCGCGCATCAAGGGGACGGAGACGATCGGCGAAGTTCATGACCCGGTCGCGTCGCGCCACCTGCGTCCGAAGTTCAGCGGCACGCTAATCGCTGCAGGCGGTTTCACGAAAGAGACTGCGGACGCGATCATCGAAGCGGGCCACGCGGACATCGTAGCGTTTGGTCGCCACTTCATCGCCAACCCCGATCTGCCCGAGCGTCTGCGGTTGAATCTGCCGCTCAACCGGTATGACCGTAGTACTTTTTATGGCGGCGACGCGCGCGGTTACACCGACTACCCGTTCCATGCTGAAACGCAGGCGGCGTAATTCTTCGCGCTACCATCTGGGTTCGAAAGGGTGGATTCCGGTACCTGACTCCCTTCACGCAAGTACGGCCTGAACGATGCAGCGACCGGTGCCAACGTGGTGCCGGTCGTTGCGCGATCCACTTAGCGCATGGCAAGGGGCAAGGTTCCAATCGATCTTGCGATTTTAATGAAAAGCTGACGGGCGTATTCTCCTGACGCGAAAGCGCGCACCCGGCGCTTTCACAATCGCGAAGCCGATTGCGTCGCCGCAGCAATATCCTTCGCTACGGACAACAGGGCTCGGCTGTGTGCCTTCACCAAACCATCGTAACCTGACCCGACAGCGCTCTGACGAACGACAGAACGTCCCGCAATCTGCTTTCCTCCGTTTGGAGGACGCACCGACCAGATGACGACCAGCGTCACCGTACCGTCCGCCAATGAATCGAAGTTCTGCACGTCAACCGTTACGCGGTAGGCGTTGTCGTTCGCACGCTGTGGAACAGTCGATACGATCGCTCCCGGAACGATCTCCGCCAGATCCGCGGCGAGTACGCGGGGAATCTGACTCTTCAACGGATCGGCCCAGCGCGCAAACTCGTCGATACGGACGCGGTTCGCGTCGAGCTTCGTGACTATTTGCGAACGATCGACCAGTTCGGGAACCGTAACCAGATCAATCGCGATCGCAATCGGACTCGCGCCCGGCGGCTGCTCAATATGCTGGACAGCGCTCAATGTGTAGAACGCCGGCGTCGGTGACGTTGCGCAGCCGGCGGCAAGAACAAGCGCGATCATCGATACAGGGAATGCTGAACGTAGGCTCATGGCTTGTCCTCGGTTTTGCCACGGATCAGCGCTTCGGGATGGCGTTCGAGATATTCCGCAAGCGAACGGATCGAGGCGGCAGCCCGCGAGACTTCGCGCATGGTGTCGGCGGTGCTTTGCTGTAAGGGCGAATCGCTTTGCATCGTGCGATTCACAGACGCGAGTGCTTCACGGGCTGCAGCCATCGTCGTTTTTGCGTCTGGCGCAATATCCGTATTGATCGTATTCAACAGCGTGTCCGCGTCACCCAGTGTCTTGCGCAAGTCCGTGGCTATTCCTTCAAAAGGAATACGGTTCAGCTTCGCGACGAGATCGGTAATGGATTCCTGGAGCCCTTGCAGATTGCCTGGCACAGTGGGCAGTTGCGGCGTCTTTTTACTCCAGTCCATGGTCACTTTCGGTGCGGAGGGGAAGAAATCGATCGCGATGTACAGCTGTCCGGTCAGCAGGCTCGCTGTTCTCAGTTGTGCCCGTAACCCCTTTGAGACCAGGTAGTCCGCAAACTCCTTTCGCGCGGAGGATATTTGGCCACCTTGGTCTTTCCATTCGTCGCGTGGGATGAGGCGCTCCGGGAAAATGTTGACTTCGACCGGGATACTGAATTCGCGCGTAGCCGGATCGAAATGTGTGTTGATCGCCGATACCTCGCCGATGACGATCCCGCGAAAGTCGATGGGTGCGCCCACGGTAAGCCCACGCACAGACTCTTTGAAGTTCAACACGTACTTGTCGGTGATTGTGTCGTGCCGCTTCATCGCCTCGGTTCGATTGAGGAAAAGCGGGTACTGGTGCAGGGCATCGGCTTCAACGCCAGCCCTTGTGTCGGGCGGACTCTCGAATGCCAGGCCACCAATCAGAATCGATACCAATGATTCGGTGTCCACCTTCACGCCCGTCGTATCCACGGTCACATCGACGCCGCTTGCATGCCAGAAGCGGGTGTCGTTCGTCACGTACTTGTCGTAAGGCGCATTGACAAAGACGTGGACGATCATGCCCGCGCCTTCGGGATCGAGTGCGTAGGAGACGATCTGGCCAACCTGAAGCCTTCTGAAGAACACCGGCGAACCGACATCGAGCGAGCCGAGGTTTTCACTCTTAAGCACGAACTCCCGCCCCGGTGCACCGGAAGCGAGGACTGGCGGTGACTCGAGTCCGATAAAATCGCGTCGCGCCTTTTGCGATGTACCGATATCCATTCCGACGTGGGAGCCGGACAACAACGTGCCGATGCCCGATACCGTGCCGCCCGATATACGCGGCCGAACGACCCAGAAGCGGGTATCGTCGACGAGCATGCTGGAAGCGTTGCGGGACATTTCAGCGCTTGCCAGCACCGTCTTGTGATCGTCGGAGAGTTCAACGTTCCTGATTACGCCAACATCGACGTTCTTGAACTTGATCTTCGTCTTGCCGGCCTCAATACCCTCGCCAGTGGAAAACCTGATCGTGATAGTCGGGCCTGTTTGCATGACGGACTTCACGGCCAGCCAGCCGGCGATCAGCACGGCGACTATGGGCACCAGCCACACGAGCTGCATGCGCCACTTCGAATGTTTGACAGCAACGGCGCTTGGAAAACCGGACGTATCCTGGTCATCTTTCTGTCCGGACAATTCATTCACGTTCTGACTCCACTGCGTCCCAGATGAGCCGAGGATCGAATGACAACGCGGCGAACATGGTCAGCACGACTACCGCGCCGAAAGCGATCGATCCGGGACCTGCGTCGATTGTTGCGATCGAACCGAATTGCACGAACGCGACAAGGATAGTGATCACGTAGATATCAAGCATCGACCAGCGACCGACAAACTCAACGACTCGATAAATACGTGTACGTTGGTGGGGGATTTGCGGAGAGCGCAACTGGGTACTCCAGGCGAGATAGGCTAACGAAAGAATTTTGAGCACGGGCACCACGATGCTTGCGATGAAAACGATTGTTGCCAGCAACCACGACCCGGAGGTCCAGAGCAACACGACGCCGCTCAGGATCGTGTCGGAGCGGGCGCCAAATAAGGTACTGGTGACCATGACCGGCAGCAGAATGGCGGGGATGTAAAGGACCATGGCGGCGAACAGGAATGCCCACGTGCGAGCCAGGCTATTGGGCTTGCGCGAGTGCAGCACTGCGCCACAACGTGGGCAGATTCCGGCGTGGACATCGGGGAAAAGCGGCTTTGAGAGCAGGCCGCAATCGTGGCAGGCGAACAGGCCAGCACGTGCGGCAGTTGCTGCTGTGATACGTGCATTCTGTGCGTGTGAGATGCCGGCGTCGCGACGCAACGTGTCGATGCGAGCCCATAGTTCACGGGGGTCAAACGCAACCGCCGTAGCGGCAAGCAGAACCATCACGGCTCCGAACGCCCACGCGCCTACCCCGGGGACGACTGTCGCGATGTGCTGGAGTTTGACGAGCGCGATCAGCATCCCCACCATCAGCACCTCAATCATTCCCCATGGTGCAACGTGCCGCAGCACACGAAGAACAATTTCAGGCTTGTGGGGAAAGCCGCCTGTATGCAGCGGCAGGAGAAGATAGATCACCGCTGCTATGTTCAATGAAGGCATCAGAAGCGTGGTCACGAACACAAGGCCCGCAATCGGCCACATGCCATCGGCGTAAAGCGCGGACGCTGCGCCGAAAAGGGTGGTTTGGACAGATGCCCCATTGACCCAGAGTTCAAAGATCGGAAAGCGGTTGGCAACAGCGAAGAGGATTGCCGCGGCTAAGGTGAACGCCAGTGCCCAATCGTGCGACATTGATACGTTTCGATATCGATAGAGCGCAGCACCACATCGTTGACATCGCGCAGTACCGCGTTCAACGAGCGGCGCTTCTCGCTGAAGGAAGTCACATTCGTGACAGGCGATCAAGTTGTCTCTGTTCATCTTCTGCATCCGCTCGTGGAAACACGATCGAGAAACGCCCCGGTCTGGCTTTCGGGGTGAGGGTCGTAAGGGAGTAGGCATCGGCTAACTCGACGGGGTTGGGGCCGATTGGCCGTTGCCTTCGAACGTGTCTTTCTGGGAGGTCCCAGAGCGGACGATTCAGGTGAGGCCTCAGCGTAGCACTGCAAATACTCGATGTAAACCGGATAGACGGTTTGTATTGTTCGCGGAGTTTCACTGCGATCAGGGCAATACGCACGTGTTAGAAGTGTTGCGCTCCCGACGTAAAGGGTCGAGGCAGCACACGACCTGGGGCGTGTGAAAACGCCCCGATCGCCTAAAGGGATTTAATGGCGGTTAGCGCGCCGACCGCTTACGAGGCTTGGGTTGTGGAACCTGCGCCGGCCAACTTTCTTCGTCAAGAAGACGGTCGAATAGTCTGTTCCGCGCCGAATTGCTCAATTGCGAGAGTCCCATCAAGGAATGAAATGCGAGACCGCTAGCCGCAAAGTATCGCAACAATGACAAGTCGAGGTCAGGCGCCTCATCCTGCAACGCCTTCATTTTCGCCGTGTCAGACGCCTTGAGGCTTTCGAGCAATTCAGGACTCTCGACGAGCGCTGCGAGAATGGCCCGTGCCACAGAATGCGGCTGATTCGAGGATTCCCGATACATTGCAATCTGGGCTGCAAGCGTTGGCTCCGCCTTTGATGCGCCTTCCTTTGCGATGTATTCGCGTCCGATTTGCTCGAACTGAATCTGATGCTGTTCCAGCAGCGCGCACAGCACGCCGTGCTTGGTGCGGAACTGGTGAAGCAGTCCACCCTTACTGATACCACTTTCACGCGACAGCGAATCGAACGTAAGCCCGCCCACACCGTCTCGGGTGAGGATGGTGAAAGCGGCAGCAATCGCTTTTTTGCGGGAAATCTCCGAGCGGGTCTGGTTATCCATTATCGATATTGATGACGTTGCGACGATTGCAGCGCGCACCGAATCCGCTGGCGCGCCTCTCTTCTGTTGGTGGACAAATAGCCGGCTGCGACGCACTGCTGGCGAACGGCCTTATGTGCCGCCCACGGAGCAAGCGGTCTCCTGACAAGGCGTAATTGTACGCGCTCATTTTTTTAATGTACAGACCGTCTGGACGGTTTACATCTTATTCTGCCGATGCTACTGTGGCGACCTGATCAGTTCTCGCCTGAACTGAGCGCCATCTGGCACTTAACTGGGCTTTCGAGGAAACCTAAATGTTCAAGAACAAACTAGTACCGCTTCTTTTCGCCGGAGTCGCGGTGCTAACCCTGACAGCGTGTGCCGGCGTGCAACCGGTGGCCTACACGGGTATCGCATCGTCGTCGCAGTTGAAGCAGAACCGCGATGACGACTCAGGCAAGGTTCCCTACAAGTACGCCACTTCAGTCGCCTGGCCCCAATACACGCAGGTGATACTGGACCCGGTTACCGTGTATCAGGGCAGCGACAACCAGTTCGGCGACCTGAAAGAGGCCGACAAGGCGGCGCTCGCCGATTACATGGGGAAGACGTTCTCGGAGAAACTCGCGAAACGGTTCAGCGTTGCGAACCAGGCCGGCCCGAATACGCTAAGGATCAAGCTGACACTCACGGGCGCCGAAAAAACAACGTTACTCGTCGGGCAGTTCATGCATTTCGACCTTGCGGGCAATCTTTATAACGGCGTACAGGCAGTCCGCGGGGGGCAGGGCGCATTCAGCGGCTCGGTGACCTACTCCGTGGAGGTCTTTGACGGCACCAGCGGCCGTCTGCTGAAGGCATACGTTTCGAAGCAGTATCCGAATGCCATGAATCTGCCGGCAGCTTTTGGTTCGTTGGGTGCCGCGAAGACCGGCCTCGACAAGGGCGCTGATGCGCTGGTGGAACAGCTTCGTTAACTGGTCCGTCTGTTACCCGGGTACCGGAACTCGCCGCAGCGATAGCGCGGCCGTTTCGGACTTCTATGAGGTTTGCGAATGCGGCCCTTTGCCGAAGTGGTTGTTTCGTTCGCGCCCCCGCCTTTGATGGTTGCGATCGTTTTCTCAGTCGCGTACCTGCTAGTGGGGATTCCGGTCCATTTCACGCGTGGCGCGACCGCCAGGGACTGGCTCGGCACCCTGGCCGGCATTTTTGCTGCACTCGCATACATCGTGCTGGTTGTGGGCTTTTATCCGGGGGTTCAAACTGCGGCACGATAGACACGCTTCTCGGACGGCCGCGAGCGCTAGCGTGATTTTCGCAAATTGGCCATGATGGTATTGATCTGCGTGTCGAAGTGTTCGAACCACACCTGCGTCGCTTCCAACTGTGCGATGACCTCCCGAAAGTGGGCTTCACTCGCTTCGACGGCGCACTCGGCATCGACGATCGTCTCGGGGGCCGTCTGCGTGCCAAGCGCAAGCGTGGCGAACGACTCGATCTCGCCGCGGGCGCTATGAGTCTGAGCCGTGAGTTCAGTCAGTAGCGTTCTCAACATTTGCAACTGATCGTGCCAACCGTTCTCTGAACGACGCAACTCTTCGATAAAAAGACCGATGTCGGCGCCAGGGGAAATGTTTGCCAGGGCGGCGGTGCTCTGTCGCAGATGATCCAGCACGGCGAGACAACCCTCAGCGCGCTCGATCAGCCCCTTCGCCTGATCATGCGCCTCAGTCATCCGCGCTTTAAGCGACGTGGCGCGAGCGCAAAGCCGCGCCTGTAGGACAAACGTCTGCGGATTCACCTGTAAGTGTCCATCTGAAGGAGTTCGTGGATCGCGATGGATGACGCGTCTATGGGGTTGCTCAACGCGCCGCCATCGCGAGATCGCGACGGACGGTCAACGCATTGTTTCCGACGGCGCGCGCAGGCGTTCGTGTGGACTCCGTGTCCGTTGTACTGAACACCAGAACGGCGTCCAGCAGCTTCGAAGACTGCTCCTCGAGGGACTGCGCTGCTGCCGCGGCCTGCTCGACAAGTGCCGCGTTTTGCTGGGTCACGTCATCCATTTGTGTCACGGCCTGGTTGACCTGCTCGATGCCCCGGCTCTGTTCCTCCGAAGCGGCGGCGATTTCCCCCACGATGTCGGCGACTTGCCTGATCGCCTGCTTCACCTGTCCGATGGTGACGCCCACATCAGTTGCCTGCTTTGAGCCGCCCTGAATCATCGCAACGGACGTGCTGATCAACTCCTTGATTTCCCGCGCGGCAGTGGCCGAACGTTGCGCAAGACTGCGAACCTCGCTGGCGACGACCGCAAAACCACGGCCCTGCTCACCGGCACGCGCTGCCTCGACTGCCGCGTTCAGCGCGAGGATATTGGTCTGAAATGCGATCCCCTCGATGACGCTCGTGATATCGCGGATCTTGCTGGAGCTTTCGCTGATCCGGCCAATGCTTGCCACCATGTCCTGCACCGCCTGGTTGCCGGCGTGCGCCATGTCCGTTGCTCCCGAGGCCAGAGTATTCGCCTGGCGGGCATTGTCCGCGTTCTGTCTGACGGTCTCGGTCAACTGCGTCATGCTGGCTGCGGTTTCCTCCAGCGACGCTGCCTGCTCCTCCGTCCGCGCCGACAGATCGAGATTGCCACTCGCGATTTCGCGTGAAGCGACTGTGACCGACTCGGCCGAGGCCTTGATGCCGCGAACGGTATTGCTGAGTTTGCCGTCCATGGTTTTCAACGCGTCGAGCAGCAGCCCGAATTCGCCGCGTATATCGACGGTAATCCGGTTTTCGAGCTTGCCCTCAGCGATCCGGTTGGCGATGTTGACTGCCCGGTCAAGTGGCCGGGTAATCACGCGCATAAGGTAAATCGACATGCCGCCCGCAATCAGTACGCCCGTGCTGAGGAGCGCGACAGTCACCATGAGCAGCGTTTTGTAGGTCGATTCACCGTCGTCGGCAAACTGCTTTGCCTCGAGTACATTTATTTTCGTGTCGTCGCTCAATGCCAGATTCAATGCGTCGGAAAGACTCGCCGTGCTGTTGATCAGGTCCGATGCCGCATCGAATTTCCCGGCTTTCAGAAGCGTAATGATGTTGCCTGTCTGCGTCATTAACTCCTTGAGCGCGCGGTCAGCCCGGTCGGCGGCCTCCCGTTCGGTCGGGTTCGATACCGCTGCGGGATAGTATTGCGGCCAGACCTTATCGATTGTTGCGAGCTCGCTCTGAGCAATCGGCAACATTTTTTCGAGTGTGGCGGGCGTTTTTTCGATCTGAATGCGCCTGAGCTTGACCCTGATGTTCAGTTGCGCCGCACGTACCTCGGAGATCTGCGCAAGCGGAACTACGGTGCCCCCGTACGTCTCGCTCATGTTCGAGTTCAGTCTTGCGAGCCCGACAATCGCCATCACGCCCATCGCGGCCATCAGTGTGATGCAGGCCCCGAGGACGACAATGATCTTGAACCGAATGGTGTAGATGAATTTATTCATTTTGTTATCCTTCAGGACGCTTTCAGGGGACATAGTGTTGCGCCAAAGGAATTGAGGGCGCCTCCTCAGTAGGTATACGGCGACGTCGAGATGCAGCTTGATGTCAGGATTTCCTGATTTTTGGCTAGGCATATCCTGCAGGTCCGCGGCGCGGTTGGATCGCAGCGCGTTGACGTAAGAGTCTGTAATGGTTGGATTTCTCGTTCCAGGCTGCTTGCACGGCTAGCTGCCGATGGAAGCGATGGTGGTTGCCACATTGAAGGGATTCATTTCGTAAATCCTGACACGCAACACCCGATAGTAACTATCGATCGTATTGATCAGTACATCGACATTTCGACCTCTATCGAGTGTGATCAGGCTGACTATAATCAACTGGTCCAATAAGACGTCGAGACCCGCTGGCCGGACTGGTTGGTGCAGTGCACTCTCCGCTTACTTGACACGCGTGCACCGTTAGCCTTTCATGAATGGACAGCCAATGTTGGGCTGACAGAACAGGCAGGGAGCCAGCCGTGACATCCGCCCGCCATACCATGATGTGGGAAGCTGCCGTCGACGCGCTACGTGAGTTACTCGAGACCAAGGCGGTAAAGCGCTGATAGTGCCGTAGATTACTCACTCTTCAATGGGGACCCAATAATGAAACTCGAACATTTTCCCAATCAGCGACTCAAGGAACGCGAAAAAACTGGACCGCACCTGACCGCTCAGGAGCACTTGGGCCTGAACGGTAGGATCGCCCTCGTCATCACGAACGCGGTTGGCACGATGTGGTGTGCCTATGTCTTTGCGGCGATTGCGCTTATTAGTTTGCCATCCGCCGTTCAGGGCGGCGTGTCGACGCTGATCGCCTGGATCGCTCAAACTTTTTTGCAGTTGGTACTGCTGTCAGTCATCATGGTGGGCCAGAAGGTTGCGGCCGCAGCCTCAGACAAGCAGGCGCTACAGACCTACAAGGACGCTGAGGCGCTCCTGAATATCCAGGATGAGATGCACCGGCTCATCGAGATCAACAATTCGCTAACCGAAGCAATCCATCGCGCGGTGACGGCAAAGGGAGCATCGGCGGCCGAGCAGCCGAACGTTTCCGGCGACTCCAGCAAGCCAGCGTGATTCCAGGCGAACCGCGGCAGTGTGGGCGCGTGATGAGAAGCGCGTCAGCGCTTCTCATCCTCACATCGCATTCACCACGGCAGCGAGTAGGTCTTCGTATTGGTAAAGCTCTTCATGGCTTCCTGCACCCCTTCCTTGTAGCCGAGTCCCGAGTCCTTCACGCCGCCGAAGGGCGTGAGTTCCAGCCGATACCCCGGCACTTCGCGCACATTCACGCTGCCCACTTCCAGTTCGGTAATGAGCCGCGTGATGTAGTCGAAGCGGTTCGTGCAGACCGACGATGACAACGCATAGTCCGTGCAGTTCGACATGCGGATCGCTTCGTCGATGTTGGCAAAGCGCATGATCGGCGACACCGGCCCGAACGTCTCGTACTTGACGAGCGGCATGTCGGGCGTGACACGATCGACCACCGTTGGCGAGTAGAGCGCGCCGTCGCGCAGATTGCCTGCAAGCAGACGGGCGCCGCGCGACAGGGCGTCGTTGACCTGGCGTTCGCAGAACTGCGCGGCCGCTTCGTCGATGACCGTTCCCATGTCGACCGAACTATCCGCCGGATTGCCGTACTTCCACGCGCGTGTCTTGTCCACGACGAGGTCCGTGAAGCGGTCGGCGACGGACTCGTGTACCAGCATGCGCTTGATGGCGGTGCAACGCTGGCCCGAATTCTTGTATGAGCCGGACACCGCGAGCGAACTGGCTTCGTCGAGATCGGCATCTTCCATCACGATGATCGGGTCGTTGCCGCCCAGTTCGAGCACGGCGCGCCGGTAGCCCATGCGCGAGGCGATCGATTTGCCGATCGAGACGCCACCGGTGAAAGTGATGAGATCGATCGCGGGGTTCGTGATCAGCTCGTCGGCAATCACGCTCGGGTCGCCCGTCAACACCTGCAGCATCTGCACCGGCAAGCCTGCCTCATAGAGAATGTCGGCAAGCAGATAGCATGACAGCGGCACTTTCTCCGACGGTTTCACCACGATGCGATTGTTCGTGGCAATCGCCGGCACGATCTTGTGCGCGACCTGATTCATCGGATGGTTGAATGGCGTAATAGCGGAGATCACGCCCAGCAGCGGATCGCGTTGCGTATAGACGCGCCGCTTCTTGCCGTGAGGCGTGAGGTCACACGAGAAAATCTGGCCGTCGTCTTTCAGCACCTCGCCCGCGCCGAACACCAGCACGTCCGCGACGCGGCCGGCTTCATAGATCGAATCCTTCTTGCACAAGCCCGCTTCCGCCGTGATGACGGCGGCGATTTCCTCGTTGCGTGCCCGTACTGCATCGGCCGCACGGCGCAGGATCGCGGCGCGCTCGTAGCGGGTTAGCGCCGGGCGATACGCGCGTGCGAATTCGAACGCGCGGCGCACGTCTTCGAGCGTCGCTTTCGGCACGGTGCCGACGAGCGTGCCATCGTAAGGATTGCGCACTTCGATCACTTCGTCGCGGAAGATTTTCTCGCCGCCGATACGCAGCGCTTCATGACGCACCTGCAATTGAGCCTTGATTTCAGCAACAGCGTTCATGTCTGATCCCCGATCATTGAAGATGGTTGAGTGCGATATCGATGATGTCGAAGTTACGTAACCGTGCCCGCTCGCCGACCGACTTCGCGACCGGCTGATTGAACAGAAGCGGCACGATCTGTTCAGCAAGACCACCATGCGAGCGCAGCGGCACGTCGAGGCCGGACAGATCGTGCTTAATACGTCGCGTGCCGAGCACCACGTCTTGCGTTGAAATCACGATGAGGTCGCCCATGCGCGCAGGCGGAAGTTCGAAGCGCGCGCAGCCTTCGGCGCCAGTCAGCACCAGTTCGATGCCGGGTTCCGCGGCGAGCCGGCGGCGCGTTGCTTCGAGATCGGCCGAGGCGGGAAGATAGACCGTCGCGAACGATCCGAGCGCGCCGTGATGCACGACGTAGGGGTCCGTGATCGGCAGGATCACGCGGGCAGCGTCCTCGCCGAGCCACTCGTCGAAGCGTTCCTGCAGATAGATCACGTTGGGTTCACCGTCTTCGTTGTGCTTCGCATTCATGCCGTGATCGGCCGTGACCGCGACGATCGCACCCAGCTCGTCGAGCCGCTGCAGATAGCCGTCCATCATCTGATAGAACGCGTTGGCGCCAGGGGTGCCCGGGGCGCATTTGTGCTGTACGTAGTCGGTTGTCGACAGGTACATCAGGTCGATATCGCGGGTTTCGAGCAGGCGCACGCCGGCTGCGAACACGAACTCGGACAGCTCCGCGCTGTAGACGCTCGGCACCGGCTGACCGACCAGTTCGAGCAGGTTGTCGATGCCGTTCTCTTCGAGCGTTGCTTCGTCGGCTTTCTCCGCCGAGAAGCAGATGCCCTTCAGGCCTTTGCCGAGCAGCCGGCGCAGTTTGTCCTTTGCAGTGACCACCGCGACATGCGCGCCCTGTTCGGCGAAACCGGCGAGCACGGTAGGAGCGACCAGGTACTTCGGATCGTTCATCAGCACCTCGGTGCCGCTGTCGCGATCGAAAAAGTAGTTGCCGCTAATGCCGTGCACCGCGGGCGGTACGCCGGTCACGATCGACAGGTTGTTCGGGTTCGTGAAGCTCGGCACCACGCATTCGCCCTTGAGCGACGTGCCGGGCCGCAGCAGCGCGGCCAAAAAGGGCGCGACTCCCGCCGCGGCCGCCATCTCCAGATATTCATACGCGCAGCCGTCCACGCAGACCACGACGACGGGTCTGCGCATCCAGTTGTAGCTGCGGCCGTTCACTTCAATGGAAACCGGTGCTTCGCTCATGACATGTCCTCTTGGCTAGGGGTAAGTCGGGTAATGACGATGTGGCGTTATGTGGCAAAGTGAGGCAATACTTGACATTAAAATTGATGCTTTGTAGATTGTCAACAACAGACAACAAATCGCAAATCATCAACCGCAGTCATCAGCAGTTGCTTAAGAGGGTTGCAACACGCAGTCGTCCCGTAGCACCGGTCGTTTTCGTCGCTGGCCGCGACGCCACTTTCTCAAGGGGTCTGGAAATGAAGGAACAGTCGGGGTTTAAAGCTTGTAGAGGTCGTCTGAATATGGCGTTGCGCTGTCTGGTCGCCGCCACCGTCACGCTCGGCGCGGTCCAGTTCGCGCAGGCAAAAACGCAGTTGCTCGTCTACACGGCGCTCGAAGACGAAGCGATGAAGCCCTATAAAGACGCGTTCGAAAAGGCCAACCCGGATATCGAAATCCGCTGGGTGCGCGATTCGACTGGCGCAGTCACGGCCAAGCTGCTTGCCGAAAAGAACAATCCGCGTGCCGACGTGGTGCTTGGACTCGCGGCATCGAGCCTGACGCTGCTCGATCTGCAGGGCATGCTGATGCCTTACGCACCGAAGGGCTTCGACAGTCTGACGCGCAAGTACAGCGACACGAACACGCCGCCGCACTGGGTCGGCATGGACGTGTGGGGCGCGACGGTCTGCTACAACCGCGTCGAAGCGGAGAAGCGCCATTTGCCTAAGCCCACGTCGTGGGAAGACCTGACCAAGCCGGTCTACAAAGGCATGATCGTGATGCCGAGTCCGGTGTCGTCCGGTACCGGCTATCTGGACGTGACGTCCTGGCTGCAAACCTTCGGCAAGGACAAGGGCTGGCAGTACATGGACGCGTTGGACAAGAACGTCGCGCAATACGTGCACTCGGGTTCGAAGCCCTGCACGCTGGCGGGCACCGGCGAATTTCCGATCGGCATCTCATTCGAATTCCGTGGCCACGAGTTGCAGGCGCAAGGCGCTCCCATTGACCTGATCTTCCCGAAAGAAGGCTTGGGCTGGGACATGGAAGCCACCGGCATCATGAAAACGACAAAGCAGCCGGACGCGGCCAAAAAACTCGCGGACTTTATGGCCAGCAAGGAGGCCAATGAAATCACCGCGCAGTGGTGGGCGATCGTTGCGTACCCGGGTGTCGCGAAGAAACTCTCCGGTATCCCCGACAACTATTCGGAACTGCTCGTGAAGAACGATTTCACATGGTCCGCAAAGAACCGCGACGCAATTCTCGAAGACTGGCAAAGGCGCTACGGCAACAAGGAACAAAAGTAAGACCAGGTTCAGCCGGGTCTTGACGAGGGGCGCCGGGGCGCGCGCTGCGTGACCCCCGAACGACGCAGCGACACAGCGCACGGCAGTGCGTCGCGCCACGTCGACATGCAAGCGGAAGCGGAGGAGCAGATGACAACGTATTTGAGCGTAGAGCGGGTCTACAAGCGGTTCAACGACACGCCGGTTCTGGAGGACATCAATCTTGGCGTGAAGAAGGGAGAAATGCTCTGCTTCCTCGGCCCGTCGGGATGCGGCAAGACTACTTTGCTGCGCATCATTGCCGGGCTCGAAACACAGAGCGCCGGCCAGATCACGCAGGACGGCCGCGATGTTTCGCGGCTGCCGCCTCAGCTTCGCGATTACGGCATCGTGTTCCAGTCGTACGCGCTGTTTCCGAATCTGACCATCTTCGACAACGTGGCCTATGGTCTCGTGAATCGCAAGATGAAGCGCGCGGCGATCGCCGATCGTGTGAACGAACTACTCGCCCTGGTCGGCTTGCCGGATGCGCAGAAGAAGCATCCGAACCAGTTATCCGGTGGGCAGCAGCAGCGTATCGCGCTGGCGCGTGCGCTCGCAACGTCGCCGGGTTTGCTGTTGCTCGATGAGCCGCTGTCTGCGCTGGATGCGCGTGTTCGTGTGCGGCTGCGCCAGGAAATCCGCCAGTTGCAGCAGCGCCTCGGCGTGACCACGATCATGGTGACGCATGACCAGGAAGAAGCGCTATCCATGGCCGACCGCATCGTGGTGATGAATCAGGGTGTGATCGAGCAGATCGGCACGCCGCACGAAATCTATCGCGAGCCGGCCTCGCCGTTCGTTGCGGATTTCATCGGCAAGGTCAATCTGATTCCGGCCGAGGTGGCACGCGACGGCAGTCTCAAGGCGGGCTCCATCGCGCTGCGCTACGGGTGCGGATCGGAGCGCGCGGTGCTTGGTTCGAAAGTGTCGGCGTTCGTGCGGCCGGAAGACATTCACCTCAGTGCGCCGGGCAACGAGGCGGACAACCTGTTGCCCGCCTCAGTCGAAAAGCTGGAATTCCTCGGTGCGTTTTGCCGGGTCAGCTTCAAGGTGGATGGGCTCGGCGAGCAGGAGATCGTCGCCGATCTGTCGTTTCATGAAATGCATCGCACCCGCCTGCAGCCGGGATCGCGCTTCAATCTGGCTATCAACCGCGAACATGTGTGCGTCTTTTCCGCCGCGAAGGAGCGACTCCAATGAGCGCCGTTCTGATCGAGCGCCGCAGCGGCGAGGAAGGTCATGCCGAGGTGCGCCAGAAGAGCCATTGGCATGACCGGGTCGCGCAGTTGGCGCTTGTGTTGATGTCCGCGTTTCTCGGTGTGTTTCTGCTGTTGCCGCTGGCCTTGGTGATCGGCAAATGTTTCGTCGATGCGGATGGCCATTTCGTCGGACTCGCCAATTTCACCGGCTATCTGGTGAATTCCGGCGTGTGGACGTCGACACTGCATTCGGTCACGGTGGCTTGCCTCGTGACGGCGATCGTGATTCCGATGGCCTTTACGTTTGCGTATGCACTGACCCGCTCGTGCATGCCGATGAAGAACGCCGTTCGCACGGTCGCGCTGCTTCCGCTGCTCGCGCCGACGTTGCTGTCCGCTGTGTCGTTCATCTACTGGTTCGGCAACTCGGGCATCCTGAAGCCCTTGCTTCACGGGCATTCGATCTACGGGCTGCCGGGCATCGTATGCAGTCTGGTGTACGCCGCGTTTCCGCATGTGCTGATGATTCTCGTGACGGCGCTGTCGCTATCCGACGGACGTTTATACGAGGCCGCCGAAGCGATGGGCACACGCCGCGCGCGCAAATTCTTCACGATCACGCTGCCGGGTGCGAAGTATGGTCTGATCAGCGCGACAATGGTGTCGTTCACGATCTGCATCAACGACTTCGGCGTGCCGGTCGTGATCGGCGGCCCTTATTCGGTGCTCTCCACCGACATCTATAAGCTCATCATCGGCTTGCAGGATTTCAACCGGAGTGCGGTGGTCAGTCTGCTGCTGCTTTGTCCGGCGCTGGTTGCGTTCGCCGTCGACTTCTTCATTCGCCGCAAGCAGCAATCGCAACTCGGCGCGCGTTCGACGCCTTACCAGCCGAAGCCCGCACGCGGCTTCGACATCGCGATGCTCGGGTACTGCGGCTTCGTCTGCCTGCTGCTGTTGGCGGTGGTCGGCATTTCGGTGTTCGCTTCGTTCGTGAAGTTTTGGCCGTATCAGATGAGCCTTGGCTTGCAGCACTACAAGATGGGCCTGATCGGCGCGGGGATTTTCGATGCGTACAAGAACAGCTTGAAAATGGCCGCGTGCGTGGCGATCGGCGGCACCGTCATCGTGTTCGGCGGCGCGTATCTGGTGGAGAAGACACGTGGACCGCGCTGGCTACGCGGTTTTATCAATCTGTGCGCGATCCTGCCGATGGGCGTGCCGGGTCTCGTGCTCGGCATCAGCTACATCTTTCTGTTCAACTCGCCCGCTAACCCTTTGAACGGACTTTACGGCACGCTCGCACTGCTCGCGATCGTCACGGTGGTGCATTACTACTCGTCGAGCCACTTGACTGCAGTCACCGCGCTTCGTCAGATCGACAACGAGTTCGAAGCGGTCTCGGCTTCGCTGAAAGTGCCTTTCTACAAGACGTTTTTGCGCGTCACCGTGCCTGTATGCCTGCCGTCGATCCTGCAGATCGCGCGTTATCTGTTCGTCAACGGCATGACGACGGTGTCGGCGGTTGCGTTTCTCTATTCACCCGACACGCAACCGGCCTCCGTCGCCATTCTCAATCTCGACGACGCCGGCCAGATTGGACCGGCCGCGGCGATGGCCACGCTGGTCCTCGTGACGGCGGCGTTCGCCTGCGTGCTGTTTGCCTGCGTATCGCATGGCGTATTGCGTAGAACCCAGGCATGGCGCACCACGCGCCGTGGCTGAAACAAGTCTTCATCAAGATCGATAAGGAGCTACTGTGAACCTGCCTTCCCAGCCCATTCTGCTCACTCCCGGTCCGCTCACGACCTCAGACCGCACGCGTCAGGCGATGCTGCGCGACTGGGGATCGTGGGACGGCGATTTCAATCAGATCACCGCTCGTGTCCGCCAGCAGACGCTGCGCATCGTGCATGGCGAAGACACCCATGAATGCGTGCCCTTGCAAGGCAGCGGCACGTTCTCGGTCGAGGCGGCAATTGGCACGCTGGTGCCGCGCGATGGACATGTGCTGATACCGAACAACGGCGCGTATTGCCAGCGCATCGCGAAGATTTGCCGGGCACTCGGCCGTCGTCACCAGACGCTCGACTATCCCGAAGACACGCAGGTCAAAGCGGCTGACGTCGATCGTGCGCTAGCGGCTGATCCGAGCATCACGCACGTCGCGCTCGTGCATTGCGAAACCGGTGCCGGGGTGCTCAACCCGCTACATGAGATTGCCATGGTTGTCGCAAAGCACGGACGCAGTCTGATCATCGACGCGATGAGCTCATTCGGCGCCATCGACATCGACGCGCGCCAAACACCGTTCGACGCAGTCGTGGCCGCCTCCGGCAAATGTCTGGAAGGTGTGCCAGGCATGGGCTTCGTGATTATCCGCCGCAGCACGCTGGAGCAATGCGAGGGCAACAGCCCCTCGCTCGCTATGGATCTGTACGATCAATGGGTCTACATGAGCCGCACCACGCAGTGGCGTTTCACGCCGCCCACTCACGTCGTCGCAGCTCTGGATCAGGCGATCGCGCAGTACGTGGAAGAGGGCGGTCTCGAAGCGCGCGGCGCACGCTATGCGAGCAATTGCCGGGCGTTGATCGAAGGCATGGCCGCACTCGGTTTTCGAACCTTTCTCGACCCGTCGATTCAGGCGCCGATCATCGTCACGTTTCACGCGCCTGATGATCCCAACTACGACTTCAAGACGTTCTATACCGAAGTGAAAAAGCGCGGCTATATCCTGTATCCGGGCAAGCTGACCCAGGTAGAAACATTCCGTGTCGGCTGTATCGGGCACTTTGGCGATAGTGGCATCCCCGGCGCGGTCGCCGCGATCGCCGATACGCTGAAGGCCATGGCAATCAGGCAGGTGTCGGCGAAAGCGTTAGCCTGAGTTGGCCTGAGCATGTCCACGCGCAAAGGCTTCTTTCCGTTGGCGCGGGGAGAAGTCTTTCCTTTCGCCGCGTGGCGTTAAACCGTTGTATCAATGTGAGCAATTCATGCGTCCGTTCTGGATTGAACAAGCACTCTTCGCCGATGGTTCACTGGCGCCCGCACTGCAAGGTGCGACGACGGCCGATGTCTGCATCGTGGGTGGTGGTTTCACCGGTTTGTGGACCGCCATCCAGGCGAAGCAGAAGAAACCTGATCTCGACATCGTGATCATCGAGAGCGATCTGTGCGGAGCGGGCGCGAGCGGCCGCAATGGTGGCTGCCTGCTGACATGGTCGACGAAGTTCTTCACGCTGCGGCGTCTGTTTGGCGAGGCCGAAGCGATCCGGTTGGTGAAAGCGTCCGAAGCGGCCGTGGGACGGATTCGCGATTTCTGTGTCGAGCACGCGATCGATGCCGAGCTTCGGCACGACGGCACGCTCTACACGGCGACATCACGTGCGCAAATCGGCCTGCTCGATCCGGTGATCGCAGCACTGAGTGAACACGGCATCAATTCGTATCAACATCTCGCACCGGGCGAAGTGGCGAGCCGCTCCGGTTCGGCGCGTAATCTCGGCGGCGTGTATTCGCCGGTCGCGGCAACGGTGCATCCGGGCAAGCTTGTGCGCGGATTGCGGCGTGTCGCGATTGAAATGGGCATTCGTATTTATGAACGTACGCCGATGCTCGACTTCACGTCAGGCGATCGCGTAACCGTGCGCACGCCGGCTGGCAGCGTCACGGCGCCCAAACTGGTGCTCGCGATCAATGCGTGGATGGCGAGCCGCTTCAAGCAGTTCGAACGCACGCTTGCTGTCGTTTCCAGCGACATGATCGTCACCGAGAAATGTCCGGAGTTGCTGCAACAAATCGGCTTGAAAGACGGCGTGTCGGTGCTCGACTCGCGCATCTTCGTTTACTACTATCGCAGCACGGCGGACGGCCGGTTGATGCTCGGCAAGGGCGGCAATACTTTTGCATGGCGCGGCCGGATCGCGCCCGTGTTCGATCAGCGCTCCCCGTATGAAGCGGATCTGACGCGCAGCCTGCACGATTTCTTCCCCGCGTTGCGCGATGTGCCGGTCACTGCGAGCTGGAACGGTCCGTCGGATCGCTCGGTCACGGGCTTTCCGTTTTTCGGCAGACTCGACGACGCGCCGAACGTGCTCTATGGCTTTGGTTATTCAGGCAACGGCGTTGGACCGACCTATATGGGTGGGCAGATTCTGTCATCGCTGTTGCTCGATCTCGACAACGAATGGACGCGCAGTCCGTTGACGAAGGGACCGTTGGGCTATTTCCCGCCCGAGCCGATCCGGTACGTGGGTTCGATTACTGTGCGCGACGCGATTCGGCGCAAGGAGCGCGCGGAAGACGAAGACCGGCAGCCCTGGCTGGTCGATCGCTTGCTTAGCAAGCTCGCCAATGCCGCGGGGAAGTCGGATAAAGCCTAGTGTAATGACGGCCCCGCAGCGCCGAGCGCGGGGCCGCGTACTCAGCGGTCCGGCCCTGCTTCAGGCGTTGCCTGTATTGCCGCTATTACCAGCAGACGCGGCCCAGTGCTCGTGGGCACGCCGCATTCTCGCGAGGCCATGCGCGACGTGTTCGCGCACGAGCGCGACGGCGCTTTCCGTATCGCCCTTGGCGAGCGCGTTGACGATTTTCTCGTGTTCCGTCACCGACGTCGCCAGCGCGCTCTTTTCCGATTCGATCGCAGCCTGACGCAGCAAACCAAGCTGGCGAACGAGATGCCGATAGGTTTCGATCAGGTGCTGGTTGCCGACGCCCGTTACCATCGCATCGTGCAACTGGACGTTCAATGCCGTGTAGCGCGTGAGGTCGTGATCCTTCTTCGCCGCTTTCATCGACGTAATGATGCCTTTGAGCGTGGCGAGCGTTTCAGGCGTCATTCGATTGGCCAACGAGCGGGCGACCGATTCGTCCAGCATGGCGCGAACTTCATAGATTTCTTCGGCCTCGCGTAACGACAGCGCGCGCACCGTGACGCCGCGGTTTTTCTCCGTTTTCAGCAAACCTGCCTGTTCCAATGCGCGGAACGCCTCGCGCAGTGGCCCGCGAGACACATTTAATCGCGTGGAGACTTCGACTTCGTTCAATTTCTCTCCCGGGGCGAATTCCCCCGAGACGATGCTGCGTTCGAGCATTTCCTGCACTAGCGTCGCAAGGGAATGCCGCTGCAGCAGTTCGATGGCGCTAGACGTGGTTGACGTGGTCATGATCGGCGATTAGAACAAAGGATGGGATAACAGACCGTGGGCTTCTTTGACCATAGCCTGCCAGCTTGTCTATTGTCAACAATCGTCAACACGCGGAGAAATCCATGTCCAGTCTCGCAGCCGACAACGGCATCGTCACCGTACCCACGCAGCGCACGGTCGACCAGGCCGCCGACGCGCTTGCCTCACTGATCGAAGCGAAAAACATCATCCTGTTCGCGCGCATCGATTTCGCGGCGGATGCACAGCGCGCGGGGCTTGCGATGCCGCCGTCACAGTTGCTTGTGTTCGGTAATCCGCGGGCGGGGACGCCGCTGATGCAGGCCGTGCCGAGCGTGGCGCTCGATCTGCCTCTCAAGGTGCTGGTGTGGCAGGACGGCGATGGCAGGGTGTGGCTCTCGTATAACGCAACGAGCTATCTGCAGGCGCGGCATGGTGCGCCTGCAGAGTTGATGAAAGCTATCGACGGCATCGGCGCGCTCGTGCAGGCCGCCGCGGCCGGCTGAGCGCACGCATCGTTTCGCGTCGTTACTCGGCGCCGCGAACGATACGCAGATCGCGTTCGACACCGTCGCCCAGTGCTTCAAGCGCTTTCTTGTAGGCGTCGCTCTCATAGGCGGCAACGGCCTGCTCGTAGGTCGGAAACTCGATCACGACGGTCCGCTCTTTCAAACCTTGCTCGTGTGCTTCTTCGGCGACGCCGCGCACGATAAATTTGCCGCCGGCGGCTGCTACCGCGGGCGCTGCCAGTTGTGCATACGCGGCCAGTTTCGACGGGTCTTTCGTCGCGCGGTATGCGGTCACCCAATATCCCTTGCTCATGTGAATCTCCTGGTTTTGCGGCGTGAAAGTAGTGGTCGCGTTGCAAAGCAACGACGCGGGAATTATGTCACTTCGAGCATTCCCGCGTGCGCTTCACGAGCGCGCACGTGTTCGGCCGGTTTGCGTCCATCCGCGCCGCCGCAATTACCAATCGACATAGTTTCCCCCGATCACCCCCGGCCAGCCTTAATTAGCAAGCACCGCCGCAGATCCCTCCGCGCGTATCCCCTTGCGATAACGTCCGAGCCCCACGATTCCAACCAGCGACACCGCCGAAAGCACGCTGAAGAAAATCGCCAGCGGCAGCCACTCGCCCTTGTAGTTCTGCGCGAGCATCGTACCGATCAGAGGCGTCGTCCCACCGGCGATCGTCGCGCACAGTTGATAGGCGATCGAAATGCCGGAGTACCGAACTTGCGTGGGAAATGCCGGCGTCATGAAACCGGCGATGACCGCATAGACAGCGGACAGCACCACCACCGCGAGCGAGATACCCGTCACGATCGCGACCGGATTTTGTGTCTGGACGAGCAGAAACATCGGGTAAGGCGTGAGCATGGATAGCAGGGCAGCACAGGTCAGAAAGCGGGTCTCTCCGAACCGTTGAGCCAACAGCGCCGAAACCGGCTGGGACGCCAACTGGATGAGGGTGACCACAAACAGGCAATCGAGAATGAACGATTTCGACATGCCGAGATATCCGGTGACATACGAAATCATGAACGTATTGGTGAAGAAGAACCCGGCGGAGCCGATTGTCGTGGCCATCGCCGCCATGACGATCGGATACCACGCGGTGCGCAGCACTTCCTTGACTGGCGATTTCAGCACCTCGCGATTCTTGCGAAGCTGCTCGAACTCGGGCGACTCCTTAACACCGAGACGGATAGCCATGCCGATCAACAGCAGCACGAAGCTGGCCAGAAACGGCAGGCGCCAACCCCAGGCAACGAAGCTTGCGTGATCGAGCGAGGTGACGAGCCGGAACGATACGAGTGAAAGAATTAGTCCGGCCGGGCTGCCCATCTGCGGAAAGGACGCGAAGAACGTCTTGCGGCCGGTTGGCGCGTGCTCGCTCGCCATCAGTACCGCGCCGCCCCATTCGCCGCCCACGGCGATACCCTGGAGAATCCGTAACAGCACGAGTGAGATCGGCGCCCAGATGCCGATGCTGGCATAGCCGGGCAGCAGGCCGATGCCGGTGGTGGCGATCCCCATCAGGAACATGGTCAGCAGCAGCATCTTCTTGCGGCCGAGCTTGTCGCCGAGATGCCCGAACACCGCGCCGCTCAATGGGCGTGCAATGAAGCCCACAAAGAACGTGCCGAACGAAGCCATCGTGCTAAGGAAATGATTGCTGCTCGGGAAGAACACCTCGCCGAGCACGAGCGCGGCGGCCGTCGCATAGGTGTAGTAGTCGTAAAACTCGACAGCTGTGCCGATAAAAGCCGCGGTGGCGGCGCGCACGGGCTGATGAGTCTGTTCAGAAGGGGACATGGGGAATCCTGTTGTTGAACGCGCGGCGTTGGCTTGACCGCTGTCTTTATCGGTCGCCGAAATACGCCCGCCAAATTCGGATTTTTAATCTTCAGTATCAAAGCGGCTAATGCTTGGCCCGCTTATGCGTTGCCGCTTTCCTCAACGGCGCGGAGCAGCGCGTCACGCGCGATCAACCGTTGCGCGTTGTTGCGCTCCGGATAGTCGATCCATACTGATCCAGCAGAGGGTGGGTTCGCCTGCTGTGCTGCGTGTGCGTCGACGAGCGCGCGCGCTGCCTGCACGTCTTCCGCCGACGGCGTCAGCGCGCGGTGAATCGCGGGCACGTGTTCGGGAAACACGACGCTCTTCGATGCGAATCCGAGTTGCGTGGAGAGGTCCAGGTCCTGCCCAAGCACCTGCGCCGACCGGTACGTACAAGGAAGATCGATCGGCACGCAGCCGGTGGCAATACACTCGATCAGAAAGCGGCTGCGTGCGTAAAGCAGTTCGTGACCGCCAGGCGTGCGGCGCGCGCCGAGATTCGCCGCCAGGTCTTCGACCGCCAGCATGCAGCACTTCATCCGTGCACCCACCTGAAGTAGCGCTCCCAGATTGACCAGACCCTTTGCGGATTCGATAACTGGAACCACCTCCGTCGAGCCCGCCGGAATGCCCAGCTTGCGCTCGATGACGGCCAGCGCATCGTCGAGCGCGGCCAGTTGAGCCGCGCTCTCCGCGTGTGGCAGAAAAATCGCCCGTGGGGTGCCGGACATGACGCCTTCGAGATCGGCATGGCCGTCATGCTCCAGTTTGTTGATCCGTACCGAGCCGACCGTGCCGGCGCGAGCCGCCTCGCGCAATAGCGTGACGATGCGCTCGCGTGCCTGCGGCCGGTCTTGCGGCGAAGTCATCTCTTCGAGATCGGCGACGATTGCATCTGCACCGCTTTGCAGCGCGACCGCGTGGGCTTCGGCATGGTTGCCGGGTACAAAGAGCCATGTGCGCCGGATGCCGGGTGGACGAGGCGTTTGATGCGCGTTCATACGGCCTGCCCAGCGCGGGCCAGCATCGCGTGAAGCAGCACATCCGTGCCACGCGTGACGTCTGCCGGCAAAGCGTCTTCGGCTTCGTTATGGCTCAGGCCATCGACGCAGGGGATGAAAATCATCGCGGTCGGACAGTGTTTCGCGAGATGGATCGCGTCATGTCCGGCACCGCTGACGATACGTTGATGCGGATAGTCCAGCGTCTCTACTGCGCTGCCGACAGCAGCAATGCAGTTCGGGTCAAACGGAGTGGATGGACTGACCCAATGCTGCCCCACCTCGACAGTCAGGCGACGTCTTCTGGCGATGGCATCGAAGCGCTCACGCAGCGCGGCTTCCATTTTTTCGATCATCGCATCGTCGGGGTGGCGCAGATCCACCGTGAACGACAGGTCCGCCGCGATCGTATTGCGCGACGCATTGCGTATGTGCAGTTCGCCGATGGTGGCGAGACCCTGTGGAAAGAAATCTGCCGCGATGCTCTCCAGTTCCGCGGCCATTTCAGCGCTCGCGAATAGCGCATCGCGGCGGTACTGCATCGGCGTCGTGCCTGCGTGCGCGGCCTGCCCACGCACGCGCACATCGAGCCAGCGAATCGCCTGGCCGCCCGTGACGACGCCGATCGGCACGCCGCTTTCCTCGAGCACCGGGCCCTGTTCGATATGCGCTTCGAAGTAGGCGTCGAAGACGATGCCGGGCACGGCGCGCGTGCCGGCATAGCCGGTTGCTTGCAATGCCTGCTCGACCGATGTCCCTGCAGCGTCGCACGTGTTCAACGCCTGGGCGAGCGGCATGACGCCTGTGAAGGCTGCTGAACCGAGCATGGCCGGCGTGAAGCGCGCGCCTTCCTCGTTGGTCCACACGACGATTTCGATGGGTTTGTCGGTTTGAATGTTCGCATCGTTCAGCGTGCGGACGACTTCGAGCGCGGCGAGCACGCCATAGACCCCGTCGAAGCGGCCGCCCTCGGGCTGGGTGTCGAGGTGGCTCCCGCTTGCTACGGGCGCGGCGTCGTTCCGTTTGCCGGCGCGTCGCGCAAAAAGATTGCCGACCTGATCGACGGATAACGTCAGCCCCGCCTCGACGCACCACTGCGAGAAAAGCGCCCGGCCTGCCGCGTCCTGTTCGGTCAATGCGAGGCGCCGTACACCGCCGCCTGCCGTGGCGCCCACAGCGGCCATGTTCATCAGGCTCGTCCAGAGCCGCTCACCATTGATCTTTAGCATCACACACTCCTGAAGTCGCGGCGTACTGACCGCGTCGGGTTCGTCGTGATGCCTTTATCCGTAATCAAAAATGATAAGTCTAATTTCTAATTCTAATCCTAAGTATAATTTTGGCGGATGATGAAACCAGTGAGGCTCATCGTGAGCAAAGACCGCCCGGACACTTATCTGAACGACCGCCTTGACTGGAACCTGCTGCGTACTTTTCTCGCCATTGCGAAAGAAGGCAGCGTGAGTCGCGCGGCGACGAAACTGCACCTGACGCAGCCCGCCGTGAGCCAGGCGCTGCGCCGGTTGGAGGAGCAGTTGGGGCTGCGCCTCGTGGATCGCCACGGTCCGCGTATCGAGGTCACGCAGGCCGGTATCGAAGTGAAGCAGATTGCCGAAGACGTGTATGGCACGATCTCGCGGCTGTCGCTGGCCGAGGTGGATCGCGAACACGATATCTCCGGCATGGTGCGCGTGAGTACCGTCAGCGGAATCGATTTTCCGGCCTACGACACGTTTCTCGCGGAGTTCCATCGCACGTATCCGCGTATCGAGCTCGAAAGCCAGGAAATGCGCAGCGCCGATGTGGTGAACAGCCTCCAGCAAAAGTCCGCAACGCTCGGACTGACGCCGCGGCGCGCGTTACCCAAACGAGTCGACAGCCGCGTGTTTCTGCGTCAACGGTATGCACTTTTCTGCGGGCGCCATCATCCGCTCTTTGGGCGCGACGATCTTCGGGTCGCCGATCTCGCCGGCGAGAAGTTCGTCTCCTTCACGGGCGACAAAGTGGGCGACCACCTGTCGCCGCTCACATTCTTTCGTGACGAGATGGGCTTCACGGGGCGCGTGGTCGGCTCATCGTCGAGCATGACCGAGGTGAGGCGTTTCATTTTCGCGGGCTTCGGCATCGGCTGCCTGCCGGAACACGTCGTGCGCGACGACATCGCTCAAGGCCGCCTTCAGCGGCTGCCGCCGGATGAAGGCGTGGCTGACCTCGATATCTATATGCTGTGGTCACAGGACCGCAAGCTGAGCGCCGCTGAGGCTGCGTTTATCGATGCGCTGAATGTGTTCATCGACGGTCAGGCGGAAGGTGCCGGCCTCGAGCCTCACGCCTAGTAGCCGCGAGTCACGTCAACCACGTTGTGCAGCGGTTCGCCGCGGATCAGCCTGCGTGCGTTGTGCGCCACCTGCGTGGCGATCGTGTCCGAGCTTGCCACCGACGCCATATGCGGCGTCACGATCAGATTGGGTGCGCGCCATAAATGATCTTCGGGGGGTAACGGCTCCGTCGGAAACACGTCGACGATTGCACCGCCAATCTGCCCACTCGTCAGTGCCGCGATCAGGTCCGCAGGCACCAGATGTTCACCACGACCGACGTGAATCAGCTTTGCGCCAGGCCGCAAGTGTTCGAACGTGTTCGCGTTGAGAATCCAGCGGGTTTCGTGCGTGAGCGGCAAAAGACACACGAGGATGTCTGTCCCCTGGAGAAATGGCTTGAATTCCTGCGGACCGGCGAAGGTCGTTACGCCCGGCAGTTCTCGGGACTTGCGTGCCCAACCGCGTACCGCAAAGCCGAAGCGCCGCAAATCCGTCGCGACGCGGCTGCCGATTTCTCCCAGTCCCATGATGCCGACGGCGCATTCGGAAGCATCGCGCTGATCGTCGCGGAACCAGCGGTTAAGACGCTGATTGGCCAGCACACGGTCGAGTTGACGATGAAAGTGCAGCACCCCCCACGTGACGAATTCGCTCATTCCGCGTGCGTGTTGCGGATCGACGACCCGGCACAGCGGCACGGCGGGCAGGGCAGGATCGGACAGAATGTTGTCCACACCCGCAGCGATGCTATGCACGAGCCGCAGTTTCGGCAGCGCTGCCAATGCGCCGGCCGGCGGGTTCCAGCACACGGCGATGTCAGCATCGCCGCTGGACCGCTCGCCGTGCATCACGACATCGAATTCAGGGGCGGCGCGCAGAATCGGCTGCACCAGGTGTGACATGTCGAAGTCACGGCTCATCAGAACTAATTTGGTCATTGCATCGAATCGTAGAACGGGCCTAGTTGCGGTAGTCGGATTTCGGGTCGTCGATCAACCGTAACGCCGCGCGCCACGCCAACTCGGAAATTCCCGCGGAGTCGTCGCGAGCGAACTGGCTCGCGGTCAACTCGCACACTTCGCGCGGCGGGATGCGCAGCGCGCTGCCACCGGCCAGCGCCTGGATTTGCGCCTGACAGGCCCGCTCGAGGAAATAGATTTCGTGGAACGCTTCGGCTGCCGTGGAGCCGGCCGCAAGCAAGCCATGATTGCGCAGGATCATCGCCTTGCAGGAACCGAGGTCGCGCACCAGACGCTCGCGCTCGCCGAGTTCGAGCGCGATGCCCTCGTAATCGTGGTAAGCGAGCTTGCCGTAGAACTTCAACGCATGCTGACTGATCGGCAGCAGTCCCTGCTCCTGTGCCGATACGGCTGTTCCGGCGGCGGTGTGCGTATGGATCACGAAATGCAGATCGTCGCGTGCCGCGTGGATGGCCGAATGAATCGTGAACCCCGCGGCGTTCACACGAAACAACGCAGGGTCGCTGTGCGCCCGCTCATCGATGACATTGCCGAGATGATCGATCTTCACGAGGTCCGACGCGCGCATTTCGTGAAACAGCACGCCATAGCGGTTGATCAGAAAGGCCGGCGGCTCGCCCGGCGAGCTGGGCAGGCGCGCCGTGATGTGCGTGTCGATCATGTCGGTCATGCGGAAGTGAGCGGTCAGCCGGTAGAGCGCCGCCAGTTCCTCCCGTACCTGCCGTTCGGTACCGATCGGCGCCGGTTTGTCGCTCATGTGATCGGATGTGGGCGTGGATTGCATTTCAAAAGACTCCCAGGTTCTCACGTGCTGTAGTGCGCGTAGTGTTCGTCAGCGCGTCAGTGTCCGTCAACTTCATTGTTCTAATGCAGATTATTAGCCGCGTGAATACTTTACGGCATGACGCACTGCAGAACCTCGTGAAGCGGCGCTTTGGCGTTGAGGCGAGCCAGTAGCGCGGGCTCCGCTCGGTCGGAAGCCTGCGCCAGCTCGATTACGGCGGCGAGGACCGGTGCTTCAGCGAACAGTACACCGTTGTCGTCGGCCAGCACGATGTCGCCTGGGCGCACCACGACCCCGCCGCATATCACCGGCTCGTTAAACAGGCTCGACATCGTGTCGCGCTTTTTGGTCGTGAGCAACGACGTTCCGCGCGCGAACACCGGCAGCCCCGTGCAGCGTAATTCGAGGAGATCGGTCACTACGCCATCGACGATAACACCCCTCGCGCCGGCGTTGAGCGCGGCGCATGCCGTGACCGCTCCGACCGGCGCATGCGTATGGTTGCCGCTCATGTCGATCACTAGCACGTCACCGGGTTTGAGTTGCGAGAGGGCGCGGTTCACGGGAATGGCGTCGGGCGACAGCAGCTTGAGCGTTACCGCGCGCCCGATCACCTTCACGTTGGGGACCATCGCGCGAAGACGATGGTCCGCGAAGCCGTCTTCCATGAAGTGCCCTAGCGTCGGGAAGCTGACGGATTCGAGGCTGCGCAGTAAGGATGAGTCTGGTGTGGCTTGCATCAGAGCGGCATTTTCCGTTTTCATTTCAGGCCTTCACGAAAGGCTCGCGGTGGCGGCATTGGTACGCGCCGCAGACGAGATGTCGCGGCGAAGCGTTTCCGCGAGCAGCACGAGCGCGAGTACCGAAACAGCAGCCGAGCCCATCATGTACCACGCCACCGACGAACCGCGGCCTGTCGCGGACAACAGCGCGGTGGTGACAATGGGCGTGGCCGCACTGCCGAGCAGTCCGGACAACATATAGCTCACCGATAGACCGGAGTAGCGAACCTCGGTGCCGAACAACTCCGCGAGGAAGGTGGCGATGGGTCCATAGTTTGCGGCGAAGGCGGTCATCATCAGCAGATAGCCGAGCAGCGCGAACGGAAACTCGCGCGTATCCAGCAGCCAGAAAAGCGGAAAAGCGAGCAGGGCCTCGGCGACGATGCCGCCGATGATCACCGGCTTGCGGCCCACGACGTCGGATAGCTTGCCGAAGGCCGGCAACAACACGATGCAAAGCGCGCAGGCAATCAGCGCGATGGAAAGCATCGCGTTACGTGAGAAGCCCAGCGTCTGCGTTCCATAGGTCAACCCGAAAGCGACGATCAGGTTGAACGAGGTGCCCGTCGACATCGTCGCGATGCCGCCGAGCAGAACCTGCTTCCAGTATCGGGTGAGGACTTCGGCGATCGGCAGCTTGACCTGCGCGTCAGCTTCCTTGATCTTGCGGAACGACGGGGTTTCCGATGTGTTCAGACGGATATAAAGCCCGACCCCCACGAGCAATGCGCTCGCAAGGAACGGAATGCGCCAACCCCAGGAGAGCAGTGCGTCGTTTGACAGCGTGGCGTTGCAGACCAGAAACGCCAGATTGGCGATCAGGGTGCCGGCCGGCACGCCGATCTGCACCCACGAGCCATACAGTCCACGCTTGCCGGCCGGTGCGTGTTCCACCGCCATCAGCACGGCGCCGCCCCATTCGCCGCCGAGCGCGAGTCCCTGAATGACACGCAAGGTGAGCAGCAGAATGGGCGCCCAGATGCCAATCGACGCGTAGTTCGGCAGCAGCCCAATCGAGAACGTCGCGATGCCCATGATGATGAGCGAGACCAGCAGCATCGCCTTGCGCCCGAGGCGGTCGCCGAAATGGCCGAACAGGGCGGCCCCGACAATACGCGCGAGGTAGGCGGAGGCGAACGTGCCGAACGCCAGCAAGGTGCCGACCAACGGGACAAAGCCGGGAAAGAACACCTTGTTGAAGACGAGTGCCGAGGCGGTGGCGAAAACGAACAGGTCATACCATTCGACGGTCGTGCCGATCACACTCGCCACCGCGATCTTTTTCATGCTGGCCGGGGTGCCATCTCCTGGCAGTGGCGCTGGCGTGTCCGCAGGGCGATAGGACGTCATGGGTTTCTCCTTGAGGCATGGCGGTTTCAGTGGATGAACGCAGCCATTGCGCGCATGGCCTGGTGCCTTTATCGGAAGCCAAAAACAATAAGTAAAAGTCTCATTTCTAATCCTTTGTATTAATGGAGCGAATGATCGGACGGCCGCTCCGGTGAGCGAAGACGTCCTGTGCATAAAACAGTACCTTGCATTAAACAATACTGGGTGCTAGAGTTCGTTCGTCATCTCGCGGATCGGTGTGTTCTGCACCAGTGCATAGCAAGGTACCGTGCTATGCACACTAATGTAATGGAATTGAATGAAAACGCAGCTCAAGAAGGGAACGCTCGATATGTGCGTGTTAGCTGTCCTCGCCGGCGGCGACAGCTATGCGTACGAGCTCGTCTCGACGCTCTCCGAAACCATGGAGATCAGCGAGGGCACGATTTACCCGCTGATGCGCCGGCTGCAGGCCGAGGCGTGGGTGTCGACGTATTTCGTGGAATCCAGTTCGGGGCCGCCGCGCAAGTACTACTCGCTGACGGCGGCGGGCCGCAACAGTCTGGCGGAAATGCAAAGCGAATGGCGCAGTTTTGTCGATGAAGTCAACGGTGTGCTGGCCTTGTCCCGTACGCCCTCAGGAACAGGGGAAAAGCAATGACGCAGGACGCATTCATCCAGCAATTGCGCCACGAACTGCGGAGTTTGCCGAAGCAGGTGGTCGACGAAATCGTCGCCGACTATCGCGAGTACTTCGGTGACGCACTCGCAGCGGGCCGCAGTGAGGCGGAAGTGGTTGCAGCGCTCGGCGACCCGGTCAAGCTCGCACGCGAACTGAAGGCGCAGGCGAATTTCCGTCAGTGGGAAACGCGGCGCTCGTTCGGCAACCTGATGCGGGTGGTCGTTTCGATCGCGGGGCTTGGTCTGTTGCAATTGTTCCTGCTGATTCCGTTCATGTTCTATCTGCTGATGCTGACGATCGGCTACGCGGTTTCAGGCGCGCTGACGATTGCCGGGCTCGTGACGGTGGTTGCGCTCGGGAGTCATCACCTGTTCGGGTGGCCAGCGTTCCATTCGGTGCCGTTCACTTTCGAAAGCAGCGACGTGAAAACGGGTCAGCAGGCGAGCGCCAACGGAAACGACGACGATGATGACGACGACGCGGATGACGCCCCCAAACAGGGCGACCCGCGCCTCGCAACCGCCAATATGAAGGTGTTCCGGGTGGACGGCGACCGTTTCGTGTTGCGGCCGGATGCAGCCACGCGGATTTCGGTTGTGACGCTGGCAGGTCCGATCGACATCAAGAACGACGACGGCAAACTCAAGATCAATTCGGTTGGCGGCGCGCGCGATCTATTCAAAGTCGACCCCGACGGCGCATGGTCTATCGCAGCCACCGACATCGTAGCGCTCGATCTTAAGGATGGCGAAGGAGACAAGGTATCGGTCGCGCGCATCGGAACCGGTGCGAAGGCGTTGGCGTGGGACATCAGGAACCACGGCGACCACGTGTCCTTCGTGCAGGGCGCGGACGGCAGCGGCAAGCGTCTGGCGGTCAACAGCGGCTCGGATTCGGTCGTGATCGATCGCGACCACATTTCGATCAAGGACGGTTCGGACAACGTCGTGATCGTCGGGCCGCATGGCTCGGGCATCGGCGCAATGATTTACGGATTTGCGATGCTGGTTGCCGGCATCGTCGGTTTGTGGCTGTGTTTGTGGTTGACGCGCATCACATGGCGCGCTTTGGTCCGCTATGTTCAGCGGCAACTCGATCTGATTACTGCTCGACTCGACGAAGGGCAATCCGCCTGAAGTGCGGCGCAGGTTGACTGACGTCTCTATCCTCATTCGATGAAAAGGAAACGGTCATGAACATGCATTATTCAGGCGGTACGGCAGTCCCGGCACACCGGCAACCTGCTTCGGGGCTGCGCTATCCAGATGGTCGCGTGGTCAGCGTCGAGAATGTTGCCGGCTGGCTCGCAGAAGGGGTTCGTATCGCTCGCGCGAATCCGGTGTTGTGGCTCGTGGCGATTCTCGGCTGCGCCGATTTCGTCACGCTGTTTGAACTGGCGCCGCAGTTGCGCGTGCTGGCGGTGCTCGTCGGGCCGGTTCTCGCTGCTGGTTTGGTGCTGATGCAGGAGCGTGCGAGCAATGCGCGCCCTTGGTCGATCCGCGAGACGATCGAAGCCGTCAACGTGCATCGCAATGCGTTGATCATGATCGGGCAATGCGGCGCTGCCGTTGCCTATGCGGGGCACCTGATCGCGTTTGTGGCGTTTCATGTCTCGCTGAAGACAGCTGTTGCACCGAATGGCGTGCATGATCTGACGATCGTCTACGGTGCACATAACGGCACGGACAATGCGCTGGAGCCGGTGCTCAATATGCTGGCCTATGCGCTCGCGGCTTCGCTCGTATGGTTCGCGCCGGCGCTGGTTGTTTTGAACAACGTTGCGCCCCTGAACGCGATGGCGGCAAGCCTGCGTGCCGTGGCGCGTAACTGGCGCGTCGCTTTGGTGTTCGGCGTCGCCATCGCCGTCGACGTGTGGCTTGCCACCTTCGCGCCGCTTCTTTTGCGCGGCTTGCTGGTGACACCGCTGGTCAGCGCGCTGATCGTTCTGTCGATGTACGGCGCGTATCGCGGCATATTCGAGAAGTCGTAAGTGACGGGTTCGCGCTGGGGTGAAAAAGATAGCTGCTCGGTCAAGATAACGATATCGGAATTGAATCATTCTCACGAAGCGTCCTGATCGCTACGCTTGCAGAAATCTTGCAAGCGAGGGCATATGGCCGCTTCTGTTTCTACGTCTTTTTTCATGCGGCGGCGCACGCTGAAGCTGCTCGGCGCGGTGCCGGCGCTTGCCGCAACCGGCGCATTTCATTCACTCAACGTGCAGGCCGCCGATCTGGCATCGACCACGATCGTGCTCGGCGACCAGGCCGGCGGCACGCGAGCGCTCGCCGAAGCCGCCAAGGTACTCGACGGCACGCCGTACGCATTTCGCTGGGCCAACTTCCAGGGTGCCGCGCCACTGTTCGAGGCGCAACGCGCGGGCGCTGTCGATCTTGCCCCGGCGGGCGACTTGCCTGTGCTTGCCGCGGCTGTCGGCGATCCGACCTTGAAGATCGTCGCGACGCGTGTGGGTTCGGGCGCGCAACTCGGCATTCTGGTTGCGCCCAATTCACCGATTCGCACCGTGGCGGATCTGAAGGGGCGCACCGTGTTCGTGTCGTCGGCGCGCGGCAGCATTTCGCAATTCCAGTTGTACGGTGCGCTCGCCGAAGCCGGACTTTCGAAGGACGACGTCAAGGTCCGTTTCATCCTGCCCGTCGATGCGTTTGCTGCGTTCGCGTCCGGTTCGATCGACGTGTGGGCGACGTTCGATCCGTACTACGGCATCGCGGTTCAACGTGGCGCGCGTATTTTGCGCGACGGTTCTGGGATCAATAGTGGTCTCGGCTTCATCACTGCATCGGGCGCCGCACTTGCTGATACACGCAAACGTGCGGCTATCGCGGATGTTCTGCTCAGGCTGCAGCGCGCGGGTGATTGGGCGCTCGCGAACCCCGATGCCTATGCGCAGATCTACTCGACCTTGACGCGCTCGCCGCTCGACGCCGCGAAGCAGATCACGCAACGCGCGGCATTGAAACAGCACTTCGTGACCGACGCGGATATCGCCGCGCTTCAGAAAGTCGCCGACAGCGCGGATCGCGACGCTATCCTGCCGCGCCGCATCGACGTCCGCGCGATTGCCGAGACGCATATCGCGAAGGTTTGACGCGAACGGTGGCGCGCCTCGCGGCGCGCTGCTCCGCGCCCAGCGGCGCGCGTTCGCCCGGCGTCTTCCATCTCCGGCGGCGCCTGCCATCGCCGGCAACCCCTTCCACGCCGGCAATTCCCTGCACCCCGACACCCCCCTTCCAACCCGCACTCCGGGTGAACCCGAATTGCCACACGGCCTCGTCGCGCCTATCTTTCTACATCATACGTATGACATAGAGAGCAAATCGTGGCAACTTTGCACAGGCAGGTCCTGAATCAGATGGGCGAACAGATTTGTTCAGGCAAATTCATGCCCGGTGACATTCTTCCCGCCGAGCCGGTGCTTGCCGAGCAGATGCAGGTCAGCCGCATCACCATCCGCGAGACGATGAAGTCGCTCTCCGCCAAGGGCATGCTGCAGGTGCGCCGCCGCTACGGCACGGTCGTGCTGCCGCGTGCGCAATGGCAGTTGTTCGATCCGGACGTGATCATGTGGCGCGCGCGTGCAAGCGCCGTCGAGCCCGGCCTCATCGAAGACCTGATGGAACTGCGCCTGATCATCGAGCCGAACGCGGCCAGGCTCGCCGCGAAACGCGCGACTGACGAAGACCGCATCGCGGTCCGGCGCGCTTTCAAGGCAATGGAACGCGCGGTCGCCGGCCACGGCGAGTACGTTCCCGCCGACCTCGCGTTTCACGGCGCCATCCTCACCGCCTGCCACAACCAGTTCGTCCAGCAGATGCAGAACGCGCTGTCGGCGATCCTGCGCACCAGTTTCGAACTCAGCTCTGAAATCGCCGGCGGTCCGGCCCGTTCGCTGCCGATGCACGAGGCACTGTGCGTCGCGATCGAGAAGGGAGACCCCGTGGCGGCGGAAGAGGCCGTACTCACGCTCATCAGGCGCGCCGAGCAGGACTTCGAGGACCGCGCTGCGCTAGACCAGACCGCCAACGATCAACCCACGTAGCAATCGCCGCAACCCATTTCATCGCGACCCTCGTCGGGATCGCGAGGGGCGCACTCGCGCCTCGTTTCAGAACATCGAGAGGACACACGTATGACACAACTATTCGATCTGAGCGGCCGCACGGCACTCGTTACCGGCTCGGCGCGCGGCATCGGATTCGCGCTTGCCGAGGGACTGGCGGCCGCCGGTGCGAACGTCATCCTGAACGGCACGCGCGCCGACACGGTGGCCGAAGCGGTCGCCCGTCTGAGCGACAAGGGTTTCAATGCGCAAGGTCGCGCCTTCGATGTGACTGACGAAAGCGCCGTTGCCGAAGCATTCGCACAGTGGGACAAGGACGGCGTGCCAGTCGATATCGTTGTCAACAACGCCGGCATCCAGTTTCGCAAGCCGCTCGTCGAACTCGAACTGAGCGACTGGCAGCGCGTAATCGACACGAATCTGACGAGCGCCTTCATCGTCGCGAAGCAGGCTGCACGCCGCATGATCGCGCGCGGCACGGGCGGCAAGATCATCAACATCGGCTCGCTCACGAGCGAAGCCGGGCGCGCGACGGTCGGCGCCTATACGGCGGCGAAGGGCGGCATCAAGATGCTGACCCGCGCCATGAGCGCCGAGTGGGCGGCCTCGGACATTCAGGCGAACGCGATCGGCCCGGGTTACATCCTGACGGACATGAACAAGCCGCTGATCGAGAACGCCGCTTTCGACGCATGGGTCAAGAGCAGCAATCCCTCGCAACGCTGGGGCAAGCCGGAGGAACTCGTCGGTACGGCGGTATATCTGGCCTCACCGGCGTCGAGCTATGTGAACGGCCAGATCATCTACGTCGATGGTGGCTGGCTAGCCGTTCTTTAAATGCAGGTTCGCGCGGGTAGAGCAAAACAAACAGCCAATCGCGCCAGGTCGTTCATGCGCCGCACTGATCCGGAGACATCATGGAAAGCGTCAAACCCGTAGCAACTCAAAGATGGTGGTATCTGATGCCCATCATCTTCATCACGTATAGCCTCGCCTATCTCGACCGCGCGAACTACGGCTTCGCCGCCGCGGCCGGAATCGACAAGGATCTCGGCATCACGCACGGCACCTCGTCGCTGATCGGCTCGCTGTTCTTTCTCGGCTACTGCCTGTTTCAGGTACCCGGTGCGATTTACGCACAGCGCAACAGCGTCAAGAAACTGATTTTCTTCAGCCTGATTCTGTGGGGGCTGTGCGCGGCGGCGACCGGCATGGTCAGCAATATTCCGATGTTGATGGTGCTGCGCTTCACGCTCGGCGTCGTGGAGGCGGCCGTGATGCCGTCGATGCTGATGTACATCAGCCGGTGGTTCACGCGTAGCGAACGCTCGCGCGCCAATACTTTCCTGATTCTCGGCAATCCGGTGACGGTGCTGTGGATGTCGGTGGTGTCGGGCTATCTGGTTCGCAGTTTCGGCTGGCGCGAGATGTTTGTCCTCGAGGGCATGCCCGCCATCGCATGGGCGGTGGTCTGGTGGTTCACGGTGAAAGACCGTCCGGCCGACGCGCCCTGGATGAGCGACGCCGAAAAGACTGAACTCGATGCGCGCCTGAAGGCCGAGCAGGCCCATATCGCGCCGGTGCGCAACTACAAGGCGGCGTTCCGTTCGTCGATCGTACTGAAGTTTTGCTCGATTCATGCGCTGTGGAGCATCGGCGTATACGGCTTCATCATGTGGCTGCCTTCGATTCTCAAAGCCGCCTCGACGATCGACATCGTCTCGGTCGGCTGGCTCGCTGCGGTGCCCTATCTCGCCGCAATCATCCTGATGCTGCTCGCGTCGTGGCTCTCGGACAAGACGCGCAATCGCAAGCTGTTCGTCTGGCCGCTACTGCTCGTCGGGACCATTGCGTTCGTCGCTTCCTATCTGATCGGCGGCTCGCATTTCTGGATCTCGTTCGCGCTGCTGGTCGTTGCAGGTGCAGCGATGTACGCGCCGTACGGCCCGTTCTTCGCACTCGTGCCGGAACTGATTCCGAGCAACGTGCTGGGCGGCGCGATCGGTCTCATCAACGCATGCGGCGCGCTGGGGGCGTTCCTCGGTTCGTGGGTGGTGGGCTATCTGAACGGCGCGACCGGCAGCCCGGCGGCTTCGTACATTTTCATGGCGACCGGCCTGCTGCTTTCGGTGATCCTGATGATGACCGTGCCCGCGAATGCCGACGAGCACGCCAAGCGTGATGCTTCGTTGTCGCTGCATCGTACGTAACGCCCGGGGAATCTCTCGTGCAGGTCCGTGTTTCCCCACACCTCGGACGTCACGTTTTGGCGAAGAAGCGCGCAATTCGACTTCGTTTGATTGATTCGATTTTGGCAGACAGAACATGGCAACCCTGATTACCGATGTAAAGGTCATCCTGACCGCGCCGGAAGGCATCAACCTGATCGTCGTCAAGATCGAGACTAATCAGTCCGGTCTGGTCGGTCTCGGATGCGCGACATTCGCCTACCGGCACGTGGCGGTGAAGTGCCTCATCGAGGAATATCTGCGGCCGTTGCTGATCGGCCGTGACGCCGAGGCGATCGAGGAACTGTGGCAACTGATGCATCAGAACGCGTACTGGCGCAATGGTGCGATCGAGAACAACGCAATCTCCGGTGTGGATATGGCGCTGTGGGACATCAAGGGCAAGCTGGCGAACATGCCCCTCTATCAGCTGTTCGGCGGTAAGTGCCGCGAAGGCGTACCGATCTATCGCCATGCGGACGGTCGTGATTTGAACGAGTTGTGCGAGAACATCCAGAAGTATCGCGAGCAGGGCATCACGCATATTCGTTGCCAGAGCGGCGGCTATGGCGGAGGTAGCTTCGGCAAGGCGCCAGCGAGTGCACCCGAAGGCGCCGCGGATGGCGTGTATCTCGACAGCAGAAAGTACATGCGGGAGACGCTCAAGCTGTTCGACGGCATTCGCAGCAAGATCGGTTTCGACGTGGAGTTGTGCCATGACGTGCATGAACGTCTGAAGCCGGTGGAGGCGATCCGTTTTGCTTGCGAGCTGGAACAGTACGAACTGTTCTTTCTCGAAGACGCGATTGCGCTCGAGGAAGGCGAATGGATGCGTCAGCTACGCGCCAAAACGACTACGCCATTGGCACAAGGCGAGCTGTTCAACAACCCGTACGAATGGCGGTTTCTGATCACCGAGCGTCTGATCGACTTCATCCGTGTGCATCTCAGCCAGATCGGCGGCATCACGGCGGGACGCAAGCTGCAGATATTTGCCGAGCAGTTCGGAGTGAGGACCGCATGGCACGGTCCGGGCGATATGTCGCCGTTAGCGCATGCGGCGAACATCCATATCGATCTCTCCGCGCGCAATTTCGGCGTGCAGGAGTGGTCGGGAACCGAGCCGCCGAACTTCGTGATTCAGGACCTTAAGGGTCCTCGAGAGGCCTTGCTCGATGTCTTCCCGGGGCTACCGGAATTCAGGAACGGACACGTTTATGCCAATGACAAACCGGGCCTGGGCGTGGACATCGACGAAACCGAGGCCGCGAAATACCCGTGCGAAAACACCGTGACGACGTGGACGCAAACTCGGTTGAAGGACGGCACGCTGCAGACGCCGTGACGGAATTGCACTAGCTCGCCATGTGAACTTGAAGCAAGGACGGAAGGCTGGCGCCAAGCTCGGACATACCGAGCAGCATCACCGCGCCACAAAGCAACAGAAGCAGTGGATTGATTCGCGTGCTGAGCAGCGTCCCCACTGACATGAGGGCAATCGCTTGCGCCGGATGCCCGCCGTCGAGCGATTTCAACAGAACCCATCCCGCGGCGAGGATCATCCCGGAGGCGACGGGGCGCAGCCCACGTTCGAGCGCCAGTTGCCACGCCGCGCCCTTATAACGCGTCCAGATGTGGGTCACGCCATAGATCAGAATGCCGGTCGGCGCGAGCAATGCTAGCGTGGCCACCACAGCGCCCCAGAACCCGGCAATCTGCCAGCCAATCAAGGTGGCCAGCAGCGACCCGGGGCCAGGCGCCATGCGCGAAATGGCGAAATCCACACCAAACTGCGCATGCGTCAGCCATCCATGCACGTCGACAACCTGCCGTTGGATATCGGCGATGATGGCCTGGCCACCGCCTATCGTCACCAGTGACAGGGGCGCGAAAACGGCCGCAAGCTGTAGAAGAACGCGATTCGACATGGTCAGGCTTTGCGCAGTTTGATGTACTCGACCAGCACGCTCAGGCCTCCCGCGCCGATCACGACCCACACCAGCGGCAGGCGCAATATGCCGACCGCGACGAAGGTACCCGCGAGGAACAGCAGCGGCAGGAGCCTGCGTGGCACCCGGCGCGCGGTTGTCACGCCCATCGACAACGACAGGCCGGTGGCCGCGGCTGCCGCGCCCGCAAGCAGGATGTGAGCGATCGGGAACTGCAGTAGATGGCCGAGAACCGTGCCGAGAACAATGATGAAAATGGCGGGCGGGATGATGATGCCGGCAACCGCTAGCAGCGCGCCGCGCCAGCCGAGCAGACGGTGGCCGATCCAGATCGCCATGTTTTTGACGTTGATGCCCGGCAGCGCTTGCGAAATGGCCAGGCCATTCAAAAAGTCTTCTTCACTGATCCAGTCGCGATCCTGGACGAATTCACGCAGGAGCCAGCCGCTCAGGCCGCCGCCGAAGCTGGTGAGCCCAATACGGCTGAATATAAGGAAGAGCCCGGTGAGGGTGGGAGGTCGACTCGTGTTGGCAATTTGTTGGGACATCGAGTCTTCCAGTCAGATTGATGTATGACGGGTGAAATATTTGCTCCTGATGAGCGTGCCCGTTCATATGCGACTGGAAAATTATATCAACCGGATGTTCTTTCCCCGGTCGTTTTTAAACTGATGGTCGCGACAGGGGATCGGGAGCAAGGTTGGCGCGCTTGCGGCACATCAACGATCCAACTGATCCACCAGCGCAAACGGAATATTCTCCGCAAACAACTCCCTGTCTCCCGTCGCACTCGTCTGCGTATTCAACTGCAGCGCGAAATTCAAACCAGGACTCTGCGTGCTGGTTGTGCGCTCCTTGACCTTCAGTTCAATCGGCATCCACGAGGCAGGCTCGTTCAGAATGCCATTCACCTTTTCATCGATCTTCGCGCGCCCGGCAGCGGCCTCGCCGGGCGGCAGTTGCTTCGACATCGCCGCGAGCATGTCGAGCTGTTTTGCCGCGCTACGCTTTAACCGGTAACGGTGGAAGTAAGTCTGGTTTGGCCGCCGGTTCGCCTTCACATCGCCGAGGTGCCGGTCGAGCCGTTGTTCCGCGAGCGTGCGTGCCGGTGGTAGCTGCGGCTCGGGCCTGCCGTTCAGCCGCGCTTCCTGCCGTTCGCCTTCCTGTTCTGCATTTACCTGCTCAGTGAACAGATCGACCCACTGGTCACGGCTCGCATCGAGTGCGCGCGTGTAGGTTTCGGCACTTGAATACTCCGTGTCGAGTAGACACGCGCGATGCACCAGCGCGCCGTCTTCGCGCACCAGTTGTACTTTGGCAAGGTGGCTGTCGTCGTTGAACGTCATGGTCGCGGACGGCGCGTCGAGCGAGACGAGCCCTACGCCCACGCTCGACTCTTTCGCGCCGACCGGCTGCGTCGCACTGACGGTGCCGCTCAGCCGCCCGATCAGACGCGAGCCGGCGCCGACGCGATGTTGCTCGATTTGCATGCGTCCACTTTGCTCATTCGAATCAAGCGTCTGTTTCGCGGTTTTCTCATAACCGATGCCGATGTTGGCGCCCGCGCGAAACGGCGAGCCGATTTTCGGCACGGTGACGGAAAGGCCGACATCGGCGGAGGCTCCGCGTTTGACGGTGCGCGCCACGGTGTCGGTCCAGCTGATCGACACATCGGGGTCATCGAAATAGTGTTCGGCGAGCCGGTTCCAGGTGCCGCGTGAGCCGCCCGAGTTGGCGCCGTGCGCCGCGGTCGTTTCGTCGAAGACATGATCGATGATGCCTTCGAGTTTTTCGCGCATCGCGCTATCTTCATAGCCGGTGCCGTTCGGATTGACACGGCGTGCCACGCGCAGTGATACGCCGCTCGGTTCGGACAACTCCTGCGAGTGCAGCACGGCCTGGGTGGTCAGCCCGGCGCGCAACTGGGTCAGCCCGACGTCCATGTCGTAGCCGACCAGTACGCCGACGCCCGCATGCCGCACCTGCGTTTTTGCGGTGCCGACGAACATCTCGACGCCGTGCGTGCCGCGGCTCAATTCGACCACGGCTTCACGGCTTTTCGACGCGCGCAGATCGAGGCGCGGCGCGATCGGCACGCCGCCGGTATGCAGCACCTTGCTGAGATTCGCCGACAACCCGCGCGTGCTGACACCGATGCGGCGGCCGTCGGTAAGACGCAGGCGTGAACTCGATTGCAGATCGTGTGCGACGTCCTTGAGCGTTTGCCGGACCGTGTCGGCAGTGTCCGCGGTGGCGGTCGGCGCGGGCGGGCGCGCTTTGTCCTTCAGGTCGGAGACATGGGTCCAGAACGGCGAATCGGCGGGCACCTTCGCGACCTTGCCCCACGAGGCGAGCCGTTCCAGATTGAACGGCTGTTTCGCGATCGACTTGAACGGCTTGCTGCGTGCGAGCGCGTGCGGATCGGCGGTGGCCCAGCGCGCGGTTTCGGTTTGCAGGCGCGCGAGCGTTGCAGGCGAACCGACGTCGCGTGGTTGCAGCTCGGCGCACAACTGCTGCGCGCGCTCGGTGACCTTGTGCAACTGTTCCGCATCGAGCTTGCCATTCGGAAAGCCGCCTGATTCGAGCCAGACATGCAGCGCCGCGAGTTCGGCGATCGACTGCTCCGGGCGGGCATGCGAAAGCGCGGCGGCGGGGCGCATCTCGGGCCGCTCGGAGAGCGGCGCCAACGACCCGCGCATGGCCTCCTCGAGCTTTCCCTGCTCGGTGCCGACGGTCTTGCGCGGCACGCCTTGCGTGCCGAAGCGCAGCGCCGACAACGGCGAGCTGCGTTTGCCGGCGAGCCGCGGCAAGAAGGTCTTCCAACGGTTTTCGCCGACGCGGTCGATCGTCTTCGCTGAGAATTTGTTAAGACGTTCGCGTGCCTGCGACAAGTCGCTGCCGCGTCCGTCTTCCCGAAAATTCTGGCGCCATGCGAAAAACGCGCCCTTCTGATCGGCGTTCAGTGCGCCGCGACCCTGTGTGGTCAGTGTCGACGCCGCTTCGTAGGCCTGCCACGCTAGCGGGGTTTCATGCAGCGGCGTGCCGGCCGCGGGCGCTGAACGCGCGGCGACGGCGGCCGGTGCGGGATCCTGCGCCGGGCCTGCACCGTGGAGCGGCGGATCGAGCGCATCCGCGGCTTGCAGCATCATCCGCTGGGCGAGCTGCGTCGACGCATCGCCGGGCGGCGGCTGGCCGTGATGGCGCAATTGGCTGAGCGCGTCGAAGCCGGCGTCGGTGCGCGCCAGCGTGCGGGCGACTTGCCACGCGCTGGCTTCGGCGGGCGTCGTCGAGCGGGCCGTGTGCATCTGCGCGAAGTCGAGCTGTTCGAGTGCGTCGAGCACTTCGTTGGCACTGTGCGCGTCGCCGATATTGGCGCCGTGTAGCGCCTGGGCGACCAGGGCGCCGCGATGGGTGTCGGTGGCGGCGTCGGGGCCGCTCAGCGCCGCCAGCCGATGCGAAAGCTCGCCCTGCGCGAGCAGGTTGCCTTGAGGGCCAGGCAATTGGCGACCCACATAGTCGCGCAGCGCGGCCTCGCCGGCCATCGCGTCGAGCGGAATCGTCGACGCTTCGTTTTCGTGTTCCGCTGCGAGTCTGCCCGCCGAGGAGGACGAAGCGGACGAAGACCGCGCCGTCTTGCCAAGCGCCTGCCGAACTTGCCGCTCGCTCTTCGCCAACGGCGTTCCTGACGCGTTGGACGCCACCACCGGCTTCGCAGGATAGCGCTCGCCGTCCGCGGTGAAATCGGCCGGCGCAAATGGCTTGCCGTGCTGACTCGTTTGCGAGAGCGCCGTGCTGATATCGAACTTGCTCGCGCGCAGCCGTGCGCCGGTGCGCGACAGCTTGTTACCGAGCCTGCCCAGCAGCGTTTCGTCGACCAGCGGCCGGGCTTGTGGCACCCCCGTGGGTTGCACGGCGGGCGCACCGGCAGGCTGAAGACCGGCCGCTTCAGTCCCTTCGGCCTCGGGCGTGTGAATCGGGTGCTGCGGTACTGCATGGATGTCGGACATGGCGCGTGACGTTCAACGAGCGGCAGTTGAAGTCACGGTATGGAGCGCATATGACAGTCCCAGGCAGGGTGCGAAGCGAGGTCATCGCACGCGAAGCAGCCCCGCGGAAGCCGATGCGTCGAGCGCTTCGAGATCGACGGTGATGCGCAATTCGAGCCGTCGTGCGCCGTGCTGGCGGGCGCGCTGCAGCGCGTCTTCAAGCAGCGGCCGCACCGCCCGCGGATCTTCGCCGCTGCGCTGACGCAGCGTCGCAATCAGACGCAGCAACTCCGGCACATACCAGAGCTCGCCGGTGCGTTCGCTGCGGCTCACCGCTTCGCGCAGCGTCGCGCCGAGCGCGGCCGCGAATTCCGGTTCGTCCTGCAGCGCGATGCGCGGCAGCAGCGTGGCGATGAAGGCGATATCGGGCACATTGACGCGTTCGCGCGCCATCCGCTTCATCGCGCCGGTAATCAGCCGCCGCGCGGCTTCCTGATCGCCGCGCCGCGCGTCGAGCCAAAGTTGAAAATCGAGGCCGAGGCGCAGCCAGCGTTTCACGCCCGCCGCTCGCGCTCGCGTCACCATCGCCGCGGCGCAGGACTCGGTCAGCGGAATGTCGTCGTCGAGTGCGGCAAGTGCGCAGGCGAGGCCGAGCGCGATGCAGCCGGCGAGCGGTTCGCTTTCGTCGGCGGGATCGCGGATCGTGACGCGCAGCGGCGCGGCCATATGCGGTTGACCGACCAGCCACAGCGCCACGGCGTGAATCGCCCGCGCCACGAGATGCAGCGACAGCCCATAGCTGGTGGCGACCGCATTGGCCTCGCGACTGACGTCTTCGTCGATCTCGTCGGCCGCTTCGTCATTGAGTCCGACGACTGGCGCGAGCAGGCGGATCGCGGTATCGAACTCGCCCGCATACGCCTTGACGATGCCTTCGATGCGCCGCGCGTTGATGCTGACCGCCTGGCTGTGCGCCACCGGCGCGATTTCGCTGAACTCGTTGGAGAGGCGCCGGCAATGCTCGACCTCGCCGGCGTCGAGCGCGCACATCACGAGGCAGAACAGCGCACGCAGGCGATACGGCGTGTCGGCGCAGATATTGGCGAGCTCGTAGGTGCGCTGCCAGCTCTCGACGATCTCGTCCGACGTGCTGCGCTTGAGCATCAACGCGCGCGCAAGCACGGCGCGCAAGCGCATCTCGTCGCGGATACGGCGCATCGAGACACTGTCCACACGCGCCAGCACGGCGCGCACCCAGCCGATGTATTCGTCGACGAGCGCGAGCGCCCCCCACATCGGCGCGGTGTTGTCGAGCAACTCGGTGCACAGTTCCACCTTGTCGACCGAGACGGCCCATTCGAGCGCAGCGCGCAGCGCGTCGATATCGTGGCGGCTGTGCGCCGTGGCCACGGCGACGCCCGCGCCGAACCGGCGCGCCATATCGCGGGCGACGAACTGCGCGTGATGCAGATCGGCCTCGGCGCTTTCTCGGTTGCGCTCCAGCGCGTCGAGCGCGAAGCGGCGCACGGCAGGCGGCAGGCGCAGCCGCAAGGCGCCGTCGCAGTCGACCGCATTCACGAGGCCCGCATCCATCAGCGTATGAAGCTGGCGTTCCAGCTGGCGCGGGTCGGGCGGTCCGAAGCCGTAGTCGCTGCCGAACGCGCCGAGCATTTCGCAGGCAGCGTCGTGCGAGAACGCGGTGGCAAAAATGCCGAGCCGGCGGAGCATGGTGCGGGTCGGGGCCTCGAGCGCCGCATACGACAGGTCGAGCATCACGTGGACGATCGCCGCGCGCGGCAGCACGATGCGGCGGCCGCCGCTGCGATGTGTCATCACCGTATCGAGCTCGCGCGCGAATGCCACGATCGCGTCCTCCGGCGGCACACCTGCGCGTACCTGGCCGGCGATCGTCGCTGCGGCGAGTTCGAGCGCGAACGGCACACCGTCGACACGCCGGCAAATCAGCGCGGCCGCCGCAAAGGTGGCCGGCGCGATGCTGTCCACCTCGGGCAGCGGCGCATGCAAAGCGGCTGGCTTCAGACAGTGCGCGAGCCGGGTGAAGAGCAGGCGCAGCGCGTCGTAGTCGAGCGTGGCGGGCGTGCCGTCGATCTGCTCGGGCGGCGCGCGCAACGCGGCCACCGGCACGGCCGTTTCGCCGCCGATGAATAGAGGCGACTCGCACGTGGCGATCACATGCAAGCCGCCTGTATTCGCCACCAGCGTATCGATGAACTCGGCCGCGGCTTCGCTCAGATGATCGCAGTGATCGACGATCAGCAGCATGCGGCGCTCGCCGATCTGCATGGCCAGATTGGCCGCCATTCCCAATTCGTTGTCCGGCTCGAGGCCGACGGCCGCGCCGATCGCGTTGGCGATGCGGTCGGGCTGAGCGAGCGAGGCCAGCGCCGCGCAAAAGTCGCCGTCTGGGAAATGCGGTGCGAGGCGACTGGCGGCTTCGATCGCGAGGCGCGTTTTACCGACGCCTGACGCACCCGTCAGCGTGACGATGCGGCGCGTGGGCACTAGCGCAAGCAATTCGGACAGTTCGGCATGACGGCCGATGAACGGCGACGGGTCGATGATCTGCGAGCGCAGCGACGTGACGGCGCTGGTCGGCATCAACGCCGGAAAAGCCGAGGTGGCCGGCACGGCGGCCGCGGCGAGGCTCGATACGGCTGTGACTGAGGTCAGCGTCGCGGACGGCGCGGCTTTGGAATACGCGGTGCGCGGCGAGGCCGGAGCGGCGCCGCGCCACGTTGCGCTATAGGACGAGCCGTACGACGAACCGAACGTGAGTCCGGCCGTGGTCGGCGGGCTGGCTGCGGCTGTCGCCGCGAACGAGGTGGCGAGCGACGCGGCTATGCTGCCGGCGTTCGCCACCGGGAAATCGAGTCCGGCGTCGGGGGTGTCGAGCACGCGGACTTCGCCCGCAAAGCGGTAGCCGCGGCCGGCCACGGTGACGATCAGATCGCGGTCGTCGTCGAGCGCGCGGCGAATCGCCGAGATCTGCGCCTGCACTGTGTTCGCATCGACATTGCTGCCCGGCCAGACGATCTCGCGCAACTCGGCGGTCGACACAACGCGGCCACGGGCCTCGAGCAGGGCAGCGAGCATCGCGAAGGGGCGCGCGCCGAGTTCGATGACGGCGCCGTCGGAAATCAGCAGGCCCACCTCGCGCGCGAGCCAGAATCGCGAAAAGGCGATCACCTGACCGGTGAGCCGCGGTAGCGACATGATGGGTCTCCGGCGTAGTTGTGTTTCGGTCCACCGGCGAGGGGTACTCGCGAGGCACGCGTAACGAATGGCCGCGGTGCGGTATTCGTCTGACCTTTGCATTATCGCCTGAGAAGTGAACAATTGCTTGTGTTGCGGACACTTCTTCGTTCGGGCTTGGGCCTTCTACTGAACGGCTGGGCGGTTCGACGGCTTCAGGCGTCCGCGAGACTCCACTGCATTGTGTTGCGCAGCCAGGCCGCACCCTCGCTGGCCGGCTCCGGCGGGACCGGTGCGGGTCGCGTCAAAGCGTAGAGAAAGCTGTCGTCGGCGGCGAGGCCGCGGTTCGGACGCGGCTCGTGATTCGTGAGCCGCGCTTCCTGGACGAAGCCGAGGCGCTCCATCGAACTGTGCGCGGCGCCATCCACGGCGCAGCAGGCGAAGACGCGGTACACGCCCGGCTGCTCGATCAGCCAGTCGATCAATTCCTGCAGCGCGAGTACGCCAGCCCGGCGGCGTCGAGCGCCGCCATGCCGGCTGATGATCACGCCGATCTCCACGCGCGGCAGCGTCGGCTTCAATTCGATCAATGCGGTCAGCCGGCCGGTCTCCTTGCATTCGAGCGTGTAGCGAATCAGGCTGCCGTCGTCCCAGCCGCGCAGCGCTTCGTCGACGAATTCGGTGGTTTGCGCCACGCCGGTATGGCGCAGCACCGGCAGGTCGCGCATCGTGTCGGCGTCGCCGAGCATCTGGTCGAACAGGGCGGGCGCATCGGCAAGGGTGAGCGGACGCAGCCGCAGATAGGGCGTTTCCATGCTGTCGAGCGGGATGAAGCGCATGACTCGGACTCCGAATGAGCGACGAACTCATGCAGTGTGCCGCCCGCGTGTGACTCACGCACGACGGTCCGCGAACCGGCGTAAGGGGGTGCGAAGACCGGGCCGCGGACGACCGGCGCGAGGCCGGCGTGCGGCTGACCGTGCTCGCGGCTACGTGATTTGTCCCATCGTGCCCCGCATCCGGCTTCGCTTCGTCGCACACTATTTCGCACGGTGACCGCGGGCGTCGTACGCCCGTTGTAAGGTCGAGCAGGATGCCTGTTCGACGTCCCGTCTTGCGCTTCGTCACCGCAGCGCACATTCCATCAGGAGCCTCGCACCATGCCGGATTCCCCGTCGATTTCACGCCCGAGCAGCACGCTACCGCTATCCGACATCAGCACGCCGTCGTCGCCTGCCACCGGCGGCCGCAAGCCCGTCGACGGGGCGGCGCACGCCAGTCAGCAAGCGGACGCGAATCTCAGCCAGCTAGCCGCCAACGGCAGCGGCGAGGCAACGGGCAAGCGCAAGGGCGCGTCGTTCTCGGCCAACACCTCGTCGGCGAGCAGGCCTGTGGTGCCTCAGCAAAGCGCGGGAGGCATGCCGGGCGGCGTGCCGGGGCGTCCCGGCCGGTTCGGCGGGCTGACGCAAGGCGCGGCCACCGTCGCGAACGATGCGACCGGCATGGCGTCGGCTGGCTTGAACGTACTGGGCGGCGTGATGCAACTCGAGCAGGCGGCAGTCAACCAGATCGCGGAGTTGCTGAAGCAGGGCGCGCACAATGTCGAAGAGGCGTCGAAGGGGTAATGCGGATGAGGTGATGCGGGCTTAGGCCCGCAGCCAGAAGTACTCCCCCGAAGCGATGCCTTCAAACATCTCGTCGTTCGATTCGACGATGTTTTGCCGCCAGTAGCGGCCATGCTCCGCGTAGTGCGCGAGCAGATCGGCGAGCCCTTCGCCGTTGAGACCGTCGGCGAACGGCAAGCGCAGCACCAGCACCACGCCGCCCGTGTCCGTATCGAGCCCCAGTTGCGCCTGATCCTGTGCATAGATCAGCAGGTTGGCTTCGAGCATGAGCCGGAACACGACGAGCGTGCGCCCGGCCGTCACCGTGCCGAAATGAAAATTCGCATACATCGCGTCGAGGTCGCGCTCGAAATAGTCGAGCCGCACGTCGAAGCCTTCGACCTCGATCGACCGCGTGCGCAGCACATGGTCCGCGTCGCCGAGACCGACGGTCGCGCACAGATCCACGATCAGGCTGGTGTAACGCTCGCTGCTCATCCTCGTACCTTGCTTGGGCGATGCACGCTGTAATCGGCGCGGTGCGGATGCGACCCGCGCCATGCATCCGGCGAATGCTGAGAATGCCGCAAAAAACACGGCCGGGTCCCACGCAAAACAGGACCGGCCGTGTGCGGACCGCCGCCGATGGCGAGCGGCCCGCGTCTGCGATGCTTAGCTACCGCGCGAAGCATCCTTGACGTTGCTTGCACCGCTCTTCGCAATGTTCGCCACCGACGAATACATGCTTTGCTCAACTTGCATCTGGGCTGACATCATCGTCATCTGGTCCATTTCCTGCGTGAGACCAGCCATCATTCCGCCTGCGCTTCCTACGGACATAAGAACCTCCAGTGACTATGGGTAGAGAGTGAGTGGCCTATATCGAGACCTGCCGCCGCGCCGGCTGCTCATAAGAACAGGCCGCCGCGGCAAGCGCGTTGCCCGCGAGTCCGGTGCGTGATACGCCACCAGGCTCGCAGTGAGCCACCGCGCCGCCGTATCAGGCGTGCGCGCCGGCCTGTTTTTCCTGCAGCCGCACGATCACGCGCGACGCAGCGAGAAAGCCGCGATACAGCTTTGCCAGATTGTTGCGATCGAGGTCGGTTGCGCCCTGCGTGTCGCTGATTCGCTGCGCAGTTGCGTCGAGCGCCTGACGGATCGCGTCCACTTTCGGCGCGCCGGCCGGATCGGCGAGCGTCTTCTGCAGGTCGTTGAATTCGCTGGCGTGGGTTTCGAGCTGCTCGTACATGTCGATCTCCTGATTGAACGGGGCGGTGTGCCGGTAATGGGTCAGCTGGACGGACCGCGTGGCTGCGCGGTCGGCAGCGTCGCGGGGTTGGGCAGCGGCACGACGCCGGCTGCGCTGCGGGTGACGGTGTCGTTGTCGACGATCGAGGCGTTTGCCGGGTTCAATGGGTTTGCCATGTTTGCTGCGTGGGCGGCGTTGGAAGTGCCTTTCGCCGTGGCGTTTGCATTCGCTGTCGCGGTGACGCTGGATTGAGTGGCTGCGTTGGCGTTGGCATTGCCGTTGGCGACCACTACGCCGCTTGCGCCGCCGGCTCCCGAAGCCGCATTCGCCGCGGCTGCCGCATCGCTATCCGACGCTGGCGGATCGATCGCGTAGATATGTTTGACGCCGTCTGGCGTCTGCGCGTAGCGGACGTCGTCGGAGGAAATCATTTCGGAATACGACGCCGCGCTCGGGTTGGCCGCGGCGATGCTGGTGTTTTCCGCGGCTTCCACGACCACGTTTTTCACATTCGAATCCAGATCGGCCCGCACGCGCGCCAGCGCGGCGTCGAGATCCGCGCGGCTGCTGACGGCACCTGTTATCGCGAAGTTGCCGTCGCCGAGATAGCGCACGTGAGCGCCCGCAACGCCGAGCGAATCCTCGATGCTGCGCGCGTCGTTCTGTGCGACGTCGTAATTGCGCGAGATGCCGGTCGTCGAAATCCGCGCGAGCAGGTTGCGCACGGCGTCGTCGTCGGCGGGGCTCGTGACCATGCCGGTCACCACCACGGTATTGCCCACTGCATGCGCCTGCAAACCGCTCACGTGGGCCGCGGCCAACGCTTCGCTGACGCGCTGCGCGCGGTCGTCCGCATTGCGCGGCAGGGCGGCGCGGCTCATCTGCGTGGTCGTCAGCAGCGAACCGGCGACGATCACGATACCGAGCGCGAAGCACGCCACCACGGCGCCGACATAGCGGCGGCGCTTCTTGCGTTCGGCGGCGAAACGCGCTTCGGCGGGGCGCGTCAGGAGCATCGACAGCAGGTCGAGGTCGGACGGCCACACGGCGTCGTCCGCGCCGACGCACAGGATCATGTCGTCGAATTGCATCGGCACGAAGTCCACCAGCAACACCACTTCTTCCGCGACGGCGGGCTGTGCTGGCTGCCCGTCTGCCGTGTCCACTGTCTGCACGGCCGCAGCCGCGACGCGCTGTGCGCTGACCACGCCGCTCGCATCGACGTGCAGCAGCGCATCCGCACCGCGCCAGTCGGTGAGGCGGATGTCGGCATCGTCGTCGGCGCCGACGCGATGCGTGCCCGGCGTGAGCTGCAATTGCGCTCCCGCGTGAACGCCCGTCAGTATCCGCAGCAGTTTCATCGTGCTCGCACAGGGTGGATGGGAGGAGAACCGGGGCGCGCGCGGTGCACGGCGCGACCGGCCCGATCGACCCTAATGTAGCCGCCCGCTATGGCATGGTCGGGAGCGGATGCGAAGGCGCCGCATGGGATGCGAAGCCGCGCGGCAAACCGCCTAGCGGCCGCCGCCAGGAAAGGCCCGGCGCGGGCCTGGCGGGGGCGTCGGCGCGCCGGGTGCGGCTGCATGGGCGCTTCTTTCAGGGGCAGACTCGGTTGCGCCAGATGTACCCAACGCGCCCGCGGTCCCCGGTGCCTCGGAAGAGCCCGAAACCGCCGACCGCCCGAGCGTGCCGCTGCGCATCACGCACAACGTGTCGATCGACCGGTTGAGCTGCGCCGCATTGGACGGTTTATCGGCATGCAGCCAAAGCAACGGAAACAGCAGGTTGAAACGCTGCACCCGCTCCGGCGGCGGCAGCCGCGTCACCCCTTGGGCGGTCGACCCGGCGGTACGCTCACGCAACGCGGCCACACCGGATCCCGCACCTGGCTGCGACGCGGCAATGCTGCCGATCCGCTGCTGCACGCCAAGCAGATCGATCGCCTGTTCCAGCACGCGCGCGTCGATCGGCATCTGCGGATTGGCGGCCAATTGCTCGCGCAGGTTCAGCATGTCCGTGCGCCACGCATCGCGCACCGCTGCGGCGCGCGCGCCTTCCTGCCCCGGCTGTGCATACTGTGCGGCGATCGCGTCGAGACGGCCCGGCGGTGGAGGCGGCACGGCGTTGCGATCGCCGCGCGCCTTGATCGACGGCGCCGCGCCGGAATCATGTTCATCGCTATGATCGCCTTGCGAATGGCCACCGCCGCCACGCCCGCCGCCGTCGCGGTTGACCTTATGGCCCTCGGCATGATGCGCTTCGGCGTCGTCCGGGCCATCGTCGTCGAGACCCCCGGCATTGCTGCGCTGCTTCTTCGCCGCGCGACGTTTGCGCGCCAACTGATCGGCCATTCGTTTCGCGCGCACCGAACTCACCGACGGACCACGCTGCGCGTCGTTGCCGTATGTGAAATTGGTGGTGCCGCGATAGAGGGCCGCGAATTGCGCGCCGTTGCGAGCACCTTGCGCATTGGCCGCTTTCTGCTGCGACTGGGCGACGTGTTGTGCCTGGGCCGCCGCCGTATCGCTGCCCTGATGAGAGATGCGGCTCATGTCGATCGCCTCGCAGGTCGGTCAGGCAGTGCGCCGCTTTACAGCGGCACGGCTGCCTGCATCATTTCGTTGGCGAAGTGCAGAATCGCCGCGCACGAGAGCGGCGCGGCGACCACGATCACCACCGTCACCGCGATCAGCTTGACCGCGTGCGAGAGCGTCTGGTCCTGCATCGACGTAATGGCCTGCAGGAACGACACGCCGAGCCCGACCACCGCCGCGACGATCACCGCCGGCAGCGATACGGTCAGACACAGCAGCATGCCCTCGGTGGTAAAGCGGATCAGCGAATCGATTTCCATGTGAGTTTCCCTAGGCGGTCGTTCCGACTACGCGCGCTATTTGTAGGACATCACGAGACCGTGGATCAACGTCGACCAGCCATCCATCACGACAAACAGCAGCAGCTTGAACGGAATCGCGACGTTGGTCGGCGTGACCTGGTTCAGGCCCATCGCGAGCAGCACGTTCGCGATGATCAGATCGATCACGATAAACGCGATGTACAGCAGAAAGCCGATCTTGAACGCGTCGGTCATTTCCGTCAGCGTGAACGCGGGCGCCAGCACGATCAGATCGTCTTCCTTGATCTGCGAGGCTTCTTCCTTCGGCCACACCACGGAAGCCGAGCGCAGGAAGAAGCGCTTTTCGCGCTCGTTGGTGTGCTTGACGAGGAACGCGCGGAACGGCTCGCGCGCCGCGCCGAATGCCTGAATCAACGCTTGCGAAGGCTGGGCGGCGAGCTGTTGCCCTTCGAGCGATTTCGCGGCGAGCATGCCGATCGGCGCCATCACGTAGATGGACACCAGAATCGCGATGCCGTTGAGCACCATGTTCGGCGGTACCTGCTGCACGCCGAGCGCATTGCGCAAGAGGCCCAGCACTACGACGATTTTCGCGTAAGACGTGACGACCATGGCAACGAAGGGCAGCAGGCTGATCGCGACGACGACCAGCAGCAGCCCGGTGATATCACTGAATTGGACCATGCCTGTGCGCCATGCGAATGATGCGGATGCCGAGATGCTCGCCGACCGTCACCAGCTCGCCATAGCCGATGGTCTGTCCGTGTGCGACGAGCCGCAATTGCGCGTCTGCCACGGGTACGGGCAGTTCGAGCACGTAACCGGGGCCGAGCGCCGACAACTGGGCGAGCGGTAGTGCCACCGTGTCGATCTCGAACTGCACCGGCAGCTCGAGTTCGCCGATCCGGATCGGGTCGGCGGGGTCGTCGATGGCGAGCCCGGCGTCGGCGCTCGCCGGGTCCAGCTCTTCTGACATGTTCGGCTCCTTGACGATGACGAGCGACTGCCCGTCGAGTTCCACAGCGGCGCACACACGGGTGAGCCCGGGGGTTCCCCACGCGGCGACGGCACGTGGCCGCGCGTGAGGCGAAGAGGGATCGTTCGAGGCATCGAGCAGCGTTGCATCGAGCGAAGGGAAGGCGGCGCGCAGCAGCACGTCGCCGGGTTCCAGCGCGTGCAGTGTGTCGACGGGTAAGCGCTTGACGCCGAGGATCAGGCTGCCGGGGACGGTGAGGTCGAAGGCGGTTTCTGGTGTGCGATCGGGCGACGCCGATGATGCGGTTGAAGCGGCTGCTGCGTGTGATGAAACCGACGCAGGCGCGGGTTCCGTACGTAACAACCGGTCGAGCAGGTCATAGCACGCGGGATCGGCGCTGAGCGCGGCCTGATAGCGGCGTTCACCGAGCACGAACGAGAGTGCGACGACAGGTGCGTCGGCATTAGCCTCGTTCAGCCGCCCGCGGCGAACAGCGGCGACACGTGGGCCTTTGAAACCTGCGCGGATCAATCGCTCGAATAGTGGTTCCAGCACGACGCCGGCAACAGCCTGACGTAACGCGACGTCGGCGGGAGGCTTCGTGGTGAGCGCGTCGCTGTCCGGCCACGCCGCGATCGAGAGGGCCGGATAGTCGCGCAGATCGAGAGCAACGCGCATGGCGACGGTCGAATTGCCATCCGCCGAAGCGAGCGTTAGTTCGATGACGCCCGGGTCCGCGTAAGCCGCATCAACGCTGTGTGCATCGATCAAGGCGGCGTGCCATTCGGTGACGCCGAGCGTCGCATGCAGATAACCGGCGACCCGCGCATCGCAGACCGTGCGCGTCACGCGCGCGGCGGCGCGGCCGATAGCTGGTAGACGCAGCGGCGCGATCGGCGTAACGGGTGTTTCGACCACAGCCGCATCGTGTGCCGGATTCCTTATCGTTGCGATCGGCATTGCAGCTGCACCGTGCTGCTGCTGCTGCGCGCTACGAGCAACGTCGCTCGACCGATGCGTCGATTCCACCGCGGCGGCACGCTCGCGCGCCGTATCGCCCGATATAGGGCCCACGCCCGAGGTCCGCTCGCGCGCGGCGTGCGGATCGGTCGCGGCTTCGTCTTCGGTTGTCGGCTCGTCGAGCGGATAGGTCATGCGCAGGGAATCCGTCACCACACAGTGAGTTCGATTTCGCGGGCTTCACCCCACGCGCGCAGCAAGGTATCGAGCTCTCGCTCGAGTAGTGCGCTGTGTTCCAAGAGTAGTTGCCTCGTCGCCGTATCCGGCGTGTCGAACCGAAGCTGCAGACTGAAACGCGAAAGCGTCAGATACAGCGTGGTCTGCGGCAGCAGTTTCTGATCGAGCGGCAACTGCACTTCCCAGTTGCCGGCTTCTGCAATCGAAGGATCGCCGCAGAACGCGCCGATCTCACGCGCAAGCGAGCCAAGCAGTTGCACGAAGCGTTGCTGCTGCCGGTAGACGGCAGTCACGACCGGCGCTGCGGCATCGGCGACACGTGCGCCGATTGCAAGACGCTCGGGCGAGGGCGTGCTATCCGCGTTTGTCGAAGGATTCGCGTCAGCGCCGGACGCAGTGTTTGCAGACGCGTCAGAGCCCGCGTCTCCGCCGCTACGTGCAAACGGGCGCGGTGCCGACGGAACAGGCACATCAGCAGTGTCTTCAGCGGCATCCGCTTCGTCTCCACCTTGCGAACCTGCATGCGCATCGGTATTCGCATTGCTATTGAGCCGATGCAACGTACGACGTCGTCCGAGCAGCGACGCGTAGTCGAAACCGCGTCCACCCGATCCGCGCGAAGCTGTGCGCGCGTCGATTTCGTCGGCCGTTTCGCTGTCCGCTTCGCCGGGAATGACACGCACGTGGCGCGAAACGATGTGCGTCATCGTCACGGCCTCAGATCGACACACGGCCGAGCGGCCGCAATTCAACGTGCTCGCCGAGTTCCTGATACGAATACACCGCAAGCCAGCCGAGCCGCGCCTCGATCATGCGCCGCACGTAACGGCGAATATCCATCGACGTCACCAGCGCCACCCCCTCGCGCGGCACAGCGCCGACGAAGGACTGGATCTTGTCGATCAGCAACGTGGCTTCGTCGGGCGGCAAGGCGAGGAAGTTGCCGGTCGGCGTCTGCTTGATCGATTGACGGATATGCTGTTCGACCGGCATGTCGAACAGCACCGCCGACAAGGTCCGCTCGCCGCTCGCGGCCCGATGCGCGAGAAAGCGCGAGAGGTCGCCGCGCACGTACTCGGTGAGCATCAGCATGTCTTTTTCTTTCGGTCCCCACGCGATCAGACTTTCCATGATCGTGCGGACATTGCGGATCGAAATCTGCTCTTCGAGCAGACGGCGCAGCACGTCGGCGATCCGTTGCGGCGGCAGCACTTTCTGCACTTCGGCGACGAGGCCCGGATAGTCGCTCCCCAACTGATCGAGAATCCATTGCACTTCCTGAATGCCGAGAAAGAGGGGTGCGTGCCGCCGCATCAGTGCGACCGACGCATGCGCGATCGCCTGTTCCGCACGCCACACCGGTGTTTTCGGCGGCACCGCACGCTCTTCGAGCCAGCGCGTCGGCGCGCCGCTCGTGTCGATTGGCGGACCGGCTTCGCATTGCGCAATGAGCGCGTCCATGGCCTGACTTTCTTCGCTCGTCAGCGTGACAGGTGCAGCCGAATGCGCGAGACGGCTGGCTTCGGGCAACATCACTTTGCCGGCCGGTAGTTCGATCGTCAGTTGCGGCACATCGTGCACGAGGATCTGGCAAGTGGATGAAGGCAGCGCGGCATAGGTCCACATCGTGATACCCGGAAACGGCAGGCCGAGTTCTTCCTGCAAGCGCGCGCGTTCGGTTTCGAACGACTTGTCGAGCGCGGGCATGGTCAGCCGGGCGACCAGATCCGGCGCAATACGAACGCCGAGCGGGCAGGTGAACTGCGGTGCGCGCGCCAGAATCGCGGGCACGTCGGTCTTCGAACCCGAGCGTTGCATGGCGTGCAGCGATTCGCGTTCGTGATTTTGCTGCTGGGGCTTCTTTGCGTTCAGACGCCATGCGGTGAACGCGAGCGTGCCGGCGAGCAGCAGGAAGAGCGCGGCCGGAAACCCAGGCACCGCGGCGAAGCCAAGCAGCAACACGGCCGCGAAATACAGCGCGCGCGAACTGGAACCGAGCTGGCGACCGATCTCGTCGCCGAGCGAGCCGGGCTTGGCTTGCCGTTCATCCGCGACGCGCGTGATCATCACACCGGCCGCCACCGACAACAACAGCGACGGAATCTGCGACACCATCGCATCGCCGACCGACAGAATCGAAAAGCGGTTCGCCGCTTCGCCCGCGCTCATGTTGTGATACGCGACACCCACCGCGATACCCGCGACGATATTGATCATCGTGATGATCAAGCCCGCAATCGCGTCGCCTTTGACGAACTTCATCGCCCCGTCCATGCCGCCGTGCAACTGGCTTTCGACAGCGAGCGTCGCGCGTTTGCGGCGCGCTTCTTCGGCGGTCAGCAGATTGGCGCGCAGGTCGGCGTCGATACTCATCTGCTTGCCTGGCAGCGCGTCGAGCGTGAAGCGCGCGCCGACTTCGGCGACCCGTTCCGAACCTTTCGCGATCACGATGAACTGCACGGTGGTGATGATCACGAACACCACCAGCCCGACCACCAGATTGCCGCCCACCACCAGTTCGCCGAAGCTCTCGATGATATGGCCGGCTTCCGCATGCAGCAGAATCGACTTAGTCGACGCGATGTTCAGCGAGAGCCGGTACAGCGTGGTGAACAGCAGCAGCGACGGAAACGCGGACAGCGACACCACGTCGGGCACGTACATCGTCACCATTAGCAAGGTCACGCTGATCGTGATGTTCACGCCGAGCAGAATGTCGATCAGCGTCGGCGGTAACGGCAGGATCATAAGCGAAATAATCGCGACGATCAGCGCGACGATGCCGATTTCACCACCGGCGGGAAGTTTCAACGTCTTCAGCATGGTGGGTCTCGTCAGTGGAGGGCGGGCGGCGGGCCGGAGGGATGCATGGGCGTACTATCGGCGTGTGTATCGACGTCGGCAGCCATATCGCCCTCCACGCGCCGCACGCCGATTGCATCGACCCAGCGCAGAATCGCCGCGACCGTCTCGAACAACTCTTCGGGAATCGGCTGATCGACGCCGACCTTGTACAGCGCACGCGCAACCGGCGGATTACCGATGATCGGCACGCCCGCATCGCGGGCTGCACGCCGCAGCTCGGCAGCGCTCTCATCCATGCCTTTGGCGATCACGCGCGGCAGCGGATGTTCGTCCGGCGCGTAACGCACCGCGACCGAATAGTGGGTGGGATTGACCACCATCATATTGGCCATGCCGACTTTCGATTGCGGTGGCGCGTTCAGCATTTCGCGCGCGAGACGTCGCCGCTCGCCCTTGATGCGCGGATCGCCTTCCTGATTCTTGTGCTCGCGTTTGACCTCGTCCTTCGACATCTTCATCTTCTTGAGGAACATGAAGCTTTGCAGCTTGACGTCCGCGGCGCCGACCAGCACGAACACTGCCGCGGCCACCATGAAGAGCTTCAGCAGCAGGTCCCAGAACATCCGTACGAGTTCCGGCAGCGGCTGATACAGCGAGCCGACGATCAGCGGAAACAGCCACTTGATGGTCTGCCACATCACGCAGAACACGATCGCCGCCTTGACGATCATCTTTGCGCACTCGATCAGCGTGCGAACCGAGAAAATCCGCTTGAGGCCCGCCATCGGGCTGACGGCTTTCGGATCGGGCGTGATCGGCTTGGTGGCGATCTGCATGCCGACCTGGCCGATCGAACCCGCGATCGCGGCGAGCGCCGCGATGCATACGCACGGCACGATCGCCGACAACGCAAGGCCGCCGATCTTGTAGAACTGCGTCTGCATATTGGTCAGCGAATGGTCGCCGTTGACGAAGCCCGTGGCGATCAGCACCGCTTCGCGCATCGCGTCGCTGAAGTGGCTCGCGCCCGCCATCAGCAACAACACCACCGCCGACATCGAAATCGAATCGGTCAAGTCGCTGCTGCGGGACACCTGACCGTCCTTGCGCGCGTCCCGCAGCTTTTTCTGGGTTGGCTCTTCGGTCTTTTCGTCGCTCATGTCGGCTCGGTCGCGATGGGAGGAAGGGCGTGGGCGGGCGGGGCATGCGGTGCGTTCACGAAACGTGCGAAACGTGCATGAGGCGAGGACCGCATATCCCGCCTGACGATAGCGCCCGCGCTGAGCCCCCGTGCCGGGCGAGGCGAAGCGGGCGCGCGCATTACGAAGCGGGCAGTCGGCTTCGCATCCCATGCGCTCACTTCGCGTCCAACGGTTTGCCGCCACGCGCCGGTTGCTATGTTTGCGTCATCCTTCCCGACCGGCTGCGAACGGCACGGTCGACCTCAACGCTTCTGTCAGGAGCCCATCGCCATGACCGTCAGCACGCCGGAATACATGAATTGCAGCCCCGATGTCGTCGGCGGTCTGATCGAAACCGTTTCGACCGCCTTGCTCAGCAACTTCCCGAAGGTATCGGCCGACCCGTACGACATCGAACTCGTGCTCGATGCGCTGCGTGTGCTGCGTCCGCGTGTCGCCGAAATCGACACGCTCGACGGCATCCTGCATATGGTGCGCGGCCACTGGGACGACGCCATCCACGTGCTGCGCCAGGTGGGCGAGAACGCGCCGCGCTTCGGCTACGCCAAGGCGCTGCTTGCTTTCTGTCTGTCCGCGAAGGGCGACCCGGACTGGAAGCAAAGCGCGACCGAAGCCATGGAAAACAATCCGACGCGCGACACGCAATCGCTGGTGCGTGCGCTCGAAGCCCGCGAGGACCTGCTGAACGCGATGAAGGTGAAGCGCGCCGGCGGCCAGTTCGTCACGCCGAAATCGTTGGAGGCGCTGGCGGAGTTCGACGCGGAAACCGCTGAGGGCGCTGCACCCGATGTTCAGCCCGCGGCGGCTGCGCCCGCGCCGGCTACAGCAGCCACGCCGGCTACAACCGACTATGCGCACCAGTCGTTCCTGCGAGCCTGATTTTCATCCGTTTCCGGAGCCGCACATGACCGTCAATGCCACCACGACCGCCTTGCAAGCCTCGCTCGAGCAGATGTCGCAAGGTGCGGGCGCCGCGCCGGCCGCGCAGACCACGCCTGAAATGGCCGACAAGTTCCAGTCGCTGATGCAGAAGTCGCCGATGAGCGCGCCCGCCACGCCGCAGCAGGATGGCACCGCGGTTGCCTCGAAACTGGTCGCGTCGCAGGACGCCGAGTTGCAGCACACCGTTAACGACGCGCTGCAACTCGCCGAGCAGGCGCCGAACATGACGATGAACGAGATGAGCGCGGGCACGATTCGCATGACGCTCGAACTTGCCAGCACGCAGCTCGATCTGGAAGCGAAGATGGGCGTGGTGGATTCGTCGAAGTCGGCGATCGAAACGTTGATGAAGAACCAGTAACGCGCTTGCGCACGCCACCCTGAACGTGGCGCTGCGCCTTCGCGAACCTTGTGCATACGATGCGAGACGCCGCCACCATGTTCGACCGATTGCCGATCCGCCGCCGCGCCGCACCGTTACTCTGCGTACTCGCGTTATGCGTGACGCTGAGCGGCTGCAAGAAAGAGCTGTACGGCAACCTGTCCGAGCAGGACGTCAACGAGATGGTGGTCGCGCTGCTGGAACGCGGCGTGGATGCGTCGAAAGATACGTCGGACGCGGGCAAGACCTGGTCGCTCGACGTCGACGACGCGCAGATGGTGCGCGCCATGGAAGTGCTCCGCGCGCGCGGTTTGCCGCACAACAAGTTCGACGACCTCGGCGCTTTGTTCAAGAAGGACGGCCTGGTTTCGACGCCGACCGAAGAACGTGTGCGATTCATCTACGGCACGTCGCAGGAGTTGTCGTCGACCTTATCGAAGATCGACGGCGTGCTGGTCGCGCGTGTGCAGATCGTGTTGCCGAACAACGACCCGTTGGCGCAGACCATCAAGCCCTCGTCGGCGGCGGTGTTCATCAAGTACCGGCGCGACTCGGATATCGGCGCGCTGGTGCCGCAGATCAAGACGCTCGTCATGCATAGCGTGGAAGGGCTCACCTACGATCAGGTCAGCGTAACCGCGGTTGCGGCGGACCCGGTCGAATACTCGCAACTGCCGCAGAGCAATAGCATGCCGGTGTGGCTGATGGGCGTGTTGGCCGGTGTGGTCGTGCTGGCCGCCACAGCGCTCCTGGTGTTGGCGCGCCGTGGCGTACTGGCGGGACGGCCGGGCGGCGAGGCGGCGGGTGGCACTGGAACGGGCGAGCCCGCGAGCGGCCGCTTCGCTGGATTGCTGGCGCGTTTGCGCCGTCTGCGCCCCGCGAACTGATCCGGCGACGCGGCTACGATGAACGCGCCGACCGATTTGCCTTTCATGCGGGTGGCCGCGGCGCTCGATTCGTATCGCCGCAACCTCGCTACTGCAGCGCAGTGGGCCGATCCGTCGTGGAGCGCCGCGTTGCTCGGCGCGAACGCGGCGCAGTTGGAACATTGGCGTGGCGCGCTCGAGCGTGCCGGTGCAGCAGCGGTTCAAGCCTGTTCTCAGGCTCTCGCTGATGCTGTCGGTGTCAAGCCGCCTTCGTTCGCTTCGCTCACTCATGCCGCGCTGAAACCGACGCCTGCGGGTACCGTACAGCCGAATGCCGTGCTGCTCGATGTGCTGCCGGTCCAGCACGCACTGCAGGTGCTGCGCATGCGTGCGCTGTCGTTCCGGCGCGCCGAGGTGCGTCGTCTGATCGACAAACGCACGCGATCGCAACTGTCGGAATGGACGGGTGTGGGCATCGACCGTCTCACTCAGGACGCCCATCTCGCCGATGCGCCCGATATCGCACGTTTGGCCGCGCGCGCCGCGATGCCGCCGTTGACGGCGCTGGATGCCGGGACGCTGGCGGTAGAAGGCTGCGCGCTGCTGTTGCGCGATCTGGGCGGCACGAACACAACGAGCGGCGCAAGCGGCACGAACGAAAGCGCGCGTGTGCCGTTTCCGCTGCTGCGCCTTGCATTGCCGCGTGTGCTGCCCACTCCCGCATGGCTCGCGTCCGTGCCAGAAGAGCTGGATGCTGCCGGCTCTGCACGCCTCTTCGCGCGTCTATCCGACCTGCTACCGGAGTTTGCATGGCTATTTGGTTGAAGCACGCGCGCTCCGCCTTTGGCGAAATCGATGCCAACGCTTCGTTCGCCCGAGTCGGCGCGGCAGCGGATGTGATTCCCCGCGCGACCTTCGGCGAGCTGGTCTCGATCGACGCAGCCTATGCGGCGCTCGCAGCCGAACGCGATGCGCTGCTCGCCGACGCGCGTGACGAGGCGGCGCGCATCGTCGATGCAGGCCATGCGCAGGCCGCCGAAATCGCCGAACAGGCGCAGCGCGAATACGACACCGCCAGCGAGCAGGGCTACCGCGACGGCTGCGATCGCGCGCTCGCCGACTGGATGCAGCGTCTCGCCGACGTCGCCGATGCGCAGAGCCAGTTGCAGATCCGCATGCGCGAGCGGCTCGCGCAGATCGTGGCGTCGGCGGTCGAACAGATCGTGCGCGTGGAGCGTCACGAGGCGTTGTTCGAACGGGCGCTCGCGACCGTCGACCGCATCGTGGAGGGCGCGACCTATCTGCGTGTCGCCGTTCACCCCGACGACTACGCCGAGGCCAAAGCAACCTTCGACCGGCTCGCCTCGCGCTGGCGCGATCTCGGCCAGCCGATTCCGCTCTCTGTGATCGCGGACAAACGGCTCGATCCTGGCAGTTGCGTTTGCGAGTCCGATTTCGGCACCGTCGACGCGAGCCTCGACACGCAATTGCGCGCCATGCGCAGTGCCGTGTCACGTGCGCTGAAACGCTCGGTCGAAGAAGCCGATGCAAACAGCGACGAGCCGGCGTCAGCCGATGCGGACAACGACGCCGACGGCTACGACCCGCGCAATGACGAGGAAGCAGCATGAGCACTCCGTGGCTCACCCGAACCGTCGATTTCGACCGGCTGACCGACGAGATCGAACGCGAGATTCTCGCCGTGCCGGGTGTGACTCGCACCGGCAAAGTACTGGAAGTGATCGGCACGCTGATCAAAGTGGCCGGTCTCGATCTGTCGCTCGGTGAGTTGTGCGAGTTGCGCGCGCCGAACGGCACCTTGCTTCAGCATGCCGAGGTGATCGGCTTCACGCGCGACGTCGCGCTGCTTTCGCCGTTCTCCCGCCTCGAAAACATTTCGCGTTCGACTCAGGTGATCGGCCTCGGCCGCTCGCTCGCGGTGAAAGTCGGTGACATGCTGCTGGGCCGCGTGATCGATAGTCTCGGCGAACCTGTGGATGGCGGTCCGCCGATTCATTCCGATACGCTACGACCGATTTTCGCTGCGCCGCCCGACCCAATGAGCCGCCGCATGATCGAGGCGCCATTGCCGACCGGCGTGCGCGCCGTCGACGCGATGATGACGCTCGCCGAAGGCCAGCGAATGGGCATCTTTGCGCCGGCCGGCGTGGGTAAAAGTACCTTGCTCGGCATGTTCGCACGCGGCGCTTCGTGCGATGTCAACGTGATCGCGCTGATCGGCGAGCGCGGTCGCGAAGTGCGCGAGTTTGTCGAACTGATCCTCGGACCAGAGGGCATGGCGCGCTCGGTAGTGGTATGCGCGACATCGGACCGTTCGTCGATGGAGCGTGCGAAAGCCGCCTACGTCGCGACTGCAATCGCCGAGTATTTCCGAGACCGTGGCCAGCGCGTACTGCTGATGATGGACTCGCTGACGCGCTTTGCGCGCGCCGGCCGCGAGATCGGTCTAGCTGCCGGCGAGCCGCCCGCAAGACGCGGCTTCCCGCCGTCGATATTCGCCGAATTGCCGCGTTTGCTGGAACGTGCGGGCATGGGCGAAACCGGCTCGATCACCGCGCTCTACACCGTGCTCGCCGAAGACGATAGCGGCAGCGATCCGATCGCGGAAGAAGTGCGAGGCATTCTCGACGGCCACATGATTCTGTCGCGCGAGATCGCGGCGAAGAACCAGTACCCCGCGATCGACGTGCTCGGCAGTTTGTCGCGCGTGATGCCCCAGGTCGTGCCGGACGCTTACGTGCAGGCTGCGGCGCGGATTCGCGAATTGATGGCGAAGCATCGCGAGGTGGAGATGCTGTTGCAGATCGGCGAATATCAGCCCGGCACCAATCCGCTGGCCGATGAAGCCATCGCCAAGGCTGACGCGATCAAGGCGTTCCTGTCGCAACGCACCGGCGACTACGCTGCGCCGAACGAAACGGAAGCGCTGCTGTACGACCTGAGCGGGCTCGGCTGATGGCGGCAGGATCGATGGGTATGCAACAACGGCGCATCGTCGCGCTCGAGCGATCGTGTACGCGGCGCCGGCGTCTCGACGAAACTTTGCGCGTGACGCTTACCGCGCAGCGCAACGCGCAATTGCAACTCGAAGCCGCGCGCGATGCAAAGGCAGACCAGGTCGCGCACGAAGCCGGCGTGCTGCAGTTCTACCAGCATCGCATCGACGGCATGATGACGGGCACCGAACCGTTCTCGCTCGATGACCTGAACAACTGCCGTTTGTACATCGGGGTGGTGAACGACCGGCTGCGCGTGCTCGAAGCGGAACTCGCGCAAGCCGAAGCCGCCGTGCAGGAAAATACTGCGGCGATCGCGCAGACGCAACGCGAGATCGCCCTGAATCAAGGCCGCATCGATCTGTGCGGCGAACGGATTCGCGATATCCGCCGCGCTCAGGAAAACGCGGCTAGCGACGCGAGCGACGAGGAGGCCGAAGAAACCGCGCTCGCGCGACGTTTTCAGGCGCGCGGAGCGCCCGCATGAACGACATCTTTTCCGCGCTGCCGCAACTCGGCACGCTGCTGGTCGGCTACATCACGTTGATCGGCGTGTGCTCGCTGCGCCTGTTCATCGTGATGTTCATTTTCCCGCCGACTGCCGACGGTTTGCTGCAAGGCGTGGTGCGTAATGCAGTCGTGTTGCTGTTCAGCTCCTACGTGGCGTACGGTCAACCCGTCGCGTTCATGCAATCGCTGCACGGCGTCATGTTGCTGGAAGTCGGTCTGCGCGAGGCGTTGATTGGACTCGTGATCGGTTTCGCGGCCTCGGTCGTGTTTTGGGTTGCAGAAGGCGCGGGCACCTATATCGACGATCTGACCGGCTACAACAACGTGCAGATCACCAATCCCACGCGCCAGGAGCAATCAACGCCGACCGCCACGCTGCTCGGGCAAATCGCCTCCGTTGCGTTCTGGGCGCTCGGCGGCATGACCTTTCTGCTCGGTACGCTATACGAGTCGTATCACTGGTGGCCGATCGTCTCGGCGGGGCCGAACGTGTCGAACATCATCGAATCGTTCGTGCTGACGCAGACCGACACGCTAATGCAAACCATCGCCAAGCTCGCCGCGCCGATGATGTTCATTCTGCTGCTGGTCGACTTCGCCTTTGGTTTTGCCGCGAAGTCCGCATCGAAGCTCGATCTGATGACGCTGAGCCAGCCGGTCAAAGGCGCGGTGACGGTGTTGATGCTGGCGCTGTTCGTCGGCATTTTCGTCGACCAGGTGCGCGATCAGGTGACCTTGCGCGGTCTTGAGGCGCAGTTTCGCGTGCTTAACGAAACGACGAAGGCGCCGAATACATCGAACTCTTCCCGTCCGCCGAACAAGCCTTGAGCTTGTGTTGAGAATGCCTTGCAGAACGTCGCTGCGCGGCCGCGCCGATGCAAATCTCAAACCTTCTCAAATGCGCCGCAAATATCAGATTAATTGAAACTTCGTTTGGTGCGCCTCGCTACATTGACTCCACTCGACGCATCGCGCATGCCGCTTGCGACGCGTTCCCGCACTCAGAGGAGTCGTCCATGTTCTCGATGCTTTACTTCCCCGTGGTATCCGCGCTCGCAACGCCCGCACCCTGTGCTCACACCGCACTGTCCGGCCGATTTCTCGATACCTTGCTCGACGGCAAGCTGAACGCCGCGAGTCAGCTGGCGAGCCGCTGGGCCGACGAAGCCGGCAACGCCGAATTCGCGCCGCACGCACTGCAACTGCACGCCGATCTGCAACTGATGCTCGGCATCGAAGTCGAGGCCGAGGAGAACTACCGTCGCTCGCAAAAGCTGATCCGTTCGTCGAAGCACGCGATCCGCACCGCGTCATGCCGCAACGCCGCATGGCAGGCATTTTTCCGGCATCGGCTCGGCACGGCGCTAGCGTGCTTCTCGCGTGTCGCCGATGAACCTGAAATCGAGCCGGCGCGTGCCGTGGAAGCGCACTTCGGCATTGTTTGCGTGCTCTACGAACTGGGCCGCACCAGCGAAGCCGCTGACGCCATCGACGACCTTGTCGAGCGGGTGGAACGCGATCTCGACGATGCAGCGGGCCATTGGCACGCGCTGCTCTCGACGCTGCGCTTCGACCTCGCCGTGCAGATGGAAGTGCGTAACGCGACGGCGCTGCGCGATCACGTTTACTGGCAATCGGGTTTGTCGAGCGAACGCGTGCCGCGGCCGGGCCAGGGGGCTGATGCGAGCGTCGACAGCCTTGCACGCGCCGTGTTCGGCGTGCGTTCGCCGTTGCTGCGCGCGCGCATCGACTATCTGCAGCAATTGCGTCTGGCCGCCTGCGCGGATCGAGATGCGATCGGCGAATTGCAGCGTCATTTGCAGTGGTCGCGCGAGCAGGGAATCGGCGACTATCAGCGCACGCTGCGCCTCGAAATTGCGCTTGCGACACTGGCCGGCGCGGCGCCGCATCTGGCCTGTTCGATTCTGGAGCCGCTGCATCAGATTGGTCGCAACGGCACCACCGGCCACCGTCAGCTCGAATATCTCTACTGCAGCGCCAAAACGCGTCAAGCCGAAGGCCGTGCGCAGGAGTCGCTGCAACTCTATAGCCGCTATGCGCTCGTGGCCATGCAATGTCTGCGCGAAGACTCGCAAGTGCGCGCGCCGTTCCTGCAGCGCAGCGCGAAGGCCTCGCCGCAACTCGACGATGTCGGCGCACGTCTACCGGCCAAGTACCGCCGCGCATATAGCTACGTGCTCGACAATCTCGACAGGCGCGATCTTTCAGTGCGCGAAGTGGCCGCGGAGATCGGCGTAACCGAACGTGCGTTGCAAAGCGCCTTCAAGAATTTCCTCGGACTGTCGCCAACCGAATTGATCCGCCGTCAACGCATGGAGCGGATTCGCGCGGAACTCACCGACCGGTCGTATTCGAGCGATCGCGGCGTGCTGGGCGCGGCGAGCAAGTGGGGCGTGCAAAACCGCTCGACGCTCGTGAACGGTTATCGCAAGCAGTTTCATGAAGCGCCGTCCGAAACGCTTGAACGATAACGCCGCCGCTTTGTTGCCACTGCTGCGCGTTTCGGTATTCGCGGTTTTTTCCATCACCCTCACACAGTCGACTCCATGAAATCGAAGACGCTGTTCTGCGCCGCGTGGCTCGCGGCGTCCCTGACGTTGAGCGCGCTGCAACCTGCTAGCGCTGCTCCCGTGCGATGGCGTGGCACCTCGGTGCACATCGCCGTGGAAGGCAAAGATCTGAAAGACGTGCTGCGCGATTTCACCGCGAGCCAGGGCGTGGCCGCGTCGATCGCGGGCAATGTTCAGGGCGCGGTGACGGGCCGCTTCGACATGTCGCCGCAGCGCTTTCTCGATACGCTCGCTTCGACCTTCGGTTTTGTCTGGTTCTATGACGGCAGCGTGCTGTCGATCAGCAGCGCCAACGACGTCACGCATCAGGTGATCAAGCTCGATCACGCATCCGCTTCCGATCTGCGCGCCGCGCTGCATACGATGAGTGTCGACGACGCGCGCTTTCCGGTCGTATATGACGAAAGCGCGGGCACGGCGATCGTCAACGGCCCGCCGCAATATGTGCAGATGGTGAGCGAGATCGCCCGACGCCTCGACGAGAACGCGAGCCGCCGCAGCGGCTCCGTGATTCGCGTGTTCAAGCTGAAGCACGCCTGGGCCGCGGACCACAAGGTGCAGATCGATGGCAACACGATCACGGTGCCGGGTGTGGCCACCGTGCTGTCGAACATGTATCACGCGAAGCAGGAGAAGGGCGGTGGCCAATCGCAGACCTCGGTGTCGCCGAATATGCAACGCGTGCAGCCGATGAACGACGTGGGCGGCGGCAACAGTGGCGGCGCGCCGGTCATGAATCCGCCATTGCCGCCCAATATGGCAGACGGGCAAGGCTCCGCGCTCGGCGGCCTGGTCGGCAACGCGCAGCCTTCTAACTACGGCAGCACGGGCAGTGTCGGCTACGCGAACGCGCCTGGCGCTTCGCAGACGAGCCAGCCGAGCGGCGGCGATCTGAGCTTGCCGATCATGCAGCCCGATCCGACCACCAACTCGGTGCTGATCCGCGATACGCCGCAGCGTATCGACCAGTACGCGTCGCTGATCGATCAGCTCGACACGCGGCCCAAGCTGATCGAGATCGAAGCGCACATCATCGAAATCGACGACGACGTGCTCGCGCAAATCGGTGTGGACTGGCGCGCGCACAACAGTCACCTCGACTTCCAGACCGGCACGGGAACGTATCAGCAGAACAGCTACGCGAACGGCCAGATCAATCCGAACTTCGGCACCACGACGCTTGCCGACGGCACCACGGTGGTTTCCGCGACGCCGGTGGGCGCCTCGATCACCGCCGTGCTCGGCGATGCGGGGCGTTACCTGATGGCGCGCGTCAATGCGATGCAGAGTACCTCGAAGGCAAAGATCGACGCGTCGCCGAAGGTCGCCACGCTCGATAACGTCGAGGCCGTGATGGACAACAAGACCAAGTTCTTCGTGCGTGTGTCCGGCTATACGTCGGCGGATCTGTATAGCGTATCGACCGGCGTCTCGCTGCGCGTGCTGCCGATGGTCGTGCAGGAAGATGGCCAGACGCGCATCAAACTCGAGGTGCATATCGAAGACGGTCAGCTGACCGGCCAGCAGGTCGACAACATTCCGGTGATCACCAGCAGCGAGATCAATACGCAGGCCTTTGTCGGCCAGGGCGAGAGCCTGTTGATCGCCGGCTACAGCGTGGATAACAACTCGAACGGCGTGACCGGTGTGCCGGGCCTGTCGAAGATTCCGCTTATCGGCGCACTGTTCCGCAACAACAACGACTCGCGCTCGCATATGGAACGCGTCTTCCTGTTGTCGCCACGGGTGCTGGATCTGTAATCGAGGGCTGTGTTATGAAACGAGGGGCAGGCGCACGCAGCGCTCGCCCCTATATGCGTTCGATGCTCCGCTTTAGCGGTGGCGTGCGTCCCCTAGCCGGCGTTTAGCGGCGCCGCCCGTTGCTCCCTAGCAGCGCGGCGGGAATCGAGAACGACGTCAATGCCGACGAAGAATCGCTGCCGGGAGATTCAGCCCCGCGCGCCGTGAAGCCCGCTACCGGGTGCACGAAGTGCGCGGTGCCGCTGTGCCACATGGCCGCATACTGGCCCCATGGTTGTGCGCTGCGAGCGGCTTCGCTGTCTTTTGCATGGACGTCGAGCGTTCGGGAGGGGCGCGTTGTTTGCCCGACGCATTCTATATTCGCTTCGTGGCGAGCGATGTCGACGACTTCAGTGATCGCCGTAATCGCATCCACGGTCTGCTCGACCTGGACTATCCCCGGCATGATGGCGTCGGCATCCGCCTTGCCATCGCACAACTCGACGCGATATCCGTGCGCATACATCGTGCGTAGCTGGACGCCTGACGCGCCGTTCAGCCCCAGCTTCTTGCGCAGCTTGTAGATGTGCTGTTCGAGCGTGCGGCCCACGATATCTTCCGTGCTGCTCCAGATCGCACCGGCAATCTGTCTGCGGCTCACGTATTCACCGGCGCGTGAGAACAGCAGCCATGCAATCGCGAATTCGCGCACTGTCAGGCGGATTTCGCGTTCGTCCACCAGCACCGTGCCGGTACGACGGTCCAGGCGATAAGGACCGAGTTCGGCCCGGTCTTCGGATTGCAACGGTGGCGGCGACTGGAACCGGCGCAACGCCTGGTAGGTGCGTACCTCGAGTTCGCCCTGATCGATCGGTGAGAGCACGACATCGTCGGCGCCAACTTCGAAGGCCCGTTCGATGCTGTCACGATCGGCAAATGCGCCGATCACGATCAACGGCGCGCGGCGGTCGCCATAGCAGGCACGGCGCGCGAACACTGCGCGCGTTGCATCGATGCCCGTTGCCGCGTCGACAAGGATGGCGTGATAGTCCTCCCGATAGATCGCCCGCGAGAGCGCGACGTCATCGAGGAAGCGGCAGCATTCGATCGTATCGTCGCGAAAGCATTGGCAAATCAGATTGAACAGACTGCTGCTGGTGGTCATCACGGCGAATTTCAACATGCCCTCCCGGGACTGATGCCTAAGGTTGCTTCCCAAACCGCATTGCGTGTCCCGAAAATTACGGCCCTTAAAATATCAGGGCTGTAACGAATTGTTTCATCGCATGACGCATTGAAATTGCATGAAAGATGGAGAATTTGTTTCGCATCGTTTCGATCCGGTCAATAACCAGACAGATCGCGGCTATTAGCCGGGAGATGCACTTCTAAACACGATTTCGGCAGCAATTACCGTCATGCATTCGGTAACGGGTAAAAGAGACCCGCATCGCCGGGAATCGCACGCGAAGCAAGGTTCGCAGTACCTTTCAGCGTTGCAAGCCGTATTTATTTTTGTTGAGAATCTGAAAAGCGCGTTTTAAGGAATGCGGCTTCGCATTTCCCTGAGCTTTGTTGAATCTGTGGGATGAGCGGCTATTTACACTCGCATGAGGTGGCCGCCAATGCGGCGCCGCGCATTTTTTTCTTGTGCCGATTCCATTGCGAGTGCGCTCATGTCCTTTCTGTTAAACGCGTGGTATGTCGCGGCTTTCGCCCACGAGGTCCGCGCCGACGTGCCGTTTTCGCGCACGCTGCTCGGGCGGCCTGTGGTGCTATATCGCGATGCGGAACAGCGCGCGATCGCGCTCGACGATCGCTGCGCGCATCGTTTCGCGCCGCTGTCGCAAGGCCGTATCGTCGACGGCGTGCTCGAATGTCCGTATCACGGTCTGCGCTTCAGTGCGAACGGACAGTGCGTGCACAATCCTCACGGCGACGGCCGGGTGCCGGCCGGCGCGAAGGTGCGTGCGTACCCTTCGCTCGAACGTTACGGCGCCATCTGGTTCTGGCCGGGCGACCCCGCGCGCGCCGATGCGGCCTTGCTGCCGTCGTTTCCGTTCGTCGATCCCGCCGCTAACGTCACACACGACGGTTACCTGCATACGCGCGCGCACTATCAGCTGAGCGCCGACAATCTGCTCGATCTGAGCCACTTCCAGTTTCTTCATCCCGATACGCTGGGCAGCGAGGCGATCGCGCGCGGCGACGTGCAGTCGGGCAGTCTCGACGACATTGTCTGGGTCCGCCGCAGCGCTTACGACGAAGCGTTGCAGCCGTTCGTCGCGCAAGGCTTCGGGATTCCGCCCGGTACGCGGGTGGATCGCTGGATGGACGTGCGCTGGACGCCGCCTGGATTGCTCTCGATCGTGGTCGGCGTGACCGCGGCGGGCATGCCGCGCGAAGCGGGGCTGATCGCGCCGTCCGCGCATTGGCTGACGCCGGAGACCGAACGCACGACGCATTACTTCTTCGCGTTCGGTTTGCCGAAGGAGATGGGCGACGCGGCGCGCGGCCTGGTGCGCTATGCCGTCGAAGGACTGATGAAGCCGTTCGAGTGCGAGGACCTGCCGATGCTCGAAGCGCAACAGAAGAATCTCGGCGACCACGACTTCTGGGCGATGCAGCCGGCGCTGCTGCCGATCGACGCCGGCGCGATTCGCGCACGACGCGTGATGGAGCGGTTGATTGCGGCGGAGCAGGGCACGGCGCCCGCGCCCGTGCGCACGATTGCGATTACGCCGGTGGCGGGTACGTCGCAAGCGGTGGCTTGATGGGCGCCGTTCCTCATGTTGCGGTGAGAGTTGATCAATTGCCTGGCGAAGTCACAGCAATGGACAGTGAGTTGCTGAACGAAACGGCTGTAACGGCAAGCGCTTTACGATACGAATCTGCCGCGACGGGCAGTGAATCGTTGAGCGAAGCCGGCGCGGCAAGCGGCGAATCGCTGAACGCGGTATGGGTGGAATTCATCGTCGAGATGTTAGGCGCGGCCGGTGTGCGTCGTGCTGTGCTGTGTCCCGGTGGCCGCGCGAGCGCCATGTGCCTCGCGTTCGACGGACATCCGCACATTGCCGTCGAGATGATCAGCACCGATGAGCGCAGCGGCGCCTTCGTCGCACTCGGAATCGCGAAGGCGAGCGGCGAACCGGTCGCGATCGTCACGACGTCCGGCTCGGCGGTAGCGAATGTCTTGCCCGCGCTGACCGAAGCGGATGCGTCTGACGTGCCGCTCGTCGTACTGACGTGCGACCGGCCACGTGCGCTGCGCGGCACCGGTTTTGGACAGATGGCGGATCATCTCGGCGTGACTCGCGCGTTCGTGCGCGCGCAGGCGGACCTGAAAGATCCTGAAGATGCAGTGCAGGCTCTGGAGCAAGCCCGTGATGCGCTCGCGGCAGCGCTTGTTGCGATGTCCAAGGGCGTGGCGGACGTCGATGACAGCTTGTCGCGCGCCGATGTGCATCCATCGTCACAGCGGCCGACGCGTGGTCCGGTGCATATCAATGTCCCGCTCGCGGGTGTTTACGATGCGGTTGAGACGCAGCCGGTTTCGTTCGAAACGGTCCGCGCGGCACGGACTCCGGTGGCTTTGCACGATCATGCCGCGTCCCCCGTATCCGAAGCGTCTCCCGCGCATATCGTCGAACGCGTCATGGCTCGCGTGCTTGCGAAGCGCGGTAGCGTTCCGCTCAGTAACGGCCTCAACGGGTTGATCGTGGTCGGCCCTGAACCGGGCGTGCCACTCGAAGCGATTTTCGCGCTGGCCGCGGCGAGTGGCTTTCCCGTGCTAGCCGACGCGGGCAGCGGGCTGCGATCGGGGCCGTCGGCGTTGGCGCCGCAAGCGGCCGCGCGCGGCGCGGCGGGCGCATTGATCGTCAACGCATTCGATGTATTCGGCGGTGCCGCACGGCTCGCATCGGCGCGCGCGGAACTGATCGTGCGCTTCGGCCTCGCGCCGGTTATGCCGGTGCTGCACGCGTACCTCGAAGCACACGCCGACGTGCCGGCGATCAAGATCGCGCCTTGCCGTGTGGCGCATGACTATCTGCATCCGGCTCTGGATCCACGCGACGTGCTGGTTGCGCCGTCATCGGCGATGCTGCAAGAGATTGCCGCAGCGCTGGCCGAAGCAGTGCAGCGGCGTACACATGCCGACGCCAGTCCCAACGCACCCACGCCGCCTCGCCCGACCGTCGCCTTTTCCTGGCGCGACCGCTGGGCAAGCGTCGCCGGTTACGGCGCACGCGAGCGGCGCGCTTGCGTCGCATCGCTCGCCTGGGGCGAAGTGTCGGCGGTTCATTGCGTGCTGGCGGCGCCCGGCTTTGCCTTCGTTCATCTCGGCAATTCCATGTCGATGCGTCACGCCGATATCGGCTACGACGTACGCGCCGCGCGCCAGGACATCTATGTGAATCGCGGCGTGAGCGGCATCGACGGCACGATGGCGACGTTCATCGGCGAAGCGCTCGCGCGCCGCGATGCGGGTCTGCTGCTGCTCGGCGATCAGGCGTTGATCCACGACCTTTCCTCACTGGCGAGCGCGCAACGTGTGTGTACGCCAGCCTGCATCTGTGTGGTCGACAACGGCGGCGGCGCGATCTTCGACTTTTTGCCGATTGCGCATGCACCGGCCTATCGGCGCACGATCCGCAATCCCTACAAACTAGATATCGGCGCGCTCGCGCAGGCGTTCGGGCTCGCGCATCGCCGTGTCGAGACGCGCGACGCGTTGGACGAGGCGCTCGCCGAAGCACGCGATCACGCCGGCGTGACGATCATCGAAGTGGCGGTGGAACCGTATTCCGGCGCGCTGCAAATGCAGCAACTCGCGCAAGCTTTGGGAGCGACGTGATGGATTGGGATATTGTCGAGAGCCCGTTGCAGCGTTCGCTTGCCGCGTTGAATCGCTATGCAAGCTCACCCGCGCCGGACGAGGTGTTTCTCGACGACATGCAGCAACGCATCAACGCGGCACGGCGTGCGCCCGGCCGCTGCGATCCAGGCGCGAATCGTGACGCGCCGCGCGTATTGCTGCTCGGCTATAGCGGCGCGGGCAACACCGGCGCCGATCTGCGTACGATTGAGACGATCGCCCAGTTGCGTCGCCTGCTCGAGCCGCGTATCACGCTGTTTGCGCTCGGAGACTGCTTCGATCATCCGCTGCTTGCCGGCACGCCGCGGCTCACGCCTTCGCTGCCTTATCTGCCCGATGCGCTCGACGCCGCCGTGCGCGACGCCGATCTCGTGCTGAACGTGGAAGGCTCGACCTATACGTCGAAGTTTTCCGACTCGTTGGCGGGCGTGCTGATCGGCGGGATTGCGCTTGCGCATGCGCATCGGCGGCCGGCGATTGCATACGGTGTCGATAGCGGCACGATGAGCACTGCGCTCACGCGCTTTGTCGAACGCAATGCGCAAGCCGGCGAAGTCATTTGCCGCAACGACGCTGCGCGTGTACAACTTGCTTCGCTCGGCGTTAGCGCACAAGTGGGCGCCGATACCGCATGGACTTATCGGGCGCCCGCTGACACAAGCAACGACGCGTCGCCCGGTTCACGCCGCGTCGCGCTATGCCCGAACAATCCGTTCTGGTGGCCAGTGCATGCCGACGCCGCGCGGGCGCGTGAACTCGACGCACGCGGCGAGGCATCATCGCTGCGCTATGGTCCTTTGCATTTTCACAGTTGGAACACGGCGCGCGCCGAGGCCTATCACGCCTATCTCGATCGCTTCGCGCAGATCGCTGTCGGCTTGAGGGAGCAGGGTTACACGCCGGTGCTGGTGGGGATGGAGCAACTCGATAGCGGCGCTTGCGCCGATCTGGCGGCCCGTGTCCCATTCCCAATCGACATCGTTGGACGCGGCCCGCATACGCTCGACGAAGTGGCCGCCACGGTCGCGCATGCAGCATGCGTGGTGACAACGCGCTATCACGCGGCAGTACTCGCGATCTCGCATGGCGTGCCGGTGTTCGGGCTCTCGATGGACGCGCGCATCGAACGTCTCCTGAGCGAGGTGGGTTGCGAGTCATGGAGCGCGGCATGCGATGGCGACGACGGCGCACACGCCGCGCTCGCAGCCATCGCATCGCTGCAGAACGACGGTGTGCGCGGCGCGTTGGTTGCCGCATACGGCGACTATGCGCTCAGCCAACGCGCCCGTTTCGACGCGATGGGTGAGCGGGTGCGCGCCGTGCTCGAAGGCTAGGCGCGCTCAGTTCACGGTCAAGGCACCGACAACGAACTGAGTTCCCGCTGCGCGCTGACCTGCTTGACCGCCTGCGCCGTGCCGACATACGAGAGCCCCGACGTGCGCGACGCCGAATTCGACTCGTAGCTGTACAGCACATGATTCGTCCAGCTTGTCGGCGATTCGAGCAAGCGCGCGATTTCGCCGCGAATCCGCAGCATTTCCCTCTGCTCGTCCTGGGTTGGCGTGCGTCCGCCCTGCTCGAACATCCGCAGCGTGCCGCGATACGCGTTGATTTCGGCAGCCGCTTCCGGCACGATGCGCTGCCGCTCGCCATAGTATTGATTGCCGCGCGTCGCGTTGAGCTTGACCTTGGTCTGGTACGTGTTCAATGCGTTCTGGCCGCCGTTTACCGAATGCGCCCATGCATCATTGCGGCTGTCGATGTATTGCAGGTAATTGCCGACGCTGGTGAATTCGGTGTCGCGATAGGTGCGCTCGGGCACGATGTCGCCGCTCTCTTCATAGAGCCGCAGCGTCGAGCCGGTGCCCGTTTGCAGCAAGGTCGTGCCGAAGCCGACCAGCGGTGCGCTCGAAAACGACAGTGAATTGAATGGCCCGGCGTTGCCGATCGGCACGGGCGGCGGGCTCGATACCAGCGTGGCGCTGCCATTGACTGCGAACCGATGACCGCTGCTCGATTTGTCGACATTGCGCGCGCCGCTCTGATCGGTCGAGTGAGCCTTGCTCGAACTGAACACGGCCTCGCCCGTTACGAGCGGCCCGAACTTGACGTTGGCCGGGGTCACATAACGCGCGCCGCCCGTCACCGCGAGCGAGCCGTAATTCGAACGGCTCTTGTTGTCGACCCAGCCGATCGACACATCCGGATCGGCAAAGAACCTGTCCGCCATGCCATTCCACATTTCGTCCTTTGTGCGCGGCAGTTGTCCGCCGGGACCGGAGCCGCCGAGCGTGCGCACCACGTCGGTCATCTTGCCGCGCCAGGCCTCAGGGTCGTTGTTGCCGGTCTGGTCGAACGGCGTGCGGATTACCACGCCGCGCGGATTGCTGGTGTCGCGGCCGCCAATCACGGACCCGTAGCCGCTCGCCATCGCCTTGCCGCCAGCGAGTGACCAGCCAATGAAGCCGCCGACGCCCAGGTGCGCGGACTTGCGGTTGTCGGTGCCGATAAACATTTCGCCGTGATGCGAGGTGGAGCCGACTTCGAGCAGCGCGTGACGGCCTTTCAGATAGCGCACGTCCGGCGCTACCGAGGCGCTCGGCGCGCCGACGAGGCCGAGCGCGGTTGCGATGTTCTCGGAGATGTTCGCGTCGAGCCCGTAGACGCCGCCACTCGACATCTGCACGCTCCACGTCTTCGGCACGTTTTCGACCAGATGGCACAACGAATCGATGTTGCCTTGCGGCGTGGCCGGCGTCGCCACCGGATCCTGACGGATCGCCTGCATGCGGTCGAGATTCTGGCCAAGCGTGCGGTTGGTCGCGCCGATCGGCGCATTCATATCCGCGCCCGACTCGGTTGCCCAGGCGCGCAGCGTCTCGGCGTTCATCTTCGGCAGATCGCGGAACGCCGGGCTGTTGCGCACCGTGTCCTTATCGACGTTCAGCGCGCCAGCAACGTCGCGCGCAATCTGATTGCGTTGCAGACGGCCGAATTTCGTGTCGTCGCGCAACCAGCCCTTGGCGCCGATATTCCCCTTCCAGTTGCGTAGCGCGGCGGCGCGCACAGCGGCGTTCATCGTCGCGTTGTCCGGCGCCTGGCCGCGCTGCCGGTGCGGCGCGTTCACCACCTGCGTGTTTAGCGCGTCGACCACCGTGTCGATGGATTGCAGCGTGCTGAAGTCCTTGTCCGGATGATCCATCAGACCGCCGGCGGTGCCCATGCCGAGCGCCGAGATCGGATCCTTCTCGTGGCCGAAGCTTTGCTTGACGCCGCTGCGAAATCGCTGCGCCGTGCGATTCATCCACGAGCCGGTGCGTGCCGACGTCGCGTTGCGCTGCGCATGCTTGACCACCGAGTACATACGATTCTGCACCTGGCCGACATCAGCTTCGGCGATGCCGTTGCGATGCGCGAGGTAGGCTGATCGAAGATGCGTTTGCGGTTGCGCGCGCGGACTCTCGAGCAATGCGTTGCCGCACAGCATCGCCTTGGCGGTCTGCGTATGCGGCGTCAGCGCGAGGCTGATCGCGGCCTGCTGCTGGCTTTGCGCGACCTGGGTGTTGGCGTCGCGTTCGGCGGCCGGCAGCATGGCGTTGGCCGATGCCGCGAGTTCGGGCAGCGTGCCGGGTTTTTCCATGCCGTTCGGCCATGCCGACAACAGCGTGTCGGCGGCGCGCCAGGTTTGCCAGTCGGCTTCCGCGTGAACCTTGCGGTCGCGGTCGGTCGGCGCCTGGATGTTGCCTCCCATCGGCGGCGCCGCTTCGACGTTGCGCAGCGCGTGAAACGCGGCTCGCGAGCGCGCCATCGCGCAGCGAGTCGCGAACGCGTCGCGCGTCTGCTGCGGAGTGGGATTCTGGATCGTGCCTTGCAGCACGCCGAGCACGTCGCTTGCGCGTTGCACGTTGCCGCCAGTCGCTTCGGCGAGCGCGTGACCGAGATAGCGCGACTTCGCGAGCGGCGGGTCGCCGCGCTGACCTTGCGGAATCGCGTCGCGGATATTGGCCAGCAGCGTGTCGCGCTCGGTTGCGAACTGCGTACCCGCTTCAGCCGGAAAGCTCTCGGCAAGATGCGCGTCGGCCCTGGCCGGGTCGCGCAGTTCGGTGCTTGCTTGCGACAAGGCTCGCTCGTTCTTGCCGACCGCAGTCTTCACGTTGGTGTTGTTGTGCGAATTGACGCCAAGCGGAGTGCTCGCGTTGGCCTTCGGCGTGTGCATTTGCCCAGGGCTTGGCAGGATGTCCGGCGCGGGCCGCGATGCGCGCACGGTGGTCCGTGCATGGAACGGCGTGAAGGCGCTGTTCGCACCGCTGCCGGTCAGGTCGTTCAGGGGCGAGCCTTGCGGCATCGGGTCGCTATGCGTCTGCCCTGGTCCAAGCGGCGTCTGCACTGGCGCGCTGGGCAGATGGTTGCGCAATGCGCGCAGCTTGTCGAGCGGGCCGCCAACCACTCTCGTTTCAGGCAGCGGTACATTGTTCTGCGGCTGATTCGCCTGCGGGGCCGCAGGCTGCTGCTGTTGCTGAACGGGCGGTGCGCCGCGTGAGAAAGGGTTGCGAATCCCGAATGGCACGAGCGGTCTCCCATGTGAGGACGGTCGCGTCGGCAACTCGCCGACGATGACGAATTTTCATCGCCACGTCACATTGCAGTGCTGGAAGTCCGAAGTGAGGGCCGAGGATGCGAACGTGGCAGATGCAAACGTCGTGCGCAGGAACGCGTGTCATGCGCGCTGAATGCGTTCACCACGCCAAGGTGGATTCCCATTGCGGGCGCGATGCCGGCGCTTGCTGGGTGGTCGCTGCAAGCGCACCGTTCGCGAATGCGGGCATCACGTCGCGTGCGAACCGGCGCATCGACTCCATCGCCATCTCATGCGGCATCGAACCAAACCAGAAGCTCGCGCTGAAATAATCGCAGCCGAGGCCGGCTTGAATCCGGCGCAATTGGTGAATACATTCGTCGGCGGTGCCGATCACGAGGAAATCGTTGCGTAGCGCGTCGTCGGACGGTTCGTCGGGTAGCGGTTGGTCCGGCACGACGCCGTCCACCACGTCGCCCATGTCGTGACGCAGGCGCAGCGTCGCGCGTCCGTTCCAGCGCGCATGTTCGACAGCCTCGCGGGCCTGAGCTTCGTTTTGCGCGACGAACACCGGCCGCTGCGTGCCGATGCGTACAGTCGAGAGTGCAGGGGCGAGGTCCGGATAATGGCGCCGTACGTCGGTCAGCTTCGAAATGGGTTCGAGCACGCCGGTGAAGAGATTTGCGCGCCGTCGCACCGCCTGTTCGACCGACGCTCGCCGGCTCGAATTGACGACGAGCCATACCGGCATCGCGCGTTGCAGCGGTTGCGGGACGAGGCCGGTGCGGGGAATGTTGAAGTACTCGCCCTGGTGCGAGAACACGGGTTCGCGTAGTGCTTGCAAGAGCACGTCGATCGCTTCGTCGTCGCGGGCGGAGGTGGCGCCTTTGACAAGCTGGAAGCGCTCGTACTGATAGCGTTGATAGCCGCTGCCAAGCCCGGCTTCGACACGTCCGCCGCTCAACACATCGAGCGTGGCGAGTTCTTCCGCAATCACGAGCGGATGATGCAGCGGCACCGGCACGATCGCCGGACCGAGGCGCAGATGGTGGGTGCGTGCGGCGATATGGGACAGCAGCATCAGCGGCCGTGACGAGTGCGAGTAGTTCGTGAAGTGATGTTCGGCGAGCCACAGGTGGCTGAAGCCGAGCGTATCGGCGGCTTCGGCCATCGCGATCGCGCGCTGGTAGAGCTCGGCTGCCGGCTTCGGCTCCGGGGCAGGCAACGTCATGAACAAACCGAATTGCATCGTCGACTCCTCGGGTTACTGCGTGGCCTGATTCGCCGACAAGGCGACCGGCGCGCGGCCTTTAGCGCGGTAGAACATATAGGTCGCGCCGTACGGCACGAGCAGATGCGCGCCCTCGAGTTCGCACGACGGTTGCGGCGGCACACCGCCCGTGGTGTCGATGCGCTGGATCGAGCTGACGTCGGCGAAACGGCCCTCGCCCGGGCGCGGGGCCGCGACGAAGCGGGCCGTGTAGCGCGCCCAGGTCAGCGCATTGGCGCCCACCTGGCTTTCGGCGGCGACGTTGCCGATCACGTAGCTGCCGTCGTAGGAGAGAAAGTAGCGGCCCGGCGCGACGGTGCCGACGCTTTGGCCGGCGGCGTCGACGAGGGTTGCTTCGGAACCCAAAGGATCCCAGAGCAGCTGCGTGCCGTCACGGGCGACGCCAGGGATCGTGTCAGGCAGCGCGACTGGGCCCGCCTTGATGCGGCGGCATATGTAGGTTTCGTCGCCATGGGTGGTCATGACTTCCTGGAGCACCTCGTCCTGGTTGGCTCGCAAGGCCACGGGCAAGGACTCGTCTGCCGTCGGCGGGGGCGGTTTAGGCGGCGTCGCGCAGCCGGCGAGTGCGAGCAGGCAGCCGGCCACGAGGCAGGTCATCGACGGGCGCAGCAACTGCGCGGGGCGGGGCGGAAAACCAGTCATTGGCGGAAGGGGAAGGCGGCGATGCTGCCATCACACCTGATCCGGCATGCCGCTGCGTGGCTCGACACGAAAGACTGCATTGAAAACCGCACGCAGTGGGTGGGACACGCATGCTGGCCGGCGCGCCCAGGCGCCAACCCTCCGCGGTTCGCATGAGCATGCATCCGTTCGTGATTCAGCTGAACGGGGGGCCGTGTCGGCCGATACTGGTTCGGGCTTGCCGCCGCGCCGCGCCTTGCGTATGGCGGCTTTCTCGCACACGTCTCGTCCGCTAACGGCCCGAGCGCCCACCCGAACCCGCGATGGAATTGAATCCTTCGAGTCCTTCTTCCGCTTCTTTGTCCGGCCCTGAGCCGCAGCTATCCATGCTGGTCGCCGACGACGAGCGCGCCTATGCGTATCTGGCGATGATCCGCCGCTACATTGGCGGCGCGGCCGACATTCACGACCTCGCGCAAGCCGCCGCGGCCCAAACTGCGCCAATCACCGCCGACGATTGCGTCGAACGGCTCGCCGATGCGGACCGTGTGTTTGCCGAATGGCTCGCGCCACTGCATCGCACGGCCGCCGAGGTCGCCGGTATCGAACCGTCGCGCATGGCGGACGCGCTCAACCACATGCACCACGAGTCGCGTCGTTTGACGATGTGCGACGACGTGCTACTCGATAACGTCGTCGAGTTGGCGCGCCTCGTGATCGACGAGCGCGTGCCGGGCGACTTCATCGAAACGGGCGTATGGCGCGGCGGCGTGACGATTCTGATGCGCGCCGCGCTGACCGCGTTCGGCGGCTTTGGCCGCAACGTCTGGGTGGCCGATTCGTTCGCGGGTCTGCCCGCGCCGAACCCTGCCACGGATTTGCGCGATGCCATCTGGCATCACCTGATGCGCGCGGTCGGCCTGCTGCGCAGCGATCTGGCGACCGTGCGCGAAGCTTTCGCGCGCGCGAGCCTGCTCGATCGCCGCGTGCGTTTTCTGCCGGGCTGGTTCGCCGATACGTTGCCGGACGCGCCGATCGAGCGCCTCGCGTTGATGCGTCTCGATGGCGACTGGTACGACTCGACCCGTGACGCACTCGAGGCCTTGTATGCGCGCCTGTCACCGGGTGGCTTCGTGATCGTCGACGACTATGGTCTGCCAACCGGCTGCGCACGCGCCGTCGACGAATACCGCGCCGTGCATCGCATCGACGCTCCGCTTACGCGTGTCAATACGCAGGCGGTCTACTGGCGCAAGCCATGGTGAGCATGACGGCGCATGTCGAACTCAGCGCGGTTCTGGAAGCGCGGCTTAGCGCACATTACGTGGCGCCGCCACAAGCGGTGGCCGTCGATCTGATCGTCAGCGATTGCGCGGATGCCAGCCGCCGTTTCACGTTTGGTCCGCGGATCGAGTCGACGTCGATCCCACCCGACGACGTGCACCGCGCCGCAGCCCGCATCACGCTGAGCCGCGCGTTGTTGAGCGCGATGCTCGACGATCCCACCGGCTTCGATCCGCGCAGTGCGGCGGCAATGGCGTTCGGCGGCGTGCGAATCGACGGCGCTGAGCGGCTCGCCGCTTACTGGTTGCAACTGCTCAAGCGACCCTCGGCGGCGGCCCGCATGGCGCTGGAGCGAGCCCGGCGGCGCGCACCCGCAGCGCTGGCGACCGTGCCGGCGCTGCAGGCCAGCGGCTGCGGCGATCAGGACCTGCACGCGGCACTCGCAGACACGCTCGATGCCTCCGTCCCGCTGGTGTTGCGCGGCATGGTGAGCTGGCCCGAAGTCGCCTGGACACTCGATGATTGGCGTACTCACGAGGGCGCTACTGTACTGCGCGCGAATCCGTCGAGCGGCCTTCCGCAAACCGTTGCCGACTTTATCGATGGATTCGCCGTACAGCCTCTCGCCGACACAAGCGCCGCCACCTACACGGAAGGCTGCCTCCTGCCGCCCGCATGGGAAGTGCGTTTTTCATTGCCGATGCTTCCGGCGCATATGTTCGGCGCGGGGCAACTCTGGTTCGGGCGGGCCAGCGCCGCCTCACTGGTTACGCGTTTGCACTGTGATATGGCGAATTCGTTTCTTGCACAGATTCACGGCCGCAAGCGGGTGCGGCTCTATGCGCCTGCTCAGGAAGGCGCTGTCTACGCGCTCGATGCATTCAACACGTATCGCCCTTGCCGCGTCGATGTAGCGGCTCCGGACCTGGCACGCTTTCCGCGCTTTGCCGGTGCGCTTGGCGTGGACGTCATGCTCGAACCGGGCGATCTGCTGGTGATTCCAACCGGCTGGTTTCACTGCGTCTGGGCGCTGGATCATGTGCTGTCGATCAGTCGTTTTGCCGACGACGAAAGTGCGTCGACGCTGCTCGACGGCAGGCTTTTACAACCGAATATAACGAGGACCGGATGATCGGCGTACCCCGAAGCGATTCGCCTTGCACCTCCTTTCTGCCATTCGCGCGCGGCATGGCCGTGACAGCGCTGATTGCGTCGGCCACAGCGCTAAGCCCGTTATCCGCGCATGCACAGGCTTCGTCGGCAATGACGCAGGTCTGCACGACGCGTGCGAACAACGCGAAGCTGATCGCACAGGACCGCGATGCTGGCGTCAGCAAGGAAGACGAGTTGCGCAAGGCGCAGCATGTAGCGGCGGCAATGCCGATTGAACGACAGTTGTACGCGCAGGCGGAATTGACGACCTTTATCGACCGTCTGTACGGACAGTACGCCAAAACACCGCCGCAGCAGGCCTACGATAAGTACCTGGCTTACTGCGAAGAGCAGGCCGCGCGCGGCGCTGCGCAGGTCCAATGATGTGCCGTGCCGGATGCCACGCATTCCCCCTCACACAGACATGGCTTCGCATTTTCGGCCCGCTTTTCGCATGGGCCGAAACCGGCCCAGTTGGCCCAATTAGCATTAGACGACCCCGGACCGCCGCTGTGTTTCGTTTCACATCCGCATGACCGATGGCGGTCTATCTTCCCTTGCAGAGGATCCCATGACCGCTATCGCCAACGACGCCGTCTCCAGTTTTGCCACACCCAGCCTCGACTCGTCGTTCTCTTCAGAAGATCAGTCCATCCAGCAGCTGGAGCAGCAAGTCGATGCGATGATCAACCAGGTGTTGCAGCAAAGTTCGTCGTCGGTGGGACAGAACGCGATGGCGCAGAACGCGTCGAGCACGCTCGCGAGTTACATGAACCAGAACGGCATCAAGTCGCTCGACCCGAATCAGCTTTATCAACTGGCCAACAATCCGCCTGCCGGCACGCCGCCCGATGTGTCCGCCGCGGCGTCGTACATGCTGCAAAATCCGGACGTCTATAAGCAGATCGAGACGCACGACGTGTCAGGTGCTGACGGTATTTCCGGCGTGGGCAACTTCGAGTGGGCCGCGCAAGGCGGCCTCGACAGCGAGCCGTCGCCGAGCACGACCGATACGCTCGATTCGACCTCGACCCAAGGCGCCATGATGGATGCGCAAAGCGCGTCCGGCGCGCTGGCGAGCTACATGAGCCAGAACGGCATTTCGTCGCTCGATCCGGACCAGCTCTACAAGCTCGCCAATAATCCGCCCGCCGGCACACCGTCCGACGTGTCCGCCGCAGCGTCGTACATGCTGCAGAACCCGGACGTCTACAAGCAGATCGAGACGCACGACGTGTCCGGTGCGGACGGTGTTTCTGGCGTGAGCAACTTCCAGTGGGCCGCGCAAGGCGGCCTCGACCAGACGGTTTCCGGCAACGGTTCGTTCAATTTGCCCAACCTGAACACGGATCTGGCGCTCAATTCGCCCAATCTGAACCTTCAGCAGACGCTGTCCGTCTGATCGCCCAAGCGCGTGGCGGCTTACCGGCCGCCTTACGCCTGATCCGCAAAAGACGGGCGGCCATGGTCCGGGCCTAACCGCAGAGAGCATTTTTGACCAAGACGACCTCCCATGAGACTGAGTATCCTAGGCGTAATCAGTCATTTCATGCGGGGAATTCAAGGTGGCGCATTATCTTTGCCATGAGCAGCCGGACTTACTCGAGTTTGAAACGAGCGTGATCGCCTCGCGGCCCGGCGCCGTCGTGCTAGGCCGCACGGCCTTGCACCCGGGCGGCGGAGGCCAGGTGTCGGACGCCGCAACCCTGACCCACGCGAACGGCGCCGTCCGCATTACCGGCGTCGCGCCGGAAGGCGGCATGCTCTGGCATCTGCTCGACGAGCCGCTCGAACTGAATGGCGAGGTCCACGTGGCCGTCGACGCGGCCCGGCGTTCCACCGTCGCCCAGCTTCATACCGCCACGCATATTCTCAACGCCCTCGTGTATCAGCGCTTCGCCGGCGCACTCGTGACCGGCGCGCAGATCAATGCCGACGGCACCGCCCGCATGGATTTCGATCTGCCCGAGGCGGATAACGACGCATTGCGCCTGCTCGAGGAGCCCGCCAACGAGGTGATCCGTAGCGCCATGGACGTACGGACTTACTACGTCAGCGCAGCGGAGGCGAAATCGACGCAGGGCCTGATCCGCAGTCTTTCAGTGGCGCCGCCGCCGACCTCCGACGGCACCGTGCGGATCGTCGAAATCGGCGACCTGGACCGGCAGGCTTGCGGCGGCACGCATCTGACCAACACGGCGCAATCGAAACCGATCCGCATCGTGAAGATAGAAAACAAGGGGCGCCGCAATCGCCGGGTCAGAATAGAGCTGGTTTGAAGGGCATCCCGGGAGAGCGAGCCATGGACACATCGGATAAAAGCGAGCCGGAAGTGGTGTGCTGGCGAGACGGCGCGCTCGACGGCGCCTGTCTCGCCAGCGCCCGCTACGGCGAGCACAAATTCGACCGGCATCTGCACGACGAACTCGTCATTGTCATGACGCAGTCCGGTGCAGGGCAGTGTCATACGCGTACCGGCAGCGAAGTCGCCGGACCCGGCAGCGTGCTCGTGTTCGGACCTGGCGAATATCACAGCGGCGAGGTGTGGGAAGGCCGCGAATGGAATTACCGCGCCATTTATCTCGACATGGAAGGACTGGGCGCGCTGGGTGCTGTGTTTTCACCCGACTCGCGTCCGGACAAACCGCTTCTGATCCCGCCCGGGCTCTATCAGGATGCGCATCTGGCCGGCCTGCTGGTCAAGGCGCATGCGAGTCTCGACCAGCACGGCTCGGTCTCGCTGATGGAGCGGCAGGCGAATTGGTGGGCGGCGATGGGGATGCTGGTCGGGCGCTACGGGCAATCGCGGCACGAGCTCGGCGAAGCACGGCGGGAGGCCCACAAGATGGCGCAGGTGCGGGAGTACGTCGCCGCCAACTATGCGCGAGATATTCCGGTCGATGAGCTGGCGGAACTGGTGGGGCTGAGCCGCTATTACCTCACGCGTGCCTTCTGTAAAGAGTTTGGACTGCCGCCGCACGCCTACGCGACGCAGGTGCGGCTACTTGCAGCCAAACGCATGCTTGCGGCGGGGCATAGCGCGGCGAGCGCTGCCGCGGCCGTCGGCTTTTACGATCAAAGCCATCTCAACCGGCTTTTCAAGCGGGCCTATGGGATCACACCGGGCACGTATGCGGCGCTGAAGCCTGGGCATTAAGTCCGCGCGTTGCACCTCTAACGTTACTCGGGAAGCGGAACGTCCTCGATCAGCACCGACTGCACAGCGCGAATCCTGCGATCGACGAAGTAGCCACCCCCTTCCGTGTACCGCAGATAAAGACGGTCGCACAACGTGCACTGCCAGACGGCACAGCGGTTGTACGGGAAGTAACGTGGTGCGATGGGGGCGTCGGCCGACCAGTAGGTCGTTTTGCCTGGTAGGTATTCGCTGAACGTCGGTTCCGGATCGTCCTCCGGTGCAAGCGTGCCGATTTCCTTGAACTGCGTTTCGTCGAGAGACAGCGGTTGCGAGTGCCAGCCGTCCAGCGGTGTTTTTGTACACATACAAGGCGCGGCAGTGCGCTCTTCCGCACGTTGCGCGAGTTCAAGGAGCATTGCAGCGTTCAGATATTCCGCCATGAGGCACATGATTCCAGCAGGGTTGGGACGATGTCAGCTGGTTCGCCGCGACTCAAGCTACGCGGCAGGAACCAGTCAGCATCATGCACGCTCTGGCGTCGTGCGGGAAGTCAGCCGTTCATCATCCGATCGCGATGCGGCACGACCCAGGAACGGTCGAAACATCCATTAACGATCGACTTCAACGCCGCCGTCTCTTTCGCATGCTGCCGCCGTGCGCCTTCGATCACCGCTTCCACGTCAGCCGGCGAGATCGCGAGCAAGCCGTCTTCATCGCCGACGATGATGTCCCCAGGATGAACCACCATCCCGCCGACCGTGACCGGCACGTTGATCTCGCCAGGACCGTTCTTGTAAGGCCCACGATGCGTCACACCGCGTGCGTACACCGGGAAATCGCGCTGACGTAGCGCGCCGACATCGCGGATCGCACCGTCGATCACGAGGCCCTGCACGCCCAGACTCTCCGCGAAGCTGGCCATGATCTCGCCCATTAGCGCCTGTGTCAGGTCGCCGGCGCCGTCGATCACGAGCACGTCGCCCGGCCGGCAAAAGTCGAACGCGCGATGGATCGCGAGGTTGTCGCCGGGGCGGGTGTGGACCGTAACCGCGGTGCCGGCCATCGGCTTGGGCTGATGATACGGCCGCAAGCCGACCATGCCGCTCGCACGCGCCATGTTGTCGCTGAGGAGAGAAACCGCCAGTTCACGCAATGCGTCGAGCGTTGCCGGGTTGGCCTGAGGCGCGGATTCGTGTTCACGCCAGCCGATGGGATTCGTAGTGACAGTCATATCGTTGCCCCTTGCGTGGCGAATTGCTTCTCGAGTTGATGGGACAGCCGCGGGTACACCGCGCGGGCGTTGTCTTCGTAGATACGCTGACGGTCCGCGGCGCTGAGCCATTCGATGGCGTCGATATAGCGCCGCGTGTCGTCGTAGTAGTGGCCGGTTTCCGGATCGATACCCTGAACGGCGCCGATGGTTTCCGACGCGAACAGGATGTTCTCAACCGGAATGACCTTGGCGAGCAGCTCGGCGCCGGGCTGGTGATACACGCAGGTATCGAAGAACACGTTCTTCATGAGGTACTCGCTGAGCAGCGGCCGCTTCATGTCCTGCGCGAGTCCGCGATAGCGGCCCCAGTGATAGGGCACCGCGCCGCCGCCGTGCGGAATGATGAAGCGCAAGGTCGGGAAGTCGGCGAACAGATCCCCCTGCAGCAACTGCATGAACGCCGAGGTGTCACCGTTGATGTAATGCGCACCCGTCGCATGAAAATTCGGATTGCACGACGAGGACACGTGAATCATTGCCGGCACGTCGAGGTCCACCATCGCTTCATAGAGCGGATACCACGAGCGGTCCGTAATCGGCAGCCCCGACCAATGGCCGCCGGACGGATCCGGATTCAGATTGCAGCCGATGAACCCCAGCTCTTCCACGCAACGCCGCAGTTCGGCGATGCAATTGGCCGGCGCCACGCCCGGCGCTTGCGGCAACTGGCACACGCCGACGAAGTTGCGCGGAAACAGCGACACTACGCGATGGATGAGATCGTTGGATTCGCTCGACCAGACTGCATTGGCTTCGGCCGTGGCGAGGTGGTGTCCCATGCCGGCGGCGCGTGGCGAAAAGATCGTGAGGTCGGTGCCGCGTTCGCGCTGGATGCGAATCTGGCCGGTTTCGATGCTCTCGCGAATTTCGTCATCGGTAATGAGGGGCCGTGGCGGCGGCGAGCCGCCGTTTTTCAGCGCGGCGATCTGCTGCGCGCGCCAGGCCTCGTGCTGCGGCGGCGAGGTGGTGTAGTGACCGTGGCAATCGATGATCATGGTGTGAAAAAATCCGTGAGTGTCGTTGTGAATGCTTATCTGTCCGCGCTAAGCGTTCGCTGTTTCGTCGGTCAGGGCGCTCAGGTGCGCGGGGCAGGGTCGCCGGTCGCGAGCGAGGCGGCTTCATCTTCAGACGGCGTGACGCGCATCACGAGTGCGATGATTGTCGCGACCACCAGAAACGCTGCGATGGTCAGCAAGGCCAGCTTGAAATTGCCGGTGGCGTTGCGGACCAGCCCGATGCTCCAGGGGCCGACCAGGCCGCCGAACTGCGCGATGGTGTTGATCAGCGCAATCGTCGCGGCGCCCGCCGCGCCCGTTCTGAACGACGACGCGAGGCTCCAGAACAGTGGGTTACCCGCATAGATGAACAAACCGGTCAGGCACAGCAGCGCGTAGGCGATCACAGGGTTTGGCGCATACGCGCTGCCGGCAATCGCCAATGCGCTCATGCCGTACACGAAGGCGAGGTGCTTCTTGCGGTCCCCCGTGCGATCGGAACTGCGGCTGATCAGGAACGTGCCCAACACGCCAAGCAGCGGCGGCGCGGCGGACAGAAAGCCGACCTCGATATTGCTCAGATGGCCGAGGCTTTTAACGATCTGCGGCAGCCATAGGAACAGGCCATAAATGCCGACCAGCGCGCAACCGAACAGACACGCGAGACTCCATACGCGGATGTCGCTCGCCACGCGCAGCAGCGGAAAATGTTTGGTGCCACCAACGGCTTCGCGTTCGGCTGCGAGCGTCGATTCCAGCCAACGCTTTTCGTCATCGGAGAGCCATTTGGCGTCGGCCGGACGTTCGGTCATGATGCGCAGCGTCAGCAGACCGAGCGCCATCGCCGGGATGCCTTCGAGGATGAACATCCATTGCCATCCCTGCAAACCGAGAATGCCGTTCGCGTAGGTCATCAACGTCGTCGAGATCGGACCGCCTAGCACCGCCGAAAACGAACCCGCGATAATGTAGCCGCCCACCGCGCGTGCCCGGTAGCGCACCGGAAACCATTTCGTCAGATAAACCGCCACGCCCGGCAAAAAGCCCGCTTCCATCACGCCCAGCAGAAAGCGCAACACATAGAAGCTCGAGTCGTTGAAGACGAAGGCGGTGGCTGCCGCAACCGCGCCCCACGTCAGCAGAATGCGCGCGATCCAGCGGCGCGCGCCGACCCGATGCAGCAACAGGTTGCTCGGCACTTCAAGCAACATGTAGCCGACGAAGAAGATGCTGCCGGCGAAACCGAACACCGCTGGACTGAAGCCCAACTGCTTGTTCATATCCAGCGCGGCGAATCCGATATTGATCCGGTCCAGATAGTTGAAGAACATCATCGCAAAGAGCAGGGGCATTAATCGCCCGTACACTTTGCGCATGGTGGTGGCTTCGTCGAATGAGGTCATGCTGTCTCCTACCTTGCTGCGACGGCTTCATGAGCCGTGGCGGCGTTCTTATGGTCGGCCTGCCGGATCGAACGCCGGCAGTGTCCCGATGGCCGCGTGTTTGACGGCCGGGCTTCAGGGGCCGCTGCTCGTACCTGCATGAGCTGATTCGCTCATGAACGGACAGTGGCTGAAGCATGAGGCCCATGATAAGAACGCCCGGGCGGAGAGTCCAAGACCGCTTGCTTATGCTTGTATAGGTTTTTACTTATAGTGTGGCGTCAGCAAGCGGCGCGGGGAGACAGGCAAGGAAGGCGCGCAGATGCGGTGAGGCGTCGTCGGTGCGAAAGGTGGCCGCGAGCGTCGATCGGTATGATGAACCGGGACCGCTGAGGTGGCGGTACACGACGTCCGTACGTCCATGGCGCGCAACCGATTCGCCGATAAATGTTACGCCCAGGCCCGCTGCTACGAGTGCAATCGCGGTCTGAATTTCATAGGCCTGGTGAGCGACGACCGGGGTTACGCCCGCATCGCGATAGAGCGTTTGCACCGAGCGTTTGAACTGTGCGTTCTGGTGCTTCGGATACAGAATCAAGGGCGTATCGGCGAGCTCGGCAATTCGCACGGTCTTGTGTGCGGCCAGCGGATGACCCGGTTCGAGCGCGACCATGACGCGCTCGCGTAGCAAGGGATAGGACGTGCAGCCATCAATCGCGAGCGGCTGCCGCCCGATGCCGATGTGAATGCGCATGTCGCGCAACGCATCGGTTTGTTCCTCGGTGAGCAACTCGAAGAGCTTGAGTTCGACCTGCGGGAACGCGTTGTGAAACGCCTTGAGCGCGGGCGGCAGGATGCTGTACATCGCCGAGCGCGTGAAGCCGATGCTGAGCCAGCCGCGCCGGCCGACACCGATTTCTTGCGCCGTAAGAGATACCTGTTCCAACGAACCGAGAATCTGACGCGCCTCCGTGCAGAGGTAGTGACCGGCTTCGGTCAGACTCAGCGGGCGTCTTGCCCGATCGACCAGCTGCGTGCCGAGCCGCTCTTCAAGCGAACGGATCTGCTGGCTCAGCGCGGGCTGCGCGATATGCAAGCGCTCGGCGGCGCGGCTGAAATTGAGCTCCTCCGCCAGAATCACGAAGCACTGCAACGCCCTAAGATTCATATCCGTGTTTCCTGATCTTCAGTAGGAAGAGGATAACGGGTTATGCGGTGGACGGTGCAATGCTGGTGCGCTGGGGGAGGTTCTGGCGCCGCGGCGGCTCCTTCCTTAATCCAGTCCGCCCTGGCACAGGTACTTGATCGACATGTAATCGTCGAGTCCGTACTTCGACCCTTCGCGGCCGTAGCCCGATTCTTTCACCCCGCCAAACGGCGCCGCTTCGCTCGACACAGCGCCTTCGTTGATGCCGATCACGCCCGCTTCGAGCTGGGCTGCGACGCGATTGATGCGTCGCACGTCCTGAGTGTAGAAGTAGGCGGCGAGACCGAACGGCGTGTCATTCGAAAGGCGGATCGCTTCGGCTTCGTCATCGAAGCGGAACAGCGGCGCCACCGGCCCAAAGGTTTCTTCGCAACAGACGATCATGTCGTCCCGTGCATCGGTCAGCACGGTCGGCGCATAGTAGTTCGGGCCGAGTTCGGTCAGGCGCTTGCCGCCTGTCAGCACTTTTGCGCCGTGTTTGACGGCATCTTCCACGTGCCGGGCAATCTTGTCGATTGCGCGTTCGTTGATCATCGGGCCGATTTGCGCGTCCGGATCGGTTGCGGGCGCAACCTTCAGCGCGGCGACCCGTTTCGCGAGCAGATCGGCGAAACGTGCGTAGACACCCGATTGCACATAAACCCGGTTCGGGCACACGCAAGTCTGACCGCCGTTGCGGAACTTGGAGGCCATCAGGCCGGTGACCGCAGCATCGAGATCGGCGTCGTCGAATACGATGAATGGCGCATTGCCGCCCAATTCCAGCGACAGTTTCTTCAGCGTGCCAGCCGATTCGCGGGCGAGATGCTTGCCGACCGGCGTCGAGCCCGTGAACGTGATCTTGCGTACGCGTCCGTCGGCGAGCCAGTCAGCGACCGCCGCAATGCCCTGGTCACGCGAAGCCGACAGCATGTTCAGCACGCCGTCCGGCAAGCCCGCTTCCTGGGCGAGCGCCGCCAGCGCGAGTGCCGTGAGCGGCGTATCTTCGGCGGGCTTGGCCACGACCGTGCATCCGGCTGCGAGCGCGGGCGCGATCTTGCGCGCAATCATCGCCAGCGGGAAATTCCACGGCGTGATCGCCGCGACCACGCCGACCGGTTCCTTCACCGCGCTCATGCGTTTGCCGCGCTGTTGCTGCGGGATCAGATCGCCGTAGATGCGAGTCGCCTCGTCGGCGAACCACGCGACGTACGAGGCGCCGTAGGCGACTTCGCCGCGGCTTTCCGCGAGCGGCTTGCCTTGTTCCGTCGACATCAGCTTGGCGAGGTCTTCGGTATTGGCGACGATCAGCGCATGCCAGCGACGCAGAATCTCCGCGCGTTCGCGCGGCAGCTTGTCGCGCCACGCGGGGAACGCGCGGGCCGCGGCGTCGGTGGCGGCACGGGCGTCCGCTGCGCCGCTGTTTGCGACTTCGACGATCAATTCTCCGGTGGCCGGATTGGTGACGGGAAAGCGCGCCGAGTCTGCGGCGTCGATCCACTTGCCGTCGATCAGGTTCTGCGGGCGAATCAGTTCTTTGCGGGTCAATGCGAGAGACATCGGGGTTGCTCCTTCGGGTTGCCCAGGATGAGGCGAGGGCGAGTCATCGATGCGGCGGCGCGGCCGCGCACTTAAGATAGATTGCGGGCGACTAACACGTTGATGCTACGCGTACGCCGCAGTCAATGAAATCATCCCAGCGGGCCTTTGACGGTGCGCGCCGCTTTTTTTTCACGCCGCCACAGCATTTTCTGCTGAATGTGCGGTGAAGCGGCAGGCCGGGATGGGTGGTGACGGCTGTGTTGCGCGGTCCGCGGTACGCGCTAGCTCGCGCCTCAACGCACCCGCCGCGGCCCCGTCGAAGCACGTACGACGAGTTGCGGCGGCGGCGCGAGCACCATCGACGGTTGCTGTTCAGGCGTCTGGATCAGCCGGATCAGACTCTCGATCGACAACTCCGCAACGGCCGCCGTCTGGATCGCGACCGTCGTTAACGCGGGATGCACCTGGTGTGCGAGTTGAATGTCCGTAATGCCGATGACCGACACATCGTTCGGCACGGCGCGGCCAAGCGTGATCAATGCCTGGGCCGCGCCGATCGCGAGCAGATCGTTGGTCGCGAAAATCGCGGTGAGGTGAGGGCGGCTCGCCATCAACTGCATGCAGGCGGCGTAGCCGGCATCGATCGAGTCGCGGATCTGCAGCACCGCGGCGGCGTCTGTTTCGATTCCGGCCTCGCGCATCACCGCGCGAAATCCGTTGGAGCGCGCGTCTTGCAAGCCGCCGCACCCGTCGCCGATCAGAAGACCGATCTCGCGGTGACCCAGTTCGAGCAGATGCCTCGCGGCAAGCGCACCCGCATGAGCAAAATCCACGGCGATGCAGGGCAGCGCGGGCGGAGCCTCAGGGTGTTCCCACATCGCCAGCAAGATCGGCGCGCTGTGCGTGGCCGACGCGCACAAGTCGTTGATCGCGATGTCCGTGTTCATCACGAGGACGCCGTCCGCAAGCGTGCCGGCGATCTGGTTCAGGTACGCACGGCCGATCTCCGCATCGTCGTCTGTATTGCAAACCATCAGGAAGTAGCCCGCTTTGCGCGCCGCTCGCTCGGCGGCCGAGACGAACTCGGGGTAGAACGGGTTCGAGATGTTCGACAGCATCAGGGCCAAGGTCGACGAGCGGCCCTCTGCCAGCGCGCGTGCGTTCAGGTTGGGCCGGTAGCCGAGATCGGCGATGGCCTTCAGTACGCGTTCGGCCGTCTCCGGGCGGACCTTCTCGCGGTTGCGCAGGACATTGGAAACGGTGGCGGCGGTGACGTGCGCGCGCTTTGCGACTTCGGAAAGGGTGACCATTTACTATTTATCCCATATTCAGGGAGCGCGATTCAAATGTTGCAAGCAACGGGCGACGTTGATAAGTTGCTGGAAAACACAGCGGAGACACTCATCATGACTTTTCCCCTCGGACTCGAATTTAAGCGATTAAATGCCTGCTGCACAAGAGCTGGCCGTTTATTTTTCCTAGAAATTTAAGCGGTTAAATCCAAAGGGCAACAACATGGCTACGATTCGTCTTACGAACGTGCAAAAGTCGTACGGTGACCATCCGCCGGTGATCCGGCGTGTAAATCTCGAGATAGCCCAGCATGAGTTCTGCGTGTTTCTCGGACCCTCGGGTTGCGGCAAGTCGACCCTGCTGAGAATGATCGCCGGTCTCGAAGACCTGAGCGAAGGCGAGCTGCACATCGGCGGCCGCCTCATGAACGATGTGCCCGCCGCCGGGCGCGGCGTGGCGATGGTGTTCCAGAGCTACGCGCTGTTTCCGCACATGACCGTGTTCGACAACATGGCGTTCGGCCTGAAACTCGCGAAGCAGCCCAAGGACGTGATCGACCGGAAGGTGCGCGAGGCCGCGCGCATTCTGCAACTGGACGCCTTCCTTGACCGTTATCCGAAAGCGCTTTCGGGCGGGCAGCGGCAGCGTGTTGCGATCGGCCGCGCGATCGTCCGTGAACCCGGTGTGTTCCTGTTCGACGAACCACTGTCGAATCTCGACGCCGCATTGCGCGGCCAGACGCGTGTCGAAATCGCCCGCCTGCACCAGCGCTTCGCGAACGCGAGCGTGGTCTACGTGACCCACGATCAGGTCGAGGCGATGACGCTTGCCGACAGAATCGTGTTGCTGCATGCAGGCGCGGACGCCGAGCGTTTCGGCAGCATCGCGCAGAGCGGCGCGCCGCTCGAGTTGTATCACCATCCGAAGTCGCGCTTTGTGGCGGGCTTCATTGGTTCGCCGCGCATGAATTTCATCGATGCCGTGGTCGATTCGATCGAAGCGGGCAAGGTAGCCGTCACGCTGACGGAAGGCGGCGAACGGCTGGTCGCTCACGTGGACGGTCAACGTCTTCAGCGTGGCCAGCCTGTCACGCTCGGCGTGCGCCCGGAACATCTGCACCTCTCCGGCGACGAGCAATCCATTCAATGCGTCACGGTGCTATCGGAACGGCTCGGCGAGCACAGCTATATTCACGCCGATCACGCGGGCGGCACGCTCATCGCCAAGGCCGCGGGCGATACGCCGATCGGCTCGGGTGAACGCATCTGCATTCACGTTCCGCCTGCCGCATGTCATCTGTTCGATGCGGACGGCGTTGCACTGCGGCGCAGCACGTTCGAGCCCGAGCGGGTCGCCGCCTGATTAGAAAACCCTATTCCGCCAAAGAGCGGGTACATCGTCTGGCAGCGAGCCGCTGTCAGCCAACAAGGTAGTCAAGGAGACATAAGATGATTTCTCTTCGCCTTCGCCGTCTGGCATACGCGTCGATTGCGGCCGCGCTGGTTGCAGGCACACTCTGCGCCACTGCGGCCGACGCGGCCACGCTGACCGTCAACGTCTCGGCGCGCGGTAATCAGCGCTCGACGTGGCAGGACGCGTTCGACAAGTTCAAGAAAGCCAATCCCGACGTCGACCTCAAGGTGACCTACATCACCGAGGAAGCGTACAAGGTGCAGATGGGCGGCTGGCTCGCCACCGATCCGCCAGATGTCGTGTCGTGGCACGACGGCGAGCGCATGGCCTATTACGCGCAACGCGGCCTGCTCGAAGACCTGTCGTCGGACTGGAGCAAAAACGGCTGGTCGCAGCAGTATGCGTCGGTGAAGGAAGCATCGACGTATAAGGGCAAGCAGTACGCCGCGCCGCTCGGTTACGACGCCTACGGTTTCTTCTATCGCAAGGATCTGTTCGAGAAGGCCGGCATCAAGGGCGAACCGAAAACGTGGGATGAATTTCTCGACGCCTGCAAGAAGCTGAAGGCCAGCGGCGTTGCACCGATCGCCGTTGCGGCGCGTGATAGCTGGACGCTTGCCGCGTGGTTCGACTATCTTGACCTGCGCATCAACGGCAACGCATTCCACCAGCAGTTGATGGCCGGCGAAATTCCCTACACCGACGCACGCGTCAAAAAGGTCTACACGGCGTGGAAAACGTTGATCGACGATCACTACTTCATCGACAACGCGCTCTCCTACGATCTCGATTCGATCGCACCGTTTCTCGTGAGCGGCAAGGCCTCGATGATGCTGATGGGCACGTTCTTCTCGGCGAGCATCCCCGCATCGGTCCGGCCACAAACCGGCTTCTTCCGCTTCCCGGTGGTCGACGCGAACGTGCCGATGGCCGAAGACGGCCCGGTCAATGTGCTGCTGGTTCCGGCGAAGGCGAAGAACAAGGCCGATGCCCGCAGACTGCTGGCCTTCATGGAACAGCCGCAGATCAACGCCGATCTCGCGAAGGGTTGGGGGCAGTTGCCGTCGAACAGCCAATCCGCTGAACCGGAGGACGAGATTTCGAAGGTCGGTTTCCAGACCCTTGCCAACACGAAGGGCGGCATTGCGCAGTTCTACGATCGCGACATGCAGAAGGAAATGGCCGACGAAGGCATGAAGGCGATGCAGCAGTTCTACAGCGATCCGTCGCAACTCGACGCCGTGCTGGTCCGCCTCGAAGCGACCCGCAAGCGCATCTACAAGAAGTAAGCCCCCGGAGCGCCAGCAAGGCAGCAAGTGCTGGCGCTCGCCTTCGATCTCCTTCGATTTTCGACCAGGCCCGATCATGTCTCATTCCGCAGCGCGCCGCCTACCCGCGACGCGGCACCGGCACGTCTCCACGACGCGCCGTCATCAGCACCGCGCGGCGCTTTTCTTCCTGCTGCCGGGCTGTGTGTTGTTTTGCCTGTGCGTGGTCTACCCGATCATCAGCAGTATTTCGCTCAGCTTTTACAACTGGGACGGCATGACGCCGAAGACGTTCGCGGGCTTCGACAACTACATCGAACTGTTTCATGCGGACACGTTCTATACGGCGCTCAAGAACAACCTGATCTGGCTCGCGCTATTCCTGTTGGCGCCGCCGCTCGGACTGCTATTCGCGTTGTATCTGAACCAGCATATCCGTGGCATGCGGGTCGTGAAGTCGCTGTTTTTTGCTCCGTTCGTTCTATCGGGCGTGGTGGTCGGGCTCGTGTTCAGCTGGTTCTACGATCCCGGCTTCGGCTTGCTGCGTCTGATCGTTGGTTATGGCATTCCTGTGCTCGGCGATCCGCACACGGTGACCCTCGGCATTATCTTCGCCGCGCTGTGGCCGCAAACGCCGTTCTGCATGGTGCTGTATCTCACCGGGCTGACAGGTATCAATCCCGAAGTGGTCGAGGCGGCACGCATGGAGGGCGCGAAAGGCGTGCGTCTGCTATGGCACGTGATCCTTCCGCAACTGCGGCCCGCCACATTCATGGCAGTCGTCCTGACCGTGATTGGCGCGCTGCGCAGTTTCGACCTGATTGCGGTGATGAGCGGCGGCGGTCCTTTCGATAGCTCGACCGTGCTCGCCTATTACATGTACGACCAGGCGATCAAGTACTACCGCGAAGGCTATTCCGCAGCGATTGCCGTTGTGCTGTTCGCCATCATGCTCGTCTACATCGTGTTCCATCTGCGCCGCATGCTGCGCGAAGAACACTGATTTCCAGGAGTTACGCGTCATGTATCCGCTTCCCGTCGAACGCTGGAAACCGCTCAACCGCACGTTGTACAAAGCGTCGCTGCCGCTTGCGCTGCTGATATGGCTGCTGCCGATGCTGGCCGTGCTCGTCACGTCGATCCGCTCGTCGGACGAGTTGTCGCAAGGCGACTACTGGGGCTGGCCCAAGCATTTTGCGTTAATCGAAAACTACGGCACGGCACTCACGCAAACGCCGATGCTCCATTACTTCGCCAACAGTGTGTTAATCACGGTGCCCTCGGTGATCGGCGCGATCGTGCTCGCTTCAATGGCGGGTTTTGCGTTGGCGACCTACCGGTTCCCGGGCAATACCGCTGTTCTGTTCGCCTTTGTAGCCGGCAACTTCGTGCCGATTCAGATTCTGATGATCCCGGTTCGCGACATGGCGCTGAAAGTGGGCCTCTTCAACAGCGTATGGGCACTGGTGATTTTTCATGTGTCGTTTCAGACCGGTTTTTGCACGCTGTTTCTGCGCAACTTCATCAAGCAGTTGCCGTTCGAGATGATCGAGGCGGCGCGCGTGGAAGGGGCGAGCGAATGGACGATCTACTGGCGCATCGTGCTGCCGCTGATTCGTCCCGCGCTCGCCGCGCTGGGCATCCTCGTCTTCACGTTTGTCTGGAACGACTACTTCTGGGCGCTGTGCCTCACGCAAGGCGATGAGGCTGCGCCGATCACGGTGGGCGTCGCCGCGCTTAAAGGCCAGTGGACGACGGCATGGAATCTGGTTGCCGCCGGCTCGGTACTGGCCGCTTTGCCCTCCGTGCTGATGTTCTTCCTGATGCAGAAGCATTTCGTCGCCGGCCTGACTTTCGGCGCAAGCAAGGGCTGATCGCCCGTTCGCCGTCATTTAACAAAGAGACTTTCTCATGCAACTTGGTGTTTGCTACTACCCCGAACAATGGCCGCGTTCGATGTGGGCCGACGATGCGAAACGTATGGTCGAGCTTGGCATCACGCATGTGCGGATCGCCGAATTCGCGTGGAGCCGGATGGAGCCGCGCGCCGGCGAATTCGCCTGGGACTGGCTCGATGATGCCGTTGAGACGCTCGCGGCTGCAGGCCTGAAACTCGTGCTGGGCACACCGACCGCGTCGCCGCCGAAATGGCTGATCGACGCACACCCGGACGTGTTGCCGGTGCGTGCGGATGGTTTGCGCTGGAATTTCGGCTCGCGTCGCCACTACGATATTTCCAGCGAAACCTACCGGCGTGAGTGCGTACGCATTGTCACCGTGATGGTGGAGCGCTATGGACGGCACCCGTCTATCGTTGCGTGGCAGACGGACAACGAACTCGGCTGCCACGAGACTGTGCCGAGTTATTCGGGCGCGGCGCTGGCGCGCTTTCAGACGTGGTTGCAGCATCGCTACGAGCGCATCGAGGCGCTGAACGATGCATGGGGCAACGTGTTCTGGAGCATGGAGTATCCGTCGTTCGATACGATCGGCCTGCCGAACCGCACGCCCACGGACGCCAATCCGATCCATTTGCTCGACTTCCGCCGTTTCATGTCGGATGAGGTGGCGAGCTTCCATCGCGAGCAGATCGACGTGCTGCGTCAGCATGCGCCCAAGGCGGATCTGCTGCATAACTTCATGGGCTTCTTCACGACTTTCGATCATTACCGCTTTGCCGAAGACAACGCGCTCGACGTGGCGGCGTGGGACAGCTATCCGATCGCGCGCACGGAATCGATCGCACTGCCAGAAGAGCAGAAGGCGCGTTACGCACGTACCGCGCATCCGGACGTCTCGGCGTTCGATCACGATCGCTACCGCGCGATCGGCGCCGGCCGTTTCTGGGTGATGGAGCAACAGGCGGGGCCGGTGAACTGGGCGCCGTGGAATCCGGTGCCCGCGAAGGGCATGGTCAGGCTGTGGGCATACGAAGCATTCGCGCATGGGGCGGAACTGGTGTCGTATTTCCGCTGGCGTCAGTGTCCGTATGCGCAGGAACAGATGCATTCGGGTCTCAACTTGCCGAACAACGAACTGTCGCCTGGCGGCATCGAAGTGCAGCAGGCGGCGCATGAAATTGCCTCGTCCGCAGCGCTATCCGGACTCGGTGCGTCGACGCGCGCGGCCACCGCGATCGTGTTCGACTACGAGACGCAGTGGATGTTCGAGATTCAGCGTCATGGCAAAACCTTCGATTACCAGACGCTGGCGTTCGACTACTACGAGGCGCTGCGTGAACTCGGCCTCGACGTCGATATCGTGTCGAGCAAGGCCGATCTTTCGCCGTACCGGTTAGTGGTGGTGCCGAGTATTGCCGTGATCAACGACACGCTCGTCGACCAGATCGAGCAGAGTTCGGCGCAATGGGTATTCGGTCCGAGGAGCGGTTCGAAGACCACGACCTTTGCCATTCCTTCGAGCTTGCCGCCCGGCGCGTTGCAACGCGTTCTGCCGATGCAGGTGCTCGAAGTCGAAACGCTGCGTCCGACGCTTACGCCAGCGCTTTCGATCGGAGACACGCAGGGCGTTGCACTGCATTGGCGCGAGCACGTTCGCGCCAATGGCGAGACAACCGTCGACGCGCAATTCGACGACACGTGGCCCGCGATCCTCACCCACGGAAGGGTTCGCTATGTGGCGGGTTGGTTGTCGCACGCGTTGCATCGCGAGGTGTTGCAGCGGGCCGCGAAAGATGCCGGCATCGAGACGCAACACCTGGTTGACGGTTTGCGCATTCGCCGACGTGGCGATCTGACCTTCGCGTTCAACTTCGGGCCGGAGCCAGTGCAAGCGCCTGCGCCAGCCAATGCGACGTTTGTGCTGGGACATTCGGAATTGAAAACCGGCGACGTCTGCGCGTGGAGGAACGCGTAGGCCCTCGCGTCTGAACGTTTTATCAAGGTAGAAGAAGGCGTTATTGGAGGCAGAAATTTAAGCGCTTCAACCCGGAACAGGCGGCCTCTAAAAGAACCGCCATTCAATCGATGGAGGATGACAGATGAACAGAAGAGAAATGCTCGGATGGCTCGCATCTGCTGGGGCTGCCGCTGGTGTTGGCGCAACGGTCGGCGTGCCCGCCGTTGCCGGCGAACTTGGCGTGTTCGGTCATGGCCGTGGGTTTGCAAAGGGTGCGGACGTATCGACGCTGCTGGAACTCGAGGCCAATGGCGCGAAGTTTTACGAGCACGGTATACCGCTCGACTGTCTCTTCATTCTGAAGAGTCACGGTGTCGACTCGATCCGCATCAAGGTGTGGAACGATCCAGGCAATCCGAACTTTTTTCCGGCTGACCAGAGTCCCGCCGCCGGTTACAACAATGCCGAACATGTTCGCGTTCTGGCTCGCCGCGCCGCTGCGCTCGGCATGCGCATACTGATCGATTTCCACTACAGCGACTGGTGGGCCGATCCGGGCAAGCAGTATCCGCCACACGACTGGGCCGGCAAGGATATCGAGCAAACCTGCGCGTTGCTGTCCGAGTACACGTCGAAGGTCCTTACGATGCTCAAGCGCGATGGCGTGCATCCGGAGTGGGTTCAGGTCGGCAATGAAATCACGGGCGGCATGCTGTGGCCGCTCGGCAAGTACGATCAGTGGGACAACCTCGCGCAACTGCTGAAGGCCGGGCACGATGCGGTCAAATCGGTCGATGAACGGATCAAGGTCATGCTGCACCTCGACAGCGGCGGCAACAACGCAACGAGCCGCTGGTGGTTCGACAGCGCGGTGCAACGCGGCGTCACGTTCGATGTGATCGGCCTGTCCTACTACCCGCAGTGGCAAGGCGCGCTAAGCGACTTGCAGAACAATGCGAACGATATGGCGACGCGCTATGGCAAGGACGTGATGGTCGTCGAGACCGCGTATCCGTGGACCACGAGCGACGGCGACTCGGAACCCAACTCGATGACCAATACCGGCTCCACGACCTTCCCCCAGACACCGGCCGGCCAGGCGCAATTTATCGGCGCGGTGACGGATATCGTGAAAGCGATACCCGGCGGGCACGGCAAGGGCGTGTTCTGGTGGGAGCCGGAATGGATCCCGACGCCGAACGTGGGATGGAAAGTCGGCGCGGGCGATCAGTGGGACAACAACACGTTGTTCGATTTTCACGGCAACGCATTGACGTCGCTGGATGCGTTCAGGAAGCGCTAGCTCTGGCGTTAACCGCTAGTGCGGATAGCAGGCACTACTGCGCGGGTGCCTGCGATTTCTGCTGGTTGGCACAGTCCGAAGTGAACGCCATGCTGGCCTGATCGGGCGTCATGTGAGGGGCGTTCGGACTGTAGATCTTTTCGACGATGGCGGAGACTGCTTGCCGGTCGGATTTACCTTTGTAGTACTTGGCCGCTTGATCAAGTGCCTGCGCTTTCGTCTTCTTGTGGGCACGCCACGAGGCCACCTGGCCGGCAATATCGCCGATCGCAAAACATTGATCGCTGACTGTTTGGGCAACGGCTTCAACGGCCGGCTGCGCGAGGCACAGTGCGAGCATGGCCGATACAACTACGCGTTTCATTGACTGAATCCTGTCGTTAGATGGGCGACGGTGCAAAGGCAGTGGTATTGACCATTGCCATGGCCGCCCGAATCAATAACGGCGTAGTTTATCGGGAAGTCGCGGACGGTGCCTTTTACTCGCACCGCCCGCCTTTTCAATGCCCAAACGACTCCGCTTTCGCGCCGGTCCCTGCCGCCACATGCGGCCGTGCCGCCTGCTTGATCAGCAACGCCACGCACGAAATCAGACCCGCCACCGCAACCATCGCGAAGATGCCGCCAAAGGTGAAGTGGCGGCGCGTCAATTCAGCCACCAGGAACGAACCCGCGATCCCGCCGAAGCGGCCAATGCCCAGCATCCACGCCACGCCCGTGCCGCGACCTTGTGTCGGGTAGAACGCGGCGGCGAGCGCCGGCATCGAAGATTGCGCGGTATTCATCAGCACGCCGGCGACGAACACGATAAACACCAGCGCGCCAACATTGCCAACCGCCTGGCCGATGAAATACACGCTCACCGCGGTCAGCGCATAGCAGGCCGCAATGATGCGGTTCGCGTTGAAGCGGTCCATCAGCACACCGCACAGCACGGCGCCTACGCCGCCGAGCGGGAACAACGCGGAAATCAGCGTCGCGCGTTGCGGCGTGAGTCCGGCGTCCTTCAGCAGAATCGGCATCCAGTTGATCGACGCGTAGAAGATCACGAGGCCCATGAAGTAGGCAATCCACAGCATCACCGAGCCGATGATGTACGAGCGCGACAGCACCACGCCCATGCCCTTGCCGCCGGTTTGCGGTGCGGTTTCGGTCATGACGAAGCTGTCGGCCTGCGCGGCGTCGCTCGAAATGCGCGCCAGCGCTGCACGAATCCGTTCGACCGGCTTGCTATTGGCCACCATATAGCGGACCGATTCCGGCATCTTCAGCACCAGCACGATCAGCAGCAAGAGCGGCGTGATACCGCCGAGCACCAGCACGCTGCGCCAGCCGAAGTGCGGAATCATCCACGCAGCGAGAAAACCGCCGAAGGCCGCGCCGAGCGGAAAGCCGCAGAACATCAGATTGATCACGGTCGCGCGGCGGCGATCGGGGCAGTACTCGCCCATCATCGTCACTGCGTTCGGCATCGCCGCGCCAAGGCCGACGCCGGTGACGAAGCGCAATATCGTCAGGTGTTCGATGCTGTTCGAGAACGCCGAAGCAAGGCAGGTCACGCCGAACAGCAGCACCGAGCCGAGCAGCATCGAGCGTCGCCCGAGCCGGTCGGATAGCGGACCTGAGACGAGCGCACCGCAGGCGAGGCCGAACAGCGCCGCGCTTAACACCGGCGCGAGCGCGGGCCGGGTGATGCCCCATTCGGAAATCAGCGATGGGGCAATGAAGCCGATCGCGGCCGTGTCAAAACCGTCCAGCAGGACGATGATGAAACACATGAAAAAGATGAGCCACTGGAACGGCGAGAAGGGGTGGTCGTTGATAAACGTTTGAACGTTCACAGCGTTGCTGCGGCTCATGCTGGTCTCCTGACTGCACAATACGTAAAGGCCCGCCGTAACGAGCCTTCCTTTCTTTTACGATCGTACGCCGGTTGGACGCGGTGCACGATGCCTATGCCGGTGGCGCGCTCGGTAAGCCGTCGCCGATGGTCGCGCCGGCCGTGATGATAAGGCCCGAACCTGCCGTGCCAGGCGCGTCGCCGCTGGTGCGCTGGAACGCCTGTAGCGCATACAGATCGATGCGCTTCGACAATGCATAGTACTCGGACAGGTTGACCTGCCTTGACCTGCGAGACGATACAGCCGATCCGGGCGTCAATAAATTCGGCTGATTTGTTCGTATAAAGAACGCTGATTCTCTATAAGAACAGGCCGAACTGTAAGTAGTTTGACAACGAGGGGCAACGCGGGATTACCCGACTATGGCGCCGCTGCCTCATCGAATGAGGCAGCGCGACAGGACAGTGGGAGTGGCTGGGGATGCCGCGGCGCAGGGTGCGCCGGGACGGGGCGTAGGAGGTCAGGGCGAGCGCCGAGGACGGCGCTCAGGGCCGTACTCAGAAGATCACATAGACCTTCCGCATGGTTTCCTCGACTTCCCAAAGACCTTCTGTATTGGCTTCGAAAAAGAGCGTGTCGCCGCTTTCGAAATGGATGGTCTCTTCGTTGTCGGGCGTGAAGCGGCCGCGTCCCGCGATGAAGTGCATCACCTCGGCCTGCTTGACCGAGCGGCGGTACGTGCCCGCCGTGCATTCGAAAATACCGGTGTCGATGGCCTCGCTGCCCTTGATCACGCGCTGCACGCCGGACACCTGAATCGGCGTCGTGCCCGGCAGCCCCGCCTTGCCCCAGTCCTCGAGATTCTGCAGATTCACGCTTTGCTTGATGCTTTGAACCTTCATTTTCACGTTACCTTTTGAATGTGCATGAGCCGAGTCACCGGCCGCTTGTGTTTGCGTCGGCGTTCGTCACGGTTTGCTCGATCTTGCCCAGCCGCACGACGGTGACCCCAGGCCGCAACTGCCGCAGCGACGGCATCACGAGCATGCAGTTGTCGTAAGGCGTGACCACTGCTTCGCCGTTCGACCAGCCGATGACCGTGCCGGCATCCTGAAAGATCTCCAGGCCGGTGTAGGGCGCAGCGAAACGAAAATCCATGCTGGTCGCGACCACCGGCTGCGTGACGCGGACGATGTGCTGGGTGGGCGGCAGCGGCGCCAGCCAGCCGTCCGGCAGATCGGCTTCATCGATCACACCTGCCAGCAGCAGGAAGCGCGCGGTCGTATCGCGGGCCACGGCGACCGCGCTTCGTTCCCAGTGTTGTCCGCATTCGATCAGCAACGCATGCTTTGCGCTATCCGTCGTGCCGAAGCCTTCATAATCGCGCATGCGGCGGCCTTCGGGATGGCCCTCGTCGCAGATCACCGTAGCGGGCGTGCCGAGACGCACCGCAAGGTCGATGCCTTTCTGCAGCGGTCCCGCCACGATCAGCGGCTTGCATTTCTCATGCATCGAATGCAGATCGAGGAGTGCGTCGACCGTGTCGATCACCGGGCGCATCTCGCGTGCGCGGGTCAATTCGCTCGACGTGCGCGACGTATCGTCGAGCACCGCGGCGGTCCATACGCGGTTGAAGTCCTGATCGACGAAGCGGGCGGCGTCGGGCTTGGCCGGGTCGAAGCGCCGATATGCAGCGACGTTCGCAAAGGCAAGCGTGAGGCGCCCACGACGTGGCCTCAACGCGCGCCGCAGCAGTTCGTCGACGACGATCGCCCCGCACACTTCATTGCCATGCGTGAGCGCGTTGATCATCACGTGCGGTCCCGGCACGCCAGAGTCGAACGTATGAACGTAGGCGATGCCGGACGACGATTGCTCGTGAACCGAAATATCGGGGAATTCGACTTCGATGGGGTAGGCTTCCATGCTCATTCGAAGGTGTCCTCGCAGAAGGTAGGGATCGACAGGCTCAGGCGAGTTTAGCCGCGATGGCCTGGCCGACTTCGGTGGTGTTCGCCTTGCCGCCGAGGTCGCCGGTATGCGGGCCTTCGACCAGCGTTGCTTCGATCGCCGCGAGAATCGCGTCATGCGCCTCGCGTTCCTTGCCTTCGTGATTGCCGAGGAAGTCGAGCATCATCGCGGCGGACCAGATCATCGCAATCGGATTGGCGATGTTCTTGCCGGCGATGTCAGGCGCCGAACCGTGCACCGGTTCGAACAGCGACGGAAACTTGCGATCCGGGTTCAGATTGCCCGACGGCGCAAGGCCGATTGTGCCCGTGCAGGCAGGACCGAGATCGGAGAGGATGTCGCCGAACAGATTGGTGGCGACCACCACGTCGAAGCGATCCGGGTTCAGCACGAAGCGTGCGCAGAGAATGTCGATGTGCTGCTTGTCCCACGCCACGTCCGGGTACTGCGCCGCGACGCCGGCCGCGCATTTGTCCCACCACGGCATGCTGATCGCGATGCCGTTGCTCTTCGTCGCTACGGTGATCTTCTTGCGTTCGCGCCGTTGCGCGAGGTCGAACGCGAACTTCAGCACACGTTCGCTGCCGTGCCGTGTGAACACGGATTCCTGCAGCACGAACTCACGCTCGGTACCTTCGAACATCACGCCACCCACCGACGAATATTCGCCCTCGGTGTTCTCACGCACGATCCAGAAATCGATGTCGCCAGCCTTGCGGCCCGCCAGCGGCGAAGGCACACCGGCGAAGAGCCGGGCAGGGCGCAGGTTGATGTACTGGTCGAATTCGCGCCGGAACTTCAGCAGCGACCCCCACAGCGAGATATGGTCGGGCACCGTGTCGGGCCAGCCGACCGCGCCGAACAGAATCGCGTCGGCGGATTGCAGTTGGGTTTTCCAGTCGTCCGGCATCATCTTGCCGTGCTTGGCGTAGTACTCACAGCTCGCCCATTCGATGTGCTGATACTCCAGTTCGATGCCGAAGCGCTTTTTCACCGTCTCCAGCACGCGAATGGCTTCCGGCATCACTTCGACGCCGATGCCGTCGCCGGGTATGACCGCAATCCGATAGGTCTTCGACATGTTCCTGCTCCTCCGTTGGGAATTTCGATGGTTCGATAGCGCTTATTTTATTCCTGCTGTTTGAGCTTAAAATAGTCGCTTTAGTTAAGCCACTGTGCACGAATCGTGTACAAAAAATCTGCCACCGAGCGACCTATGAACGCCGTCCCATCACCCGATCTAGGCGATTTGCGCGTGTTTTGCGAAGTGGCGCGCAAATCGAGTTTCAGCGCGGCGGCGGAGGCGTTGTCGGTGTCCGCGGCGTACGTCAGCAAACGCATCAATGTGCTCGAGACTACGCTCGGTACGCGTTTATTGCACCGTTCCACGCGGCGCGTCGCGATTACGGAGGCTGGTGAACGGGTCTACACCTGGGCCGAAAAGATTCTCGACGACGTCGACCAACTGGTGGAAGACGTTTCCACCACGCGACGCATCCCCGGCGGCAAGTTGCGCATCTCCAGCAGCTTCGGCTTTGGCCGCCGTTTCGTCGCTCCCGCGCTGGCCCGGTTCTCCGACCGGTATCCGCAACTGAGCGTGCGGCTCGATCTGTTCGACCGCCTCGTCGACGTGGGCGGCGAAGGCTTCGACCTCGATATCCGTATCGGCGACGAAATCGCGCCCCATCTGATTGCCAAACGGCTCGCGTCGAATCATCGGGTACTGTGCGCGTCGCCGGAATATCTCGCGCGCCACGGTGCGCCGCGTCAACTCGCGGACCTGTCGACGCACGCGTGTCTTGCGATCAAGGAGCGCGACCATCCATTCGGTCTGTGGCGGTTGACGGTACGAGGCGAGGCTGCATCGATCAAGGTCACGGGACCGCTGTCGACCAATCACGGTGAGGTGGCCGTGCAATGGGCGTTGGCCGGACGCGGAATCGTGCTGCGCTCGATGTGGGATGTGCGGCCCTTGCTCGACAGTGGCCAGTTGCAGCAGGTGTTACCGGACGTCACGCAACCCGCGAATTTGTGGGCGGTGTATCCGGCGCGGCTCGCTCAATCGGCGAAGGTGCGGGTATGCGTCGACTTTCTGAGCGAGGAGTTCGCGCAATGGAGTCCGCCGCCTGATACCACGGCAGCGGAAAAGGCGAGCTGAATTCGAAAACGGCCAGCGTCAGATTTCCAGCCGGTAACCCACGCCGTACACGGACGCGATAGGCTCGCTATCCGGCCGCGCGCCTTGCAGCTTGCGGCGCAGGTTCTTGATATGGCTGTCGATGGTGCGGTCGGTGACCACCCGGTGATCGTCGTAGAGATGACTCAGCAGGTAGTCGCGGGAAAAAATGCGTCCCGGCGATTTCATCAGCAGCGCGAGGAGCCGCAATTCAAGCGGGGTGAGCTTGAGTTCCTTACCGTCGAGTAAGGCGTGATGAAACTGCTCGTCGACCTGGAGACCCTGTGAACCCGGTTGCCCCTGTGGCAAGCCGTCCGCAGCCGCCGCGGCGGGCGTTGCACGGCGCAGGATCGCCTTGACGCGCGCCACCACTTCGCGCGGACTGAACGGTTTGCAGACGTAGTCGTCGGCACCGATCTCAAGACCCAGCAGACGATCGATTTCGTCGATGCGCGCGGTCAGGATAATCACGGGCAACGCCGAAAATTGCCGTAGCTCGCGGCAGATATCCATGCCGCTGCGCCCGGGTAGCATCAGGTCGAGCAGCATCAGCGCCGGCGGCGTTGAGCGAATGAAGGGCATCACTTGATGACCATCGTTGAGGATCGTGGTGACGAAGCCCTCGAGTTGCAAATACGCTTCGAGCACGGCGGCGAGCTTGGGTTCATCCTCGACGATCAGGATGTGCGAAGGGCGCCCTTCGGTCATGTTGTCACGTCTCCTTCCGATGGAAAGCGGGCGGTGATCCAGACGCCGCCCATAGGCGAGGCCTTGGCGCCGATCGTGCCGCCATGCGCCGTCACGATAGCGTGGCACAGTGAGAGGCCCAAGCCCGCACCGCCGTTCTGACGGCTGCGTGATTCGTCCACGCGATAGAAACGGTCGAACAGATGGGCGAGTGCGGTTTCGGGCACGCCGGGCAGGGAGTCCTGCACGTCGAGTTGCCAGCCGCCGGCGCTCTGCGAAAGCGACACGCGCACGTGACCGTCCGGATCGGTATAACGCAACGAATTCTGCAACAGGTTTTTCAGCAGCTGGACGAAACGAGCGGGATCGACCGCGAAAGTCGTGTCTGCAATGTCCGGCATGCAGGTCAGGTCGAGCTCGATTCGTTTCGCCTTGAACGACTCCCGCATGGCCTCGATCGACGCGCGCGCCAGTTGCCCGACATGGGTCGGCGTCTTGCGATAGCTGAGTGCGCCGACATCGCTCAGAGACAGCTCGTAGAGATCTTCGATGAGCTTGTTGAGCATGTTCACTTCGGTTTGCAGCGAAGTGAGCGAATCGCGGTTGAACACATGCACGCCGTCTTCGATGGCTTCCAGTTCGCCGCGGAGCACGGCGAGCGGCGTGCGCAGCTCGTGTGAAATATCCGCGATGAAATCGCGCCGGGAGCGCTCGGTTTTTTGCAGCGAATCGGCTAATACGTTGAAGTCGCCCGCCAGCCGGCCAAGCTCGTCGCGTCTGCCGGCCGGCACCCGGGCCGTGTAGTCCCCGCCGGCCAGGCGGTGGGTCGCATTCATCAAGCGCTTTACCGGTGCGAGCACGATGCGCGCGAGGACCAGCGCGACTAGCGCCGCGAGCACGATCGCCACGCCCGCAATCTCCCAGGTCGCGCGCTTCTGCTGCGCCTGAAAGGCGATGTCGGCCGCGTCCGAAAGGGTGTCGGGCCCGTTTACGGCAAGCCAGCCCACCACCTTGCCGGCGTAGACGACGGGTCGCATCGTGCTGCCGGGCGGGGGCGGCTGGCCGGTGCTCGCCACGAGTTCATGGCGGGCGTCGTACAGTGTGACGGGCGGCCCCTCGGGCGGCGTATCACGGGTCACGTTGTCATGCGACGGGGGCGAGACGGGAGACGACGCTAAAGCGACTGAAGGAGGCGGCCGGTCATAGCGACTGTCGCCGCCTACGACACCGCTTGCCGACACACGGTCGCGCTCCATCGCAATGTCGGGACCGGACGGTGGCGCCGGTGGCAGGCGCATGCCCCAGTGCGGCCCTTCGGACGGGCCGGAGAGCGGCCCAAGCAGTTGCTGTACGCTGCCGCTCCCGGGAAAGGTTCTCCAGCCCGGCAGCTTGCCCGTCTGCGCTGTGGCGAGCTCTTCGCGCAGGGCGTCGTGCGCGGCGCCGTCCAGCAGCGCGAGCCATGCTTCGGGATGCTCCCGCAGGAAATTCCAGTTGCCGTGAGCGGAGTATTCGCTCGTTACCTTCGCCATGACGGCTTTGATGCGCCCGGCGTTGCGTTCCCGAACATAGTGCAGGAAGCCGTTTTCGAAGCTCACGCGCAAGGCGTAGCCCATCGTCAGGGAAATCGCCAGACAGGCGATTAAAACGGCGAGAAACATTTTCCAGGTAATGCCAAAGCGCATCTTCGTTCGCTGCTGCCGCGCGCGCGAGAGAAAGGTCCCTAAAGGGCGGCTTGGACGAATTCGGATAGTTTCACTTTGCATGGCTGAATTCTAGATGAATGCTACGTCAATCCACACTTGCCGACGAATCTCCACAACTTCTCCATCCTTTCTTCGTTGTCTCTGCGTGTTGTCTGGATATGATGGTATGGCACTTTTACCGTGGTCTCAAAGAGGCCATGTCCGGTGATCAGATCCGTCAGTGGAGCAATCTCATGCAAGTCTCCTCACCTGTGAACCGTGCCGAGTCGCGCGGTTTCCGGCCCGGCCGAAAGACAGCAACAGCTGCCGCTACGCGCGGCACCGCTGAAAACGGCGCTAACGCACCACTCGCCACCGATGTCATGAAGATACGCGGCTGCCGCGTGTCCGCACCGCTCATGCAGCCATGGGGCGAGTGCTGCCGGATCGTCGAATGGATCAACCGCAACGGTGAGTACTCTTGCGTTGCCGTGCCAGGCGCCGCGACCGTGGCCGAGATTCGGGAACGCGTGCGGATGCATCGCAACGGTCAACGCCACACGCTGGCGGACGACCCTTCTGCACCTGCGGGACGCGGGCGTCTGCGGCGCGGTTGAGTGCTGCATAACCTCGTTGCTGCGTGTAATTCAGGCCGGTAGAAAGGGATTGTAATTGAGCCAAAAAAACTTCGTTATCCTACGGCTGTCTGACTTTCAAGATCAACTTTGAACACGTCCATTATGCGCATCATTATTGTCGTCCTGGTCGTGGTATCGATTTGCTGCGCTCCGATTCGCCATGGTTTGCGCCAGGAGAGTATTAATGCTCTCGCACTTGGGAATCACAGTGTTTCTGCCGGCGTTGTTGATGAGCTGAATAGCTGCGCGCCACGGCCACACTATGCCTCAGGGTTCAGGCCAATCGTTCCGGCAGACTTCCATTACGGATTCGGTGGCCTGCTGGCAGCGACCAGTGACCTGTATTCCGACTATGTGGGCTATGCCGACATCATCGACGTGATCGATGCCGCGATGACGGGGCCTATCATGCAGCTCGCGTTAGAAGAAGGTCAAAAGTAACGCAGTATGGCGGCAAGCACGCAACGTGTCGTGCTATGCCGTTCGCTTTCGCCCGCCTCAAGTAAGGCTTGTTACTCGAATTATTCGAACTATCCAATCTATTCGATCTATTCAAGCGACGGTACGAACATATAGCCTCGTCCGCGCAAGGTCTGAATGAACCTGGGATTGCCCGGGTCTGTCTCAATCACGCCGCGCAAGCGGCAGACCGCAACATCCAGACTGGCCTTCTGGCTCTCCGCTCTTCCTAGCTGGCTGTTGACCATCGAACGCGTCAGGATTCGCATCGGATTGCTTGCGAACAGCTTGAGCAACGCAAACTGGCCGGAGCGCAGCGAGATTTCGCAGCCGTCCTTGAGCAGACGCCGCGTAGCGAAGTCGATCTGGTAGTCGCCGAACAACACCTTCTCACGAATTTCCGGCGCGTCGCAAAGCGAGCGGTTGCAGCGTTGCACGGCGCGTTTGATTCTGGCGGTCAATTCGTATGGATCGATCGGGTCGACGATATAGTCGTCCGCACCCAATTCGAAGGCGACGATTTTGTCGACGATCTCATCAGAGGTGCTTTGCACGAAGATGGGCATGTCGTAGCCGGCTAGCCGCAGTTGCCGGAGCGCCTCGCGCGCCTCGCTCATTGGCGACTCGGCGCGCAATAGAATCGCTGACGGACACTCCAGTTCCACCCGGCTGACAAGCTGAGCCGCGCTATACAGCACCGAGAGTGCGATCTGATTCTTGTGAAGATGAAAGCGCAACTGATCCCGAATGGTTTGATCGGGTTCGACTACAAGAAGGCTGATCGTCATAAATCTGCGTTACCTCCCAACCGGAATCGACGGTTGCAGCCCGTGCGATGTTCACGTTCAGCCAATTCAACCATCTGCTGCTTTGGAGCGACCTATCGAACTCAGAAAGCGGACCGGACACGGTCGCGCTGATGATGAGCGAATGATAGATAGCAACGTTGGAGCAACGATGGTGAAAATAAGGAGACTTTGTGAACTTGGCGCAGGAAGACGCAGATGCGGTGCTTTGGGCGGGCACCGAACCGGGTCATACCGGTTGGGCACCTCTGCGCGGCTGAAAGCGGGAAGGAATGATGCAGATAACGCCCGCGGTCTTCAAAGCATGACCGCGGGCGTTGCAAGGCAGAATGACGTGATCAGAACGATGTGCCGATCTGAAACTGGAATACCTGGTACTTGTCGGTGGAGTGTCTGATCAGCGGGAAACCAAGCGACAGCTTGAGCGGGCCGATCGGCGAAATCCACTCAAGACCCGCGCCGTAGCTATACCGCAGGCCGTTGGCGCCATTGCTGTTGCCTTCTGTGCCCCAGACATTGCCCGCATCCATGAAGGTGAAGACGCGCAGCGTGCGGTCCCAGCCGCTGCCCGGCAGCGGGAAGGTCATCTCGATGTTGGCCACGACCATGCGCGAGCCGCCGATCGGGTCGCCGGTCGTCTTGTCGGTCGGGCCGAGCGAGCCCGATTCGTAGCCGCGTACCGAGCCGATACCACCCGCGTAGTAATTCTTGAAGATCGGATAGGCTTTTCCGGCGAAGCCGTTGCCGTAGCCACCTTGAAAATTCAAGCCGAGAATGTAACCGCGTGAGAACGAGTAGTAATACTGCGCCTGCACGTCGGTCTTGTAGTACTCGGTGTTGCCAGCCGGTGTGCCCACTTCACCATTGGCCTGGAAGAAATAGCCGCGGCTAGGCACCAGTGCGCTGTCGCGGTTATCCCGAGCCCAGGCCGCAGTGAGCGGCACGTTGTTCACCACGCTGCCGAATTCGGCTACGTAGTCCTTGTAGCTCTGCGGTGTCGACGAATCAATGGACAACCGGTTCTGTTCGAGGCCGGCGCCGAAGTAAACGGTATCGGATTCGGAGAACGGAATGCCGAACTTCAGATCCGCACCCACGGTGATGATCCGGAAACTCGTGTCGGTGTAGTAGTAAAGCGGATAGGAGGTGCGGTAGTAGACGTCGGTGATCCGCTTGATGCCGTCCACCGTGAAATACGGATCGGTTTGCGTCACGGTCAGGGTGCGGTAGGTCTTCGCGGTGTTCACGTTCACGGCGAGGCTGGTGCCGGAACCGAACACGTTATCCTGCGAAATCCCGGCTGACAACACCACCTTGTCGGTGGACGAAAAACCCGCGCCCAGGGTAATCGCGCCGGTCGGCTTTTCGCTCACCTTGACGTCCACATCGACCTGGTCGGGTGAGCCTTCCACCGGCACCGTGGTGACGTCCACGTCCGTGAAGTAGCCGAGACGGTTGACCCGGTCTTTCGACAGCGAGAGTCGGTTCGAATCGAACCACGAACTTTCGAGCTGACGCATTTCGCGGCGCACCACCTCATCACGCGTGCGGGTGTTGCCGACCACGTTGATGTGACGTACGTACACGCGGCGGCTCGGGTCCACTTGCAGCGTCAGGTCGACCTTGTGATGTTCCTGATCGATCTGCGGCAGCGCATTGACCGTGGCAAACGCGTAACCGTATTCGCCGAGTCTATCGACGATCGCCTTGGTAGTGGCTTGTAATTTTTCGGCGGAGAAACGCTCGCCGGGTTTGATATTGACCAGCTTCTTCAGCTCGGCTTCGCGGTCGAGCAGATTGCCCGCGAGCTTGATCGACGAAACCGTGTACGGCTCGCCTTCGTGCAGCGTGACCGTGAGGTACATCTCCTTCTTGTCCGGCGAAAGCGATACCTGGGTCGACTCGAAGTTGAACTCCAGATAGCCGCGATTCAGGTAGTACGTGCGGATGCGCTCCAGGTCGCCGGTCAGCTTGTCTTTCGCGTACAGGTCGTTCTTCGTGTACCACGAGAACCAGTTCGGTGTGGACATCTGCATTTCGTCGCGCAAAGTGTCCGTGCTGAAAACGTCGTTGCCGATGAAGTTGATCTGGCGAATCTTCGCGTTCGGGCCTTCTGCGACGGAGAACAGTATCGCGACCCGGTTGCGGTCGATCGGCGTGATCGTGGTGGTCACTTCGGCGGCATAGTAGCCACGCGTCAGGTACTGGCGTTTCAACTCCTGCTCGGATTTATCGACTAACGCCTTGTCGTAGTAGCGGCCTTGCGAAAGCCCGACCGCACCGAGTGCCTTGGTCAGATTTTCCTTGTCGAACTCGTGAATGCCGGCGAAGTCGATCGTGCCGACCGCGGGGCGCTCCTGAACGTGAACGATGACGACATTGCCTTCGGTCGAGATCTTGACGTCATTGAAGAAGCCCGTGGCGTACAGCGCGCGAATCGATTCCGAAGCCTTATCGTCGTCAAACGTGGCGCCCTGCTTGATGGGCAGGTAGGCAAACACGGTACCGGGTTCGACGCGCTTCAAGCCCTCGATCCGGATGTCCTGCACCACGAACGGCTGCGCTGCGTGGGCTGCCCCGCTTGTCAGCGCGACGCCGACGAGCGAGAGTGCGCCGGCGATACGGCTCGTTAAAACTTGAAGATTCATCTTGGGTTTTCAGTCCTGATGCAGCGCGCGGAGCGCAGACGGGAGCGCTCGAAGGCAAGCGACGCATTCGAAACGACGTTCCATGACACTGGAAAGCGCGAAGTATAGGGACGCGTTTTCTGCCGATCGTTACTGAAAACTTTCCGACCATTCCGGCCGCCAGGGTGCGCAGCGCGCACCCGCGCAGGCTGACGCCGATTGGAGCGCGAGCTTCGAAATAATGCGTTACAGACTCAAAAGAAGCGTAGTCCGCGCGTAACCTGGCGGCGACTTTGCACTGCTATCGTCAAATTGTCGATTCCGCTACCTGCGTAACGCGATCTGGAGAAGTGGTCATGATTGAATTTTTTTCACCGGCGGTTCTTGCTGCTGTCTTGCGCGTGAGTTCCTCACCAATCTATTCAGTCCATCTTGCGATGGCGTCGATGCGCACGCTTCGCGCCGTGCCCGGCGACACGGTGAGTGAGGCGGCAGGCCGCTACGAGGTTACGGGGGAGGGCGCGCGTCATGTCTGACCCGTCGACCTTCGTGCTGAATTCGATCACCGATATGCAGTTGACGGCGGACGGTCAATATCTGCTGATTCACGGCAATCAACCCACGGCGGCGCTGCACCGTTCGGTGCTCAACGACCTGCTGGTGGCGCTGCCGAACGCCATAGAACACGCCGACCGCGTGATTCATAACAATCAGGACATGGGCTTCGCGCTGCACTGCCAGGGTTGGGAAGTCGGCCGGCTGAACGGCATGGAAATGGTGGTGATCCGGTTCCGTCTGTCCGGTAGCGCGGGGTTGTCGTTTTCGTTGCCTGCGGAGCAGATTCCCTATCTGCTTCAGGCGCTGGGCGGCGCTGCGAGCGGGGCAGGCACGCCAGCGGACCCCCGCGCCAAGGACGTCACACTTCAATAGCGCAGTGTGCATTCGCTGCTGTTCATCCTGACGCAAGTCAGGGCTTCCGTTCGCCTTGATGCGTCTGTCATCCTTTCCGATCCTTATCTGTTTTGATACTACGCGGTGTATTTCGACGCCTACGCTTAAGGCCTCTCGTTTCTTTCGTGCTGGGTACGGCTGGATGCATGCCGCTTGCCGGGCACGCGCAATTAGTCGGTGCGTCTGCGATTCCGGAACCGCTCGACGGCGTCTGGGGTCTGCGGCTCGATCCGCAACTGACCGAGCAACCCCTGCGGCCGGGCGACAAACCCGTTACTGCGGCCATCGCCGATTCGGTGACCGCGACCACCGACACCGACGTTTCGCTAAAAGGTCACGCGCAACTGCGGCGTTACGCATCGATCGTTAAAGGCGATGCGCTGCACTACGACGTCGATACCGACAAGGTCGACGCGTACGGACAAGTGCGACTCGTCGACAACGGCAATGTGTTCGATGGCCCGGACGCGCATTTCTACGTCGAAGCGAATGAAGGCTACATGAGCGTGCCGAAGTACCGGTTTCATCTGACGGGAGGGTGGGGTAGTGCTCAACGCGTCGATCTGGTCGATAGCGAGCGCACGGTCGTTCATCACGGTACGTACAGCACTTGCCAATGCGAATCCGATCCCGCGTGGTATCTGAAGGCCTCCGAATTCGACATCGACAGCGGCGGCGATGAGGGAATCGCGCACAACGGTGTGCTTTTTTTCCAGGGCGTGCCGTTGCTGGCGAGCCCGTGGCTATCGTTTCCCTTGTCCGGCGCACGTCGCAGTGGCCTCCTGCCGCCGACGTTCTCGATCAGTTCGACCAATGGCGTCGACGTTGCGTTGCCGTATTACTTCAACCTCGCGCCGAACTACGATTTAACTCTGACGCCTCGCATCATGTCGAAGCGAGGCGAGATGTTGACGGCGGACTACCGCTATCTGCAGCCGAACGATTCGGGGACGATCTCGGTCGCGTGGCTGCCACACGATGCGATCACCAACACCGACCGTTACTCGATCGCGCTGAAACAGAACTGGAACTTCGGCTCAGGCTTCGGCGCCTACGTCAATTACAACCGGGTGTCGGACTCGACAGTGGTCACCGATCTTGCGTCGGGTGTTGCGTTTCCGACGGGCTCCACCACGCTGTATCAGCAGGAAGCGGGTTTGACTTACTCAAACGGGCCGTGGAGTGTTCTGGCTCGCGAGCAACGGTGGCAGGCCTTTACCAGCGACTCGACCTATAACCGCGAACCGCAGGTTAATGTTAAGTACGCGCGTTATAACGTGGGGGGCTTCGACTTCGGCGCCGAAGCGGATGCGACGCGCTTCACGATTTCGTCGGCCGATGCAACGCAAGGCAGCCGCTTCGTTTTCAACCCTTACATCAGCTATCCGATCGAGCGTCCAGGCTGGTTCATCACGCCGAAGCTCGCATGGCATTTCGCCGCCTATGACCTGACGACGATCGGATCGGATGCGCCCGCCGGGCAGCCCAAGACGTTTAACGTCAACGTGCCGACCTTCACCCTCGATTCGGGTATGCGCTTCGAGCGAAGCGTGCGGCTCTTCGGGCAGTCGTATATCCAGACCCTCGAACCGCGGCTGTTCTATGTGTACACGCCTTACCGCAACCAGGCATACGCGCCGCTGTTCGATACGGCTACGGCCGATTTCGGGTTGGCTGAACTGTTCATGCCGAACAGCTTCGTCGGCAATGACCGGGTGTCCGATGCCAACCGCGTTACGGCAGCGCTGACGACGCGCTTCATTGATGCGACGAACGGCGATGAGCGGTCCCGTTTCGTCCTTGCAGAGCAGTACGACTTTCGTACGCCCCGCGTGACGCTCAACACAGACGATGCGATTGGCACCGTGGCGCGCACGAGTGTGATTGTCGGCGCGTCGTACAAGCTGGGGGCGGGTTTTTCAGCGGAACAGGCCGTGGAGTACAGCCAGGCCAACCACTATCTGACGAATGCGGAAGCCGGCTTTGGCTGGTCGCCGGCTTCACGGGAGGTGTTGAATGTCGCGTATCGCTATACGCGCGCCAACACCACGCTCGATTATCAACCGGTCAATCAGTTCATCGTGTCCGAGCAATGGCCGTTAATGCACAACGTTGTGAGCGTGGCGCGCGTCAATTACGACATGAGCGCCCACCGGCTGATCGCGGGCCTGCTGGGACTTCAATACGATGCGGATTGCTGGTCGCTCGGCGTGGCGTTCGAGAAATACACCAACGCCACCAGCTCGACCACGTCGCCCAGCACCGGCACGCGTGTGTTGATGCAACTTCAGCTCAAAGGCTTTTCGCAGGTCGATAACGGTCTGCTCAATCAGTTTCGCGCGAATGTGCCAGGCTATACACCGGCGACAACGGAAACCGAACCGACATCCCGGTTTAGCGATTATCCGTAAGGGGCTGCTGGACTAGTTGTGGTTCTGCGAGAACAGCGTTTCGAGCGGATAGTGACTCTTCACGAACGGCGACTTGATGATCACGTAGCTGAAGTACTTCTCGATGCCGATATCGCGTTCCAGCAGACCCTCGATGATGCTCTGGTAGTGACTCACGCTGCGGGTGACAAACTTCAGCAGGTAATCGTAGCCGCCACTCGCCAGATGGCACTCCACGATTTCGTCGACGTCTTTGATCGCGTTCACGAACTTGATGAAGTCTTCCCGCCGATGATCGGCGAGCGTGACTTCGGTAAACACGATCTGCACGTCGCCGAGCTTCTCGAGCTGGATCTGTGCGCCGTAACCGATGATGTAGCCGGCCTTCTCCAGACGCTTGACCCGGATCAGGCAAGGACTGGGCGAAAGGCCGACCGCGTCGGCAAGCTCGACGTTGGTTATGCGGCCTTTCTTTTGCAACTGGGAAAGTATGCGCAGGTCAATCCGGTCCAGCTTGCTGTCGCTGCTCATCGTAACGTTATCGCTCCGGCGATGGGTGAGAGGGTCTCGAAGGGCCCTCTACTCTAGCACGCAGCGGCATGAATTTTGACCTTCAGCGCGGCCCGGACATCGGCTTGCGCCAGAACGTCGTCGAGGGTTTTTTCGAGGCGTTCGAACAGCAGATCGAACTCGGCCTCGGTGTACGAGAGCGCCGGCGCAAAGCCGAGAATATTGTCGCCGAACGCGCGGAAAATCAGGCGGTTTTCATACGCCGCCGCAGCGATCCGCTCGGACAGTTTCAGCGCAGGATCGAATCCGGTCTTGCTGTCCTTGTCCGATACCAGTTCGAGTGCGCCGAGCAGGCCGCGATGGCGCGAGTCGCCCACCAGCGGGTGCGCGAGCAGCGCGTCGAGGCCGCGAGCGAAACGCGGGCCGCGTGCCACGCCGTTCGCAAGCAGGCCGCCTTCGTGATAGAGGCGCAGCACTTCGAGGCCAATTGCCGCGCTGACCGGGTGCGCCGAATACGTATGGCCGTGGCCGACGATCGCTTCGGCGTCGCCATCGGCGATACCTTGATAGATTTCATCAGACATCAGCACGGCGCCCATCGGCGCATAGCCGGAGGTCAAACCCTTTGCCACCGTCATCAGGTCCGGTTCGACGTTCTCGCCCTGGCACGCGAACAGCGGACCCGTGCGGCCAAAACCGGTGATGACTTCATCGGCGACGAACAGAATGCCGAGCTTACGGCAGCTTTCGCGCATCGCTTTCAACCAGCCGACCGGCGGCACGATCACGCCGCCCGAGCCCTGGATCGGTTCGCAGAAGAAGGCTGCGACATTGTCCGCGCCGAGTTCGGCCACCTTGGCTTCGAGCGCGGCCACCGAGGCGGCGATCAACGCGGCGTCGTCGGCGAAATCGTTGCGGTACGCGTAAGGCGACGGCAGATGATGCTGGTTCGGCAGCGGCAGATCGAAATTGCGGTGGAAGGCGGGCAAGGCGGTCAGCCCCGCGCCCATCGTCGACGAGCCGTGGTAGCCGCGTTGCAGCGCGATGATGTGTTTCTTCGACGGCCGGCCGGTCGCATTGAAGTAGTGCGTGATGAAACGGATGGCCGAATCGACTGCATCGGAGCCGCCGAGCGTGAAGTACACGTGTTGCAGCGAAGCGGGCGACACTTCCACCAGTTTTTGCGCCAGTTCGATCGCCGGGGCCGAGCCGAAATGGAAATAGCTGGTCGCGTAGGGCAGTTTCTTCATCTGCTCGGTGGCGACGTCGACAATGCTTTGCTGGCCGTAGCCCACATTCACGCACCACAGGCCGGAGAAGGCGTCGAGTAGTTCGTTGCCGGCCGCGTCGCGCAGGAACGCGCCGCTGGCGGACTCGAGGACGGTGACGCCGCGGGCTTCGTGCACGCGGTAGTTGATAACCGGGTGAATCAGATGCTTGCGGTCGGCTTCAATGAGCGAATGGATCGGCATGATGGGTTCTCGTCGCGGGAAAGGGCTGTTGACCGTTCCATACTACTGACCCAGGGCAATCGCCTGCTCACCTAAACAATTGTCTGAAAAGCGCGTCCGACGCGTTTTGACGTGCGACCTCAGCATTTTCTGCTGCGGACGCTGAAAAGCCGCGGCGGGCGGGCGTTTCATTCAGCGCCGCGGCGCCGCGCTCAGTGTCCCGGAGTCAGTATCCCTGGGTCCGGTCAATCTGACCGAGCATCGGCAGGCCTTCGCGATGGCGGCGCAGATTCTCGAGCACCACGTCGACGGCGCTCTCGGGCCGTGTCGAGCTGGCGATATGGGGCGTGAGACGCACACGTGGATGCGTCCACAACGGATGACCGGCGGGCAGCGGCTCGGGATCGGTGACGTCGAGAATGGCGCTGTGCAACTGGCCGCTGTCCAGCGCTGCCAGCAGATCGGGCTGATTCAGATGCGGACCGCGCCCCGTTTGAATCAGCGACGCGCCGCGCGGCAGCTTCGCGAACAATTCAGCATCGAGCAGGCCGCGTGTGGCGGGCGTGAGCGGCAACAGGCAGATCAGAATGTCGGTGCGGGCGAGAAACGCATCTAGTGCGCCTTCGCCTGCATAACAATCGACGCCTTCGATCTCGCGCGGCGAACGGCTCCAACCCGCGCAGGCGAAGCCGAACAGCCGCAGCTTTTCCAGCACCGCCGTGCCCAGCACGCCGAGTCCCAGCACGCCAATGCGGCGAGCGCTGGCCGGCTGGGCGGGCAGTTCACGCCAGATCTGCTGTTGTTGCTGATGGCCATAATCGAACAGATCGCGATGAATCGTCAGCACGGCTTGCGTGACGTACTCGACCATCCCTTCAATAATGCCGGGCTCGATCATCCGTACCACCGGGATATGCGCCGGCACGCCCGACAGGTCGAACTGGTCGATGCCCGCGCCGACCGAGAACACGATTTCGAGGTTCGGGAAGGTGCGGGTGGGATCTTCCGGCGGTTGCCAGGCGGCGAGGTAGCGGATTGCGTCCGGGTCGCCGAGGTCGGGCCAGACGTGAAACGGCAGGTTCGGTGCTTTCTGCGCGAAAAGTTTGGCCCATTGCGCACCACGCGCCGGGTCGGCTTTATAAAGGAAGGCCATGGTGGATCAGCAGATTGCCTGGTTGATGATGCCGTATTGCAGATAGGGCGCGTCCTTGCCGGCGGCCGCAAGATCGGCCGGCGTGGCGTGTCGAACCATTTTGACCACCGTATCCACCCGCGGCAGCCCTAACTGCTCCAGCCATTCGGTCAGCCCGCTTTCGCCCGGCGTATCGATACGCACGAACACGCCTTCGTTCAGCGCGAGCCAGTGGCTGATCAACGCTTTGGCGCGACTGGAATCTTCTGACTCTGGGGCGACCACCGGTCCGATCGCAAAGCCCCGTCCGAAGCGGCGAAACAGGGCGAAGCCGACCAGTTCGCCGTCGCGATCGAGGGCGATGCCATCGGCGGCGCTCAACAGGGCGGGCAAGACTTCTCCGCGATCCAGACCGCTTGCCTGCGAGGCCAGTTCGACCAGCCGAGCCGTATCGCTCGAACCGAGCGGGCGCAGGCGTTCCCCAGGCGGCAATGAAACGAGGGGCGGCTGAAATGCGGCGCCCTGATGTTGGTCGAGCGTGCCGATCGCGCGAAAGCCGAGCTTTTCATACAAAGGCTGCCCCGCCGTGGTGGCGTGCAGCAACGTGACCCGGCCGCCGAGTTCTTCCAGCACCAACTCCATCAACTTCCGGCCGATGCCGCGCCCTTGCTGCTCGGGGGACACGATCACCATTCCGAGCGAGGCCCGGTCGGCGCCGTATTTCCAGCACAACGCCGTGCCGATCACGCCGCTCGCATCTTCCGCGACGAAGCCCACGCCGAGAAGCGCCACGAATCGCCAGTCGTCCGGGCGATGCGGCCATTTGAGCTCGACCGTCAACGCATGCGCGGCGGGGATGTCCTCGTGGGTGAAGCGTCTGTAGGTAATCGGATCGGACACGCCGTACTCCCTGGATGGCTGAAGGCTTACGCCGTCACTTTGTCATTCGGTGCGCGGTGTGACTAGGACGATCTTTTTATCCGGGCCGCTCGAGAGGGCCGCATCGCAAATCGATGCAAAACGCCGCGTTTCATCGTGCATTACAAGCGTGTTCTGCTGCGTGGGGATTTTTGTCGGCGATATATGCCGCGCCTGCGGCTCTACGATTTTGCCATGGCGGCGGCGCGCTCAAGACGCACCGCCCGGGACCCACTGCAGTCACACAGGAAACCTTTCTCATGGACAGCTTCAATCCGGACGACGTCGCGATTCGCAGCGGGCATTTTATCGGCGGTGAGTATGTCGACGAGAACGAGCGCGGCGGTGAGCGCCGCATCGAGGTGGCGCGCCCCTCGGACGGCGTGATCTATGCCTCCGTGCCGGTCGCCGGCGGCGAGATGGTGGACCGCGCGGTGGAGAACGCCTGGCAAGCCTTCAGAACAAGCGGCTGGGCGCGCATGGCGCCGCGCGAGCGCGCGAAGATCCTGCGCCGCTTCGCCGAGCTGGTCGAAGCCGATGCGCCGTTCCTGGGCCGTCTGGAGGCACTCGGTTCGACACGTCCGATTGCTCAGGCAATCGGCTGGGACGTGCCGTTCACCGCCGAGGGCATCCGCTTCTACGCCGAGTTCGCCGATAAGGTGGGCGGCGATGTGGCCGCGACCGATCATGACCACCTCGGCATGACGATCGCCGAACCGTACGGCGTGATCGGGGCGATCGCGCCATGGAATTTCCCGCTGGTGATGGCGTCGTGGAAGATCGCGCCTGCACTGGCGGCGGGCAATGCCGTCGTGCTGAAGCCCTCGGAAATGACGCCGTTCTCGGTGTTGCGGCTCGCCGAACTGGCCGTGCAGGCGGGTGTGCCGGCCGGCATCTTCAACGTGATTCAGGGCGATGGCCGTGTCACCGGTGACGAACTGGTGCGCCATCCGAAGATCAGCAAAGTTACCTTCACCGGTTCCACGCGTACCGGCGCCGCGATCATGGCGGCCTGCGCCAACAGCGGCACGAAGCCGGTCACGCTCGAACTGGGCGGCAAGAGTCCGCAAATCGTGTTCGCCGACGCCCCGCGTCTCGACGACGTAGCGCGCCGGATTGCCGGCGCTATTACCGGCAATGCCGGCCAGGTGTGCGTGGCGGGTTCGCGGCTGCTGGTCGAGCGAAGCCTGGCGGAACCGCTCGCCGAGCGCATCGGCAAGGTCTTCGCCGAGTTGAAACCTGGTGCGACGTGGGCCGCTGGCACGACGTTGTCGCCGATCATCTCCGCGCCACAGGCGGCGCGCATCGAAGGAATTGTCGGGCGCACGCTGGAGGCGGGGGCGACACTGCGCTTTGGCGGCGTGCGAGCCGACGTTGGGGCGAATGGCGCGTTCTATACACCTACCTTGCTTACTGGCGTCACCGCTCACTCCGAAGCCGTGCGCGAAGAAGTGTTCGGCCCCGTGCTGACACTGCAAACCTTCGACACCGAAGAAGAAGCGCTCGCACTCGCCCAGCATCCCGAGTACGGCCTCGCTGCCGGCGTGCACACCGCCGACCTCGGCCGGGCGCTGCGCCTCGTGCGCGGCCTCGAAGCGGGAACGGTCTGGGTCAACCGCTACGGCCGGACTTCCGACTTCATGATCCCCACCGGTGGCTACAAGCGTTCGGGCATCGGCAAGGACCTCGGTCGCCAGGCTTACGAGGCAAACCTGCGCTTCAAGAGCGTGTTGATCGACTTGCGGCCTTGATGTCAGCAAGGACTCGTAAGCGGAAACCCGTACGCGGTTTCACGGGTTCGGCTTTCACCGGTCCGTGCAACGAACCGGCCAGAGCCGAATCCCGCAAAGCCAATACGGACGGGGCTTTCAGCCCACCCACCGCAGACTGTGCTGCGCAGCGGCCTCAAAACGCATGGTTTGTGTCATCAGCGGCGCCCTAATCAGGAACATCTATGTTTTTGCGCTGATTAAATCTTTAACAGAAGTGAGCTTGAACTGTTTTCGTCACTGAACTCAATGTGAGTTCACCACCACGATAGGACTGCACCATGATCGATTTCGAACCGAAGTACATCACCTTCGACTGCTACGGCACGCTGACAAAATTTCGCATGGCCGACATGACCCGCGAAATGTTCGGCCATGTGCTGCAAGGCGACGACCTGGAGAAGCTCGTTACGTTCTACTCCGGCTATCGTCGTGACGAAGTGCTCGGTGCATGGAAGCCGTATCGCGACGTGGTCGTCAATGCGTTGCGCCGCGCCTGCAAGCGCATGAATGTCGAATTCAATGAAGTGGAAGCCGAGAAGATCTACACGGCGGTGCCGACCTGGGGTCCGCATCCGGACGTACCGGAAGGCCTCTCGCGTCTGGCGAAGAAGTACAAGCTGGTGATTCTCTCGAACGCGTCGAACAACCAGATCCAGAGCAACGTCGACAAGCTCGGCGCGCCGTTCCACGCCGTCTTCACGGCAGAGCAGGCGCAGTCGTACAAGCCACGCATGCAAGGCTTCGAATACATGTTCGACCAACTGAATTGCAATCCGGAAGACGTGCTGCACGTGTCGTCGAGCCTGCGCTACGACCTGATGACCGCACACGACCTGGGCATCAAGCACAAGGCTTTCGTCAAGCGCGGCCACGAACCGTCGACGCCGTACTACCAGTACTACGAAGTCAACGACATTCCGCATCTGGCCGCGGAACTCGGCCTGTAAGCGACGTTTGCACATTGATCGCCTCGCTCATTGCCCATCTCAAGGACAGACCGGATGAAGCTCGATTCCTATTGGCTCGACACCGCACCGCCGCTCGTTTCGGCGTGTGAAGGTCCGGTTGAAGGTCAGGCCGATGTCGTCGTGATCGGCGGCGGCTTTACCGGACTTTCAGCGGCACAGGCCTTGGGCAAGCGCGGCGCTTCGGTGACGGTGCTCGACGCCGGGCGAATCGGCGGCGGCGCGTCCGGGCGCAACGGCGGGCAGGTCAATACCGGCGTCGCGCAGGACTTCGTCGCGCTGGTCGCGCAACTCGGTGTGGAGCGGGCGAGCGCCTGCTACCGCGCGTTTTCGGATGCGGTCGATACGGTCGAGCGTCTGATTCGCGAGGAAAGCATCGATTGCAATTACAGCGCGACCGGCAAGCTGAAGCTGGCGTCGAAACCGCATCACCTCGCGCATCTGGAGAAGACGGCGGAGTTGATCCGCCGTGAAGTCGATACGGATATCGAATTAATCGGACGTGAGCGGATTCGCAGCGAGATCCAGTCGGACAGTTTTTACGGCGGGCTGCTGCAACGGCACGGCGGCCAGATGCACATGGGCAAGTTCACGGTCGGGCTCGCCGATGCCGCGGTTCGTCGCGGTGCGAAGCTGTATGAAAACGCGGCGGTCACCGCGATCGCGAAAGACGGCGCCGGCTTCAAGGTCACCACCGCACGCGGTGAAGTGCGCGCGAAGCAGGTGCTGATCGCCACCGGCCCGTCGCGGCATGGTCCGTTCGGCTGGTATCGGCGTCGTCTCGCGCCGGTCGGTTCGTTCATCGTCGTGACGGAACCGCTGGCGCCGGAACTGCTGGCACAGGTGTTTCCGAACCGGCGCGCGTACACCACCACGCGGCTGATGCATAACTACTTCCGCGTGACGCCCGATTCACGTTTGCTGTTCGGCGGCCGCGCACGCTTCACGGCGTCCGAGCGGCCATCGGACGCGAAGAGCGGCAGGATTCTGCAGCAAGGTCTCGCGGCGATGTTCCCGATGCTGGCCAATGCGCGCATCGACTATTGCTGGGGCGGCCTCGTGGATATGACCGCGGACCGCCTGCCGCATGCCGGGCAGCACGATGGAATTTACTTCTCGCTGGGTTACAGCGGCCACGGCACGCAGATGTCGACGCACATGGGCCAGGTGATGGCCGACGTGATGGACGGCCACGAAGAGCGCAATCCGTGGCGCGAGTCGGAGTGGCCGGCGATTCCAGGCCACACCGGCAAACCCTGGTTCCTGCCGCTGGTGGGGACGTACTACCGCATCAAAGACATTTTCTATTGATTCTTCACTGTTGCATTTGCCATTAAAAACCACGCTGCTATCCCTGTCACCCTCGCGGAGAAGTTCGATGAATAAGGAAACCTCACAATATGACGCTCTTCAACTCGGCACCGAGCTGGAGCGCTTGACGTCAAAAGGCGCGTCGCGGCGCGGCGTGCTGCGCGCGATGGCCGCGGCCGGGATGATGTCGGTGACGGGCGCCGGTCTTCTGACCGCGAGCGGCGAGGCATTTGCGCAAGCGAAACCGAAGCAGGGCGGCAAGATCCGGGTGGCGACGCAGTCCGCATCGGCCGCCGACACGCTCGATCCGGCAAAGGGCGCGCTCGGCACGGACTATGTTCGCGGCTTCATGTTCTACAACTGCCTGACCGAACTCGATTCGCATCTCGGCGCGAAGATGGCGCTCGCCACCGCGCTGGAAACGACGGATGCGACGGTGTGGGTCGTCAAGCTGCGCCCCGGCGTGCAGTTCCACGACGGCAAGTCGCTCGCGCCGGCAGACGTGGTGTATTCGATCATGCGCCATAAGGATCCGGCGACGGCGTCGAAAGCGAAGACGCTCGCCGATCAGATCAAGGAAGTGAAGGCGACGGGTCCGAACGAAGTGACGATCACGCTCGAAGGTCCGAACGCCGATCTGCCGGTGATTCTCGCCACCTCGCATTTCCAGATCATCAAGGACGGCACCAAGGACTTCAAAACGGCGGTCGGCACGGGCCCGTTCAAGGTCAAGGAATTCTCGCCGGGCGTGCGTACGGTCGGCGTGAAGAACGAGAAGTACTGGAAGCCGGGCCTGCCGCATCTGGACGAAGTCGAACTGATCGGCATTGGCGACGAGTCGGCGCGTGTGAACGCGCTGCTCTCGGGCGACGTGCAACTGATCAACGCGGTGAGCCCGCGTTCGACCACGCAGATCAAGGGTGCCGGCGGCTTCTCCGTGCTGGAGACGAAGACGGGTCTGTACACCGACCTGGTGGTTCGCGACGAAGGCGGCATTACCGGCAACGACGATTTTCGGCGAGGCATGATGTACCTGCAGGACCGCGAGCAGATGCGCCGCGCGATCTTCCAGGGTTACGGCGCGATCGGCAACGACCAGCCTATCGATCCGACCAACAAGTACTACCTGGCCGGCTTGCCGCAGCGTGCCTTCGATCCGGACAAGGCGAAGTTCCATTTCCAGAAGGCGAAGGTCGGCAGCGCGCCGATCCAGATTTTCGCTTCGCCGGCAGCAGAGGGCTCGGTTGAAATGGCGATGTTCCTGCAGCAGGTCGCGCCGCAAGCCGGTCTGAATCTGCAGGTGTCGCGCGTGCCGTCCGATGGTTACTGGTCGAACCACTGGATGAAGCATCCGCTGGGTTTCGGCAACGTCAACGCGCGTCCGAGCGCCGACGTGATCTTCACCCAGTTCTTCAAGTCGGACGCACCGTGGAACGAAGCGAACTGGAAGAGCCCGAAGTTCGACCAGATGCTGCTTGCAGCACGCGGCGAACCGGATGATGCTAAGCGCAAGAAGATTTACGGCGACATGCAGGTGCTGGTGCATGAAACCGGCGGCGTCGGTATTCCGCTGTTCCAGAGTTCGCTCGATGCCTACACGACGAAACTCAAGGGCCTTGGCTCGATTCCGCTGGCTGGCCTGATGGGCTTCATGTTCGCGGAAAACGTCTGGCTGGATGCTTGAGTTGTTGTGTCTGACGAGCAGTAACAGAGGGTTCCAGTCTGACGAACTGGGAAGTCGAACCCGGCAATACGCACGCCGCCTGTTCGCGGCGTGCGGCTTTACCCTTGGAGCCGACTTTCGATGAAAGCACATGCGCAACGACTCATCGCCGCGCGCCTTGGCCTCGCGCTGCTTACGCTACTGCTGGTCTCCGCGGTCGTGTTCGCCATCACTGGGCTGCTTCCCGGCGATGCCGCTCAACAGGCGCTCGGCCAGGCGGCAACGCCGGAAGCCGTCGCGGCATTGCGGCATCAGTTCGGGCTCGACCAACCGGCGCTGCAACGCTACTTCGAGTGGCTTTTTCATATTGTCAGCGGCAACTTCGGCACCTCGCTGTCAAACAATCTGCCCGTGAGCGAGTTGATCGCCACGCGCCTGCCGAATTCGCTAGTGCTGGCTGGGCTGACGGCGCTGGTCTCGGTGCCTGTGGCCTTGCTGATCGGTATTTCGTCGGCAATGTTCCGCGGTTCGCTGCTCGATCGCACGCTCAACGTGCTCACGCTGTCGACGGTAGCCGTGCCGGAATTTCTGATCGCCACCATCGCCGTGCTGATCTTCGCCGTCAAGCTGCGCTGGCTGCCGGCGCTGTCGTATCTCTCGGAGGTCCATTCGTTCGGTGCGCTGCTGCGCATCTACGCGATGCCTGTGATGACGCTGTGCTGCGTGATCGTCGCGCAAATGGCGCGCATGACGCGAGCCGCGGTGCTCGATCAGCTCAATTCGTCGTATGTGGAAATGGCGGTGTTGAAGGGCGCGTCGCCCGCCCGTGTGGTGCTGCGGCATGTGTTGCCCAACACCATCGGCCCGATTGCCAATGCGGTGGCGTTGAGCCTGTCGTATCTGTTCGGCGGCGTGGTGATCGTGGAATCGATCTTCAACTATCCCGGCCTCGCGAGCCTGATGGTGGACGCCGTCACCAACCGTGACATGCCGCTCGTGCAGGGCTGCGTGATGGTGTTCTGCGCAGCGTATCTCGCGTTGGTGTTGATCGCCGACCTGTGTCAAATCGTATCCAATCCGAGGCTGCGTCGATGATGAGCCAACCTACCAATCCCCACGTTCCTCATGTTCCCCATGCCACCACCGAGCTGTACGACCTGGGCGTCGATGAACCCGTCATCGAGACGCCGGTCGTCGAAACGGCGGTGCTGAAGCAGGGCGTGTTGAAACGGCTGGTGCATCGCTTCTCCGTGCTCGGCCTGATCGGCCTCGTGCTGGTGACCTTCTGGCTGATCGTCGCGTTCATTGGGCCGCTGGTTGCACCGTATAAAGGCGGAACGCTGACGTCGACGGAGATTTTTGGCCGCTATAGCGCGGCCTATCCGCTCGGCACCGACTATCTCGGCCGCGATATGTTGAGCCGGATTCTCTACGGCGCGCGCTATACGATGGGCCTCGCGCTGGCTGCTGCCGTGCTCGCCAGTTTGATCGGCACGTTCTTCGGTTTGCTCGCCGCGGTGTCCGGGCGCTGGGTCGATGAAATCCTGAGCCGTCTGTTCGACGCGTTGATTTCGATTCCGAGCAAGGTGCTCGCGCTCGTGGTGATTGCGGCGTTCGGTTCGTCGATCCCGATGTTGACGACGGTTGCCGCGTTGGCCTATATCCCCGGCGCATTCCGTATTTCGCGCTCGCTCGCGGTGAACCTGATGGGGCTGGAGTACGTGCAGGTGGCGAGAGCGCGCGGCGAAGGCATCTTCTATATCGCACGTGTCGAGGTGCTGCCGAACATGATTCATCCGATGCTTGCCGATTTTGGTTTGCGCTTTGTGTTCATCGTGCTGTTGCTGAGCGGGCTGAGTTTCCTCGGTCTTGGCGTGCAGCCGCCAAATGCCGATTGGGGTTCGCTTGTGCGCGAGAACATCGGCGGTCTGTCCGAGGGCGCGCCTGCCGTTCTGATGCCGGCCGTTGCGATTGCGACGCTGACCATCGGCATGAATCTGCTGATCGACAACTTGCGGCGTCGTGGCCGTAGCCATGGAGGTGCATGATGGCTGATCGGGACATGATTGAAGTGAAGGGGCTGCGGGTTGTCGCCGGTGCCGCGCCGGGGCCGGTGACGGAGATCGTCAAGGGCGTCGATTTTTCGGTGAAGAAGGGCGAGGTCCTGGCGCTGATCGGCGAGTCCGGCTCGGGCAAGACGACCATCGCGTTGTCCTTGCTCGGCTATGCGCGGGCAGGATGTTCGATCAGCAGCGGCTCGGTGCGCGTCGGCGAGGTGGATGTGCTGTCGCTCGACGCGAAGGGCCGTCGCGCATTGCGGGCACGGACTGTGGCGTATGTCGCGCAGAGTGCGTCGGCAGGCTTCAATCCGGCGCGCACGATCATGGATCAGGTGACCGAGCCGGCATTGCTGCATCACTTGATGACGAAAGACGCGGCGCGCGCGAAAGCGATCGACCTGTTTCGCGCGTTGGCGCTGCCCGCGCCGGAGACGATCGGCGAGCGTTATCCGCATCAGGTGTCCGGCGGCCAGTTGCAGCGTTTGATGGCCGCGATGGCGTTGATCACCGATCCGGCTGTTGTCGTGTTCGACGAGCCGACCACCGCGCTCGATGTCACCACGCAGATCGAAGTGCTCGCGGCCTTCAAGAAAGTGATCCGCGAACTCGGCACGACCGCCGTGTACGTGTCACACGATCTGGCTGTGGTCGCGCAGATGGCGGACCGCATCGTCGTGCTGAATGGCGGCGCGGTGAAAGAGAACGGCGTGGTCGCGCAAGTGCTCGATGCGCCGGTGGATACTTATACGCGTCAACTGCTTGCCGCTACGCGCCGTCCGGAAGCGGAGCTGGAGACTCCGAAGAATCTCGGCAAACACATCCCGCCGCTGCTCGAAATTCGTGGACTCTCGGCGGGTTATGGACGTATTGATCGCTTCGGCAATCCCGCCGTGCGCGTGCTCGACGACGTCAGTTTGTCGATTCCGCGCGGCAGCACGCTCGGCGTGATCGGCGAATCCGGCTCCGGCAAGACGACGCTCGCGCGCGTGGTGGCCGGTCTTGTCGACCGTGCGGGCGGCGAAGTGTTGTTCGACGGCAAGCCGTTGCCCGCACAACTGTCGCGCCGCACACCGGAGCAGTATCGCCAGATCCAGATCGTGTTCCAGAACGCCGATACGGCGCTGAACCCGAGCCATTCGATCGCCGATATCCTGGGCCGTCCGCTCGCGTTCTATCACCATCTGAGTGGCTCGGCTGCGAAGAAACGCATGCTGGAACTGCTCGATCTGGTGAAACTGCCGGCTTCGATTGCCACGCGTACACCTGCCGGGCTGTCCGGCGGCCAGAAGCAGCGCGTGAATCTGGCGCGCGCGCTGGCGGCCGATCCGGCGTTGATCCTCTGCGACGAAGTGACCTCCGCGCTCGATACGGTGGTCGGCGCGGCGATCCTCGACCTGCTGGCCGAATTGCGCCGTGAACTCGGCGTGTCGTACATGTTCATCAGCCACGATATCTCGACCGTGCGGGCGATCTGCGACGAAGTGATCGTGTTGTACGCGGGGCATCGCGTGGAAGCCGGGCAGCGTGACGTGCTCGCGGCGCCGCCGTATCACCCGTACACGGAATTGCTGGTGGATTCGGTGCCCGCTTTGAAACCGGGCTGGCTCGATGCGCGCCGCGAGATCGGTTGTGCCACGCTGCCGGCGATGGGTGAGAGCGCGGATATTCCCGAGTTGTGCGCGTTTCGCGCGCGCTGCCCAGTGCGTATCGACGGAATGTGCAATATGACGCCGCCGTCCCTTAAGAAATTGCCTTCGGGCGCGGAGATTCTTTGCCATCATCCGGCCGCCGAGTTGAATCGCTTGCAGACCGAAGAGGCGGCCCCGGTATGAACGGACGATTTGTGCGACTCGCGGAGACGGGGCGCAAGACGTTTCCGATTACCGTGGACGGTGTCGTGCGCGAAGCCGCCGAGGGTGACACCTTGATGGTTGCCTTGCTGACCGGCGTGAGCACGTTGCGCGATTCCGAATTCGGCGATGGCCGCCGCGCCGGTTTCTGTTTGATGGGCGCGTGCCAGGATTGTTGGGTCTGGACCGCACAAGGCGAACGCATGCGGGCGTGCAGCACGCCTGCGGCGCCGGGCATGTCGATCGTGACGAAGCTGGCCGAAGCCGCGGAGGGTGTATGGCCCCGCGTGTAGTGATCATCGGCACCGGGCCGGCGGGCGTGCGCGCCGCAGAGGCGCTGGTCGAAGCGGGGCTGCGGCCGACGGTTATCGATGAAGGGCGGCGTGACGGTGGCCAGATCTATCGGCGGCAACCGGAAGGGTTTTCGCGCAGCTACGAGACCTTGTACGGCACCGAAGCTGAACGCGCCGCTTCGTTGCACGAAAGCTTCGATGCGCTGAAGGGCAAGATCGATTATCTGCCGGAAACGCTGGTCTGGAATATTTCGCCGAACACCGTGCATCTGGCAAGCGGCACGCGCTATCAGACGCTAAGGTTCGATTCACTGATCGTTTGCAGCGGTGCGACGGACCGGCTGATGCCGGTCAAGGGCTGGCACCAGGCCGGCACATATAGCCTCGGCGGCGCGCAGGTCGCGCTGAAATCGCAGGGCTGTGCGATCGGTTCGCGCATCGTGATGATGGGCAGCGGGCCGCTGCTGTATCTCGTTGCCGCGCAATACGTGAAGGCGGGCGCACAGGTGGCCGCCGTGCTCGATACGTCGACGTTCATGCAGCGTGTGGCTGCGCTGCCGCGTTTGCTGGCGATTCCTGCCGCGCTCAAAAAGGGTATTGCGTTGACGCGTGTGCTCGCAAAGGCTCGCGTGCCAGTTCATCGCGGCGTGCAGCCTTTGGAGATTCAAGGCTCGCCGCAAGAGGGCGTGAGCGGCGTCGTGGTTGCGTTGCCCGGCGGCGAACGCTTGGCGCTGGCGTGCGATGCCGTTGCGCTCGGTTATCACCTGCGTCCCGAGACGCAGCTTGCGGACCTCGCGGGGTGCCGCTTCCTGTTTGACGACAACACGCAGCAATGGCTTCCGCAAATCGACGACGACGGCCGTAGCAGCATCAAGGGCGTTTACCTCGCTGGAGACGGCGCCAGAGTGCGCGGTGCGGACGCAGCCGAACGTTCGGGCCGTCTCGCGGCCTTGGCGGCGTTGCGCGATCACGGCATGCATGTTGGCGGCGTCGAGCAGTTGCGCGCCGAACTCGCACGTTTCACGCGTTTTGCCGCGGGCTTGCGAGAAGCCTTTCCGTGGCCGGCGAAATTCGCCGCGTCCTTGCCGGATGAAACGATCGTCTGCCGTTGTGAAGCGATTACAGCGGGCGAACTGCGTCGTGTGGTGCACGCGACCGGCGCGCAGGAAGCCAATCGCGCCAAGGCGTTTTCGCGCGTCGGCATGGGCCGCTGCCAGGGGCGTTATTGCGGTCACGCAGGCGCTGAGATCATTGCGGCGGCGGCTTGTGTGCCGTTGTCCTCAGTGGGACGGCTGCGCGGCCAGGCGCCCGTTAAACCGCTACCTGTGGCGCTTACCGAAGAGGTGAGCGAATGAGTGCGACGACTACAAACGAAGCCGACGTGATCGTGATCGGCGGCGGCATCATGGGGACGACGACCGCTTTCTTCCTGCGTCAGCGTAAGCGTTCGGTGATCCTGCTCGAACGTGGGCTCACGGGACAACAGGCGAGTGGCGTGAACTTCGGCGGCATCCGGCGGCAGGGTCGCGCGTTGCCACAACTGGCGATGGCGAATCGCGCGCTGCGCACATGGCAACGCTCCACGGAACTGCTCGGTGAGGACATCGAGTTTCTGGCGTCGGGGCACACACGTGTGTGCTACCACCAGAAAGACGTGGAGAACTTCGATCAATATGCGATCGACGCCCGCGCTTATGGTCTTGACCTCAAGGTGCTGCACGGCGACGCCATGTTCCAGCGCTTTCCGTTTCTCGGGCGCGAGGTGCTGGCGGCATCGATTTCGCCACTCGATGGCCACGCCAATCCGCGTCTCGCTGCACCTGCGTTTGGTCGTGCAGCCGCGCGGCTCGGCGCCCAGGTGATCGAGAACACCGAGATCGTGCGCGTCGAAAAAGACGGCGACCGGTTTCGCGTGGAGAGCGCACGCGGCGACGTGTATTGGGCCGCGCAACTCGTGATCTGCGCGGGCGCCTGGGCGAGCCGTCTCACTGAACAGTTCGGCGAACCCGTTCCGCTTGTCGCGAGCGGACCGCAGATGGCCGTGACCGAGCCGGTGCCGTATGTGTTCAAGTCGTCGATGGGGGTGTTCACATCGATCAAGGAAGAGAGCATCTATTTTCGCCAGATTCCGCGTGGCAATATCATTCTCGGCGGTGGTCCCGCTGGGCCGGCGGATGCCGTGACGTGCCGCGCATCGGTCCTACCGCGCAATACCGTGCGGCAAGTCGCACAGTTGCGGCGGCTCGTGCCGGCGATGGCGCCGCTGCATGTGATCCGCGTGTGGAGCGGCGTGGAAAGTTATCTGCCGGACGGTGAGCCGGTGATCGGGCCGAGCAGCAAGGTCGACGGTCTTTACTACGCGTTCGGTTTCTGCGGCTCAGGTTTCCAGATCGGTCCGGGTGTTGGCGAAACGCTGGCCGAGCTCGTCGATACAGGTCGTACGGACATTCCCCTCGACGTGTTTTCCGTCACCCGGTTCGCGAAGCAAGCCGCGCCCCGCTCGACTATCGCGACGTCATGAAACAGTCCATCAGCCTCAATGCCGCCCGGGCGTTTATCGAAGCCCATTTCGACGAGCCGGTGACGCTCGCGCAACTCGCCGCGCTGTCGGCGCTCAGCGTGTCGCGCTTCGCGACGGTGTTTCGTCAGCAGTATGGGTCGTCGCCTTATCGCTATCTGTGCGGGCTGCGGATTCAACGGGCGCAGACTTTGTTGCTCGAAGGTGTGCCGGGATCGGTCGTCGCGACGGAAGTGGGATTCTTCGATCAAAGCCACTTTGGCCGGCATTTCAAGCGATGCTGTGGAATGACGCCCAGCATGTTCATCGCGCGCGCTGGCGCGAACGCGGCGAAGAATGCAGTGAAGCACGGTGGCGTCGTTCAGGCTACTGCGCCGCGTTCAGCTTCCGCCATAACGTCGTCTTGCTGATGCCGAGCGCCTGGCAAACCGCATCGCGATCGCCGTCGCAGGCGGCGAGGGCGGCGCGGATTTCGTCTGCTTCCACGTGACGGCTGCGCTCGCGTAACGTTAGCGCTGCTTTCTTCGTGCGCGTGTGGGGTTGATCGAAGATTTCAGGTGCGACGGTGCGCAGAACCTCGCGCGTGAAGACGGTTTCTGCTGCGCTGTTTGAATCCGTGCCCGTGCCCATATCCGCATCTGCCAGTTCAACCGCGATCCGCTCGATCACGTTCTGTAGTTCACGCACGTTTCCCGGCCACGTGTAACGCTTAAACGGCTCGCTGAGACTAGCGAGAACGCGCTTCGCCGCATCCGCATCGGGCAAGCGAGCCGCCAGTCTCGGCTCACGCGACGCCGCCTGCAGCAACAGTTCGACCGCGAGCGGCAGCAGATCGTTTGGCCGCTCACGCAGCGGCGGCAGTGCGATGCTCAGAATGTTGAGCCGGTAGTAAAGATCGGCGCGAAAACTGCCGACCTCGATGCCCTCGGTCAACGCACGATGCGTCGCCGCGACGACCCGGATGTCCACTCGCGTCGGCTCTGTCGAGCCAAGCCGCACGACTTCACGTTCCTGCAGCACGCGCAACAGCCGGCTCTGCAACGACAGCGGCATTTCGGCGATTTCATCGAGAAACAGCGTGCCGCGGTGCGCCACTTCGATCAGCCCCGCCTTGCCGCCTTTGCGTGCGCCGGTGAACGCACCCTCCTCATAACCGAACAACTCACTCTCGAGCAACGCCTCAGGAAACGCGCCGCAATTGATAGCGACGAAGGCGAAGTCGCGCCTCGCGCTCAGCTGATGCATGCTCTGCGCGACCATCTCCTTGCCTGTGCCGCTTTCGCCAAGAATCAGCACGGTGGCGTCCGATTTGGCGTAGCGCTGCACGAGCGTACGGACCCGTTCGATCGAATCGGATACACCGACGATATCGCCAAGCTGATAACGCGCGCTGAACTGTTGAACGCGCTGCCGCGAGCGCAACGTGCGGTCGAGCCGTTCGACCGCGCGCGATTCCTGAAACGTCAGCACGGTGCCTGCCGCCGAGCTGCTGCTCGCGAGCGGCCCGCGATGCACGACGTAGCTCGCACCACGCACCGTGCAGAACGTGTCGCCGTCCGCGTCCGGCAAGCTGCCGGCGAGATCCGGCGCGAGATCGAGCAGCGCTCGGCCCACTGCCTGTGCTGCATCGATGCCGAGCACGCTGGCAAGCCGCTGGTTCATCGCTTCGACGCGCCCTTGCGCATCGAGCGCGACGACGCCGTCGCGCAGATGCTGCAGCAGATTGTCGAGCCGTTGACGCCGAACTGTTTCGCGGCGGGTGGCCTGTGCGACTTCGAGTGCGGTATCGAACGCGGCGCGTACCGATGCGCGTGAATACAGAAACACCGCGCCCATGCCGGCGTTCGCCGCGAGATCAGCGATGAGCCCAGGGCCGACCACGGCCTGGATGCCGCGATCGCGCAGATCGAGAACGACACTCTCGGCATCCTGCGCCGATTGATACGACGCAAATGTCACGTCGATGCCGTACGCGGCGATGAAGCGCCGCACTTCGTCTGGCGTGTTGCCGTGCGTGACGAGTGCGACTTTGGCGCCGTCGCGCCGCGCTCGCGCGAGCGCGTGCATCACGTCGAAGCCGGTTGGACCGATCAGCACGACCGGTACGCTGACGCGCGTTTTCAGATACGCGCCGTTGGAGCCGCCGGCAATCACGACATCCGGACGCCCGGCACCGACCGCGTCGATCTCATGCACGGCGTCTTCGAAGCCATGCGCGACGATGCGCAGATCGGCGCGTTCGACGTACTCGCCGGCAATGTCGAAAAACAGATCACGCAGACGGCTGATGCTGACGGCCCAGATACGAGGGCGCTGCGCGGGGTCGAAGGGGGGCGTGCTCACGGCGGGGCTCGTTGTCTGGAAAGAGGCCGGAAGGGTAGGAAGTCCGCCTATTATGCGCCTTTCGTTTTCGAATTTGAAATCTGAAATTTCATTTATGAAATAAGATGCCGGTATGGCCAGGACATGATTTTTTGTTAAATCAGGCACTTAGCAGCGTACGTTCCCGCATGGCCCATTCTTTGCGTTATAGCCTCCGTTTTCACCGGTTCCCGCATCGAAACCCCGCAAGACAAGCTCGGCGCGCTGATTGCCGCACGAACGCAACCCCGCAGTTGGAGACGAAATTATGAGTGAAGCCGATAACAGCACGCCGAACGCAGGCGCCTTCAAACCGAAGAAATCCGTCGCCCTGTCTGGCGTGACGGCTGGCAACACTGCCCTTTGCACGGTCGGCAAGACCGGCAACGACCTGCACTACCGCGGCTACGACATTCTCGACATCGCCGGTGCATGCGAATTCGAAGAGATCGCGTATCTGCTGGTCCACGAAAAGCTGCCGACGCAGGCCGAACTGACCGCCTACAAGACCAAACTCAAGGCGCTGCGCGGTCTGCCCGCTAACGTCAAAGCCGCGCTGGAATGGATTCCGGCTGCCGCGCACCCGATGGATGTGATGCGCACCGGCGTGTCGGTGCTCGGCACCGTGCTGCCCGAGAAAGACGACCACAACCTGCCGGGCGCACGCGACATCGCCGACAAGCTGATGGCCTCGCTCGGTTCGATGCTGCTGTACTGGTACCACTACTCGCATAACGGCAAGCGCATCGAAGTCGAAACCGACGACGATTCGATCGGCGGTCACTTCCTGCATCTGCTGCACGGTGTGGAGCCGTCGAAGGCATGGGTCGACGCGATGCATGTGTCGCTGAACCTGTACGCCGAGCATGAATTCAACGCGTCGACGTTCACCGGCCGCGTGATCGCCGGCACGGGCTCGGATATCTACTCGGCGATTACCGGTGCAATCGGTGCGCTGCGTGGGCCGAAGCACGGTGGCGCCAACGAAGTCGCATTTGAAATCCAGTCGCGCTATCAAACGCCGGATGAGGCCGAAGCCGACATCCGCAAGCGTGTCGAGAACAAGGAAGTGGTGATCGGTTTCGGTCACCCGGTGTACACGATCTCCGACCCGCGCAACAAGGTCATCAAGGAAGTCGCGAAGAAGCTGTCGAAGGAAGCGGGCAACCTGAAGCTGTTCAATATCGCCGAGCGACTTGAAACAGTGATGGCAGATGTGAAAAAGATGTTCCCGAATCTCGACTGGTTCAGCGCAGTTTCGTATCACATGATGGGCGTGCCCACGGCGATGTTCACGCCGCTGTTTGTGATCGCACGCACCGCAGGCTGGAGCGCGCACATCATCGAGCAGCGGATCGACAACAAGATCATCCGTCCGAGTGCGAATTACACCGGTCCCGACGATCTGCCGTTCGTGCCGCTGGCCAAACGCGTCTAAGCGAGCAAGCGCAAAGCCGCAAGCGTTTCTCCTCCATTGCGTCTCATGAGCGCGACGTAATGAAGTTTGGGCCTTGGCTCGCTGGAACCCCCGAGCCAAGGCTGTTTTTTTGCGGGGCTTATTGCAGTGCTTCGCGCGGTACGTTGTGCGGCGCATCAACGAAACACACTGCAAGCCGGCGCGCCATCGCAAGCTATAAACTACACAGACTGTCCGATTGATACGCCAACGAAGCGCCGACTGAAAGAGGGGCAGCGGATTGTGAAGCACGGCTGCCGCCATCGTCCCCGGATCATTTTTGTTTTGTCCCCTACGCCATGAATACTGCCAATCGCAAACGCCTTCCCGGCACCCAACTGGATTTCTTCGACACGCGTGCCGCCGTCGATGCAATCCAGCCCGGCGCCTATGACAAGCTGCCGTACACCTCGCGCGTGCTGGCCGAAAACCTCGTGCGCCGCTGCGATCCGGTGACGCTGACGGCGTCGCTCAAGCAGATTATCGAACGCAAGCGCGAGCTGGATTTTCCGTGGTTCCCGGCGCGCGTGGTGTGTCACGACATTCTCGGCCAGACCGCGTTGGTCGACCTCGCCGGTCTGCGCGATGCGATCGCGTTGCAAGGCGGCGATCCCGCGATGGTCAACCCGGTTGTGCCGACGCAGCTCGTAGTGGATCACTCGCTTGCCGTCGAGTGCGGCGGTTTCGATCCGGATGCGTTCGCGAAGAACCGCGCGATTGAAGATCGCCGCAATGAAGACCGCTTCGACTTCATCAACTGGACCAAGCGCGCATTCAAGAACGTCGACGTGATTCCGCCGGGCAACGGCATCCTGCATCAGATCAACCTCGAGCGCATGAGCCCGGTGGTGCAGGTGAAAGACGGTGTGGCCTTCCCCGATACGCTGGTCGGCACCGACTCGCATACGCCGATGGTGGATGCGCTCGGTGTGATCGCAATCGGCGTGGGTGGTCTTGAAGCGGAAAGCGTAATGCTGGGCCGCGCGTCTTATATGCGGCTGCCGGATATCGTCGGTGTGGAGCTCACGGGCAAGCCGGCTGAGGGCATCACGGCGACCGACGTTGTGCTCTCGCTGACCGAATTCCTGCGTAAAGAAAAAGTGGTAGGCGCCTACCTCGAGTTCTACGGCGCAGGCACGGCCAACCTGACGCTCGGCGATCGCGCGACCATCGCCAACATGGCGCCCGAATTCGGCGCGACGGCGGCGATGTTCTACATCGATGAGCAGACCATCAAGTACCTCAAGCTCACCGGCCGCGACGACGAACTCGTCAAGCTGGTTGAGACCTACGCGAAAGAAACCGGCCTGTGGGGCGATACGCTGAAGCACGCTGAGTATGAGCGCGTGCTGACGTTCGATCTGTCTACCGTGGTGCGCACGCTGGCGGGGCCGTCGAATCCGCATCGTCGTTTGCCGGTTTCCGAACTGGCCGCGCGCGGCATCAGCGGCAAGGTGGAGAACGAGCCGGGTCTGATGCCGGACGGCGCGGTGATCATCGCTGCGATCACGAGCTGCACGAACACCAACAATCCGCGCAACATGATCGCCGCCGGTTTGCTGGCGCGTAACGCCAATCAACGTGGACTCACCCGCAAGCCGTGGGCGAAGACTTCGCTCGCGCCAGGGTCGAAGGCGGTCACGTTGTATCTGGAAGAAGCCGGCCTGCTGCCGGAACTGGAGCAACTGGGCTTCGGCGTGGTCGCGTATGCATGCACGTCGTGCAACGGCATGTCGGGTGCGTTGGATCCGGTGATCCAGAAGGAGATTGTCGATCGCGATCTGTATGCGACGGCGGTGCTGTCCGGTAACCGTAACTTCGACGGCCGTATCCATCCGTATGCGAAGCAGGCCTTTCTCGCTTCGCCGCCGCTGGTGGTCGCCTACGCGATTGCTGGCACGATCCGCTTCGACATCGAGAAGGATGTGCTGGGCGTCGACGCTGACGGCAACGAGATCAAGCTGAAAGACATCTGGCCGTCGGATGAAGAGATCGACGCGATCGTCGCTTCGAGCGTGAAGCCGGAGCAGTTCCGCAAGGTGTATGAGCCGATGTTCGCGGTCTCTGTCGATACCGGTGAGAAGGCTGATCCGTTGTACGACTGGCGTCCGATGAGCACGTATATCCGCCGTCCGCCGTATTGGGAGGGCGCGCTTGCTGGTGAGCGCACGCTTGCGGGCATGCGTCCGCTGGCTGTGCTGGGCGACAACATCACAACCGACCACCTGTCGCCGTCGAATGCGATTCTGGCGGATAGTGCATCCGGTGAGTACCTCGCCAAGATGGGCTTGCCTGAAGAGGACTTCAATTCGTACGCAACCCACCGTGGCGATCACCTGACCGCTCAGCGTGCGACCTTCGCGAATCCGACGCTGAAGAACGAGATGGTGCTGGAAGACGGCAAGGTGAAGGCAGGTTCGTTGGCGCGCATCGAGCCGGAGGGCAAGGTGACTCGCATGTGGGAGGCGATCGAAACCTACATGGAACGCAAGCAGCCGCTGATCGTGATTGCCGGGGCCGACTACGGGCAAGGTTCGTCGCGTGACTGGGCGGCGAAGGGCGTGCGTCTTGCTGGCGCAGAAGCGATTGTTGCCGAAGGGTTCGAGCGGATTCACCGCACGAATCTGGTGGGCATGGGCGTGTTGCCGCTGGAATTCAAGCCTGGTGTGAACCGCCTTACGTTGGCTATCGACGGCACTGAAACCTTCGACGTGATCGGCGAACGCAAACCGCGCGCGGATCTCACGCTCGTGATTAATCGTAAGAGCGGTGAGCGCGTCGAGGTGCCGGTGACGTGCCGCCTGGATACGGCGGAAGAGGTGTCGATCTATGAAGCCGGCGGCGTGTTGCAACGCTTCGCGCAGGACTTTCTCGAATCGACGAAGGCTGCGGCTTAAGGCTTTTGAGCTTCTCTCATCAGGACACTACTTTCATGGCTCACAAACCTCAGATCAAGATTCCGGCGACGTACATGCGCGGCGGCACCAGCAAAGGCGTGTTCTTTCGGCTGCAGGATTTGCCGGAGGCGGCCCAGGTGCCGGGCGCCGCGCGTGACGCACTGCTGATGCGTGTGATTGGCAGCCCGGACCCGTATGGCAAGCAGATCGACGGTATGGGCGGCGCGACTTCCAGCACGAGCAAGACGGTCATCATCGCGAAGAGCAGCAAGCCGGATCATGACGTGGACTATCTGTTCGGGCAGGTTTCTATCGATAAGGCTTTCGTCGATTGGAGCGGCAATTGCGGAAATCTCTCTGCTGCGGTGGGGCCGTTTGCGATTAGTGCGGGTCTTGTCGATGCGAGCCGGATTCCGCAGAACGGCGTGGCTGTTGTGCGTATCTGGCAGGCGAATATCGGCAAGACGATCATCGGCCAGGTGCCTATTACCGATGGCGCTGTGCAGGAAACTGGCGACTTTGAACTCGATGGCGTGACGTTTCCGGCTGCCGAAGTTCAGCTCGAATTCATGGACCCGGCTGCTGAAGAAGACGGCGCCGGCGGCGCGATGTTCCCGACGGGGAATCTGGTCGATGACCTCGAGGTGCCGGGTGTCGGCACGCTGAAGGCGACGATGATTAACGCCGGTATCCCGACCATTTTCGTGGACGCGGAAGCGATCGGTTATAAGGGCACCGAACTACAGGACGCGATCAATAGCGACGAGAAGGCGCTCGCGATGTTCGAAACCATTCGCGCGCATGGTGCTGTGCGTATGGGCCTGATCAAGAACATCGATGAGATCGCAACGCGGCAGCATACGCCGAAGGTTGCGTTTGTCGCCAAGCCTGCGGACTACGTGGCTTCCAGCGGCAAGCGTGTTGCTGCGAGCGATGTCGATCTGCTGGTGCGCGCGATGTCGATGGGCAAGCTGCATCACGCGATGATGGGGACGGCAGCGGTTGCGATTGGTACGGCTGCTGCGATTTCGGGAACCTTGGTGAATCTCGCCGCTGGCGGTGGGGCGCGCGAGGCGGTGAGATTCGGCCATCCGTCGGGGACGCTGCGAGTGGGCGCCGAGGCTAGAGAGGAAGGCGGGGAGTGGACGGTCACCAAAGCAATCATGAGCCGGAGTGCACGGGTGCTGATGGAGGGATGGGTGAGGGTGCCGGGGGAGTGAGGTAACGGTTGCCGGCCCGGCATCGCTGCAACTAAGTACTTGTATCGCTGATAGGCCTGGTCGGACGGTCCGCACCAGGCTATCCGGTCTCTTAGACCAGCACGCCACCGCCGTCCACGACGACGGTTTGTCCCGTGGAGTAGCGGTTGGTCATCAAATAGAGGTAGGTTTGCGCGAGGTCCTCTGCCTCGCCGACATACCCCACAGGCAGAGCCGCGTCACTTGCCGCGTAGAGTGCCTCGCGCTCTGATTCGGACAGATTGGCCCACAGCGGCGTGCGTACTAAACCGGGACTCACCAGGTTGACGCGAATGGGCGCCAACTCCACGGCGAGTGCCCGAGTCAAGCCTTCCATCGCGCTGCAGACACCGGCAAGCGCCACCCAACCCTTTTGTGGTCGCAAGCTGGCGATACCGCTGGTCAACACCACGGAGCCGCCGGGACGGAGATACGGCGCCGCATGTTTGACGGCGGCAATGGCGCCGAAGACTCGCACATCGAAAATCTGACGGACCGTCTCGAGGTCCATGTCGGCGAGCGCGCCGATTTGCAACGAATCTCCCGCGCTGTACACCAGATGGTCGAAAGGTCCGAGTTGTTGGAACAGTTCGCGCACAGCGGATTCATTACTCAGATCGACCGTGTATCCCTTGGCCCGATCGCCGAGCCCGGCGACGGCCTCGGCGACACGCTGACTGCGCGATGAAACCACCGTCACTGAGGCGCCGGCTGCGAGCGCGGCATGGGCCGTGGCAAGGCCGATTCCCGACGTGCCGCCCAGCAGGACGATGTGTTGATGCTGAAGGTTCGTGCTTGCGATAGTCATGGCGAGTCCTCGCTGTGGGTTGGGCGTGAAGCCAGGACCCGAGTATTATTCTTAAATTCAACTTGATAAACCCACTATCTCTTCGAACACTCCTTAATAGGACTTGCGAATGGACCGATTCAGCAGCATGGCGATATTTGCGAGGGTGGTCGAACGCGGCAGCTTCACTGCGGCGGCCGAAGGCAGCGGGATGACGCCCACGATGGTCGGCAACCATATCCGTGAGTTGGAGCGACGCCTCAAAGGCCGGCTGCTGAATCGCACCACGCGGCGCCAGAGCCTGACCGAACTCGGCAAGCGCTATCACGCACGATGCGTCGAAATTCTGGCGCTGGTGGACTCCGCCGAGCTCGACGCGCGGGAAATGCAGAGCAGTCCGCGTGGCCGATTGCGGGTGAGTTGCCCGGTTATCTATGGAACACGTGTGCTCGTGCCGGCGCTTGCTGCGTATCTCGACCGCTATCCCGAGGTCCAGGTTGAACTGTCCCTCAACGACCGCTTCGCCGATCTGGCGGAGGAAGGTTTCGATGCCGCGATCCGCGCCGGCGTGCTGCCGGATTCGGGCTTGATTGCGCGGCCGTTAACCCATTCACCGCGTATCGCCTGCGCGTCGCCGGACTATCTGGCTCGCCACCGGCATCCGCAGGTGCCCGCCGATCTGGCGCAGCACAACTGCCTGGCTTTTACTACAGCGACTGGTCCCGAACGTGAATGGCGTTTTCCACGACCTGACGGTAACGGCGTGGAGCGCATCGCCGTGCGTGGTCGTCTTGATGTCAATGGTGGTCTCGCGCTTCGTGAGGCCGCGCTCGCGGGACTGGGGATCATTCTCCAACCTCAGATGATGCTGCAGGAAGATCTGGATGCGGGTCGGCTCGTTCGTCTCTTTCCCGACTGGCCGGCGCCGACCTGGCCCATCCATGTGGTGCATCTGCCCGACGCGCACATGCCACCGAAGCTGGAAAGTTTCATCGCGTTTCTCCAGGAGACGTTGGGGCAGGGCGAGGAGCAGCAGAACTTTCGCGCCAGGTCAAAGCCGGTTGTATCTGCGCGGCGGGCGCGCGCCAAGTCGTCGTAGATGTCTGGACGAAAACCGTCTCAGTGCACGAATCGCTGAAGGACTGGGACGCGCCGCCTTACCGCTCAGTGGTTTTTTCGATCGCCTAGTTTGGTGCGACAACCGGTTGCTGTGCAGCGTCGGCTCTTAAAGCCGCGGCGTTTTCCGATGACGGGCTTTTGCGCTGCCGCGCGTCTGCGGTAACTATGGTTGCTCCTGCTCGCTGCGATACCTCCTCTGCAAGCAGGCTCGCTGCATGGCGTGCCGTGATGCGGCTTTGCGGAACACCCTTCGCATCGAGCGCAATCACCTTGTACAACTCGCGGTCGCATTCAAGTTCCTGCTGATATTGCTCCGCCGTGTCCACCAGCAATTCAAGAAGCGTCTGACGACGCCGTCTTTCCTCTAGCGTGATGGAAGGATTCCTACATATCGAGGACGCAAGTGTGATCAAAGTATCCAGTTGAGCCAGGTGCCGGTCGCATAAATCGAAGGCAGACAGCGCAAGCTTTTCGTACTGGGTTGCGTCGACAGGCGGACGTGAAGCGGGTTGGTTTTTGTTGGACTTGCTCATGATGCGATCTCCCTGTTACTTCTCGGATCGCCCGACACTCGCTTGGGAAGGGGTGAGCGGGCACGTAATAGGGTTGACAGACCGGGGCAATAACAAACCGGCGAGCCTTGCGGCTCCCCTACCACGGCCCGCCCATTGAAATATAGACGTGCAGGGGTAGACGCACGACCCGCGTGAGCGGGTGTGCGGTTATTGCCACGGGCTGTCAAACCCGGCCGTTGGGTGTTTCCCGACGGCTTGGTAATTATAAGGGAGGTCACCGCGGTTGACTTCAACCTTATAGGCAAAATGTTTGATTTGGCCGAAAGGATAAGGCGGACTGGGGCGAGGAGGAGGGCGTTCGTGCCTTCCTCCGTCATCGGCGTCAAATACTTCGCAAGCAACGCGTCTCCCGCGCTATAGATCAGATGATCGAAATGTCCGAGTTGTTCGAACAGCTCGCGCACAGCGGATTCATTGCTCAATACTTCGATCGACCGTGCATCCCTTGGTGCGATCGCCGAGCATGCTTTCCACTCTTCAGATTGACATCGACTTTATCTCAAAAAATATTTGGTTGACCTGATCAGATTCAAACGTTTAGTTTACTGCTTCGGCGATCAGGTCAGTCACTGTGGAGTACTTTGTGAGTTCGACAGTTGAGTATGGGGACGAGCTTAAACGGGATGCGAAGAAGCTCGCGGGGGCTAGTGACCAGGCGAAATTCTTCATCGAAGTGTTCGGGCCAGAAAGGATCAGCGATATTTCGGTGGTGTCATACCGTGCCGTCGAAAAGATGGGGCAGTCCTATCGCATTGATATTGTCGCGGCTTGCCCGCGGAAGCTGACGCGTGATGTGATCCTGGGACATGAGGCGAAGTTCAGGCTCGTGCCCGACGATGGCGGCGAGCCGGTCGTGTACTGGGGGCGCATTACGGGCTTCTCACATACGAAGACCACAAATGACCTTAACAGCTATGAGATTGTTCTCAAGGCGCACATCGGCTGCCTGAATCCTCACACGACGCAGACCTACCAGAACAGCAGTGCGCCTGAGATTATCGATGCGGTCCTGCGCCGCAACGAGCTGAAGGGGCATCAGTTCATTTTCAAGCTGCGTCGACAGTATCCGAGGCACCCGTTCAGGTTTCAATACCAGCAGGGAGACTGGGATTTTGTCAACATGCTCATGCAGCAGGAGGGCATGTATAGCTACATCATCCAGGGCGAACACGGTGATGTCGTCATCTTTGGCGACGATATCGATCACTATGTGTATCAGCCTAAACTCGCGTCCCTGCATCGGCCCATCTCGGGGCTGATGACGGGTGAAGAATCCGTATCAGCGCTGCGCATGGATACCGAAATGGTGCCCATGGCGTATGTCGTCGCGGACTACAATCCTGACCAGGCTTGGGAGCGGATCAAGGCAGAAGCCAACGTCGCCCGAAGCGACAAAACGACTTACGGTCAACCATATCTCTACGGCACAGGTCATCTTGACCAGTCCGGCGCACAGTGGGAGGCGCAGTTACGCCATGAGGCTGCGCTCGCCTGGCAGGTCGTCTACACCGGTGAGAGCAACCTGCGCCAACTGCGTCCTGGCCGTATCCTGACTACCGACGAAAATTTTCCGGATGCACCGCACGGTCAGGTCATCATCGAAATCACGCACTCGGGCGGGCGTGCCCAGCCCTATCGCAATACCTACAAGGCCATTCCTTCGGACCGGCGTTTCCGGTTAAAAATCGAAGATCACAAGTGGCCAAAAATCACGGGAACGCTGAGTGCCCGTGTCACGTCGCCAGGCAAGTACAAATATGCCTATCTGACACAGCAGGGCTATTACGTCGTTCGCTTCGACTGCGACTATGGCGAGTGGCCTGCCGGCGGTGAGAGTGTGCCGCTGCGGCTTGCGAAACCATTCGCAGGCGGCTTGCAGACCGGTTTCCACTTTCCCGTAGTGGAGGGTACGGAAGCCGTCATCGAATTCCGCGATGGCAATCCGAACAAGCCGTATATCAGCGCTTTCCATCACACGAACCACCAGGTCGATCTGATTACCAATCAGGATCGGCTGATGTCGCGCAATCGCATTTATACGCAGAGCGGCAACGAGTTCGACCTCGAAGATTGGGAAGGTGAGGAGCACGTCAGGCTCTCGACCGAGCATTCAGGCAAGAGCCAGTTGACCCTGGGCCATATCGTCAACGGCAAACGTCAGCACCGAGGCAGCGGTTTTGAACTGCGCACTGATCAGCACGGCGTGCTGCGTGCCGGTGGCGGGCTGATGCTGTGCAGCGATATGCAGCCACAGGCGGACGGCAAGCAGACCGACATGGCGGAAGCCATGACGCAGTTCCAGACACTACAGATCCAGGCTCAGAGCCTCGCTGATCAGGCGAACACGGCCAAGGCCGAGATTGCCGATCTGAAGGCCGAAAACGAATGGCTGAAGAACAGCGTGAACGAGTTGAAGGAGGCCGTCGTGCTGCTGTCCTCGCCGAAGGGCGTTGCTGTTTTGACGTCTGATCGCGTGTCGGTTAGTGCGGGCAAGGACGTGAATGTGACGACAGGATCGGGTTTCAACGTCAGCGCCTTGAAGAGCATCGTTATGGCGGCTGAAAGCGCACTCTCGCTCTTCGCGCATACGCTCGGAATAAAAATGCTTGCTGCGCGCGGAAAGGTCCAGATCCAGGCGCAAAGCGATGAGCTCGCCATGTCAGCGCTTAAGGATCTCACGATTACCAGCACGAACGGCAGGCTTGTGCTCTCGGCGAAGGAGGAGGTCTGGATTGGCGCGGGTGGCTCCTACCTGCGTATTACGCCGTGCAACATCACGAATGCCACACCTGGCGACTACATCGAGAAAGCGGTGTCCTGGCAGAGGAATTCGCCGGACTCGCAGTTGAGGAAGGAATCCCTGCCTTACACGACCGACCTGCCGGATACGGGCGCTCACGGTTCGCGGTTCTCTGGCTGACAATGTTGCGTCTTACTCCGGATTACTAACCACAACTAATACGACACGTTACAAGCATGGCCGCACAGACTCACCCGCATCCAGCGCCAGCTCCCACACCCACATCAGCGCCACCCGGGCCGACTTCGGCGACTACGCCGCTAACGTGGCGCTACCCGTTTCCGGACAAGGACTACAAGGAGGTGACCAGCCCGCAGACCTTTTATCAGGCACTGGCCGGAATGGATGACGGCTTTTTCCCCCTTGGAGTCAACGGCTTTCCGCACGGCGGTATCCACTTGAACAACAGCGTCGGCATGTTCGGGACCAAGGACGGCGTGCGCTGCATTGCGGACGGGTACATCGTCGCTTACAAGATCGATGACGCGTATCCGCATCTGCAATTCAAGGACGGCAAATGGGCCATGTACTCGACCGGTTTCGTACTGGTACGCCATAGGTTGACGCTGCCACCTGCGCCCAACAGCACCGGCGTACAGCCCGCTGACGAATCACACGATATCTACAGTCTCTACATGCACACGGCGGACTGGGCAACCTACCTGGCCGATGAGAAACTGAAACGTCCGTGGTGGTGGCTGAACGTTGACGCGTTTCGGGTTCAGGGCAGGGATCGCCAGATGGCCGCGCCCAAGGACGGCACGACCGGGGCGGCAGGCGCATTTGTCTGGACGGAGCCGAAGGCTGGCAAGAAGCCAGGAAGCTTCACAGCGGGTGAGCGGGTTGGTTTCCTGCCTGAAGGCAGCGAGGTCATCATCAGCGAGACGCGTGGCCAGTGGGTGCACATCAAGCGCATCACTGCGGGTCATATGACCAGTCCGGTCAATGGCGGCTATTTCGGGGGTGAGGACGAGAATGTGCCGTGGAAAACCGAAACCAATAACGCAAAGGTCACGCCTGAGAACGACTGGGGCTGGCTCTACAAGCCGAACCTGAAGGGGATCAAGGAACCGGACCCGGTGGGTCAGGTGGTGATTCCGCCGGCACCGGTATTCGTCCAGGCCGGAACGCCGCTCGGGCAGATCGGTGAGTATCACGATTACGAGCGCGCGACGCCGCTGCCACCTGTACCGAAACGCCAGCTTTTGCACCTTGAAGTATTTGCCGACGATGGCTTCAGCGCGTTTCTCGACAAAAGCCGTGCGCGGGCGGCACAGTTCGTTCGCCCTGATCAGCTACCACTTCTCGTGATAAATGCCGGCGCGAAACTGGTGAAGGACGTCCTGCCGGCGGATCGCAAGCTGTGTGAGTGGCGTCCCCTGTACCGCGCCGACGTTACGCCGGATAGTCCGGCAAGCGGTCCCTGGGTCAAGGTGCAGCCGCGATATCAGGACTCAACCACGACCCTGCTTATGCAGGAGGGGACGCCTGTCTGGATTGAGCGGGAGAAACTTGCGACTGCAACGGCGACAACACCCGCCTGGACTCAGTTTCCGCTAAGCCTGCAAAAGGTGGCTGACCCGGCGAACGCGTTTACGCTCGTGTATTCACGCAGTCAACTCGATGGATTGAGTGCGCGGGAAAAGGCTGTGGATGATGCCAAAACGCAATGGTGGCGCGTGAAATTTGGCGACGCGGACGGGCATCCGGCTTCGGGCTGGGTCTGCGAAAAGAAGCATCCAAATACGCAGTGGCAGAGTCCGTGGGCGTGGCCTGGCTTTGAGAAGGTCGACGCCACTGGTATCAATCTCGCGGATGCCTTCAGGCGCAATCTGGTTCTCACCGGTTCCGCGGACTGGAAGGAGCAGACAGAATTCGAGCCGTCGGTTACGGCAGTCAACGGCAGTCCGCTGTTGCTGAAACTGGAGCAGACGATCGCAAAGCTGGCGCCCCCGCCGAGCTACGGTGCCAGTAGCAAGCCCAAAGAGAATCCGGCCGGCAAGGTCACGGCCAAGGCCATGCAGGCCGCCATGCGTACGCCGTGGCTCGCGCAGGCATTGTCACGTGTGATCCTTCGCTACGAAAGCGAATGGGGCGGTGACATGTCGCGATGGAACGCAATCACGCCGCTGATGCGAAACGCGAAAGATAACTGGCTGGTCGAGTTGCAGCGCATCCACGAGCTTCAATGGTGGAACGATGTGAAGGGCAAGGTTGCGGGGTTTCCTGTTAGTGCGACCGTGCATCACATTCATCCGATTGCGCTGGTTGCGAATTTCGCCACAAGACGAGGGCTGATTACTTTGGCAATGTTAAGAAAGATCTGGAAGAACGCCGCTGTGCCTGACGAGAGACTGCAAGGAATCGCCGATGAGATAAACGAGAATGCGGCACAGTATCGCCTTGATACCGAACAGCGGTTAACACATTTTTTCGCACAGGTTTTTCAGGAGGCTGGACCAGGATGCGCTCTTGAAGAAGACCTCCGTTACTACACCCCTCAGCGCCTGCATATTTTTGGATACTTTCAACGTCATCCTTCGGAAGCCCAACTCTACGGTTATCGCGCGCCGACGCCAGCAAATGCTGAAGCTATTGCCAATCGTGCATATGCTGGAAAAAATGGAAATAGTTCGGATGTAAATAGCGGCGAAGGCTGGAAATATCGGGGCAGAGGGCTGAAGCAGACTACCGGCCGAGGAAACTATAAGGCCTTCACTAATGGCTACGTGAAATACTGGACTTCCGATTATCAAAATTTTGAAGAAAATCCCGAGTTGCTGGCCACTACAAAATACGGGACGCGATCCGGCGTATATTATTGGATTTCGCACAAACTTTACGACATTGCTGATATAACAACTGAAGGGAATGCCAACTCGAAGGTTGATGCAATTACTGCTCAGATAAATAGAGGTACTGATAGCTACGGGCTTCGACGAGATAATTATCACAGAATCATGAAAGAAGGGGTATTTAAAGGTATCGGAGCATGAAGGGCGTTCTTCGCATTCTTGCAAAGCTCAATGTAGCTGTTGCGTTGATATTTTTGTCGACTTCAGTATGCGCGGAGTATTCTTCTGATGCGCCGAGTATTAAAAGGCTGCGTATTGATTTCGTTTCCGCTCCCGATTGGATCGAAATACACAATGTCGAAGAGGTGCCCGAAAAGCTTGTGATTCAACTTGCGCGAGGGGGAGGCATATTTCCCATTGCCGCATTTAATCAAGACGGCCCTGCCTTTCCGGAGTTGGTTAGCATTTTTAAGAATAAAGTTGGCGAGAGGAAGATTCTTTTTGTAATTGTCAAGTGGCGATACTATTTATCTGGGGTTGGCACAGAAGGCGATTATTATGAGGTGCATGCGTATGAGGCTAAAGGAGGTGGGCGCGGGGAAATTATTTTCTCTGAAAACAGGAGGATATCGGATTTTTTCGGTTCCGGATTTGACGGAAAGCAGGAAGGTAAGGTGGTGCATTTTCGATTTAAGGATGCTGCGGCGATTCGAAAGAGTCTGAGTCGTTGTAAGGACTGGACAACCAGGGAGTGATCTATTTATCCGTCGTGGGTGCGCGTAATCCGTGAGTTCGCGGGCGTCGCGAAATTCGATTAAACTTCTGATGTTTTTGATTATGATTAATTTAATTAAATTTCTTCGGTTCTGCCTGGCTTTTGTTTTTTTGCAACCTGCTCTGGTTTGGGCAGGGGGGCAATATCCCGATGCGCTTTCAGCCGGCAATATACAGCCTGGTTGCAATCTAAAAATTGTCAGATATGGGTATGACCCATCAGATGTTAAAAAATATGGATTGAGCCTAAACTGGCAATGTGCAGACTCGAATCCCTCTATTGTTGATTCATATGCTGTGGATAATGTTTCTCCAGAAGTGGTTACGGTCTTCTATACGAAAAAACGGGACGTGGTCGTTCTTGTAAGGTGGAAAAATCAGACGCAGGATTCAGTAACAACACGCTATAAGGTGTTTGCCTATCGCTATGTTGGTGACATCTCCGACACGCCTTTCGTGCGGTTGGACCGCCTGTCGGAACGGTTCGGGGAAGGGTTTGACGGAATAGTAAACGGCAAACAGACCGAGTATCCATTTAAAACCGCAGCGGATATTCGAAAACGCCTTGCGGAATTTGGGGAGTAAATTCTCATATCGACATGCCCTGCTCAATCCTGAGTTTGAGCAGTGGCATTTCGTCCCCTTCACAGACACACCTTAGCGGTGGCCTCTTAGAGATTTACTCAACGCATCACAGTCTTTCCAAGGAACCTATCATCAGTGAATCAACGTTTTGATATCTGCGATGGCGACACAACCACGGCGGGCGGCCGAGTCTTCGCCGGTTCTCGCGCGGATCTCCTCAACGGTCGCGCGGTCGCATATGAAGGCGATCAGGTTTCATGTCCCAAATGCGACTCGATGGGCTGGATTCTATGCGTCGGCGAGCGTCTTCCGAACAGGGGGGCCAATGGCCGCGAGCAGGCGTTGAGCTATGACTGGTGCGTGTGCAAGTGCGATCCGAAACCGTTATTGATTCCCTCGCAGAACCGGTCTGGGATGCGAGCATGACGGCGGTATGCATGGAAGGAAAACAACGACGGCTGAAAAGTGGATCGATTCAGATCAGTCAGTTAGCCAGGAACGAGTTACAAGCAGGAAAGTGGACTGGCAGCAGCAAAAAGCGTCGAGCACGTCGTCATTGACACGGTGTAGTTGTCCGAAGCGCGCGCCAGGCAACGGATTGTCGTCAATTTTGACAAGACCGTCGAGTGTCGCTTATTTGTCGACCGCCGCCCGACACGGTCGGCACAGCTTGACCCCAGCCGGCCATTGGCGCATCCAAGAGCATCGAACAATCGCGCTACGGCAAAGCGCCGACCGGCTTGCTGAACAGCATGAACGGCAAGACGGCCAAGATCCGGATCATCATTGCCGGAGGGTATCCGGGATGGCTGGGCAAGCCGTCTTCGGCCTCCGCTTCCGAGCGTTTGAATCGGGTGCAGATCCGCATTTCCACCGGCGGCGCATCCGCTCCGAAAGGGGAGCGGAACGCTGACACCCAGGGCCGCTTGTCGTCAAAAGCCATGTACATCGGTGTTGCGCAGCAACTCGCGATCATCCGTCTGGTCTTCGAGGGGGCGGTCAGCCTCATCGCCTGGAGTCGGTTTGCGCCCCGCGTGCAGGCAATGCGATCGCGGCGGAACACCATGAACTCCGTGGCGCCGTCGACGCTGGACGCTCGCCCTGAATTGGCGGGTGCGGCGAGACGTTGGGCTGCGGTCTGGCAGTCGTCGCAGTAGCACGCATTGACCATAATGGGCTGACCCCAGGCGCTGATCTCGACCGCGCCACATTGGCAGTGCGCCACGTGTGCTGGATTTTTTGTGGCCATAGGCTCTACTCAGTGAGGTTTGACTATCTCACGCGACAGTTTAAAAGCAATGCAGTTGGCAAGAGAGGCCAAAGCCGCAAGTTAGATGGCGGCGAACGAGCGAAACTGGCCGCAATGAGGCCAACGATGAACGGCTCAGGGCAACCCTGAGCGGCCCTTCGACTCGATGCGAGCGCTATGGCAGCTTCCAAACTGGAACTGCCAGGAGGTAGTTCAGGCGACGACCTTCTGCTCCCCGGCAGCCTGCTCGCGCATGCGACGGGCTTCGTCGCGCAGGAACTGCTGGTAATCGTCGAGATCACCGTCGAAGGGCTCGACGCCACCTTTGGTAACGAGCCAGAACTCGTCACAGACCGCGCGCAGCAGGGACCGGTCGTGACTGACCAGCAACACTGTGCCTTCGAATTCGTTGAGTGCCATGCCTAGCGCTTCGCGCGTGGCCAGGTCGAGGTGGTTGGTCGGCTCGTCGAGCAGCAGCAGGTTGGGACGTTGCCACACGATCATGCACAACACGAGCCGCGCCTTTTCGCCGCCGCTCATCGTGCCGACCGCCTGATGGACCATGTCACCACTGAAGTTGAAGGTGCCGAGGAAGGTGCGAAGCGATTGTTCGGTGCCGCTCTGGCCGGGGGCACGCAGGTGCGCCGGCGTGTCCTTCGCAAGGCGGATCATGTGTTCCAGCGGCGTGTCGAGGGGACGCAGCACGTCGAGTTCCTGCTGGGCGAAGTAGCCGATGTTCAGGCCTTTGCCTTCGCTGATTTCGCCGGCAATCGGCGCCAGCTCGTGCGCCACCGTCTTCACCAGCGTCGACTTGCCCTGACCGTTGGCACCGAGAATGCCGATGCGCTGCCCGGCCAGCACGGAGCGGTTGATGCCCCGCACGATGACCGTCGGCGGCGTGTCCGGCGCTGCGTCGGCCGGCGCGGGATAGCCGAAGCTCGCGTCCAGCATCGACAATAGCGGGTTCGGGACGTTGAGCGGCTCCTTGAACTCGAAGGTGAACTCCGCGTCGGCAAGCACCGGTGCGATCTTCTCCATGCGTTCGAGCGCCTTGACCCGGCTCTGCGCCTGCTTCGCCTTCGAGGCCTTGGCCTTGAAACGGTCGATGAATTTCTGCAGGTGGGCGATCTTGTCCGCCTGCCTCGCCATCGCGGCCTGCTGCAACAGCAGTTGCTCGGCGCGCATCTCTTCGAACTTGCTGTAGTTGCCGCCATAACGCACCAGCTTGGCGTTGTCGACGTGCACGGTCACCTGCGTCACCGCGTCGAGGAATTCGCGGTCGTGGCTGATCACAACCATGGTTCCCTCGTAGCGCTTGAGCCACGCTTCCAGCCAGACCAGCGCGTCGAGGTCGAGGTGATTGGTCGGTTCGTCGAGCAGCAGCAAGTCGGACGGACACATGAGCGCGCGCGCCAGCTGCAGTCGCATGCGCCAGCCGCCAGAGAAGCTGTTGACCGGCTGGCCAAGCTGCGCAGCACTGAAGCCCAGGCCTTGGATCAGCGCTTGGGCGCGTGAGGGAGCATCGTGTGCACCGGCGTCGTGCAGGGCCATGTAGGCGTGCGCCATGCGCATGCCATCGTCGCTGGCCTCAGCGGCGGTTACTTCGGCCTGCGCTGCCAGCAGGATGGTGTCACCCTCGATGACGAAGTCGGTCGCACTCTGCTCGGTCTCTGGCATCTCCTGCGCGACCTGGCCCATCTTCCACGCAGCGGGAATCGAGAACTCGCCACCGTCTTCGTGCAGCGTGCCGTTGAGAAGGCCGAAGAAGGATGACTTGCCGGCGCCATTGCGGCCGACAAGGCCAATCTTTTCGCCGGGGGTGAAGGTGACGGACGCGCGGTCGAGTACGACATTGACGCCACGGCGCAGCGTGACATTACGGACGGAAATCATAAGGAGCTACTTCGGAGAGGATAGGCATGATAGCCCACCGGACGTACAGGGCCGTTTCTTTTCTGGCCGAACGAGTGAAGAACCGCTTGCGCTTTGCGGCGCCCACCGGCCGCAAAGCGAGGCGGGCACTGGCGCACCGGGCGATCCGGATGCGGGGCCAGACGGTGAGTGACGGCTCCTGGCCGAACTCAGCTGGACGACGAGCGGCTCAGATCGACACAGTCCGCTCAGTCAAATTTCTACAAACCGGCCATTCGCTCGTCGTGGCGTGCAATAAGGCTACTGTCCCAGCGAGAACGAACCGAAGCGGCAAATGGCAACACCTACGCCAATCGCAGGTCCCACAACACATCAAGTACGTGTTGCGTGGAACGCTCAACGTACCCCGCGCGATGTGCAATGCCGAGTCGACGCCACAACGCCGGGCGCAGCGGACGCATGACAATGCGCTTGTCGGGTAGGGGCGTGGTGGCCTCATGGGGCAACAGCGCTGCGCCGTAACCTGCCGCTACGAGACTCTTGATCGCGTCGTTGTAGTTGAGCTGAATGCGCGGCACAGGATGGTGCCCCCCGGCCGCGAACCACTCCGCGGTCAGACGCGAGAGACGTGTGGTCGCGTCATTGAGAATGAGAGGCTGGGCGGCGAGCCATTCAGGCGTGACGCGGGCCGGGCACCGCCAATGCGCCGGCACGAAGGCCATCACGGGGTCGCGGCGCCAAGGCTTTATCACGAGTCCAGCCACCGGTGGCTGAGGCAGTGCGACCAGCCCGACATCCAGCGTTCCATCCGCCAGTCGGGACAGCGTTTCGTGCGACGTGAGTACTGCGATCTGAATGTCGATAGCGGGATGGTGTTGGCGCAGCACCTCAAGCGCTTGCGGCAACAGGTGCGCGATCGCGCCAGTCGACGCACCGAGCCGCGCGCGCCCTTCGAGGCCCTGCACCTGGCGTTGAATGTCGTCTAGTGCCTGCTCCGCATCGGCCAGCAGTCGACGCGCGCGCTCCACCAGCACCTCTCCTATCGCCGACGGCCGGACATGTCCGCGCTTGCGTGACAGGAGGGGAGCCCCAATTCGTTCTTCGAGTTCAGCGATGTGGAGGCTGACCGTTGGCGGCGCCAGGTTCAATGCACGCGCCGCATCGGCAAATGAGCCACGGTCGGTAATGGCGACCAGAGTGCGCAAGCGGTCCAGGCTGATCTCTCTCATGTCGGCGTCCAGATTCAGAAAAACTGAATATTCACGCTATGAAATTCAACTTTCTCTATTCTAGCCGTCCATGGAACATAAGGGCTCGTCTACTTGTTACAGCCCACAGTCAGCGGAGTATTCCATCTATGAGCTCTCCCGTTGTTTTCATCGACGGCGACCAAGGCACCACCGGGTTGCAAATTCACGAACGGCTGCGCGACCGGACCGATCTGAAACTGGTCACGCTTCCCGCGGCAGAACGCAAAGATCCGCGGCGTCGCGCAGAGGCCATCAACGCCTGCGACATCGCCATCCTCTGTCTGCCCGACGCTGCTGCGCGCGAGGCAGTGGACGCCATTGTTAATCCTGCCGTCCGAGTAATCGACGCAAGTTCCGCTCATCGCACGCAACCGGACTGGACATACGGCTTTCCGGAAATGACGCAGGGACAGGCTGAGCGCATTGTGAGCGCACGTCGGGTCACCAATCCCGGTTGCTATCCGACCGGTGCCATTGGCTTGCTGCGTCCGCTGTTGCAGGCTGGGCTCATACCAGGCAACTACCCTGTCAGCATTCATGCTGTGTCCGGCTACTCCGGACGGGGGCGTGCCGGCGTGGAGGAGCATGAGGGGCAGGGTGCTGCCAACGCGCCTTCATACCAGGTATATGGTCTAGAACTCGCGCACAAGCACACCCCGGAGATCCAGCAGCACGCCGGGCTCGCGCAGCGCCCCATCTTCGTCCCTGCGTATGGCGCATTCCGCCAGGGCATCGTACTGACGGTGCCCTTGGAGTTGCGGCTGCTGGCACCCGATGTGGATGGCGCCACGCTACACGCATGCCTCGCACGCCACTATGCCGAGGCGGCCCACGTACGTGTCTTGCCGCTGCACGAATCGTCCGTCTTGAAGCACCTGGATCCGCAAGTGCTGAACGGTACGAATGACATGCGCTTAAGCGTATTTCCTAACGTGGAACATGGGCACGTCCTGCTGTCCGCGGTTTTCGATAATCTTGGCAAGGGCGCATCCGGCGCTGCGGTTCAGAACTTGAACCTGATGCTTACGCGGCATTAGTGGTCGATGGCTTGAGCTAACGTTCGGCCGTAGCCATTTGCCAACGATTGTTGTCAGGCTGGTCGTGGCCCGTGGGCATTTGAGAGGCTTGCCCCTGGCCGACTTACTGCCTGCACCGTCATTTCGTTGGTAGCCCCAACTCGCGCAGAATTTGCCTGTTGTATGTCGGCCAGTCTCTTCCCGAATTTTCAATGGCGAGCTTGGTTAGCGGCAGTTCGCTAAATAAATCGTCGGTGAGCTGACGGTATTCCCGATAGAGGGAGATCAGCCCATCTAGTCCGGCGAACCCTTTGCGCACGCAGTAGGGAGCTGCGAGTTTCCAGTTGACCTGATAGTCGATCCATTCGGGGCCACGTTCTGCGCAGACCATTCTGACTGCTTCTTCGACATCTTCCTGCCAAAGGTAAAGGATGAGCGGATTGAGCGGCGCAATGATTTTTGCCAGATTCTGTATGTAGTCAAAAATGAGCGCGCGGTCGGCTTCCATCAGCAGTAGGTGAGTCAGGTCTCCGTGAAAAAGCTGACCGTCCAATACGGGAATCGAGATGTCTGTCCGCGTGTCGTCGACGAAAGCGCTCCATCTGGCCAATGCGCGGTCTGCGAGATTCTGTGGTGCTGCGTCTCGCCAAGGCTCAAACCAGTGTTCGAGTTCATCGGTCGCCCGCACGGGGTGTGGGTCGGTCCGTTCGTGGATAGGTAGCGCCGCGCGCCCCGCATCTTGTAGGCGTTTCGCAATGAAACGCATGGTCGTTGACTTGCCCGATCCCATGATGCCCTCAACAACCACCAGCCGATGGGGATTGCAAGATTCTCCCGCTAAGAGTCCGGTTTGACTTGGCATGTCAGTCACTCAACAGTCACGGACTTCGCAAGATTCCTCGGCTTGTCGATATCCGTGCCGCGCGCGAGCGCCGTGTGAAAAGCGAGCAGTTGCATTGGGATCGTGTGCAGGATAGGTGAGAGCAAGCCGTAGTATTCGGTAAGCCGGATCACCTCGATATCGGGACTCGGCGAAAGCCCGCAATCGATATCGGCGAAAACGAAAAGCTTGCCGTTACGCGCATTCACTTCATGCATATTTGATTTCAGCTTTTCGAGCAGGCGATCGTTCGGCGCGACGGCGACCACAGGCATCTGGTCGCTGATCAGTGCCAGCGGCCCATGCTTCAATTCGCCCGCCGCGTATCCTTCAGCGTGAATGTATGAGATCTCTTTCATCTTCAACGCGCCTTCGAGTGCAACCGGATAGTGCATGCCGCGCCCGAGAAACAGAATGTTTTCCTTGCGAGTGAGAATCTCGGACCACGCCATGATGTGCGGCTCGAGCGCGAGCACTTTGCCCATCGCATCAGGCAGATGACGCAGCGCACGCAGATGGGTTCTTTCGTCGTCCTCGGACAGACGGCCGCGCACTTGCGCCAACGTCAGCGCCAGCATGAAGAGCGCGACGAGTTGCGTCGTGAACGCCTTGGTCGACGCAACGCCAATCTCGATGCCGGCGCGCGTGATGAAATTCAATGCACATTCGCGGACCAGCGCACTGGTCGGCACATTGCAGATTGCGAGCGTCTTCAGCATGCCACGTTGTTTCGCGACTTGAATGGCGCCGAGTACATCCGCTGTTTCGCCGCTTTGCGATACCGCCACCACTAGCATGTTCGGATTGGCGACGCTTTCACGGTATCGGTACTCGCTTGCAATCTCGACATTGACGGGCAATTGCGCGAGGCTCTCGATCCAGTATTTGGCCGTTAGCGCTGCATGAAAACTGCCGCCGCACGCGAGCAGTACGACCGAGTCGACTGAATTCAGCACGCGCCAGGCGTTGTCGCCGAAGAGTTCCGGCATGATTGACGACACGTCCTGCAAGGTGTCCGCGACGGCGCGTGGCTGCTCGAAAATCTCCTTCTGCATGTAGTAGCGGTACAGGCCGAGGTCGGCCGCGCCGCTGTGCGCGGCAACTGTGTGAACGGGACGTTCGATGCGTCGCCCGGCAGCGTCCACGATCCAGTGGCGATGAAGCTGGACGTCCACGACGTCGCCGTTTTCGAGGTACGCGATCTTGTCCGTCACGCCCGACAGCGCAATCGCGTCAGACGCGAGGAAGTTCTCGCCTTCACCGATGCCGATCACAAGCGGCATGCCATCGCGCGCACCCACCAACCGATGCGGCTCGTCACGGCAAATCACCGCAATGGCGTAGCTGCCGCGCAGCCGTGCGACTGTTTCACGTACCGCGTCGAACAGATCGCCGTCGTACAGATAGTCGATCAGATGCGCGATGACTTCGCTATCGGTCTGGCTCGAAAATACATAACCGTGATCCCGAAGCGTCTCGCGCAATTCCTCATAGTTCTCGATGATTCCGTTGTGAGAGAGCGCGATTCGCGGTGATTCGGCATTGGGCGAGAAGTGCGGATGGGCGTTGGTCGTGACGGGCTTGCCATGCGTTGCCCACCGCGTGTGTGCAATGCCGGTATAGCCGGACAGGCCGCGATCGGATATCTCCTGTTGCAGGGTGGCGACGCGGTCTACGCTGCGTGCGCGCACGAGCTCCCGGTCCTGATAGAGCGCTACGCCACACGAGTCGTAGCCGCGATATTCGAGTCGCTTCAGGCCGTTGACGAGATCAGGCAGGATGTTTCGTTGGGCGACCGCACCGACAATTCCACACATCACTTTTCTCCGCAAAGGGTTCACAGGGAACCGATGCTGCGATAGTAAGGGTGGTCATATGAAAGTAAATTTCATAATTCATCAGAAAATAGAATTTTGAATCGGTGATGAAGTGTGGTGAAATTTAATTTCACTCTTTACTCGCTGCGAGGTCCGCGTGCCCGGCATCACACTTGACGAGCTTGACCTGCGCATTCTTGGCATTCTGCAAACCAATTGCTCGCTGTCGAATATCGAACTCGCGGAACGCGCGCATACGTCCCCGCCGACGTGTCTGCGTCGCGTGAACCGGCTTCGGGAGAGCGGCGTGATCAAGCGCGAGATTGCGATCCTCGATCACTCGAAGCTCGGCCCGACGCTGACCGCGATCATCGAGGTGAGTCTCGACCGGCAAACGGCGGAAGACCATCAGCGTTTCGAGTCGTATATCTGTGCGGAACCGGCCGTCACGCAGTGTTATCGCGTGTCGCCAGGGCCGGACTTCGTCGTGGTCGCAGATGTCATGGACATGGCTGCTTACGATGAGCTTGCTCGCCGTCTGTTCACGAGCTCATCGAACATTCGCAACGTCCGCACGTTTTTCTCGACGCATTGCGCCAAGTTCGAGGCGAACGCGCCCGTACGATCGCGCGGAGTCGGTTCAGACTGAAGTCAGTTAGACCCGACGCTCTCTGTCAACTATCTGAGAGCCGTGATTGAACGCCGGCTCCTGACCGGACAGTGCCCGGTCTCAGTGCACCGGTTCAATCTTGAAGTCGTCGACCGCTACACCAAGGTCCACGCCTTCACCGCTGCCGCTCAACGCCATCGACGTGGTTCCCTTGGTCAGCACCTGCGCAGTACCGCTCTTCCCCGCGCCGGCCGAAGCGCCGGCCTGCGCGTAACTGCCGAACACATCCTTGATGCTGTAGACATGGGTGATTTCGCCGCGGCCGCTGACGTGGAACTTGCCGGCGGTCAGGCCGCCGCCGTGCACGCTGATGGTGACAGCGGCCTTTTGTCCATTACTGCAGCTTACTTTGCCGCGTCCTTCGGCATGCTGATAAATCGCCGACCATCCGGACATGCTGTAGGTCAGATGGCATTTCACTGACGCGCTGCCTGCCTGAGCAGGGGTGGCGGTCAGACCCGTCAGGGCAACCGCGCACAGTAAGGTGGTGGTAATCGATACGAGGGCGTGCTTGCTCATAGAAGTCTCCTGGCACCTGAACATGGGTTATCGAGTGTAACCGTCATTTGCAGTGGGTCGGGTGACGGCCGCGAAAATGTCCATGAGACTGTGCGGGAGAATGCCGGTTCATGGCCAACCCGGTTCCGTGCCGGATTTCCGTGAACGACCCGCAACCGCCTGTCGAATCACCGTGACGAATGTCCGTAAGAGGGCTTCAAACTGGACACTCGATCGACGGCAAGTATTCTCCGTTGTCTGGACCCGGCAATGCGTCGATCTCCGCGCGAAGCGCAGCAACGACGCCAGTCCAATCGTCTCGCGTCGTTTGTCGAAACAAGCGCGCCTTTGCGTACCACGGACTATCGCTTCGGTCGAGTTGCCATCTCCAGTCCGGCATGAACGGCAAAGCAATCCATACCGGCTTCCCAAGCGCCCCAGCCAAATGCGCCACAGCTGTGTCGACGCTGATGACGAGGTCGAGGCGAGCGATCAGCGCAGCAGTCTCAGCGAATGTAGTGAGCCGCCCGGAAACATCACGCAGCACCCCGCGCTGCTCAAGTTGCGCGAGGCACGCGCGATCACTGTCGCGTACATCCGGTTGCAACGCGAAGAAATCCGCGTTTGCATCGAACACCGGCTTCAGTTGCTCAAGCGAAATGGACCGATTGTGATCGTTCAGATGCGTACGGCTTCCCGACCACACGATCCCAACGCTCGGCCGTCGAACGGAGCCTGTAAAAAGATCGTCCCATTGAGGGGCAAGCGCACCGTCTGCCTGCACATATGGACCGGATAGCGCGAGATCGGGTGCACGAACCTTGAGCGCAAACGGCAGACTCAGGGTTGGAATGTGATAGTCGAAATGTGGCACTTGCGCTGTCTCACCGATGACTTCGGCCGCACCCCGATAATTTTGGAGGAGCGGCAATAGGGCATCCTGAACACGCAACACGACGTGAGCGCCAGCTGCACTGAGCCGATCCACAAAGCGCACGAATTGCAGCGTGTCGCCGAACCCCTGCTCATGATGAACGAGCACTGTCTTGCCATCTATCGGTTGGTTGCCGGTCCATAGGGTGTTCTGCGGAAAACCGTGGCTGCAGGTGCCATCACGCCAACGCCATTCGTATTCGCGCCAGCCGTGTTCGAATTCGCCGAGCAGCAAATTCGTCTGAGCTCGATTGGTGCGTGCGCCGGCGTCGTTCGGATCGATCGAGAGCGCCTTCTTGAATTGAAGCAGTGCCTCATCAAAGCGCCCGAGATCTCGCAACGCGACTCCGAGATTAACGTATGCGCGTACGAACCGCGGCTTGAGCGTGATCGCCTGCCGGTAGGCATCCAGTTCGTCCTCATAGCGGGCCATCGTGCCGAGCAGCGTGCCACGGTTGTAATGCGCTTCGGCTGATTGTGGCTGGATCTTGCACAGATGCACCAACGCCTCGAGTGCCCGCTGCAATTCGCCAAGCTGTATCAGCGACATTGCGACACCATACAACGAGGCGGCATGGTGTGGAAACTGCGTCAGGCAGCGCTCGAACAGCGCTATCGCAGCATCGTGACGCTGCGCCAACTGACACACCTGTGCGGCGAAGTTCAGTTGATCCATAGACATTGACACGTGCGCTGATGCCTGCACCAGGTACTCCGCTGCGCGTGCATGATCGCCCTGGTTGGCGGCGATATAACCGAGACCTGAAAGGGCTTCGCCGTGGTCGGGGACGCTCGCCAGAATGCCGCGCAGCAGACCTGCGGCATCGTCGAGCCGACCGGCCTGGAGGTGCTCCTGCGCGGCTGCGAGAGCGTGTTCAATATCGTGATTCATGGCGCTGAAGGCTGGAGCAAAGTGCGATCTGTCGCGGGATTCGAAACGACTTATTGTACGGGATCGCGTATAGCGAGTCGCCAGAGCGAGCCGGCCAATTGCTGACGGCAATGGACGGGCGGTGAAGGAAGGGGAAAAGAGCTGAGCGTTGAGGTTTTCGCCGCGGCTGCGAACTTACGCTTCGTTACCTCGGTAAAAATGAAGTGTCCTGCGCTGTGTTTCGAGTATGTGAGGCCATGAAAGTCATGGAGCGTAAGGCGGCGAAACCGATGGAAACACCTATCCGGGGCTGTAATCGCTATGCTCTGAGTCATCTCCACCGGAAGACTCAAAGTGCATTCGATTCCCTTCTTTATCATTTTGGCAGTGTTGTGGTTTGTGCTCATCAAAGTCCCGCCGCACGACGAGTAACTCGGCTAGTGCGTGCCATCAATGCCAGCCCAATAACTGCTAAACCCGCGAAAAGCGCCGGCAGCAGGAAGACATTGGGAAGGCCGAGGAATGCCACTCCGAAACCGCCCGCGACGCCTCCTAACGCCGAGGCGAGAGCAGTCGAACTCATGAAGATTGCCGAGGCCGTCGCTACTGCATTGGGAAGCAGGCGTTGAGCGACGATGATGCCCAGAACCATAAATATGCCCCACACACCGCCCATGAGAATCTGTCCGGCGAACATGCCCGCTGCGGACGACCAGAGCGCAAAGCAAAGATTGGCACACACTCCCATGGCGGCCGCGATACACATCAACCACAGGTTGCCGAGCTTGCGGCCGAGGCCGATGCTGAAGGGCATGATGAGCAATTCGATGAACGGCTGTATTCCGATGACCGCTCCCCGTAGGGCCGGACTCAGCTTTAAGTGTTCTTCCATGTAGATCAGTAGGAATCCGTATTTCACTGGCTCCCCTGCGTAGACCAGAACGAAGAGTCCTGTGAACGTCAGCAGTGGAAGCATGGCACGTAGGCTGGAGTGATGCGCGTGCTCACTCGCCGACTCTGGCTTGATCCTGGCGGTCGGGTTCAGCGTTCCGAGGGGTACGATCTGTAAAAGCATGCAGATGGCGGTCATCCAAAGCATGGGGCGCAGGCCATAGGCAGCCGCCACCCACGCTCCCAGCACAGGCCCGATGATCCATCCGCCGGTCAGCGCCATACGGATGATGGCAACGACACTTTCATTTGCCTCGCCGGGCCTGTCGCTGAGTTCATCATGCACTGCCGCAAAAATTTGCGAGGCGGTCGCACCGGAAACGGCCAGCAAAGCGATGGCGATGACGAAGGGCATCCAGACCGAAGTAGAGAGGGCGAGCCCCGCCCAGCCCACAAAACCCGCCACAGCGCAAAGGCGAAAAAGACCGAGACGATTCCCTGTGCGATCGGAGTAGCGGCCGACGAAATACCCCGCGACTGGCGCGGCAAGGCTCGTCAAATAATAGAATCCCGCCAACGGCAGCGAGGCGCCGAGTTCTTTCGCGAGGAACAGAACAATCTGTGGCGCAGCCGCCGACGCGCCGAGACCCGACAGAAACATCGCAATCGTTGCGCCGAGAAAAAGTCTCGAAGCTGCAACTTGACGCAATGCAGATTGGCTACCGGTTGGGTCAGACATCGTGACAGTTTGACTACCGCGTTGGTCAGACATTGTGAAACGTCTCCCGGTTATGTTTCTGAACCTCTTTGGCAGCGACGGTCAGCGCGGCGCGCATGCTGGAGATTATCGCGACCGCTTCCCAATTGCTATGGTCAGGTCGAACTCGTTACTTTTTCCGCACTGCAGAAACAACGGGATGAGGCTTGAAATTGCAACTGCTCTAGCAAATCGCATTGCCGTCTAATAACGGATCTTCGATTTTATCTTTTATGCATAAATTTCTGTATCCCTAAACATTCCCACGTGCTGGGATAACAAAAAATTTTTGGAGTTCCAGAGCAGACCTGAATATAGTCACTCCCAAAACAGCCCTGCCGCAAGAGTCAAGCGTTCAACCAGGAGACAGACATGAACCTGCTCGTGTACAGACGTTGTGTCATTTCGCTGTTAACCGCATTAACCGTGAGTGTGTCGTTGGGTTTGTCGGGTTGTGGCGGAGATGCGTCGGACGGTAGTGGCGCCGCCGTCTCGCTGAAGAGTCAACAGACCGCCGCGGCGGTCTCTGCCGCGCAAAGCGAATCCGCGGCGCAACAAAGCCGCCGCCTCTCGCGTCAGATCGCCGTGGTGCCGCCGCCAACGGGATGGTCGTCATGGAACAGCCTTGCGGAGAACGTGAATTACAACACGATCAAGGCCGAAGCCGATGGCCTTTCCGCACTGAATGCGCAGATAAAATCCGGCGCGCAATACGAGTACGTGAACACCGATGAAGGCTGGTGGACCTCAGGAACGAGAGATGCCAACGGCAACTTCGTCATCGACAACACTCAATGGCCGGGCGGCATGCCAGCCATCGCGCAATATATCCACAGCAAAGGGCTGAAAGCGGGCATCTACATCGACGCCGGCCCGCAGGGTTGCGGCACCCGAACCAACGGCACGCATTTCGTCGGTAGTGATTTTGCGCATTACGATCACGACTTCCTGCAATTCGCGCAGTGGGGATTCGACTTCGTGAAGGTCGACTTCTGCGGGGGCAGCGCAGCCGGCTATGATCCGCAGCAAGCCTATACGGCCATTGCCGATGCAATCGACAAAGCGTACGTGCAGACCGGCCACCGCGTGACGCTCAGCATCTGCGACTGGGGCACCATCGCCAATAACAGCACGTACCCCGACTTCAACGAGGGACCGTGGGCGTGGGCCGCCGGAGTTGGCCGGATGTGGAGAACGACGGGCGACATCTATGGGCCGAACAGCGGCGCGCCGAATTTCGGCAGCGTGACCGGCAACTTTCTTGGCAACTATCACCCCGAGGGCCAGCACACCGGTTTCTACAACGACCCCGACATGATGGTGGTCGGCATGGGCATGACAGCGGTTCACGATCAGGCGCACATGAGCCTGTGGGCGATCGCCGGCGCACCGCTGATTCTCGGCAACGACCTGTCGAAGCCGCTGACCGCGGATGCCACGCAGTTGATGACCAATACCGGTGTCATTGCGGTCGACCAGGACCTGCTTGGCACACAAGGCGTAAAGGTCGCGCAGTCCGGCGCACAGCAGGTGTGGGCGAAGCTTCTGGCCGGCCAGGGACAGCGCGCTGTCGTGCTGTTCAACAACGGCGCGACGGACGCGCCGATGACGGTCACGTGGCAGCAACTCGGCCTGGTGTCGAACGCGCGCGCGAGTGTGCGTGATCTGTGGGCCAGCAAGCAACTCGGCTCGTTTGTCACTTCGTATACGGCCCCAACGGTGCCGGCGGGCGGCGCTGTGATGCTCCTGGTAAGCGGACAAGACATCGCCGCGACGACCTACCAGCCGACCTCACTTGGCGGTGGCGCGTCGTACACGCACTGCTCGGACTGCGACGGCGGCAAGATCGTTCGGGGACTTGGCACTGTAACCTTCGGCAACGTCGCATCGACCGGCACCGGCGGATACGTTGCGATTGCCTATGCGAACCGCTCTCGCGAAACGCTGACCGCGCAACTTTCGACAAACGGCGGCCAGCCGACCACCGTGGCATTTCCGCCGACCGGCGGCGAAGGGCGCATTGGCACGGTCGCGGTCTACGTGCCGCTGCAAACCGGTGGGGCTAATTCGCTGACGTTGTCGAGCGCGGACAGTAGCGCGCCCACGCCCGAGATCGGCACAGTCACTGTCGTCGCCGGCCCGGTGACGCTACCGCCGTTCAAGGCCGCTTACGAGGCAGAAGCGTCGACCAGCGTGCTCGCCGGTGGCGCGCGTATTTCGACATGCAGCGCTTGTTCGGGTGGCTCGGACGTCGGCTATATCGGCAACGGCGGGACGTTGACGATCAACGACATTAGTGTCCCCGCGGACGGTACCTACACCGTGTTGGTGGGTTATGCGAACGGCGACTCGGCGCCGCGCTCCGCGGACATCAGCTTTAACGGATCAACGCCTGTCACGGTGTCGTTTCCGCCGAGCGGTGGCTGGGGCACCGTCTCGACGCTCGCTGTAACGGGCACGTTCAAGGCGGGCAACACGAACGCGCTGATTTTCTCGAACCCTTCGGGTTGGGCGCCGGACATCGATGGCGTTAGCGCGCCGACAGCGCAATAGCTTCAGTTGAAGGAACTGCGCCGCCGTCTTCAACGGCGGCGCAGACTGCATGCGACCTGGGCGGTCGGCCAGGCTCCTCGACAACGGACATTCACATGCGCTAGTGATTGACCTCTCGCAGCACGTCTATGAACGCCCGCAGACCAGCAGGCACGTGGCGATGCCCGGGATAGTACAGGCAGAGCCCCGGGATGAACGGGCACCAGTCTTCCAGCACGGTAACCAGCCGGCCGTCGTCCAGCCAGTCGCGGGCCGTGGACTCCGGTACATACGCGAGGCCCAAACCATCGGACGCGGCCTCGACCATCAGACCGTTGTGATCCAGCGTGAGCACGCCGGGAACATCGATCGCCACCTCCTGCCCGTGCTTGCGAAACTCCCAGCGGTAGCGTTTGCCGCTCGGCAGACGTTGGCGAATACAGTCGTGGCTGTGAAGGTCGTCGGGCGTGATGAGTGGTGTTCGACCCGCGAGATACGAAGGCGCCGCAACGACTACGAAGCGAAGATCGTCGCTGATGCGCACCGCCACCATGTCGCGCGGGACCGACTCGCCAAGCCGTACTCCGGCATCGAAACCTTGCTCGACGATATCCACGAGCCGCCCCTCTGCAACCAGATCGAGCGCCATGCCGGGAAAGCGCTTCAGAAAACGCGGCACCACCGTTTTCAATAACAGTCGCGCTGCACCCTCATTGGCGTTGATCCTGAGCGTGCCGCTCGGATTGCCGCGCGCATCGGCGACGGCGTCCAGTGCCTCGTCGAGATCGCGGAGCACGGGCGCAAGCCGGGCGAGCAATGCTTCGCCGGCTTCTGTCGGCGACACGCTGCGCGTCGTGCGGTTGAGCAGGCGTACGCCCAATTCGCGCTCCAGGGCGAGCATGGCGTGACTTAGCGAGGAGCGCGAAACGCCGAGTGCATCGGCGGCACGGCGGAAACTCCGATGCGTTGCGACAGCGGAAAACGCGGTGAGATCGGCAAGTGTCGGCTTGGTCATTGGTGGCGAATTTTCACGGGGTCATACGTACTATAGAGACTTCTCTGACCAATGACGGGTCCCTAGACTGGTGATCAGGCAATGCCATTCCATCCACTCTATGGAGAGACACACCATGGTGAAGACCTGGTTTATCACCGGCACGTCGTCAGGCCTCGGCCGGCTACTCGCGGAGCGCCTGCTGCAACGCGGCGATCGGGTCGTCGCGACGCTGCGGCACGAGGGGGCGCTCGATGAGCTGAAGCAACAGTACGACGACCGGTTGCATGTGTTGACACTCGATGTCACCGACATCCGCGAGGTGCACACGAATATCTCCGCCGCATTCGAAGCGATGGGCCGCATCGATGTGGTCGTGAACAACGCGGGCTACGGGTTATTCGGCGCGGCCGAGGAAGTGACTGATGAACAGATTGAGCGGCAGATTGCCACCAATCTCACAGGATCGATTCAGGTCATCCGTGCGGCGCTGCCTCACCTGCGCCGCCAGGGCGGCGGCCGGATCGTTCAGGTTTCGTCCGAAGGTGGACAGATCGCTTACCCGAATTTCAGCCTCTATCACGCTACGAAATGGGGCATCGAAGGTTTCGTGGAGTCGGTAGCGAAGGAGGTGGGGCCATTCGGCATCGACTTCGTGATCGTGGAGCCGGGGCCGACGAGCACGCAGTTCGGTGCCGGTCTCGATCACGCGGTGCCGATGCCCGAGTACGACGATACCCCGGCGGGCGACGTCAGGCGGGCAATCGCATCCAACAGCTTTGCAATTCGGGGCGATGCCGGCAGGACGGTCACCGCAATGATCGTCGCGGCGGACTCGGCACATCCGCCGTTACGCCTGACGCTTGGCGGCGGTGCCTACGACTCGATCAGGGCTGCGTTGGCTGAGCGTCTGAGGGTGCTCGAAGCGCAAAAGGACATCGCGTTTTCAGTCGATTCGATAAGCTAGGCGTCGGAGCGCTTCAGTCGCCCCGCTCCGATAGCGCTCAGCGAGCCCACATCTAAGGGGCCGTCTCCGTTCGTGAACGCATCCCCTCGCGCTCGAGCCATGAGCGGAACAGCACGATCACGTCATCTGCAGACCTCCCATCCGGAACGTAAGTGCAATAGCTCCGCGACGGTAGGCGAGGGCCAGCGAACGGCGCGACAAGCCGGCCGGTAGCAAGGTCGTCTGAGACAAGCGCAGTCGGTCCCATCGCGATGCCTATGCCATCGATGGCAGCCTGCAACGTCAGATAGAAGTGATCGAAGGTGAGGGTGGCAGCCGGGCGGAGTGCGGAAATTTGTGCTTTCGCCAGCCAGTCCGGCCAGAGTCGCGGCAGACTCGACGTGTGCAGCAACGTATGCTCCCGTAGATCGTCTGGCATCCGAAGCGGCAGTCGCTGCAAGAGTGTCGGACTACAGACCGGGAGTCTCTCCTCGGACAGGAAAAGCTGCATCGAGTAGCCATAAAACGTGTCCGGGCCACCCCGGATAACGATGTCATAGATCTCTTTCAAGCTCTCCACCGACTCGTTCGACGTCTCCACCTTGACGTCCACGTCGGGATGCTCGGCGCGGAATTGCGCCAGTCTCGGCACCAGCCAGCGCAACGTGAAGGTCGCGGGCGCGTTCACGGACAGTGTTCGCGAGACCGTTTCGAGCAAACCATATCGGGCGGTTGCCTGCGAGAGCTGCTCGAACAAAGGACCGACTTCCGCCAGGTACGCCTCGGCCGCCGGGGTCAGCACCACGCGCCGGTTGTGCCGTTCGAATAAGGATGCGCCGAGCCACTCCTCGAGCAGTCGAACGTGCTGACTCACCGCACCGTGAGTGACGTGCAATTCCGCAGAGGCTTCCTTGAAGCTGCCGAGTCGGCCTGCGGCCTCGAAGGCACGCAATGCATTGAGTGGAGGCAATGTCCGCTTCATTCGAAATAGTTTATCTAACGCGAATGGCCAATTTATCTGGTTTGATGGTCCGCCACAAGATAGATATTCTTCTTAATACCTTCTCTTTCCGGAACTCGAATGCTCAGTTATACCGGCGGCTTCGTTCTCCTCGCCGCTCTGCTTCACGCGAGCTGGAACGCGATGCTGCACGGCAACGACGACCGGTTCCTGTCCATGACATGGATGAGCATCGCCATCGCGGCAGCCTCTACGGTCGTGATTCTGTTCACGCCGTTACCGTCCGACACGGCCTGGCCGTACATCGTCGCATCGGGGCTCGTGCATATCGTCTACAACGTGACGCTCGTACGGTCGTATCGCAGCAACGATCTGGCGCAGGCGTATCCGATCGCGCGCGGCTCGTCGCCCCTGCTCGTCACGCTCGGCGCGGCGCTCTTTGCGCATGAGTCGATCGGTCCGTTGCATGTGCTCGGGATCGTGATGATATCGGGTGGCATCGTCGCAATCGCCCTGGAGAGGGGGCGCGTGTCGCGTACAGGTTTGCTGGCCGCGCTGACGACCGGCGTGACGATCGCCATCTATACCGTGATCGACGGCATCGGCGTGCGTTTATCCGGTGGCGAGGCACTCGCCTACACCGCGTGGATGTTCCTGTTTTATTGGCTGATGCCGATGCTGTTCGTCGCAACGCGTGGGATTGCGGCGCTGTGGACTCCTGTAAAGACGGTGCCAATAGCAATCGGCTCATCGCTCTTCGGGGGCCTCGTGTCGATCGCGGCGTATGGCATCGTGATATGGGCGCTGCAGTCGGGCGCGATGGGTGCGGTATCGGCCTTGCGCGAGACCAGCGTGGTGTTCGCGGTGCTGATCGGGCGTGGGTTTCTGCGTGAAACGGTCAGTGGAAAACGCTGGCTCGCGTGCGTGATCGTCGCGGGTGGGGCGGTTTGTTTGGGCCTTTGACATTGCGCGTTTGCGCTCTTTTATACCGGCACTATCACGTGGAGGATCACTAAATGAATGCTGTTCCGCAGGCCCCGTTGATTCTGATAACGGGTGGAGGTCGCGGCGTAGGCGCGGCGACTGCGCGGCTTGCCGCCGCACAAGGTTACGATGTAGCGATCAGTTTCGTCTCCAACGAGTCTGCCGCCCTTGCGGTGGCGGCTGATGTGGAAGCGCTCGGGCGCCGGGCTTTAGCCATGCGCGCAGACAGCGCAGATCCAGAGCAGGTCGCTGAGCTATTCGCCGCGATCGACCGGAAGTTTGGCCGGATCGACGTGCTGGTGAACAACGCTGCGATCATTGCGCAGCAGTCCCGGCTGGAAGATCTCGAATTCGAGCGGATGCAGCGTATCTTCGCGATCAACTCGATCGGCGCCATCCTCTGTGCGCAGCAGGCGGTGAAGCGGATGTCGTATCGTCACAACGGGCGGGGCGGCGCCGTGATCAACATCTCATCGGCGTCGGCCCGGCTTGGCAGTCCAAACGAATATGTCGACTACGCGGCGTCGAAGGGTGCGCTTGAGACATTCACTATCGGCTTCGCCAAAGAAGTCGCGCGGGATGGGATACGCGTCAACTGCATTCGCCCTGGGCACATTTACACTGAGATGCATGCTAACGGCGGCGAGCCGGGACGGGTGGATCGCGTTAAAGACTCGATCCCCATGGGAAGAGGCGGTCAACCTGAAGAGGTTGCGCGGGCGATCCTATGGCTAGCAGGCGCCGAGGCTTCCTTCATCACCGGCACATTCCTCGATGTCACTGGCGGGAAGTAAGCAGCAGGGTACCGCTATGGCAGATTAGCGACCACCCGCTGACCCGATCCCGCGAAGCATGAGATCGATACCGGCTAGAAAATCGGCACGGTCGTCGTGACCGCGCAATATGCTCATGACTGTCTCGCCGGACCACGCGTGACACTTGCACCGGACTGTCTGCGCCGATAGTCGGTGTCCCGCGACGCGAGCCAGTAATACAGCGGCGATGTCAGAAGCAAGCCGATCACCCACGAGAGATCCGCACCGTCGAGATACTTCGGCACGGGACCCGTATACATCGGCGTGCTCATGAACGGAATCTGCACGACGATGCCGATCCCATAGGCAATCAGCGCTTGCGGATTGAAGCGGCCGTAGATGCCGCCGTCCACCTGGAAGATCGACTGGATGTCGTATTTCCCCTTGTGGATCACATAGAAGTCGATCAGGTTGATCGCAGTCCACGGCACCAGCACGACCAGCAGCGCGAGCACGAGATCAACCAGATTGCCGACGAAGTTCGTCGAAGCGCCGATCGCTCCGTAGCAGGATGCAAGGAGAATCGCAATCGACAGCACGGCACGCGCCTTCGCCGTGGGAATCCAGCGATAAGCGAATGTCTGCAGCGACGTGATGGCCGCGAGCACCGCGCCGTAAAGATTCAGCGCGTTATGGCTGATCACGCTCAGCAGGAAGAGGACGAGCATCGGCAGCCCGAGCGGTCCGGTGGCCTGCTTGACGGCGTCCATCGCGTCGGCGCCGGGCGGCACCGCGAGCACGGCTACTGCGCCGAAGACGAACGCGAGCGTTGAGCCAATCGTGCAGCCGAGGTAGGTCGCCCAGAACGTCGATGCGACGCGCACGTTTTGCGGCAGATAGCGCGAATAGTCGGACACGTACGGGGCGAACGCAATTTGCCAGAGCGCCGACAGCGAAACGGTCGCGAGCCAGCCGGCGAAGTTGAATCCGCCGCGCGTCAGGAAATCGCCTGTAGAGATATGCGTGAGGATATAGCCGAACCCGATGAAAATCCCGATTCCAAGCACCCAGGTGCCGATGCGATTCAAAATATGAATTAGCCGGTAACCGATGACCCCGATCAGCCCTGATCCCATCGCGCCGATCACGATGCCGACAGGAACCGGAATGCCATGTTCGATGCCATGCAGGGACTTCCCGGCAAGCACGATATTGGACGCGAAGAAGCCCACGTACATCACGCCTGCGATCACGGTGACGAGCAGCGCGCCCCATGAACCGAACTGCGCACGGCTTTGAATCATCTGCGGGATGCCCATCTGCGGGCCCTGCGCCGAATGCAACGCCATCAGCACGCCGCCGACCGCCTGACCGACGATGATCGCTACGATGCCCCACAGCAAGTTCAGGTGGAATATCTGCACGCCGAGTGCGCCGGTAACGATGGGCAATGGCGCGATATTGCCGCCGAACCATAGCGTGAACAGGTCGCGCACCTTGCCATGGCGATCTTCTGGCGGCACGTAGCCGATGGTGTGTTTTTCGATCAACGGCGAAGCGTCGCGTTCGGAAGTATTCAAGTTTGTCTCCAGTGTTGACAGGAGCTAGCGCGTTACTCTGGTCCCATGCAAAGCTCTTACTCCTGTCGCATGCTCTGCGCCTTGCGTAATCAGGCGTGTTCGGTCCACCGAATCGCCATGCCTGGCATTCGAAAGTATTTGAGTTACGTGGTCTTGCAGATCGTCTAACTTCGGCGCGAGACAGTGGTCTCGCTATTTGATGCATACGTCTCGCGACGCGGCCGTGGCCGAAATGTAATCTCCCAACCGAGCCAGCATCGCATCGCACTGGTGCAATTGCTCGACGGTGACGAATTCGTCCGGCTTATGCCCCTGGTCCATGCTGCCGGGTCCGCAGACAACCGTTGGAATGCCCGCCTTATCGAACAGTCCGCCCTCGGTGCCGAATGCAACCGTGCCGAACTCGTTGGAACCGCTGAGCAGCGCCAAAAGACGCGCCGCTTCACTGTCAGGCGACGTGGCTAATCCCGGATAGGCGGAGAGCGGCTGAAGGCGGATGTCAGTGTCGGATTGCACGGCGCGCATCTTCGGCAGCAGCTCAGCCTCGGCGTAGGTCAGCAACTCGTCGGCTACCTGGTTTGCGTCGAAACCAGGCAACGCGCGCACTTCAAAGTCGAATTCGCATTCGGCCGGCACGATGTTGAGCGCACGGCCGCCTTTTATCACGCCCGTCTGCACGGTCGAGAAGGGTGGATCGAATCGCTCGTCGTGATGCTGAGGCTGCGCCAACTGCTCGCCGATCTCTTCCAGGCGGCCGATCATCCGCGCCGCGTATTGAATCGCGTTGACGCCATACGGCGCATAAGCCGAATGACAAGGCGCACCTTTCACCTGACAGCGCATCGCCAGCTTGCCCTTGTGGCCCAGCACCGGCTTAAGCTCGGTCGGCTCGCCGATCAGGCACAGGGCCGGCTTGTGCGCACGCCGCTCAAGTTCCGCCAGCATCGGCCGCAGGCCGAGGCAGCCGACTTCCTCGTCGTACGAAAAGGCGAGGTGCACCGGCTGTTTCAGCTCGCGCTCGAGAAACCCGGGCACCGCTGCCAGCACCGAAGCGATGAAGCCCTTCATGTCGGCCGTGCCGCGGCCATACAGCCGCCCGTCGCGTTCAGTGAGACGGAATGGATCGACGGTCCACGCCTGACCATCGACAGGCACCACGTCGGTGTGGCCGGACAGCACGATGCCGCCGTGCTCACGCGGACCGATGGTCGCGAACAGATTCGCCTTGGTGCGCTCGGCGTTGTAGAACAGCTCGCTTTCGACACCGAGTTCTTCCAGGTAAGCCCGAATGAATTCGATCATGTCCAGATTGGAGTCCCGGCTGACCGTGGCGAAGCCGGTCAGCCGTTCGAGCAGCGCCCGGCTGGATCGGTCATTCATTGCCGGGCACTCCGTAGCTAGGCGCGGCGGTCGGATTCAACGCCCGGGTCAAGTAGTCCTGCATCTGCGGCCGATACGCTTGCCATAGTCCATCGAGATGGCCGATGGGGTCTTCATCAATCCAATCGACCCGCAAATCGACGATCGGCCAGCTCACGTCGCCTACGATCTTGAGCGCCGCTGAATGCACGGGCCCCGCTTCGCCGCCGGCAGCCATCGCGGCATGCATGGCCGCGAGCAGGCGATCGGCCAGTGTGCCGGATGCTTGCTCGAACGCCGGAAGCATTGCCTCGATTACTTCGATGCCGGCGAGCATGTTGCCTGCGGCTACGCACTGCTTGCCGGCGACAGCGTGATACGTGCCCAACGCTTCCTTGCCGCTGAAGAACGCCGTGCGCCCCTCGCTATCGATCACCGTCACTTGGCGGTACTCGCTCCACTCGCTCGCGCCGAGCACATGGTCCAATGCAACGGCGGGATCGAGTTGCCCGTTTCCGAGAAGATCGAGAATCTGCGGGCCGAGCGCGGGCAGGGTGACGTTCTGCGTCGCCACCGCGCCCACGCCTGCGCGCAACCATGGGCATCGAGCGCCCACCGCGATGCTGGACGAACTGATCGCGATGCCAAGCTGCCCGGATTCTGGACAACGTCCGACGATTGAGAATGTCATGTCCCTCTCCTTAGGCCGTCGGCGGCGTCCATCCATCCGGAATGACCGCGATAACGTCGATTTCCATCAACCACTGCGGCTGACCCAACGCGACCACAACCAGGCCCGTCGAAATAGGAAACACGCCCTTTAACCACTTGCCGACTTCCTGATAGACCGGCTCGCGGTAGCGGATGTCAGTCAGGAACGTTGTGGTCTTGACGATGTGAGACAGGTCGCTGCCGGCTTCTTCGAGCAACTGCTTAACGTTTTTCATCGCTTGCTCAGCCTGGGCGCGCGGATCGCCGATGCCGATCAGGCGACCTTCGAAGTCCGTGCCCACCTGGCCGCGGACATAGACTGTATTGCCGGCGCGCACGGCCTGACAAAGATCGTTGTCGAGCGTCTGGTTCGGATACGTATCCTTCGTGTTGAACATGCGGATACGGGTATGCGTAGGTTGGCTCATCAATGCACCTTAATGTAGGAAGAAATGGATCGCGGATTAAAGAGGCGTATGCATCAATTCACGCCCATCTCGCTGACTTTGTGGATGCGTGAGCCGGCGGAGGTGTTGTCAACGCTTTCAACCCTTTCCTCGCCGCGGCTCGGTGCCTGGCCTTGCGAGTCGTCGTAGTAAGCCAGGTATTTACGCTGCGTGACGATGTGATCGGCAATGTGCTTCGCGTCGTGCCACACGCCCCAGATGAATGCGGACCCTCGGCGCGATAGCCAGGGCAGGCCGATGAAATAGATGCCGGGCTCCTTCGATACGCCGCGCTGATGTTTCGGCTTACCCTTTTCATCGAAGGCGTTGACGTTCAACCAGCTAAAATCGACTGCATATCCGGTCGCCCAGACAATCGATGTCACGCCGGCTTTCGCCAGATCGAGATCGTGCAACGGGTGCGTCACGCATTCCGGATCCGCAGGAATGACGCGGGCTTCGGGCTCTTCGGGAAGATCGAGACCGTTACGCTCGGCGTACGCGTCGGCAGCGTCCAGCAGCGACAGATAGTTTTCGTCGCCGCGCGCGATGTTTTCCGCGAGATCGGCTTCGAAGGTCACCACGCCGTTATCGAACGATTTCGTGAGACCCACGAGCGTGATGCCCTGATTCGCGAGACGCCGAAAGTCCACCGTATGGCCGCCACGCGAACCGCTCACTGCAATGGTGACGTGCTCTCTGCCGGGCTTCATGACCTCTGCATCCCATTCGCCGAGCACGCCGAGCCACCAGCAGAAGTCGCGGCCGCGATAGGCGCGCGGTGGACGATCGTGCGCCCCGACCGACAGATAGACGCGCTTGCCCGCACGTTGCAACTCGTCCGCGATTTGCACGCCTGACGATCCGGCCCCGACCACCAACACGCCCCCTTCGGGCAATTGCCCGGGATTGCGATAGTCGGCGGAATGAATCTGCGTGAGACTCGAATCTTGCGGTGCGATTGGCGGAATGACAGGGCGCTGGAAGGGCCCCGTCGCGACTACCACGCGATTGGCCTCGATCGTGCCCTCCGATGTTTCGATGGTGAAGCCTGGGCGCCCCGCATTGCGCACGACCTTTTTCACTTCCACACCGGTGCGGATCGGCGCTTCAAACTTCTCCGCATAAGCGACGAAATAGTCCGCGACCTGCTCCTTCGACGCGAATGCGTTGGGGTCAAAGTCGGCGAACTCGAGATTGGGGAAACGATCGTGCCACGCGGGACCATTGGCAACCAGCGAATCCCAGCGTCCCGTGCGCCAGCGCTCGGCGATACGAGCGCGTTCGAGCACGAGATGCGGCACGCCAAGCTTGCTCAAATGTTCGCTCATGGCGACGCCGGCCTGGCCGGCGCCGACGACGAGCGTGTCGATTGACGTTGTTTCCACTGTCATAGCTGTGTCCTTCTGAAAAGGCGGAATGTTTCGATTCGATCGCAGCATCGAGGCATCGCGGCGCAGCGGCCTGCGAGGGCTCGCGATCGTGGCGGACCCGGTAGTGTTTTCCGACAGCGCGTCGCCACCTGGTCCGTTCGTCTTTCGTGAAAATCTACGCGCCCATTCAGAATCTGAAAAATATATTTAAAAAATGCATAGCATCGGATTTACCTATGCAAGCCTTTTTGATCGCTTCACAATGCCGCCCATTGGGGACTTTGAACACGGAGCGTTGCAGATGGAGAGTCAACCGTTGCGCTACTCGTTGCGCCAGTTGCGCTATTTCGTGGTTACCGCGGAAGCGCTGTCTTTCACTGCCGCCGCGAAGCGTCTGCACATTTCGCAGCCGTCGATCTCGACGGCGCTCGCGGACCTCGAAGTGTCGTTCGGTGTGCAACTCTTCATACGGCATCACGCGAGCGGTCTCTCGCTCACGCAAGCCGGTCGCGATCTGCTCGGGCAAGCGCGCAATCTGCTGAAGATTGCAGAGGAATTGCAGACGACCGCGAAGGAAATGGACGGCGGCATGACGGGCGTCATCACGCTCGGTTGCCTCGTCTCGCTTGCGCCGCCGCTCATGCCGCGGCTGATCAGCCGATTCGTCGACGAGCACGCGGGCATCTCGTTTCGCACAGTCGAGGCGCATCAGGATGGCCTCTTGCGTGGCCTGCACGACGGCTCGCTCGACATTGCGCTCACCTACAGCCTCGATTTGACAGAGGAAATCGCCTTCACGCCGCTGCTCTCGCTGCCGCCTTACGCAATCCTGCCGAGGACGCATCGTCTGGCACGCGCACGCAAGGTATCGCTCGCGGATCTCTTGCCCGAGCCCTACGTGATGCTCGACCTGCCGCACAGCCGCGAGTATTTCGCCGCGCTCTTCGATGCGGTGGGCAGCCGCCCCGTGCCCGCGTTCCGCTCGTCGCAGCCGGAAGTTGTGCGCGGCATGGTGGCCAACGGTCTCGGCTATAGCCTCCTGAACTTTCCGCTCAAATCGAATCGCACTGTGGATGGCGAAGAGTTCGTCATTAAGCGTTTCAAAGACAACGTCAACGCCACGATGCTCGGCATCGCGCAATCGCGCACGATGAAGCCGCGCCAGGTCGTCCATCGCTTCACATCATTCTGCGAAACCTATATACGGCGCCTGCATATCGACGCATGATCAGGAAAGCGCGATCGTCTGCTTTAAGCCCGCGCGCGCTGCATAGGCAAAACCTTTGCTTTGTATCTAAAAACAATATTTTGGCTTGCAATTTGGCTTGATAGATTGGTGTCCATGTTGAGCGCTACGCCGTAAAGCCTTGCGTTGCCGCGCTTTCACCGTGAAGAATCAAGGGGGACATCATGGCCAACCCGGCAAGGACGATCGCAGTGCAAGCGCTGGTCGACGAACTGCAGACGGGTTGCGAACGGTCATTCGGCGATGCGCATGCGATGCCGCCCGGTGTCTATACGTCGCCCGAATTCCTCACGCTGGAAGAGCGCGCTATCTTCGAGCGCGAATGGCAATGCGTCGGCCGCGCCAGTGCGCTCAAGGTGCCTGGCGATTACATGACGGCGCGACTTGGAGCGCAACCGATCGTCGTACTGCGCGACGAACAGATGCAGCTCAAGGCGATGTCGAACGTGTGCCTGCATCGCATGTCGGTGCTGCTCGAAGGACGTGGCAACGTACGCCGCATCGTCTGCCCCTATCACGCCTGGAACTATTCGCTGGATGGCGCCCTGCAAGGCGCGCCGCTCATGGATCGGCAAGAGGGCTTCTGCAAGGAAAGCTACAAGCTGCCCGCCGTGCGCTGCGAAGAATGGCAAGGCTGGATCTACGTGACACTCGACGAAAACGCACCGCCTGTTCACGCGCAGCTCGCCAAACTGAACGAGCTCATCGGTGCATACGGCATGTCGGACTACATCGAAACTTTCTATGAAGAGCACGTGTGGGACACGAACTGGAAGATCCTCGCGGAAAACTTCATGGAAAGCTATCACCTGCCCATGCTGCATCGCGCGACGGTAGGACCGCATTCGCGGCTCGATGAAATGGAATGTCCGCCGGGGTATCCAGCTTTTAACTATCACTGGATCACGAAGGAAGCGTCCTTGCCCATCGGCAACGCGCATCCGGACAATACGCGCCTCACGGGACATTGGCGCAAGACCACAGCGCTGCTCGCGATCTACCCGACGCATCTCGTCACGCTTACGCCGGGCTACTTCTGGTATCTCGTGCTGCAACCTCACGGCGTGGATCGCGTGCATATCCGCTTCGGCGGCGGGCTTGCGCCGGAGTTCGTCGCGGATACCGAGGCCAACGCGCACATGACGACGTTGAAGAAGCTGCTCGACGACGTGAACGCGGAAGACAAACGCGGCGTGGAAGCCGTCTTTCGCGGCGTGCACGCGCCGCTCGCGAAGCCCGGTCACTTAAGCCATCTCGAACGGCCCAACTATGATTTCGCCCGCTACATCGCTAGCAAAATCGCCGCGATGCAGCTCGAGAAAACGCATTGATCAAGACGCATCATCGACAGGACGCGATCACGATGTCAAACCCTTCCTTCATTTCGTTCTCGGGCGTAAGCAAGTCGTATGACGGCGCGCAATACGTCGTCGATGACTTGAACCTCGACGTGAGCAAGGGAGAATTCCTGTCGCTGCTGGGTCCGTCCGGTTCAGGCAAGACGACGACGCTCATGATGCTTGCGGGATTCGAATCGCCCACGCGCGGCGAGATACGCCTCGACGGACGGCGGCTCGACGACAAGCCTCCGCATCAGCGCGACATCGGCATGGTGTTTCAGAACTACGCGCTCTTTCCGCATCTGACGATTGCAGAGAATGTCGCGTTTCCGCTCTCTGTGCGGCGCGTCAGCCGCGCCGAGCAGAAGACGCGCGTGAAGCGCGCGCTCGAGATGGTCGAACTGCCGCATCTGGCGAACCGGCGTCCCGCGCAGCTCTCCGGCGGGCAGCAGCAGCGCGTGGCCCTCGCTCGCGCGCTCGTGTTCGAGCCGAGCGTCGTGCTGATGGACGAGCCGCTCGGTGCGCTTGACAAGCGCCTGCGCGAAACCATGCAGTACGAAATCATGCGCCTGCATCGCGAGTTGTCGCTTACGATCGTCTACGTGACGCACGATCAGGCCGAAGCGCTGACCATGTCGGACCGCGTCGCCGTGTTTTCCGATGGCCGTATTCAGCAAGCCGCCACGCCCAGCGAACTCTACGAGAACGCGCAGAACGCCTTCGTCGCCAACTTCGTCGGCGAAAACAACGGGCTGACCGGGCGCGTCGTCAATGCGAACGAGGAGTGGGCGACGCTCGCGCTCTCGGACGGCAGCGTCATTCGTGGCCGCTGCGAGCCCGGCCTGAGCATGGGCGACGAAGCGATGCTCGCTCTGCGCCCCGAGCGCGCACATATCCCGAGCGCCGAAGGCGCGCCCGTCGACGAACACAGCAACGTGGTGCGCGCACGCGTCGAGGAACTGGTGTATTGCGGCGATCATCATCGCGTGCACCTCGCGCTCGGTTCGCGCGACTCCTTCGTCGTGAAAGTGCCCAATACGCAGCGCCATGCGCTGCCTTCGCCCGGCAGCACGATCGAGATCGCATGGCGCCACGACGACTGCAAGATTCTCGCGATGAGCGTGCCACGCAGCGCGCCCGTGATTCCCGCATCCACACCGCTCTCACCTTCCATCATCACGACCGCACCAGCAGGAGCCAACTGACATGCGCACTCTCATCAAAGCACAAAGCGCCGCACTCGCCGTACTTGCATTCGCTACAGTGACTGTCCAGGCGGCGGAGACGCTTTCCGTCGTGACCTTCGGCGGCGCGTACGAAGCGGCGGCCAAGAAAGCCTATTTCGAGCCGTTCACGCAAGCCACCGGCATTGGCTTCTCGACCGAATCGTATGACGGCGGCCTCGCGAAGCTCTCCGCGATGGAGCAGGCGAAGAACACCACGTGGGACCTGATCGACCTCGAAACGAACGATGCGATCACTGCCTGCGACGAAGGCCTGCTGCAGAAGTTCGACAAGAAGACGCTCGGCAAGACGAGCGACTTCATCCCCGGCACGATCAGCGATTGCGCGGTTGCAAGCATGGTCTGGTCCACGGTCTACGCGTATGACACGAGCAAGCTGAAGACGGCTCCGACCACCGTCAACGACTTTTTCGATCTGCAGAAATTCCCCGGTAAGCGCGGCCTGCGCAAGTCGCCGAAGGTAACGATGGAATGGGCGTTGATTGCGGACGGCGTCGATCCGAAGGACGTCTACAAGGTGCTCGCTACGCCCGCCGGCGTGGATCGCGCGTTCAAAAAGCTCGACACGATCAAACAAAACATCGTGTGGTGGGAGTCGGGTGCCCAGGCGCCGCAGTTGCTCGCAGACGGCGCGGTCGTGATGACGCAGGCCTACAACGGCCGCATTTCCGACGCCGCGAAGAAGGACAACAAGCCGTTCAAGACTGTCTGGGACGCGCAGGTTTATGACTTCGACTGGTGGGCCGTTCCGACGGGCGCGAAGCACGCCGACGCCGCCGCGAAATTCATCGTCTCCGCTTCGCAGCCGAAGGCGTATGCGGATCTGTCGAAGTACATCGCGTATGCGCCGCCGCGCAAGGATGCAATCGCGCTGGTCGACAAGCAACGCCTCGCCGATCTGCCGACCGCACCCGAGAACTTCAAGCGCGCCTTGCAGATCAACGCGAACTTCTGGGCCGACAACGCGGACCAGATCAATAAGCGTTTCCAGGTGTGGCTGACGCAGTAACACGATCGTCCAACGAGAGCCCAACGTGACTACCCACATGCCCGTTTCGGCCCGAGCCACGGCCCCGGGCTCTCCGACGAGAGCCGACGGCCGCGCGTCGTTTCAAAAGGCGCGCCGCCGTGCGTCGGTGCAAGCGCTTTTGCTCGCGCTGCCGCTGATCGTGTTTCTGCTTTCGACGTTCATCGCTCCGATTGCGCTCCTGCTCGCGCGCAGCGTGGAGAACCATGAAGTGCCCGACAGCATGCCCGCGCTCACACGCGCGCTCGATGCATGGGACGGGCAGGGCGTGCCGGACGAGCGGATGTTCGCTCTGCTCGCTGCGGGGCTCAAAGAGGCGCAGCAAAGCGGGCAGCTCGGGACTGTCGCGCGGCGGCTGAACTTCGATCAGGCCGAGTTTCGTAGCCTGTTGATGCGCACCGCGCGCCAGTTGCCCCCCGATGCGCCGCCCGCGTGGAAACCGGCGCTCGTCGAACTCGACGCACGCTGGAATTCGCCGGAAATCTGGCGCTTGCTGAAGCGCGCCGCCACGTCGCCGACGCCGGACTTTCTGCTTGCGGCCGTCGATGCGCAAGTGACGCCGCAAGGTTCGGTCGCGTTCGTGCCGGACAACGCTTCGATCTATCGGCAGGCGTTCGTGCGCACGATTTCGATCAGCGCCACGGTCACGCTACTGTGCCTTGTGCTCGGCTATCCGGTCGCATGGCTGCTCGCGAATTTGCCCGCAAAAAGCAGTAACCGCCTGATGCTCTTTGTGATCGTGCCGTTCTGGACCTCGGTGCTCGTGCGCACAACTGCGTGGTACGTTTTGCTGCAACCTGGTGGCGTAATCAACAGCCTGCTGATGGGCCTTGGTCTCACTACCCATCCACTGCCGCTCATCTTCAATCGCGCGGGTGTGCTCATCGGTATGACGCACGTACTTTTGCCCTACATGATTCTCGCGATTTACTCGGTGATGAAGAGCGTATCGCCCGTGTATGTGCGGGCCGCGCAATCGCTTGGGGCGCACCCGTTCGTTGCGTTCGTGCGGATCTACATGCCGCAGACGCTGCCGGGCGTGGGGGCGGGCTGCTTCCTCGTGTTCGTGCTCGCGCTGGGCTACTACATCACGCCCGCGCTGCTCGGCGGTGCAGGCGACGAGATGATCAGTCAGCTCATCGCAATCCAGACCAACACGCAACTCAACTGGGGCCTCGCCGGTGCGCTCTCAGCCTATCTCGTGATCTTCACGGCGATCTTCTATTTCCTGTTCAACCGCATTGTCGGCATCGACCGTTTGCGCTTCGGTTGAGACCCGGTTGACACACGCGGATACGACGAGGGAACGATATGCCAGATAAACGCAACACGGTGCTGACGGAACGCGTCGCCGCGCGCTGGGTGCGGCTGCATACAGCGCTTGTCCTATTCTTCCTGATTGCGCCGATTCTCGCGATCATCCCGCTCTCGTTCAATTCGGGCTCGTATTTCTCGTACCCATTGCAGGGCTTTTCGCTGCGCTGGTATGAGCAGGCGCTCACGAGCGCGGCCTGGCAACGATCGCTCCTGAACAGCATCGGCATCGGCGCGGCTTCGACTTTGATCGCCACGTGTCTCGGCACGCTCGCCGCGCTGGGCATTTCGCGCGCGCAGTTTCCGCTGCGCTCGCTGATCATGCCGATCATCATCTCGCCGATGATCGTGCCGATTGTCGTTGTCGCCGCGGGCTTCTATCTGATCTTCGCGCCGCTTGGTCTTGTGAACTCGTATCCCGGCGTGGTGCTGGCGCATGCGGCCCTCGGCACACCATTCGTCGTGATCACCGTGACGGCCTCACTGCTTTCGTTCGATCAGAGTCTGTTGCGCGCGGCTTCCGGGCTCGGCGCGACGCCCTGGGTCACGTTCAGGCGCGTGACCTTACCGCTCATTACGCCGGCGGTTGCGACGGGCAGCGTCTTCGCTTTCGCGACCTCGTTCGACGAAGTCATCGTGATTCTGTTCATCGGCGGCCCGGATCAAACAACCGTGCCGCGACAGATGTGGAGCGGTATTCGCGACTCGATCGACCCGTCGATCCTCGCGGTGGCGACGATGCTGATCGTGTTCGCCGTGCTGCTCTTCGCGAGCATTAACTGGCTGCGCGGCCGCGCGGCCGCCGCCAGCAACGCTCTTATCTGACGCATCGAGGCTACCCAGGGCCATTCCCGACCGCTGCCAGGATGAGGGCAGGGAGCGGGCGGGGAGAAAAACAAAAGACCGCTGCCCTTACGGGCAGCGGTCTTTCTTATGATGGGTGGCGAACGAGGGACTCGAACTATTGGCCGGCCGGCGACGTTACGCTCGGAGTTGCCAGCGTGTTGTGACTCCCGGGAAGGTTGGTGAGGGACGTCGAGCTATTGCTCGTGCTATTCGGCATGCCTGAGTTCGGCGACGCGGCGCTCATGCCGCTGTCCGAATTGGTGGCGCCAGGCGTGCCGTAGCCGCTCGTTGCATTGGCTGGCGGCACGGCGGCCGGCGACACTACACTCGGGGTTGCCAGCGTGTTGTTGGCCTGTGCATAAGCGCCACCCGACAGCGTGAGTGCGGCGACGGCCGCGATTAATGTGCTGGTTGTCTTCTTCATGACCGGTTCCTCCTTGTTTTGACTGGAATTTCGACGCAAACGACTCATTCATATTTTTCCGTAGCGTCGTTGCACGCCTGGCTCGTGGCGATCAAACAAACTCACGCGACATTTCACGGTAATAACATGACGCAAACCACAGATCGCCGCCTAGGGCCATAGCAGGTAAAACAAAGTTTAGGGAAGCGGTCGCTGATAATTAAGCGCATTGTTCGCAAGGATGTATTTCGGTTTTTGGGGTTACCCCTAATCCGCTAAGGGAATGACCGCGGGCCTTTCAGGTCGCCGAGGCAAGCTGGAGGCGGAAGAATTGATATCCGAAATGCATTGACACTTCCTTCGGGTGCAATTAATTTCCCAATTCCTGGGACAAGTCATCCGGGTTATTCCGCGATGACACGGGCTAAATCAGTTGCGGCCCTTTTGAGCCGCGTTGCGTACACAGCAGAACCCATATTCGGTACGACGGCAATACTCAATGCGCAGAACGCTTTCACTTCTTATAGTGGTTACTGTATTGGCGGGGATAGTGCAGGCGGCGTCTGCCACCCAGATCGGTGTGGTGCTCGCCGGCTCGGGCCTGGATTTCTGGGGGCCGATGAGCAGGGGTATGCATCGTGCCGCTGACGATCTTCATGTCGAACTGCTAATGCGCAGCCCTTCCGACGGAATGTCACTCGGCGCAGAACCCAATATCCAGTTGAGAATGATCGACTACCTGGTGAAGAGCGGCGTAGCGGGTATCGTGTTGGCGCCCGAACCGCTGCAAGACGTAGCGACGCCGATTCCGATCGCCGTTCCTACGGTATTCGTCGACCGGAGCAGCACGGACTACAACGCGATTTCCACAGTCAGCACTGACAATTTCGCAGCAGGTAGAACGGCGGCCCTGAGTCTGGTACCCGTTCTGCGCAAAGGCGCCAGAATTGCAGTGCTGAGACTCGCGCCGAATATCAGTTCGACAACCGCGCGAGAAGAGGGGTTTTTGGCTGTCGCGCGTGAAATGGGGTGGCATGTGGTCATCGCCCCTTACGTCGGGTATCAGTTTCGTGAGACGGAAGCACAGGTGCGCAAGTCACTGTCCGGTGACGTAGGGCACCTCGACGCGGTCTTCGCTCCGAACGAGACGATAGCCTATGGGGCCTTGCACGTCGTCGAAGAGATGCCCGTGAGTACTCGTCCTCGTCTGGTTGTGTTCGATTGGCGCCCGGAATTTCTGCATGCGCTTGAGCACGGCGTGATACACGCGGACGTTGTGCAAGATTCTTACCGTATGGGTTATCGGTCGGTCGAGACGCTGGTCGCTGCCTTGCAGGGCCAGCCGCCTCGTCCCAAGATATTTGTCGACGTGGTGACGGTGACACGCGAAAACTTGAATGACCCGGCGATACGCGCCGTGTTAGCCAACTACAGGCGATAGCGGCGCGCGACAGGGCTTCCTAGGCCGGTATTTCACTGTATTGATGACATACAGTGCGGCGACAGCGTGATTCGGCATTGCGCGATGCATGCTACGTGACCCGCGAGGAACCGCTTCGCATAATCCGGTCGCCCACACTAGCCTCTTGCGTCATTTCGGAAGAATCAATTAAGACGTTTCAGCTCACCATCGTCCGCATACCAGTCGACGGTTTTGCCGCTTACATTGATCGTCACCGCGCGTGGCTCGCTGAACTGATCGAACGATTCGACGCCCGTCTCGCGCCCCACGCCGCTGTTCTTGAAACCGCCCCACGGCGAGGCCGGGTCGAGCCGGTGATGATCGTTGACCCAGACCATGCCGAATTCGAGTTTGCTCGCAACGCGATGCGCGCGCGCGACGTCCTGCGTCCACACGGAAGCGGCGAGGCCGAACTGCGTGTCGTTGGCGATGCGGATCGCGTCCGCCTCGTCGTCGAAGGGCATCACGACGGTGACGGGTCCGAACACTTCATCCTGACCGATCTCCGAGCGCGGATCGACGTCATACAGCACGGTCGGTTCGATGAAAAAGCCCTGCTTCAGGTTGGACGGTACGCCGCCGCCCGTCAGCACCTTCGCGCCCGCCGCCTGCGCGCGCTCCAGCATCGCGAGAATGCGCTGACGCGAACGGTCCGAAATCACTGGCCCGAGTTGGGTCTTTACATAGGCCGGATCGCCCACGCGAATGCCCGCGGCCTTCGCGCGGAAACGTTCGAGAAACTCCGTATAGATCGACTTCTGCACCAGAATCCGCGCGCCGCACACACAGGTCTGCCCCGCACCGATGAAGGCGGCGAACGCTGCGCCGTTGACCGCGCGCTCCATGTCGAAATCGTCGAACAGCATCACCGCGCCCTTGCCGCCGAGTTCGAGCGTCGTCAACGCGAAGGTGCGTGCCGCCGCTTCGCCAATCGAGCGGCCGACTTCCGTGCCACCCGTGAACACGACCTTGCGGATCAGCGGATGCTGCGCGAGCGCCGCGCCTGCCTCGCGTCCTTCGCCGTTCACGACGTTGACGGCACCCTTCGGCACGCCTGCTTCATCCAGCAGACGCACAAGGCGCACCGTGGTCAGCGGTGTCTGCTCGGATGCCTTGATGACGACGCTGTTACCCGTAGCGAGCGCGGGCGCAAGACTCTTCGACAGAATCATCAGCGGATGATTGAACGACGTCATCAACGCGACGACGCCGAGCGCCACGCGCTGCGTGTAGCACAGGTAGGGCCCTTCGATCGGAATCACGTCGCTGCGGCGCGTCAGCGCAAGCGCCGCGAAATAGCGGTAGAACTGCGGCAGACGTGAGATCTGCGCGCGCGTCTCCGAGATCGGTCGGCCGTTGTTCAGCGTTTCGAGTTTGTAAAACTGTTCGAGGTCCGCTTCGAACAGATCGGCGAAGCGGTTTAGCACACGCGCGCGTTGCTGGATCGGCATGTCGCGCCACGCACCGCTTTCGAACGCACGATGGCCCGCGCGCACCGCGCGGTCCACGTCCTGTTGCGACGCGGCCGCGAGCTCGCCGATCACTTCACCCGTCGCTGGATTAACGATGTCGAGCGTGCGGCCGGTGTCGGCGTCTATCCATGCGCCGTCGATGAAAAGCTGTGCATCGAGATGTGTCTGGTTCACTGTGTCCATAGAGATCAATTCCAGGTGGTTCACTTGAGAGACGATGCATGCGCATCGGCGCCCGGCGCGTCGGTGCGCATCGCATCGCTTGCTTGCAGGTTGGTGGGCTGTAGGTCTTCGAGACGCTGGCCGGTCGGCTCGACGCCGAGCCACGCGACCACGATGATCTGAATGACGAGCAGGCCGATCATCAACGCCAGCACACCGACAATGCCGTGCTGCGCATACAGTGCGACGACGATAAACGGCGTGACGATAGTTGCGCCGCGACCCAGCGTGTTGCAGATGCCCGATGCGCGCAGCCGGACTTCGGTCGGAAAGAGTTCGGGTACGTAAATCGCGAACAGCAGCGCGACCAGCACATAGATCGGAATGGTCAGTAACAGGCCGACAAGGGGCAGCAGCAGCGGATCCGAAACGAACGGATAGATCGCGCCGAACACGATTGCAGCGAACGACGCGCCGATGATGGTCGGCTTGCGGCCCCACGAGTCCGCCGTCAATGCGCCGATTGCGGAGCCGATTGGCGCGCCGAGCGACATGACGAGTGCGAAGCCGAACGACTTCGCGATGCTGAAGCCCTGATGCACGAAAAAGGTCGGCAGCCAGGTGACGAAGCCGTACAGCAGCGTATTGATGACGACGAGAGTGACGCAGCCCACGATCATCCGTTGCAGCATCGTGCCGCTGAAAAGCGATCCAAACGATAGCAAGGTTGCAGCTTGCCCGGGCGTCTTTGCCACAACAAGCGGGGGCAGCGGCTCGCCGCCGCGCGCTTCGATGACTTCGCCTTCGATGCGATTCAGGATCGCGTCGGCTTCCTCATGACGGCCGACGGAGTCGAGCCAGCGCGGCGACTCGGGCAGCGACTTGCGCGCATACCAGACACCTAGCGCGCCGAAGCCGCCCAGAACAAACATCGCGCGCCAGCCGAACGTGGGGATCAGCAGCAAACCGATCAGCCCGGCGACCGGCAATCCGGACACGACGAACACGGCCATCAGTCCTTGCAGCTTGCCGCGTTTTTGTGGCGGCACGAATTCGGTCAATGTCGAATAGCCGACGACATTTTCCGCGCCGAGTCCGAGGCCCATCACGAAGCGGCACGCGATCAGCACGCTCATGTTCGGCGCGAGGGCCGCACCGAGCGACGCGAGTCCGAACACCGCAAGATTTGCCTGATACGTGAAACGGCGGCCGAAGCGGTCGCCGAGAAAACCGGTGCCAAGCGAACCGAGCATCATGCCTAGAAACGTTAGCGACACGAACAGCGCACTCTGGCCGAGTGTCGAGAAACCGGTTTTGAGCGTTGCACCGAGCACGGTCGACGCGACGTAGATGTCGAAGCCGTCGAAGAACATGCCGATGCCAATCAACCACATGATGCGCCGATGAAATCCCGACATCGGCAAACGGTCGAGCCGCGGCCCTGCGTTGACGTTCATGTCTGTCTCCTGTCGACCGAGTTAGCGCTTTGGCACTTACTCTGGTCCCATGCAAGATGCTTGCTGCCGGCGTGCTGAAGAAACGCGGGCTTTCCCAGGACAAGTCCGCGCGCGCCATGTACGGACTTCGCTGGGTGAGCTCGCGCTCAGCGGCCGTGCATCAGTCGCAGGCTCGTGACGGTCAGCATGTCGGTCGCGCTGCGGAAGTTCTGTTCGATCGGGCTTTCTTCCGCCGCCTGAAAGAACGCCTTGCACTGGCGCACGCCCGCGTCGTCGAGCGCGAGGATGCGATCGGTGAGGGCGTCGGCGTCGCTGCGCAGCGCAGCAGGCTCGCAGACCTGCGTGATCAGCCCCGCCTGCAACGCGGCGGCAGGCGTCAACGTGTCGCCGAACAACACCATCGGAAACAGCGTCTTTGGCAAAGCGTAGCGGCCCACATAGGCCATGATCGCGGCGGGCGGCAAGCCCTTGCGCATCTCGGGAAACGCGAGCGTCGCGCGTGACGACACGAGCGTGAAGTCGCACAGAATCGCGAGTCCGAAGCCGAAGCCGTGCGCATCGCCATCCACTTCCGCTATCGAAATCATCGACGTGCCGCGCACGAGGCGCTTCAGTTCGATCAGCCGCGCGACCTCCGAACGGATCGACACGGCATCGCGCCCGGCGCGCTCGCGTCCGGTACAAAACACGTTGCCGCTCCCGCGGATGCGCAGCACGCGCGCGCTCGGCTCAGCGGCTTCGCTGCGTAACGCCGCCGTCATTGCCTCGAACATCAGGCCGGAAACCTCGTTGCCTGCGTCCGGGCGATTCAGCGTAAAACTCAGCACGTCGCCCGTTCGCTCGATCAAAACCGGCTGCGGGAATGGACTGCGATCCATAACTTCTCCTGTGTCGACCGGCGCTGACGCTTCAGCGCTTACGCCTGTGTCGTGCAAGTCATTGCGGGTGTATAATCTGTATACAGCGTATTCACATGATCACGAGGTGTCAATGCCTTCCAGTAAAACTGCAATGAAAACCGCCGAAGCCGCCGCACCGAAGCAGGCGAAAGGGGCACACGCAGGCGCACATTCGCTTGACAAGATCGCGAGCAAATATCACTCGCGCATGCGCACTGTCGATGCAACTAGTGACTCATTGAGCGAAGGCGTCGTGGTGCCCGCATTGCGCGAGGCGATCATCGAGGGCGTGCTTGCGCCGGGCAGCCGCCTTTCGGAAGTGCAGGTCGCGAAGCAGTTGAACGTAAGCCGCACGCCGATGCGCGAGGCGTTCGCGCAACTCGAACGCGAGGGACTGGTGACGGTGCTGCCGCGTGTCGGCGCGTACGTGCGTGCCGTGACGCTGCGTGACGTCGAGGAGATTTACACGGTGCGCGCGGCGCTCGAATGTCTTGCCGTACAACTCGCGTTGGAGCGCATCACGACGCTCGGCACCGCGCAACTCGACGACGTGATCGAGGCGATGCGAGTGAGCGTCGATGCCGGTGATCCGGTGGGTTACGTCGAAGCGCTAGACCGCTTCTACACAATCGTGATGACGATCGCCGACAACCGCACGCTGCAGGACAGTCACGCAGGATTGATCGGACCTGTGCGCCGCTTGCGGCGCATTGCGATGGCGCGTGGCGGCCGTATGCAGGCGTCGTTCAGTCAATCGGTCAAAATTCGCGATGCCATTGTTAACCGCTCGTCGAACGTGCAGGAGTTGATGCGCGAACAGCTGGCCGGCGCGTGTCGTGCCGCGCTGGACGTGCTGAACGACGCGAGTGAATAGTCAAGGAAACGAGTCATGCTTAATACGCAAACCACCCGCATTCTTTCCCGTTATAAAACCTGGGCCGACAATGTGCTATTCGATTGCATCGAAGCACTGCCGCCGGATGAAGCCGTCAAAACGCGGCAGACCTTGTTCAAGTCGATGATCGGCACGCTGAATCACATTTACGTGGTCGATCTGATCTGGAAGGCGCACCTCGAACGCAAGGAGCACGGCTTCACGGCACGCAACGTGGTCGTGCATGCCGATCTGCGCGACCTGCGTCGCGCGCAACAGGACATGAACGCGTGGTTCGAACGCTGGGCGGATGAACAGACCGACGCGTCGCTGGCTGAAGTGCTGTCGTTCGCGTTCATATCCGGTGAGCGTTCGGCAATGTCGCGCGGCGCGATGTTCATGCATCTCGTGAATCACGCTTCGTATCATCGCGGGTGGGTTTGCGAAATGTTCTTCGACGTTCCCGCCAAACCGCCCGCTACCGATCTGCCTGTTTTTCTTACGGCCCATCCGGAGTCCAGTTTCTCGCCCCCTTCCCCCGCGTCACACGATCAGGTGAACGCGTAGTACGAGGTGGCCTGGCAAATCGACCGTACGCACGCTTGTAAAAGCGTGCGTACGCAGGGGGAGGGTGTGCTTGGGTTGACACAGTAAGACTAGAATTGATGCCGGATTCCGACACGAGCGACCGCTTGATGACGATTCGAAGAAGGCGACAAATCGGCGATGTTCGCGACCGCCGCATGCCCGGTCGAGTCGTCTCCGCTCACCGTCTGCCATGCGCCTGAAATATAGACATCGGTGCGCTTGGACAGCTTGTGATTCACACCGGCGGAGAGCTGATTGTATTTGGCGCCCCCAATGGTTTCAGTCACTGCGTTCCCCTTCAGGAAGTTGTATGCGGCTCCCACCGACCAATCCAGGGCAATCAGATACTGCAGGCTGACTTCCGCGTCGTTGAAATCCGCACTGCTTTCGCTCAGCGCGGCAATGTTCGAATAGCGAATATTCGAATAGGTCGCGCCCACGACGACGTGTCCGAACGTATATGAACCGCCTGCCGCTACGACCTGGTACGTTCTTGCCGACGCATAGCCGCTGTAGATCGGGCTCGCGGTCAGCCCGTTCGACGTCGCGGTATCGGTTGGGTTGCTCCCGAACAAGGACGCCGCCGGATTGTTGACGTGTGAATATGCCACGGACATGCCGAGCGGGCCTCTCATAAAATGGGCTCCGAAAGAGTAGGCCTGGTTGGTTGCAAGCGAGCCTGGCACGCCGCCGAAGCTATAGAGACTTTCGAATCTTAAACCGCCGTAGTCGGGGCTTTGGTACTTGATCGAATTGTTCTGGCGACGTGTGAAATTGAAATTGTCGAGGTCACCGGGATGTGCGGCGTGATCCGAGCCAAGATTTGAATCACCGAACTCGTATATTCCGACGTAGTCGATGACGGGATCATATTGCCGCCCGAGCGTCACGGTGCCATACCGGTCGCTCGACAAACCGACAAAGGCCTGTCGGCCAAATTCATCGCCTCCTTGCGCGAGATTTCCGGTGTTGAGTTCAAAGCCGCTCTCGAGCGTGAAGATTGCTTTGAGGCCGCCGCCGAGATCTTCGGATCCTTTGAGTCCCCAACGGGACCCATTCAGACCGTTGTTGGCATCGAGCCGGAACAGCCTGCCGCCGCCTTTGCTGCCGGCAACAGGCGCGTTGCTGATTGCTTCGAAGCCCTCATCAATGATGCCGTACAACGTAATGCTGCTTTGCGCATGCGCGGCAGGGACAGATACAACAAAAGCACACGTCACCAGGACTTTTTTCATTAACGAACTCGCAGGATGCCGGCGTCGCCCGCAGCGCGTGGAGAGCGCAAGCAGGTCCGACAATGCCGAAGCGGAAGAAAGAAAAATCAAAGGCAATGGACGAAACGAGCGCCGGCCCAATTTATTCCGCAGACTTTTCAGAAAGTGAGTCAGTGACAGTTCGATCAGTACGTCAGCTTCCCGGCTCGATCCGCATCAGCCGTTCGTGCTTGTCCAGATGCAATGGCTCCTTGCAGACGTCGACTCATAAAAAACTTTGCAGCGAACGGAATGTTTGTGCAGGGACTGTGTTTGCACCTTCGTACACCAGAATCCAGCGCCCGCTTGCAGTCGTACGCATCGACGGGATGATTGACTGGGTATGGCTCGTCTTTCGACTCGCCATTGCGGCTGAGCGAAATTCGCGAATCTCATCCTTCACATACCTCGGAGAAGTCTCATGAAGTTGAATTCGTTTGTCCTGGCCGGTTTCGCCTGCGCCGCGCTGCTGAGTGCAACGACGTCATTCGCGCAGGACAGCACCGCTGCTTCGTCCGCACCGATCAAGAACGTCGTGCTGGTTCACGGGCTGTTTGCAGATGGTTCGAGCTGGGGGAAGGTGATTCCGCTGCTTCAGGCAAAGGGCCTGCACGTGACGGCGGTGCAGAATCCGACGACTTCGCTCGACGCGGACGTGGACGCGGTCAAGCGCGCACTTGCGCAACAGGATGGCCCGACGCTGCTAGTCGCGCACTCGTACGGCGGGATGGTGATCAGCCAGGCTGGCGATGATCCGAAGGTGGCCGGTCTCGTGTACATTGCCGCGCGTGCGCCGGATGCCGGCGAGGACTATCCGGCACTGACGAAGAAATTTCCGGCCGCGCCCGCATCGGCGGGGCTTCAGTGGTCGGCCGACGGCTACGGCCAGCTATCCGAGCAGGCATTTTTGAAAGACTTTGCCGGCGATCTGCCGAGGGCTGAAGCAGAGAAGTATTATGCGGTTCAGCAGCCGATTGGCAAGGCGATCACGATGGCGAAGACGACCGTCGCTGCATGGCACGACAAGCCGACCTGGTATGCGGTGTCGACTGAAGATCGGACCATCAACACCGATCTGGAGCGCTTCATGGCGAACCGCATGCACGCGCATACGATCGAGCTTAAGTCGAGCCACGTGTCGCTGCTGTCGCATCCGACTGAAGTGGCAAATCTGATCCTCGAAGCGACCGGCGAGCAGAAGTAAGGCGACGCTTGCAGACAGGCCGGTCATCGCCCTAGATAACAGATCCGTAATCCGCTTGACGCTCGCCGGTCAGAATCATCCCGGCAGAATCGTCCCATCGCGTCGTTCACGGGACGCTTGTTCAAAGCATAGCGGGAAAATCACGATGATCGGTCCACGTTCTGTCAACATGTTGCGCGCCGGCTTGCGTCCGCTTTCGGTTGCGGCGCTCGTCGGTTTCGCAAGTACCTGTCATGCACAATCCGCAGCGAATGTGCATGACACTGCCAATGGGACGGAGGCTCCGTCCATCGCAACCTGTGTCGCGTGCCACGGCGCATTGGGCGCCGGCACTGTAGCCGGTGGGCCGCGGCTTGCTGGCAAAGATCCGGATTATCTCGCGCACGCATTGTCAATGTTCAAGGCGGGTACGCGCGCAAGCGCTGTCATGCAGACGGTTGCACTCACTCTTTCCGATAGCGAAATACGCGAGCTCGCAAATTTTTTCTCGAAGCAGGACCCGCCGCTTGCCGAAGGTGCGCCACCGCAACAAAGCCTGGTGCTGGCCGGCAAGCAGCTCGCCGAGATGGGTGCGGGATCCGGCATTCCCGCCTGTTTCAGCTGCCACGCGGCCGGCGGCAAAGGCAACGGCGCGCGCTTTCCGAGCATTGCAGGCGAACCGGCGGCGTTTGTCGTTGCCCGGCTACACGAATTTCAGGCGCGCGCGAAGGGGAAAACGCCGGCGCCGGGAACGATGACAGCCGTCGCGGCCACGCTGAACGACGCACAGATCGAAGCGGCTGCGGCTTACCTTTCGGTGACCGAGCCTTGACGACCGGCAATGCGTGATCTACGCGTCAACACGGTGTTGATTGGCGTTGCAACTCCATGCCTAACAGCGTTTGCGACGGGTTTCCCGTACCGCAACCCATTCCCGTTGTGTCGAGTACATATGCAATTTACCGTGTGGCGTAATGTCGCCGTGGTATCCGGTCTGCTAATGATGCTTGCCGGCTGCACCGTGAGCAGCGACGGCTCAAATTTGAGTGCCGCGCAGAACCCGCAGCTACCTGAATCCTATCCTTGCCAAAGCTTGCACGTTAAGCCGATGACCTGTCCACCCGGATAGGAAGGCACCGACCGCGTTGGCTATCTCGTCGGTAGTGACGCGTTCGGGTGGGGGCAAGGGAGCCCGTTTCAGCCTGTGGTCGATCCTGACTGCAACGGCTTCCATTCCCGCTTGAGGAGCCCGTACACGCAGGAATCCGATACCTCGCCATCCACAATGCAGTCTTCTCGCAGGGTGCCTTCGCGGACAAACTGGAGCTTCTCCAGCACGTGGCTCGATGCCGTGTTGCGTGTGTCAGTCTCGGCCTGAACACGATTCAGATCCAGTGTGTCGAAGGCCCACTGCAACAAAGCGCTTGCGGCTTCGGTAGCGAAGCCTTGGCCCCATGCCGTTTCATCGAAGCAGTAGCCCATCTTCGCGCTGCGGTTGTTTGGATCCCATTTCATCAAACAGCACCAGCCGATGAATACACCGTCGACGGCACGCTCGATGGCCAGCCGCGCGCCGGTGCCTTCCTGCTCTATCTGCTTGCAAACAGCGATGAAGCGCTCTGCTTGCGCGCGCTCTTTCCAGGGCGGCGCGTCCCAGTAGCGCAGCACGCGCGGATTGCTCTGCAGTGCGTAGATGGAGCCCGTATCGGCTTCCGTGAAAGGGCGCAATAGCAGGCGAGGGGTATGCAGTGTCGGGCTTGGCAAAGACATGAGCGTATGTGTGTGTTGGTCAAGCACGGTGTGCACAGCGTTTTCGAGCCAAGATGTCCCGAAAGGAGAGGTGCCAACTAACTGCAGAAATCTTTGCGGAGATACGCCGTGACTGCCCCTGTCAGCGCGATGTTGTGCAATTCCTCTGGCGATGCCAGATGCGTGGCGATAATCTCACGATTATCAAGCCGCAGCTCGGGTATGAAATCGAGGTGCAGTTCAAAGAAATGCACCCGGTCTCTTCGCCCGTCCCAAGTGCCATAGACGCTGCCTGCGGGGAATAGTGTGTACGACGGCAGACCAATCTCCTCTTCCATCTCGCGCTGCGCCGCGGCATCAGGCGTCTCACCGGGATGGACACTGCCGCCGGGAAAATTCCACTCGGCCCGGTACGATGACTTCACGAGCAACAGCGCCTGCCCGACGTAGATTGCGACTAGTGCGCCTTCATGGCGAGGTCGCCGAAGGTGCCACCAGGCGCGAGCGAGCGGGTATGCGATGCGAAGTGCGATGCGCCAGAGAGAGTCGATAAGCATAGCCGGTCGCACCCGTTACCTGAGGTAGTAGAAGTCGATGGATGTCGCATTGTCGCCAACTTCTGATCAGCGGTCCAGCGACCGTAAGGTCGCTGTCGCAGATCACCCGGTCACACGAGGGGAATGTAGATGTCGGTTTGCCACTGATCCTGCGGCGTTTCCGGAAAAATACTCAGATAGTGAAAGAACAAGGGATGGTCCCGAAGTTCCTCTCCGCTCGCAGGAAGCCAGTCGCGGTAGATCGGATAGATAGTCTCGCCGACGTGGTCGGTCGATCCGGTATGCCGAACCACGGCACATCGACCGCCCGGAATGACGAGTTCGCGGATACCGTAGACGTTCGACGCGACCGGCTCGTCGATTTCTCCGCAGATATCGAAACGAAATGCATCGGCCGGTGTCGTGTCCGGGTTATTGCGCGGGATACCAAAATTTCTGCTCGACGCAACCGGAGATTGCCCACTTTGCTTGCGCCAGTCGATGAACTTGCGCACGCTCTCGTTGACAAGCCCAGGCGGTCCGCAGTGTTCAAGCGCGGCGACACGGGTTTCAGAAAAATCGACAATTTGTACTTGCATGGTGAGTTTCCTTGAAAGATAGGGGACGACAAAAGTCGCACTCCAGATCTGCCAGTTCGGATGCTGCCGAAACGAACTCGGCGCCGTGCCGAATGCGCGCTTGAATGCACGACTGAAGGCTTCGGGACTGTCGAAGCCCGCGTCGAACGCGGCGTCGAGCACCGAGCAGAACTCACGCGAAGCCAGGCGGTGGGCAGCCCGACGCAAGCGCATCAGTTGCACGTAGCGTGCGACCGGCACCCCCACATAGGCGGCAAACTGCCGATGAAAATGGAACTTCGAGAAGTTCGCAATGCGACTTAGCGCTTCTACTGACAGGTCGCCATCGAGGTTCGTTTCGATGTACGCGAGTACGGCATTGAAGCGCTTCGTGTAAGCATGAGTGGCGTCAACATGAGCTTGCATGGTCTGGATATCTGGATTGTGCGACTGGCGTTATGGTCGCTCATGGTCGAAACATCGCGCCTAGCCGTTCTTGCTCAATCTCCGGACTACGGAAACTCGCGGAGATAGGTGCCTGGCACGGGTGATAGACTTTTCTACGCACCTTGGTGCGTAGCTAACCGAACAACGCCGCGCGAACAATGCCGCGAACAACGACATCACAATCTATTCGGAGCCATCGCATGATCAACGAACGACATACGGTCACCCGTGCCAGCCCCTTGTCCGCAGACGGGTTGTGGATCCCCGAAGGTCCGGGTAAGTGGTCGCGGCCGCTGCGCTTCCTGAAAGATGGCCGCGGCTGGGTGGAACTGATGCGTCTGGAACCTGGTATCAAGCTCGGCCTGCACCGTCATACCGGTGAAGTGCACGCTTTCAACCTTGAAGGACAGCGTCGCCTCTGTACTGGCGAAATTGTCGAACCCGGCGACTACGTGCATGAGTCTACCGGCAACGTCGACTGGTGGGAGGCGGTCGGTGACAAACCACTGGTCGTGATGGTGGTGGTGATGGGCACTGTCGAGTATCTTGGCCACAATGGCGAGGTCAAACTCCGCATCACAACCGCCGATCGCCTTGCCGATTATCAACGCTACTGCACCGAGGCGGGCATCGAGCCGCAGGATCTGCTCGAGCGCTGAGCACGGCGCCCCAGCGTGCAGATGCAGGCGCTCATGTCCTCCTGGCGCCTGCGGTCTTCAGCCATCAGTTGAGACCGTGACAGACTCCCAGTCACGGATCTCTTTTCCCAACGCGGACAACTTGTCCCTCACGAGCCCGAGTGCATCGCTACCGAGCAAAAGATGCGTGGGAGGGTGGTCCGCGGCGATTGCTGCCAGCATCGCGCGTGCCGCCTTTTGGGGATCCCCCAATTGCTTGCCGCTCTTCTCTTCGCGCGCTTTGCGGATGGGCTCAAAGATCGAGTCGTAGTCCGCGATCGAACGGGGCGTTCGCGTCATCGAGCGACCCGCCCAGTCGGTGCGGAACGAGCCTGGCGCGACGGCTGTTACGGCGATGCCGAAAGACTTGACCTCTTTGCCAAGCGCCTCAGAAATGCCCTCCAAAGCGAATTTGCTTCCGCAGTAGTAGGTGATTCCGGGCATGGTGATATGGCCGCCCATCGACGTGATATTCAGAATGTGGCCACGTCTGCGTTCACGCATGAAGGGCAGCACGGCTTTCATCATGGCGACGGCGCCAAACACATTCACATCGAACTGTCTGCGCATCTCCGATAAGGGCGATTCTTCCATGACGCCTTCGTGCCCGTAGCCGGCGTTGTTGACCAGAACGTCCACGGGTCCGACGGTCGCCTCAATTTCCGCCACGATGCCGTCGATGGCATCGAAGTCGGTCACGTCAAGTACACGTCCAAAAGCAGCTGTCGCGGACAGAGATTCGAAATCACGCTTTGCTTCCGCGCTTCTCACCGTACCGACGACTTTGTGTCCCGCCGCTAACGCCTCTCCTGCGAGTGCACGGCCGAAGCCACTTCTGACGCCGGTGACGAGCAGAATTTTGCTGGATGCCATTGAAGCTTCTCCCAAATGGTGTCTGGAGAATGCATACTAGTCTGAGGGACGAAGCTGGCTAAGCCATATTCCGCTATTTTTCTTGCCTAAAACTATGAATGCGAAGCGGACCTCCACGTACATTCCGGATCTTTCCTCGGGAACCCAGAAACGCATGATTGCGTTGCTCCGCGCGTTGGCGCCGGAGGAGGGCTACAACCTCACGGCACTGCCGAGCGTGCGGATCTTGCGTTCAAACCGGCCTCTGTCACGCACGCCGGTTCTCTACGACCCCGGCATCGTGATCGTTTGCCAGGGCCGCAAGCGAGGTTATTTTGGCGACCAACTCTATCTGTACGACGAGCATCACTACCTGGCCGTGTCCGTGCCCGTTCCGTTCAGCATGGAAACCGAGGCAAGCCCGGAGCGCCCGTTGCTCGCGCTGTATCTGCACCTCGATTTCCCATTGGCCGCTGAACTCGCCGTACAGATCGATCGTGAAGGCGCAACGGAATACGTGCAGGCGCCTCAGAGCATGATGTCGACGCCGATGGATGACGCGATGCAGGCGTCCGTGTTGCGCTTCCTGGAGGCGATGCATCGGCCGCTCGAAGCTGCTGTATTGGGACCTGGCCTGCTGCGCGAGATCTATTTCCGTGTGCTCACCGGAAAGCAGGGAAGCTCGATGCGCGAGGCTTTGGCGATGAAAGGGCAGTTCGGCCGGATAGGCAGATCACTGCGCCTCATCCATGCCGGCTACGCGCAGCCGCTGGACGTGATGCAGTTGGCAGAGGAAGCGGGAATGAGCCTTCCGAGTTTCCACAGCCACTTCAAGACAATCATGCACGTTTCGCCGATGCAGTACGTGAAGTCAACACGTTTGCATCAGGCCCGCCTGTTGATGGTCCGTGAGGATTTGACTGCGGAGGGCGCGAGCCACGCAGTGGGTTACACGAGCGCGTCCCAGTTCAGCAGAGAGTTCAAGCGGCTTTTTGGCTTGACGCCAGCGGCGGAGGCGAAGCGTATGCGTGAGAGCTTTGCTGTTCCGGCTGCGTTCGATGATGCGATGTACGTTTCGTCGCACTAGCGCGCGCATAACGACGAAGATCAGGTACCTAGTCCGCAATGCCGCCCTCAAATTCCATCGCCCTTCCTATTGCCGCCTGCCGCGACTAAGCCAGCCATCGACGGAGAACGGTCCCGATCCCCCCATCATTAGCGCGGCAAGGCACGCAAGATAAAGCAGATCGGTCTCGTAGCCCGGCGGACCGAACTGCGGGCCGGCTGACGTGACAGCCATCAGCTTGATCGACAAGAACCCGTATGGAAGATGCACAGTCAGCGTCGCAACCATCAGTACCGCGATCATTGGCAGACTGACGAGCGGCACGAATGCGCCGGCAATGACCGCGAGACCCCCGACCAGTTCGATTGCGATGGTCGCCCACGCCATGAAGTGTGGTGCCGGCACACCGAGCGCGCGCAAAATTCCAGCAAATGCATCCGGATGCTTGACGATTTTTGAGTAGCCGTGCGCCATGAACCCGTAACCGACGATCAGCCGCAATGGCAAGGGTGCCCATCGCGCGAGGCTCCAGCGGTCCGTCAGCCAGGCGGGATCGGTGAAACGAAGCAGGTAGCGGACAGTGTTCATGCGCAAGGTCTCCTGATGAACGTTAGCGAAGAACAACGGGCGATGCAGGTGGGGTATGCATCGCCCGCTCTCTTTGTAGTTCGTCGGGGATGGATGCGAGGTTACAGTGAGGCTGAATATTTTTTTCTTGGCACGCGCCTGCGTTCGCTGTTGCCGGCCGCCTGCTGGTAACAGCCGGCTCAGAGAGGGCATGCCGATCCTCTTTGTTGAACTGAGGGTCAGCTTTGCGCGGCGAGTGGACGTTTGCGAACCGGCGACGAGGAGCCGCTCAGGACCGAACTCAGCCGGACGATGAGCGGCTCAGTTCGCCCCACATGGGACATGTGGAGGCCCCGTTAGCGGACATTCACATCTGATTCTGACGTCGACACGCGTGCAGAATTTCGTTAACCGCAAATGCGTCTCTCACGCTCTGCACATTCTGCAAGACACACACGTGATACGACCTTTCGCGAGGTAAAAGCAGCGCGCCGTTTCTGTAAAGCGCATCGCACGAGTCTCTGATCGCGCCCGCCGCCATGCGACTCTGGCTGTTTCTCAGCGAGAGCAGAATGCATTGATCGTAATCTGGATTATCGTTACCGAACGCCAACGCTGAAAGCGGCGAGGCAAGCGTGATCGAGAGAAGCAGATAGGCGACGTTGCGCATGGTTCTGGACGAGACGCAAGGATAAGGGCAGGTACCAATTGTCGACGATCTCCACATCGATGTCGAATGCTTCTTCCTGGCCGAACAGCGCCTTAGGGCCTTCGATTGCGCCGAAGCGTGCCTCCGTAGCGGGCCTTTTTGTCTATGCCGTTCGCTGTTTCCGGTAATGCCGCAGCGCCCGGTAGCCGGCAAAGATAAGTCCGCCAACCAGCAGCGTGGACACTACCCAGTACAGAAGTAGCGCGAGCATTTCCATGTCGTCGGGGTTCGCCATATCGCTGTTGCCGGTCACGGACAGCACGAAGCGGACGAACGTATTTACCGGGTGCGGCATCTCGATTGGCAACCGGCTGTAAAGGGCCGCCACGTACCAGCCCCCTATCACCGACACGACGACGAAGGCGACGACTAGCAGCGCTTTTACCGCAAACTCTTTTTTCATTTCACTTCAACCGTTCCATACGCCTTCATGGTCGTACCCGGGACCGGTGTCGTGAGCCCCTGTGACCGGATGTACTTCTGAAGTCCATCAAAGGCGTCAGGGTTGACGATCGTAATGCACCCTTCGCTCAGCCGGAGCGGTCCCATGGGATGCAGTCGAAAGTTTCCGCGTTTCACACCGTTGACGTTCGTCGTGTCGCCAGTCGCAGGGTTCCAGAGCATGAACCATGCGTGCCTGTCGGTTGAGCCATATCCGCCAACAAGCCGCCAATGATGCTACCGTCCGCGTTGCGTGCAAATACGCGCAACAACCTGAAATCTCTAACTGTGAAGGTGGCGTTGTAGGTACTGAGTTGCGTTGCCACGAATGAGTCATCCCGATCATTTCGCAGGTCAGTGACTTCGATTTTCATGATCTTGTCCTGCAACGTTAATGAGCCGGTTTTTCGTATAGTGACCAGACATAGCCACCGGGACCGGGTTCCTGCCACAGTCCTGCGCGGATAAAACCAAGCGACTCATACCAGGCGCATAGCTTCGCGTTGTGAGCGGCGCAGTCGAGCCGGACATAGCGACGGTTCAAGCCGCGCACTTTGCTAGCGCAGCAGTCAAGCATGAAGCCGCCGAGTCCTCGTCCGTTAAAGCCTGTTCGCACGCTCAGCCCGTGCACGTAAGCCGCGATTGGCTCCTGCGGCCCCCAGCGCCGCTCATCGTCCAGATCGAGCGAAAACATGCCCGCAGGAGTGCCGTCCAGCTCAACAACATACACTTCCTTTTGAGCGACAGTGTTTCGCATCCATCGCTCGGAAACGCCGTCTCCTTCCTTGCCCCACGCGTAGTCGCGGTGCGCTAGCTTCCATGTGTGTGCTTCGTTACGGATCCGTGTGAGCACCAGGACATCCTCTGCCGTTGCCCGGCGGATGCTTTTCGAGTCCATCACTCATATCTCCGTTGGACATTATTTGTGAACGAAAGACGTAAGACTGACGCAAATGAGCCTCGGATTGTCACCGATCTAGATACAGATGTCGAATGACTGCAACTGGCCGAGTCTGTGTCTGACGGATGCCGCCGCTAACCTACCAGGCGCGGCCTTACTATCCCCGTGTGCGGTCGATCACAGTATTCCAGATTGACACACTCCGCTCTAAATCAACTCCGCGACGCGTACGATAATGAGCGCGGCCGGTACGAGTATTATTTGTGCACACAAGGTTCCGACAACTCGTGCCCCAGCGAGGGTGGTGATAGCTCGTCGAAAGTTGTTTTCGGAGACTCGGCCTTCGATCACGTCGTCCGTCATGACGGAGACCTGCGGGTCGATGACCACCGCCAATACAACGGTCGCAAAGCCATTAATGACCGACGATAGATTGGCGCACGTCACGCGCAAATCTGGCTTGAGATATCCCGCGTAGAGCGACGCGAAAACACCGACAGTCCAGATGGCCATCGCAAAGATGTTGAGCGCTATCACCGTCCCGGATACGCCGGCACCGCTCGTTAGCTGGGAGATGTTTTGGCGCGACGGAACCCGCGCGCCGTCCCGCATATAGTTGATGCCGCCACGGCTGAAAATATGGAGCAGAAGGCGCGGCAATGAACGATTAGCTTGAAAGTGCTCGACAGCACGACTGAAATAACGCTGAAACGTTGGGATCAGCAACGCGCCGACTATGCTTGCGGCTGTAGCTGTAATCAGGAAGAGTCGAAAATCACCGAGCAGGCCACCCTCAAGATGCCGAGCAATATCGAGCTCTACGCGCTTGGCTATGAATGGTCCTTGAAAGGAGTTCGCCGTTCGGGACACAAGGGCAATAATTCCGAACAGTGAGAACGACACAGCGATACGTCGAGTGCGAACACCGGCGATCCGCACAGCATAAGCCAGCGTTGCGATGACGTGGATTACGAATGTAAGTCCGCAGATGATCAAAAGCTGGGTGTCCATGCGATCGCGGCGAGGTTGGGCGAGAGTTGCAGTCTATCGGAGCGCCGTCGTCGGTCCGATTTTCACCAAACCGACGGTCGATACCGAACGTCTGAAGCTGACTAGGGCACGACGGACGGTGGCCATCCGATCGTTCTTGCTGGACAGTGGAGTGAAGTCAACGACAGATGCACAGGTTCAATCCAAGCCCCGCCGACCAGATTCAACCGAATTATCAATCTGCTCCGAAGACTAAGGAAACCGCCGCCATGCGTATGCTCTCCCTCGTGATCGCCCTGCTGACACTCTGTGTCGCATCAACGGCGTGGGCACAAACGGCTCAATTCCATGCTGGTGTCACCCGCATTTCGGTATCTGGTGAAGATCGGTTGGACACCTTCATCTGGTATCCGACAGAGACTCAGGAGATACCTTGGCAAGCTGGACCGTTTCCTATATCAGCCAGCCGCAATGCGCCGGTTGCCGCCGGTCAGTTTCCTGTTCTGCTCCTGTCGCACGGCGGAGGCGCGGGAGGCGGTTCTCCGCTCGTTTTACGGAACCTTTCCACCTACCTTGCTCGCCAAGGCTTTATCGTAGTCGCACCGATCCACGGAAACACGGCCTTTCTTCACAGGCCTTACCAGATTACTGCTGCTTTTGAAGCCATGATGGCCGATCCTCGTTTCGCGATTCATGCAGACGCAGATAAGCTTGGCATGCTTGGCTTTTCGCTTGGCGGCGCAGTCGCGTTGCGGATCGCCGGTGGTGTACCTGATTTCGAGCATCTCGCAACTTATTGCGCGGCGCATCCGGACGATGCAAAGTCATGCGGCGCCGGCCCGGGCGGCAAAAGTGGGACGGCCCCCTCGAAGCAAACTCAATTCCTCGGCCAGTCGCCCCAAGCTCCGCGTCTTCCTTTGAAAGCGCTTGCTTTACTTGATCCTTTCGCGGTGTTGTTCACGCCTGCCGGGCTAACTTCTGTGAAGATTCCCACGCTCGTGTTCCGGCCGAAGCAGAGCGACCTCGGCGAGGAGAACTTGAACGCGCTGATAGCAGGCCTTCCGTACCCACCCAAGGTCGTCTATGTATCGGGCGGACATTTCGTCATGACGGATGTTTGCCCGCCAGCATTAAAGGCAGCCGCGCCCGAGGTGTGCGATGACGCACAGGGTGTTGATCGTGCGGCGATACAGACTGAAATCGAAGGGCAAATCGTCGCTTTTTTCCATAGCAAGCTTTAGCAGCCTATGCTGCTTCCAGCATGCCATATTCAGTCACAACGGCCGTCCAGGTCGAACGTCTATACCCACCCGAACTGATGATCGAGATCGCGGCGATCTCTGAAATTCCTCGCTCCCGGTTTCGCCAACCCGAGCGGGGCGATCAGGTGCTACGTGAGTGGCCTCTAACTCCTAATGTTCCGCTGTGACTCGACGAATATTCAACGTGCCGGCGTCACACTTTTCGCAGGATTGCCGGTGCTTCCGGCGCGCCGGACTCGGGGCTGCATGCCGCTCTGGCAGTGGCGCGTTGAACCGCTGGCTTGGTGGTCAGTTCACGTATTGCAATGAAGAACTCAAAGCCTTTGTCGTTCTCACGCGTCACCTGAAATCCAAGCTTGCGATGGAAAGCGATAGACAACCGGTTGGTTTTGTAGACATGACTTTTTAGCTCGCCGATCCCTTGTTCACTCGCCAGCTTCGCCATCTTTGCGAGCAGCTCAGTCATAACGGCATACGTTCGATACAACGGATGCGTACCAAACGCGCCAACGAACCAGCAAGCACCTGAATGCGGTCGAAGCATTGCATAGGCAACGAGTTTGCCTTCCCGCCGCACTGAGCACACCTCGCTGACCTCCAGGGACTTTCGCAACTGGACTCGGTGCTCATCAACATCGAAGGTATCACCAGCCTGCTCGGTGTGTTCGCGTAAGGTCAGCGCGTCAAGCGCGAGGAGTTCGTCGATAGACGGCAACATAGCAGGGATCTGGGCTATATGAAGACAATTCTCAAGAGTACTTCGAATCAAAATTCTCGCCAATTCACTTTGCTTTTATGGTTGATCGTTCTTGGTCGGACGCTGACAGATTCGGTTCGACCCATATCGGCCATACGGTGGCTGAGATTGTTCGCCCGCTAGTTGCCTTCGCAGCATTACCGCGGCAGCGCTGCTATGAAGGCACGCGTGTTGGAAAGGTCACTGGATGACGTTGACGAGGCTGGTATGCGCGGCCACTATAGCGCAACGCCCGACCAGAAAGAGTACGCCTTGGAGTGGCTTGGCCTGCTCTCGAATGGATGGTCGCGGGCGCTATTAAGAGCTTCAAGGGGATGTCATGACTGAGCGCGATAAGGTGTTTGCGGGTTCGATCCCGAAGTTCTACGACACGCTGATGGTCCCCCTAATCTTCGAGGCCTACGCTGCCGACCTGGCGGAGGTTGTTGCAGCCTTCGCGCCCGGCTCGGTGCTTGAAACGGCGGCCGGCAGCGGCGTGGTCACGCGGGTGCTTGAACCAAAACTTTGCGCTGGCGCGCGGTACGTGGCGACCGACCTTAACCAGCCCATGCTCGACTATGCCGCTACCAGGCAGGGGGCCGATAGCCGTATCGAATGGAGGCAGGCGGACGCGCTCGACCTGCCGTTCGAAGCTGCATCGTTCGACGTCGTTTGCTGCCAGTTCGGCGCGATGTTTTTCCCCAATCGGATCGTTGGCTATGCCGAGGCGCGTCGCGTGCTGAGACCCGGCGGGCGCTTTGTCTTCAATGTCTGGGACCGTATCGAAGAGAACGCCTTTGCCGACGAAGTCGCCAACGCCGTCGCCACGGTGTTTCCGCACGACCCTCCGAGATTTCTCGCCCGCACGCCGCACGGCTATCACGATATCGCGCTGATCCGAGAGGAGTTGAGCCGCGCAGGGTTCGCCGACATCGAGATCGCGACACGCGAGAAGGTGAGTTGCGCGACCTCGGCACGCGCCGCCGCCGCTGCTTATTGCCTGGGAACGCCGCTGCGCAACGAAATCGAGGCGCGCGACGCCGGCTTGCTTCAGCTGGCGACGGACCGAGCGACGGAGGCGATTGCCAACCGTCATGGCGAAGGCCCGGTGGTCGGCAAAATTCAGGCGCATGTGATTGTGGCGGCGGGATAGTGGAGTCTCGGAGCGAGGCTGTTGCAAGCCCGATCGGCATGTACGGCAAGCTAGTGATAGTTAACAAAGTTGATGATGTCATTGAGGAACCACGGCAGAATCAACTGCGTATCGGGATCGCTGACACCGACGCTGAGTCTAGGTCGCTTTGACGTGGAGCCACCAGGCGTCGCACCGTTGGTAGAGTGCAGAATGTAGGTATCCGTGTCGGCCGGACCTGGCCCGGTGGTCTGATTATTCGTGGGCGACCATGTCGAGGTGCAGCCGGCGGTGAGCAGGGCGAGGGCCGCTGCGAAGCAAAAACGTCTCATGATGGCGTGAACTCCAGCAACGTGGCTTTGACAATATGGCTGATGACGACTTCGGCACGGTACGTGGACGGATCTTCAAACGTAACGCGTTTTCTGCGCGGTGATGACGAAGCCGGCAAGTCAGGCTTCAGTCAATGCTGGTCATCGAACCCGGGCGAACCCAAGTAGCCGGCCTAGCGCAACACCTTACGCATCTTCGGACCACCTCCAGTACTACCTAATACGGCAACCACGGCGTCAATAAGCGGATTATCCCGACCAGTACTCCAGGCCACAGCCGTAGTCACCACACTTACATTTTCCTTGAGCGGGCGAAACACAACATTCTCAGGAGCCAGCTTCTTCAGCGAAGCCGGCACCAGAGCAATGCCTTGCCCGCAGCCCACGAAAGCAACCTGGGAAGCCACCGAACGGACCTCGTGCAGTATTCGCGGAGAGAACCCATTGGACCGGCAAGACGCCACCAGGCTATCGAAGTACACCGGGCTTACCTGCCGGGAAAACATGACGAAATCCTGATCCGCGAGCGACGCCAGCCTGATGCGTGAAGCTCCAGCCATCGCATGATCACGATGCATGGCCACCGCCAGCCGGTCCTGGGCCAGCGGCAATGACTGAATCGTCCCGCCAAGCTCGCCCTCCAGTCTGGCGAAAGCCAGGTCAATGTCACCGGCCTCGAGCGCTGGAACGGCCTCCACACTGTCGATCTCTTTGACCGATATTGTAAGTTGCGGGTACTCGGACTTTAGCCGCTCGACTAGCGGCGGCAGAACATCCAGCATCGCAGACGAAATCGCCCCAATTGTCAGGACGCCACTCCGTCCGGCGACCGCCTCGCGCACCGAGAGCTCAAGTCGCTCAAGCTGTTCCGCGAACTTACGCACCGCAGGCAGGATCGCAGCGCCAATCGGCGTAAGTTGCGTCCCACGCCGGGAGCGCTCGAACAGCTTCACCTTCAACGCCTGTTCGAGCGCCTGGATCTGCTCAGTCAGCGGCGGCTGGGACATATCCAGGCGCCGTGCCGCACGCCCGAAGTGCTGTTCCTCTGCAACGGCCAGGAAGAGCCATAAATGACGGATAAGCCGGAAGTTGATCATGATTGACTGATAGGTTTGACGTATCGAAAGCTTCTAAAATTCGGAATTTACATATCTAACTGTAGGCGTGAAAGTAGGGCATCGCAACCATCTCGCGGCGCTGCCATGACCTCGACCTCACTGCTTGATCGCTTTGCCGCGCTCGACACCAACACGGTATCGGACGCGCTGGACTTCCTTGGCATTCCCGGCGCTACGTTCGGCCTGCGCCCCTTGTGGGATTGTCCGAAGATCGTCGGGCGCGCCAGCACCATTCAACTGGGACTGAAGGCGGACGCGGGACCAACCGTCCACCTGATTTCGCCGGTCATCGCTCAGATCCAGTCAGGCGACCGGATTCTGGTTATTGCCGGCGGCATCGATGGGATTTCGTGCTGGGGCGACATCCTTGCCAATGCTGCCCAATTCAAGCGCATTCGCGGTTCAGTAATCGATGGCATGAGCCGTGATATCGACGGCAGCGAATCGATCGGATACCCGGTCTTTGGGCGTGGCGTCACGACGATCAGCGCACGCAATCGGGTCGTTCAGGTTTCCTCAGGCGAGCCCGTCCGCGCCGCCGGGGTGCTCGTCAATGAAGACGACTACGTCATCGCGGACCGTTGCGGCACGGTGTTCGTGTCGGCTGCGCGCATCGAAGAAGTCATTGAACTGGGTGAACGCATCGCGCGGCGCCAGGACGGGATGGTGCAGGCGGTGCGTGCCGGACGATCGGTCGCTGATGTCATGCACGACAAGGAATTCGACGCCATCAAGGAAGGGTGCAGGTAATGAATCACGAAGATCTGCAGCACCTGAACGTTCACCTTGCCAAGGCCCAAGCTTCGGCGACCTACCGCATGATGGACCACGTTGCGGTGCGCCGTGCCGCGGGTGCCAGGGTCCTCTCGCTCAGCGCGGGCGAGCCGGACTTCGACACACCCGTGCACATCTGCGACGCGGCAGTCGACGCGATTCGTGCCGGACACACGCGCTATACGCAGGTCGCCGGCATGCGGTCGTTGCGCGAAGCAGTGGCTGCGAAATTCCAGCGCGAAAATGGTCTTGACGTCAGTTGGCAGGACACGATCGTCTGCGGCGGCGGCAAACAGGTCATCTACAACGCGCTGGCCGCAACCCTCAACGAAGGCGACGAGGTCATCGTGCCCGCACCTTACTGGGTGAGTTACCCTGAGATGGTTCAGCTGTGCGGCGCGACCCCGGTCATCGTCACCTGCGGCAGCGAAGACGGTTTCAAGCTGACGCCCCAGGCGCTGGCCGACGCAATCGGACCACGCACGCGCTGGCTGATCCTGAACTCGCCTTCCAATCCGACCGGTGCGGTCTACACGCGTGAAGAGCTAGCCGCGCTTGCCGCAGTGCTATTGGCCAATCCGCATGTGCTGATCCTGTCGGATGATATCTACGAACATCTGATCTTCGATGGTGCGACCTTCCATACGATTGCTCAGGTCGAGCCGCGGCTGATCTCACGCACGCTGACGATGAACGGCGTGTCCAAAGCTTATGCGATGACGGGCTGGCGCATCGGTTTCGGCACCGGTCCGCGCTGGTTGCTGGATGCAATGGAAAAGCTTCAGGGGCAACAGACCTCGGGCGCCAGTGCTATCTCGCAGCATGCAGCATTGGCGGCGCTCACCGGCCCTCAGAACTTCATCGCCGAATCGCGATCCGTCTTCGAGCAGCGACGCGACCTGATGGTGAAGCTGCTCAATCAGGCCCCCGGTCTGACATGTGCCTTACCCAGCGGCGCCTTTTACGCGTTTGCCTCGTGCGAGGGGCTGATCGGACGCACGACGCCGGCCGGCGCAAAACTCAACACCGACGAGGACGTAGCAGCAGCCATACTGGACGAAGCCGGCGTCGCCGTGGTTCAAGGCAGCGCTTTTGGGCTCGGCCCCTACATCCGGATCGCCTACGCGCTCGATGACGACGCACTAATTGAAGCGTGCCGTGCGATCACGAGTTTTTGCCAATTACTTAGTCAGGAAAATCATGCCGTCGCCGAGTGAGCTTGCAAGAGAAACGCTGACGCTGAGCGTACAAGGTGTTGACCTCCAGATCGCCGCAATGCGCAGGGCAGGTGAACGGGCGCCGATCTTGTACCTGCACGGCTTCGGTTCGACCAAAGAAGATTTCGCCGACATCGTTCGCTATCCGGCGTTCGCGGGGCGTGCGGTCGTGGCATACGACGCACCTGGCTGCGGCGCAACACACTGCAGCGATCTGTCGAAGATTTCGATTCCGTTTCTGGTCGCGACTGCGAAGGCCGTGCTTGAGCACTTCGGCATCCACAGGTTCCATCTCGTCGGCCACTCAATGGGCGGCCTCACCGCGCTCATGCTGGGGCATGAAGAACCTCAGCGCGTGCTGAGCTTCACCGATATCGAGGGTAACGTGGCGCCCGAGGACTGTTTCCTGAGCCGACAGGTGATCGATTATCCGGCGGAGAACGCGCAAGCATTCTTCGATGACTTCATTGAACGGGCTTGGCGTTCGCCGTTTTATTCGTGTCCGCTCTATGCAGCGAGCTTGGGTCACAAGGTGCGCGCTGAGGCGGTGCCGGGCATCTTCAGATCCATGGTCGAACTGTCCGACCATGGTGACCTGATGACGAAATTCCTTTCACCGCCGTTCCCGCGGATGTTCATGTATGGCGAGCAGAACGCTGCTCTGTCGTATCTGCCGTCTCTTCGGGCGCACGGAATAGAGCTGGCGGAAATATCCCATAGCGGGCACTTTCCGATGTATTCGAATCCCGTCGAAATGTGGGCGCGCCTGGCGCAGTTCCTGGCGACAGCTTCGGCCGGTTGACTACCGGCTTCGTCATTGCCGCGCTTCGCGCAGCGCGTCCTGCATCACAACGCCAGCCGCCTCGATATGCGCTTTCGTCAAGCGCTTGGCGGCGCGCCGATCTCGTGCGAGCACTGCATCGAGGATCGCATGATGCTCTGCCAGCGAGATGCCCTGGTAGCGCTCTAGCTGCCAGACGAGCCGCAGATAGCGGTCAGTCTTGCGCCAGATTGCTTCCAGCGTCTCCAGCAGATGCCGCTTGTCGCTCGGCCGATAGATCGCTCGATGAAATGCCCAGTTGTCGATCGACCAGTTCTCGACCTCGTGCGCGTTCTCGTCATGCTTAAGAATTGCGCGGACCGCGGTCTCGTCGTCTGCGCCGAACGCATCGATAGCGGAGTCGAGCGCCAGCAGTTCGAGCGCGATCCGCATCTCCGTTAATTCTGACGCTTCGAGCCGCGTCATCGCGGAGACGAATGCGCCCCGGTTCGGCACGATCGTAACGAACCCGCTCGCCTGCAACTGCACGAACGCCTCACGCACCGGAATGTGACTGGTGCCGAATTCCTTCGCAATCAGATCCTGCCGCAGCTGCGTCCCGGGCACCAAGGTGCCGTTCGCGATGCGCTCGCGCAGGAGTTCGGCAAGCGAAGTCGAAGAGGGCTTGCTATCTGGAGATTTTTTCACTTTAATATATTAAAACGATAACGGAGGCCTGTGTGACAGTATCTCGCTTAAGAAATATTCCTGGCATTGGAGTCGACCGAATCGGCGACGCCGCGGATTCTCTGCGCGACGCGGACATTCTAAGGCTTGAAAATCTCGATACCGACCTGCGGCCGCCGGCGCAGGCGCTGGCTCACACGCACGAGGCCATCGACGACGACGCGGCAAACAGCTATCTGCCCTTCACCGGCCAGCGTGCATTACGCGAGGCGGCCGCCGAGCGGGTCGGCCGCGCCGTGGGCGTCGCATACGACGCAGCGAGTGAATGCATCGTCTCGGCCGGCGGCCTGGCGGGGATTTTTAACGTACTGCTCTCGATTCTTGAGCCGGGCGACGAGGTCGTGCTGACGGATCCGACCTACGCCGGCCTGATCAACCGGGTGCATCTGGCCGCAGGCGTGCCGAAGTTCGCGCGGCTGCAGCCGGGTGCCGACGGCTGGCGGCTCGATCTCGACAGTCTTGCTGCGGCGATCGGGCCGCGAACGAAAGCGCTGCTGATCATGTCGCCTTCGATGCCGAGCGGCTACGTCGCATCGCGGGACGAATGGCTTGCGATTGCGGAACATTGCAAGCGCAATGGCATCTGGCTGGTCTATGACGCGGCGATGGAGCGCATCCTGTTCGACGGGCGCGAGGTCATTCATCCCGCCGGTTTGCCGGGCATGCGCGAACGCACCATCACCATCGGCGCGGTGTCGAAGGAGTATCGGATGATCGGCTGGCGCGTTGGCTGGATCGTCGGGCCCGCATCGATCATGAACGACGTACGTCTCGTGAGTTTGTCGAACGTGGTGTGTCAGGTGGGAATCGCGATGCCCGGCGCCACTGCCGCGCTCACTGCAACCGACGACGGCGTGGCAGCTGCAGTCGCGGAATGGGAGCGTCGTCGCGACTTCCTGATGAGCGCGCTTGCTGATCTGCCGGTGATCCGTCCGCATGGCGGCTGGTCGATGCTCATCGATACCCGTGCGCTGGGTCTGGAGCCACCCGAGGCGTCGAAGCTGCTGCTCGAACGCGGCAAGATCGCGGCTACGCCGATGACGAATTGGGGACCCGGCGCGGACCGCTATCTGCGTTTCGTTTTCTCCAACGAAGCCGTTTCGCGCTTGCATGACATTCGTGAGCGCATACGCCGGTCGTGGCAGGTATGACTCCCGAGAAGTGGCTACATAAACGGCGCTGACCGCAAAAAACGAGCGCTTTCAGTGTGTCGTACGACCAGGTCGGCCTCCACATGTTCGCTAGGCATGCCTCAGTTGCCACGCGTACTCAATCGTCTTGAGGAACAAACGCCCGACTAGCGGCGCGCTGATTTATTACAAATTGTATTAGCGATAATATTGGCAAAATTCGGGTAGGCAAGCTCCACTTTCCCCACTATATGGGTGTCACGTCCGATTCCTTAGTCTGAGCATACGGGATTGTACTGAGGCGATAAGTCGATATTATTGACTAATATTATTACCTAACGCGGCGACCCTACCGTCTCGCGTCGTCAGGTGCTGTCCCGCAGGGCAGCCGATCGATACAACGATAGTGGAGACGAGCATGGCGAGCCGCTGTGTACCGCAATGGATGGTGGCGATGTTGGCCGCTGACCTCGTGTACTAGTCGCCCGCGCTCACGAACGCGATGAATACAATGCCGCGGTCCGTGGCCGGCGAGATCCTGCGTGACGGCCAGCCAACGCATTTCGACTGCCAGGCCGCCGCGCACGCCGTCATCTTTGCGGTCTACCAGACAATCAACTTCATTCCCGCGCACCGTATGGCTGGGGCGGTGTGTTACATCGCTTGGCAGCACGTTTTCTAGCTGACGGCAATGAGTGGCAGTTCTGAACCCGCCTGACCCGTGGTGATTTTTTATAAATCATTTTGCATGACTAAGTTGAACGAGTCCAATCAGAAGCTATGGCTTCATAGGAGGAGGTCATGATGTCCAGAGGAACCGGATTAATTGCTGTCTTGTTAGCGATGACCGTCGGGCTTGCCGCATGTAACGGAGATAGTAGTGGCACGTCCGCATCTCAAGCGACAGGGGTGTCGAACTCAAGTACGTCGCCGTCGCCGACGAATGACGCAGCCCAGTCAAATGACAGTACACAAGCGGAACAGGCGATCGCGAGCGCGCTACCTTGCGACGCCGCAGCAACTGCCAACACGCCGTGTTCAGCGGCTCATAGCGTGACACGCTTGCTGACAAAGAATTACAGAGGCCCGTTATTCCAGGTTCGACGTGCGTCCGATAGTGCAACGCAGGACATCTACCCCTATACGTCGGGTAGCTTGCCGAACGGCGCCGACCGCACGCTGATCGGCTCGGCCAACGTTAAGAGCGCAAACGCGTTCTGCAACAATACAAGCTGCTCCGTCACCTACATTTACGATCAGATCGACCTGGTTGCGCCGCTCAAGGGAGGAGCATTCGGCAATGTGCCGGCCACCCTCACACTCAACGCGGACGGAACAGAGTCACTGACCCTGCCGAATAGCGGCTCAGGGAAGCAAAAAGCGACGACTGTTCCGGTCCTCAACGGCTTTGCGACAATCACGCTTCCAGGAACCAGTGGAGCACTGACCGTTCAACTGCTCCAGCCCCCCACCGCGCTGACCACCCAGTCACCGACGCTCCAATTATCGATCGGAAACGATTTGCCGGCGCTCCCCGGTACGCCGGCCAAGTTAGGCTTCGTGCCGTTGCAAGGCGTTCAGATTCCAGCTCTCGGTACTTTGGCGGGACAAGCCTATCGCAACAGGTTCGGCACGGTGAACCAGTCGATTGGTGATAGCGATATCGCTGAATACATGGTGGCAGGAGCGCACTATAGCCAGTCCTCCACGTGCTGCGGGACCTATGGAAATATGGAAAGCAGTGCTAACCCGAGCACCTATGCGCATGGAGAAGTAGAAGGGGAAATGTTCGCGCTGGCGTTCTCGAACGGCAACGCAGCTGTGTTCGGCTATTGTGACGGCGACTCGAACCAGGCACCGAACGTAAAAGACCCCGTGTGCAACGCACTTGATATTAACTGGCCGGGCGTCGACGCGGAGGCAGGCGTTTATCTCTATGGTCCGCAGCAGCCTCCAAAAGAAAAGTTCGTCACGGTGCTTTCTAAATACTCACCGGTAACCGCGTCAAATATCTTCGTGGTCAAAGGCGGCTCTGCCTCGCAGAGCGTACTCACGGCACTCTATGACCAGGCGCCCCCAGAAGCCTTGAACTTTGGCAACGACGCGGGTCATGCATTTAATGGGCAATGGCAGGGCGGTCTTTCGCTTGGCGAAGGCGGCGACGGTAGCGGTGCTCCCATCCAGTTCTTCGAAGGAGCGATCATCACCAAGGCGACATCCGACACGACCGATAACGCGATCCAGGCGAGCATTGCAAAGTTTTACGGACCGCCTGCTGACAAGGCCGTGGCTGCCTGCTATGCAAACAATCTGATCAACTCGCCGCTAAATCTCGCCACACCGGATGCATGGTCGCAACAGAATGGAGGCACCGCTGTGCCTGCAACTGATGTCTCCGGAGTGAACAAGGGCGCTGCAATGGTTACCAGCACGAACGGCTCGTCAGTCTCGAATGTCCGCGAAATCATCAGGGTTCAGGGCGGCCAATCTTATAGCTTCACTGACTACGTTCTCGCCACTACGAACGCGGCGGTCTTTCCTGGGGGATCAATCCAGACCGATGACCCGAGCGGCACTGAATTTGGCTGGGTCCTCAACACGAATACGGGCGCTGTAGTGCGCGGAACATGGGGCGCCGGACAGGCAACTTCGCTGAGCGCAGTGAAATCGGGTAACTGGTGGAAAGTGACGATGACCCTCACCGCTCCCGCGGGATCGAACAATGCATCAGTTTTTATCGATCCGCCCACGTCTAATGCTGCTGGAGCTCGTTCACAGCAAGCGCCGTACTTGAGCGCAACACACTATTGCCCAAGCCTTGCAATCGTGACTAGCGCTGGAGCGTAGACGTGAACCGTGTGGTGGTTTCCGCAGACAGTCGCTCTTAAGGGAAGGGCGTCACGGAAAACATAAAGGAAAGGTCAGCAAAGTGGGTGACGGTGCCGGGTGAATGACCCGGCACCCGTCCGTCTTTACAGATAGCTGCAGACGTAGTCGAGCGTTTCGACCACATCGATATCGAAGCGGCTCTTGCCGGGCACCGAGAACGACTCGCCCGCGCCATACGTCTTCCACTCGTCGCTGCCTTCGAGGCGGATGCGGCATTGGCCGGCCTGCACCTCCATGAGTTCCGGCGCGTCGGTGCCGAAGTTGAGCGTGCCGGGCAGGATCACGCCGAGCGTCTTGCGCGTGCCGTCGGTGAAGAGAACAGTGTGCGAGACACACTTGCCGTCGAAGTAGACGTTGGCGCGTTTGATAACGGAAACCTGATCGAATTGCGTTGTGGCCGTCATGGCGGTCTTCCTTTGGGTCATCGTGAATGGATGCATTCGCGCCGCGTAGCGGCGGCGGGCGGTGCGCGATCTGCGCGGACCGCCGGCGCGGGCTTTCGTTGGACGCAAGCCCGCCATCATACAGGCGGCCGGCGGCGTCAGCCGCTAACCCACGTGCGTGTCAGGGCAACGCTGCGACGTGATTCTGACGACTAGCCAGCCCGGGACCAACGACCCGAGTCCGGACACACAATCACCTGTTCGCCGTTCAACTGGACTTGCTCGGTATCCGGTTGCGGCGAGGTCGAAGGGGCAACGTCGAAGGCCACCTTCAGTGCGTGCCCCACATGAGCATTTTCGATGGGAAGCTCCCAGGTCAGGAATATCTGGATCCAATCCTGGTCCGGCGGGAAGTCGGCCGCATTAAAGCCAGTGCTGTTGCGCTGGATGACGCCATGAGGCTGGCCAGTATCGAATATCACAACCGTTCCCCGGGTCAGAGGAATCCGCCGGCCCAGAGCCGGAAAGTGCAAGTCCAGACCTCGGTCCTCGCTCATGAAGAGATTGCAGAAGGCCGCGTCGCCATATTGCGCACCGTCGTGGTGATACCGCGCGCCGCGGCAGGCCATGAGGGCGACGTCACTGGCGGCAAGCACCTCAGGCAGTCCCTGCGCGTGCGTCCAATCGGACACGGCCTGCACGCAGCGCGTGTAGTCCGGCCAGCGCGCCCGCGCTCGCGGCAACGGCATGGGTTCGACGTCACCGGGTTCCAGGACCAGATGCGACGAGATCTCTCGCTCCCAATCCGCAAGCAGACGAACAGGGGGCATAGGAACGTCGACTGTGCCTGATAGCACGATGTCGCTCACGCTTCGGCTGCGAATAGCGTCGTCACTCCAGTAATAGGAGGTCAGCATGTGGCGCATTCGATTCAGTTGAGGGGGGAGTCATCCGGGCATTGTAACGATCCCGCGGGCCCGCTTCGGCGCGAGCCGGTCGTGCGCCGTGGCGCTCGCGAAGCTGTGCGGGGTTGACCGCGTCCGACTTCGTGGAGATTGTCTCGCGTAGTCAGCGGCCAGCAGATGCAGCGTGTGACGTATCGTGCGGGTTGACTCATATGAATGCGCCGGGCCTGACGTTGTAAGGCTGTGATGCCAGTCAGGTCCGGCCGTCTTTTTGTTGCACCCACGAGGTCGCGCTGGAGGTGCCCCCCGGGGCACCTCGCATTGCGGATTAATGCTTGGGTGTGGACGGCGTGCTGCTGCCGCCGAGTCCGCCTGTAAGTCCGCCGAGCAGGTTCGTCAACGGGGCGAGCGGAGACGAGCCGCCGCTTGCACCGCCGAGTACACCGGTCAGTGTGCCGACAAGGTTGGTCAGTGGTGCAACCGGATTGGACGCGGTGTTCGTCGACGATCCATGAGAGGTGCCGCCGCCCAGGCCTCCGGTTAGTCCGCCGAGCAAGGTGGTAACCGGTGCGAGAGGGCCGCTGCCTTGCGCTGTGCCGCCTCCCAACGCGCCGGTCAGTCCACCGAGCAGGGTGGTAACTGGTGCGAGAGGGCTGCTGCTGCCTTGCGAGCCGCCGTTCACCGAGGCCACCGACAGCCCGCCGAGCAACGCGGTCACAGGTGCCAGCAGGCCACCGGTGCTATGTCCGCTCGATCCGCCTGTGACGCCGTGTGAACCACCGGTTGTGCCGTTGGCCACACCGTTGCCATTGCCGCTACCACTGTTGTTGCCCACGGTGATCGGCACGATAGGCACGCTGATCGCGCCGACGCTGACGACCAGGTTTACGATCGGATCAAGCAGGCCGCCGGTGGTCTGACTGCCGCTGCTGGAGCCAACGCCAGTGTTGGAGCCGCCGGAGCCGCTGGTGCCGCCGTGACCACCGTTGCCACCGCCTGAGCCGCCCGAGCCGCCGCCGTTCCCACCACCCGAACCGCCTGAGCCGCCCGAGCCACCGGAGCCACCTGAGCCACCCGAACCTCCAGAGCCGCCGCCGTACCCGCCACCTGAGCCGCCGTGGCCGCCGTCTCCGGAGCCGCCGCCGTTCCCACCACCCGAACCGCCTGAGCCACCCGAGCCACCGGAACCGCCGGAACCTCCAGAGCCGCCCGAGCCACCCGAACCTCCCGAGCCGCCGCCGTACCCGCCACCTGAGCCGCCGTGGCCGCCGTCTCCAGAGCCGCCACCGTTCCCACCGCCTGAACCTCCCGAGCCTCCTGAACCGCCGGATCCACCCGATCCACCTCCGTATCCACCACCCGAACCGCCCGAGCCCGTGGAGCCACCCGAGCCGCCGCCATAACCGCCGTCTCCAAAACCGCCGCCCCATGCCGAGCCGCCGGCCCAAACCGAGCCGTTACCCGCACCGCTGCCGGCCCATGCGCCGGATGTGGTACCGCCTCCTGTCCACGCGTATCCCGATCCTGGTTGTCCGGTTGTCGTCCATCCGCCGCCTTGCGTAAACGAGGGCGGCGGTGTGGTCGTGACGTCTCCGGCCTGACAAGAAGTGGCTAGCGACCACCATAGGAGTGCGCTCGCCGATGCAACAAGAGTGTGTTTGAAGGGAGCCATGATTAGTCCTTTCGCGATGAAATCGCGTCCTGATTGGAAGGTGTAATCAGTGCCCCCGGAAAACCGCTGATCGGTCTTGCAGAAACGTTTGCTTTTCTAGCCCGAGACCGCGTTTGTGCGCGTCGCCTTCGATTAATTTTGGAGCTGGCGCGGTAGCGCCATGCTCGGATGTGGCTTGCTCGGGCAATTGGTCGCTGCAAGTTCCGAGCCAATGCGCCGGTTACGGAGCGCGGCATGTTCCGCGCACGCGCAGTGCAGAAATTGAGTGGTGTGCGGCGATGAGGGTCTTGCTGGACAGGGTAGATCGGGCGAGAGGGAGAACGCAGTGGCGGCATTGCGTGGGGCGTGTTACGTCCAAGGTGTTACGTGTTCCCGTCACGTCGAACGTAACCTCGCCGTTACACGTCGTGTTGCGCAATTAGTTCAGACAAAAGGCGGCGTTGCCATCATTCGGAATCCGATCTATTGAGGCACGTGTTGGAAACGCACGTTTAGATCTGTGCTGGCTCAATGACTTCTAACGCTCGCGATTCGAGGGTGCACCGGCTCACTTTGTTGCAAGTGCCTGCTTGTCTTCAATCAGGGATCTGATCCTCTCCTGATCGATCGGAGTCGCGGGGTTGTAGACGATCATCTGAAGATCCGGCCGCCCGTCGACTGCGAAGGATGAGTATTCCAGCGAGATCGGCCCGAGCACGGGGTGGCGCAGCCGCTTGACCCCCTCGCCGTAGGTCTGCACTTCATTGTCCCGCCACATGGCGGCGAACTCGGGACTCGAGCGGCACAGTTCGTCGACGAGCGGCGCCACCTCGGCGTCGGCGCCTGCGCGCGCGGCATCGATCCGGAAGGCGCCCACCACGAAGCGGGCCACGCTTGTCCAATCGAACTGCGCGGCACGGACGCGGGGGTCGCAGAAGATCATGCGCAGGACGTTGCGTTGTTCGGGTGGCAGGGAGCCGTAGTCGGTAAGCACGGTTGCGGCGGCGCGATTCCAGGCAACCACATCCCACGTCGCAGTCCTGACGATCGCGGGACTGTAGGGCAGTGCATCTAGCAGGCGCTGCAGTCGAGGCGTGATTGCGTCACCGCCGCGATAACGGACTTCGGGCGGATGACCGAGGCCGAGCAGGAACACGTGTTCGCGCTCGACTTCGGTCAGCATGAGTGCTTTGGCAATGCGGTCCAGCACGTCCGCTGATGGATTGCCGCCGCGCCCCTGCTCCAGCCATGTGTACCAGGCCGCGCTGATATTGGCGCGCTGCGCCACCTCTTCGCGGCGTAGTCCGGCCGTGCGCCGCCGGCCACCGGAAATGCCGAAGGACGCGGGATCGAGCTTGGTCCGCCGGTTCTTCAGATAGTTGCCGAGCCGGTTGCTGCTTTCGTCGTCGTTCACTTGGGCCATGCTTAACCTGTTAAGACGTATACCCGGATAAATTTGCCAATTTAACAGGATGATTCTGCCTCGTACGTTGCTCGCAATCAATCGAATTCGGAGGGGTTTCACATCGACATCGCGCGCGAGAAGGGTGTGTCGGCGTACGAGGGTGACGGCCTCAGAGAATCAAGGCGATCTCGGCTGATACCATGACGCTCACCCTGTTTAAGCGAGAAAACGACATGAGACTGAAAGACCGCGTTGCCCTGATTACGGGTGCTCAACGAGGCATTGGATATGCAATTGCGGAAAGGTTCGTGGCCGAAGGAGCAAAGGTGGTGCTTGCCGACGTAACAGACGCGACCGCCGAGGCAGACGCGCTGTGCGCCTCGGGCGGCGAAGCCTGCTACGTTCGTGCGGATGTGTCGCTGGAACCCGATGTGAGCGAAATGGTCCGCCTCGCTGAAGAACGATTCGGAAACGTGGACATACTGGTTAACAACGCCGGCATCGAATTCGCGAAAACTGTTCTCGATACGAGCGTTGCGGAATGGGACCAGCTGATGGCCGTTAACCTGAAAGGCGTTTTCCTATGTTCGAAAGCCATCATCCCGGCGATGCAACGGCGCGGTCGGGGCGTCATCATTAACATTGCATCCGAACTGGGACTCGTAGGCGAGGCCAATGTGGCGGCCTACTGTGCCTCGAAGGGCGGGGTGGTGATGTTGACAAAGGCGATGGCGATCGACCACGGTCGTCAAGGTATTCGCGTGAACTGCCTTTGTCCCGGACCCGTTACGACGCAATTGCTGGAGGACGTGTTTTCCAGCAGCGCCGATCCGGCCGGCCTGCGGCGCTCTTTCGAAGCTGCGACGGTGCTGGGCCGAATTGGTTCTCCTGACGAAGTAGCCGGCGCCGCAGTCTTTCTGGCGAGCGACGACTCGGCCTACATGTCTGGCGCAAATCTGGTCATCGACGGGGGATGGACCGCGCGGTAAATCCGGATCGAGCGCGTCGGAGCGGGGCGCGGCATCCGCGTGGCAAGGCCAGTGCTATCAGGGCGTGGCGGCGCGGAACGGACTTTTATATCACAACGAGATATAATGCTAGCGAGACGCGTTTTCATTTCGTGAGGATTTGCACCTTAAGGTGCAGTCCAATCCCACGTGATACCCGCCAACTTTCCCATCTAAACCTTGTCCCGCTACGCCCTCATCCGTTGGCTTTCCAGCTTCGCTCCTCATCCCATCGCTGTGCGGTGGCCGGAACGCCTGAGATCGTGTCTCGGTGCATTGCTAGGGATTGCGTTCACCGGCGGGACAATGCACGTTCTTCTCGGACCAGCGGCAAACATTCCGCTCCTCGTCGCGCCAATGGGCGCGTCGGCTGTGCTGCTGTTCGCGGTGCCCGCCAGTCCACTTGCGCAACCGTGGTCCATCATCGGCGGCAATATCGTCTCCGCGACGGTTGGCGTTGCCTGTGCAAGCTGGATCGCCGATCCGTTAGGCGCCGCTGCTTTGGCCGTCTCGCTGGCGATCTGTGCCATGTTCGCGCTGCGGTGTGTTCACCCCCCATCAGGCGCGGTCGCCTTGACCGCCGTTCTTGGCGGTCCGGCCGTGCATGCGCTGGGCTACCGCTTTGTGGTTGAACCGATTGCGATCCAGACGGTGCTGCTGCTGTGCGCGACGATCGTCTACCACGCTGCGACCGGGCATCGATATCCGCACGTCGCGCAGAATTCTGGCAAAGGCGCGGCTGCATCGTCTGCGGCCTCGAACGAAGGTTTCACGCGCGCGGACCTCGAGGCGGTGCTGAACCGGCGCGGGGAATTGCTCGATATCGACACGGACGATCTGGAGTCCCTGCTGCGCGACGTTCAGTTGCAGGCCTACGCCCGCACGTTCAATGAACTGACGTGCGCGGACATCATGTCGCGTTCGCTGGTCGCCGTGTCGGCAAACACGAGAGCGTCGGCAGCATGGAGTCTGCTGAAACAGCGCCATATCAAGGCGCTCCCGGTCACTGACGAGAGACAGCACGTAATCGGCATCGTGACTCGCGCCGACCTTGTCGACAAACGGGCGTATAGCAAAGGGGCCGGTTTGTCGTCCCCCGTGCAACGCTGGTTCCGGCGCAGCATCACGCCGGCACCGCTCGTCGGTGCGTTGATGAACGTCGGCGTTCACACGGTCGACGCGGCGACACCGATCGTCGAGCTGGTGCCGGTGTTCGCGAACTACGGGCATCATCACATCCCGGTTCTGGACTCGAATCAGAGGCTTGCAGGAATGATCACGCAGGCCGACCTCATCGCGGGACTCTATCGCCAGTCTTACGCCAGGCAGCGACACGCGGCATAGCAATGGCAATCGCACTATCGTAGGCACTTGCGCGTGAGTACGTGCGTAAATATCACAAAGTGATAGAATTTCACATCACCTATTTCTCCACAGTACTCCGATGAAAACACTCACGCGCGGCTTGACCAAGGCGAACTTCGAGCAACTGTCCGAGTTTCGCTACCAGATGCGTCGCTTCGAGCGTTTTTCTGAGCAGGCCGCGCAGGGTGAAGGCATCACACCGTTGCAGTATCTGTTGCTCCTGCATATCAAGGGTTATCCGGAGCGTGACTGGGCGACCGTCGGCGAGCTTGCGGAACGGCTTCAGGCGCAGCATCACGGCGTGGTCGCGCTCGTGTCCCGCTGCGAGGCGCTCGAACTGGTCCGCAGAAAGGTCAGTGAGACGGACCGTCGCCAGGTCGAGGTTCATTTGTTGAAAGCAGGCGAGCAACTGCTGGCCCGCCTCGCCGAGATGCACCGTGCCGAACTGAAGTCGCTCAAGGGCACGTTCAGTGTTCCCCAGATCGATGTTTGAGTCGCCATGAGTCTCGATACCCATAAGCGCGACTTTTCCACCAACGCGCGGCTTCCCGGTATTTCCGCACTCGCCGCGGCAATTGGTGCGCTCAGCACGCTTGCGGCGTTCGTGCTGCTGAGCCTGATTCATCTGTTCACCAATCTGTTTTTCTTCCAGCAATTTTCGTTTGCGGAGCGCTCGCCGGCCCTCAACACGTTGGGTATCTGGGTGGTGATCATCCCGGTGATCGGCGGTCTCATCGTCGGATTCATGGCCCGTTACGGTTCGGAAAAGATCCGTGGACATGGCATTCCCGAAGCGATCGAAGCCATCCTGTTCGGCAAGAGCCGCATGTCGCCGAAAGTGGCGATTCTCAAACCACTGTCGTCCGGCATTGTGATCGGCAGCGGCGGGCCGTTCGGCGCGGAAGGCCCGATCATCATGACAGGCGGCGCGCTCGGGTCGCTGATCGCGCAGTGCGTGAAGGTCACGTCCGCTGAACGCAAGACGCTGCTGGTTGCCGGCGCCGCGGCGGGCATGACAGCGGTCTTCGGCACGCCGGTGGCGGCCGTGTTGCTCGCAGTCGAACTGCTGCTGTTCGAATGGCGTCCGCGTAGTTTTCTGCCGGTTGCACTTGCGTGCGCAGTTGCGGGTTTTGCGCGTGCGGCATTCTTCGGCACGGGGCCGCTGTTTCCGCTTGAGACTGCGCCTCCCGGCGCGCTGTCGCTGGTGTCCTGCGTCATTGCAGGCTTGTTGTCCGGCGCGCTTGCATCGGGCCTGTCGGCCGCGTTGTACAAGACCGAAGACCTGTTCGGCAAGCTGCCCATTCACTGGATGTGGTGGCCCGCGCTCGGCGGCCTCGTTGTCGGTATCGGCGGCTTTCTCGAACCTCGCGCGCTGGGCGTTGGCTACGACGTGATCGGTGACCTGTTGCATCAGCACATTGCAATCCAGATCGCGCTGGCGATTCTGATCGTGAAGGCGATCATCTGGGTCGTGGCGTTGGGCTCGGGCACTTCAGGTGGCGTGCTCGCGCCGTTGCTCATGTTGGGCGCAGGGCTCGGCGTCGTGCTCGGCCACGTGCTGCCGGGCGGCGAACCTGCCCAGTGGCCGCTCGTCTGCATGGCGGCCACGCTCGGCGCTACCTTGGGCGCGCCATTGACCGCCATCGTGTTCGCTTTCGGTCTCACGCACGACAGCAACGCATTGCTGCCGCTGCTTGCCGCGACGCTGGTCGCGCACGGGTTTGCAACGGTCGTCATGAAGCGCTCCATCATGACCGAGAAAATTGCCCGGCGTGGCTATCACATCTACCGGGAATACGGCGTCGATCCGCTTGAGCGCCACCACGTGGATGAGGTGATGTCGCGTACGGTCGAGACAATCGATGGCGATATGTCCGTGAGTGAAGCGCTAGCAACGTACTTCGGCGCGACGCAGAGACATCGCGCCTATCCGGTCGTGCGTCAAGGCATGCTGGAAGGTGTGGTCGATCGCGCGCTACTGGAAAAAATGCGCGATGACGAGGCAGCGGATGCGCTCGATTCGCGCCTCGTTGACGTGTTGCGCCACCGTTCTCCCGCATTTGCATTGCCGAGCGAAACCTGCCGGCTCGTCGCAACGCGGCTTGCGGTGCAAGGTCTCGAACGCTTGCCGGTAGTCACGGACTCCGAAACGTTGCAATTGGTCGGCATTGTGTCGCGCAGCGATCTGGTCAAGCCGTCTCTTGCCCACTTCGACGAAGAGCACAAGAAAGAACGCTTCCGGCGCTTGCCAATCCACGCCGGCAAGCGGCACTTCCCACCGGTTCCTTAAGTCAGCGGCCAGTCATTGGCCGCTCATTGGCCGCTCATTAGCCGCTCAACAGCCGGAACAAATACCCGGTTTGCCGACGAGCAAACAACGCTCCGGCTCGTCTGCCACCACATCCCCACGCCACACGGTTGATGCCGAAGTCGGTGCCTGACTGAGTTCAGGCGCCCGTACCTTCGGCTAACCGGACGGCCTCAACGCCCCCATCCCGCATCCCCAATAAGCCCCCAGGGAAAACAACCAGTGGACGAGCACCCAGGGTGGTGTACGATCCAATCGTTACATCAAACAATGTAACAATAAAAAATGTCATCGTGACGGGTGGCCGCGCCCCCGTCGACAGCATATTCGGGAGGCATGTATGGGTGACAAGTCCATTCCACACGTCGACGTGGAAGAATTGACGCAGTTCCGCGAAGTCCAGCAACTGGCCTATCGCTGCGTCGAGAGCGTCGGCGAAATGCTCCAACCGGGCATGACGGAGAAGGACGCCGCCCGGCTGCTGACCGAATGGCTGCAGGATCACGGCGTGCGCGACTGGCTGCACAAACCCTTCGCCTGGTTTGGCGACCGTACCGCCTTTGAAGGTTTTTCCGGGCTGTCGCACATGGCCGGCTTTAACCTGGCATTCTTTCCGAGTTCGCGTCGGCTGGAAGAAAACATGCCGGTCATTCTCGACGTGGCGCCGGTGCTGAACGGCGTGATCGCCGATGTCGGCTACGCCACCTGTGTCGGCACGAATCCCACTCTCGAACAACTGAAAGACGACCTGGCCGAGCACCGCGAGTTGATCGTCACCATGGTGAAGCAACGGCACACGCTTGCCGACGTAGCGCGTGCGGTCGACCTGTTGTGCAGAAAACAGGGCGTCGAGCCGCGCCACAAGGCCTATCCGTTCAAGGTGCTCGCGCATCGTGTCGCGAAGCTGAACCAGCCGGCCAAGCCGCGTTTCGTGGCGCGTTTCGGCCTGAACGCGACGCGCAACCTCGTCCTCGATCAGGTTAGCGCGGGCAGGAAGGAGGGCTGGTCGCCGTTATGGTCGATCGATCGCCGCTCCGATCATGCACCGACGCCTGGCCTCTGGGCCGTCGAGCCGCATCTCGGCTTTCAGGGTGTAGGCGCCAAATTCGAAGAGTTGCTGGTCATCACCGATGACGACGCCTACTGGCTCGACGACGACCTGCCGCATGTACGCCGCTGGGCGCAGCGCGGGCGGGCGTTGGCCGCAGCATGACGGAGGCGCACATGCAACTTCTAACCGAACCGATATCGCCCACGCTGTACGAGGCGCCACCCGTCACGCGCCGCACCGAATTCACAGTGAACTCGGGCGACGTGACGCTTGCCGCCAGAGCATGGGGCGACCCCGCCCGGCCTACTGTGGTGTTAGTGCATGGCTACCCCGACAACTGCGAAGTCTGGGACGCAGTGGCCGCATTGTTGGCGCAGGATTTCCATGTGATTGCCTACGATGTCCGCGGTGCGGGGCAATCCACCGCGCCCAAAGGGACGGCTGCTTACCGTCTGGGAAAACTCACCGACGACTTCATCGCCGTCATCGACGCCGTGAGCCCGAATCGCGCCGTCCATCTGGTCGCGCACGACTGGGGCTCGATCCAGGGCTGGGAGTTCGTCACCGAAGAGCGCTTGCGCGGACGCATTGCGTCGTACACGTCGTGCTCGGGCCCTTGCCTCGACCACGTCGCTTACTGGATCCGAGCACGCTTGTTGCATCCCACGCCGCGTTCGATCGGCAAGCTATTGGGTCAACTGGTGCGCTCCTGGTATGTGCTGCTGTTCCATTTGCCGGTGCTGCCAGGTTTGACCTGGCGAGTGTGGCTCGGCCGCGGGTGGCCGCGTGTATTGCGTCGCGTGGAAAAGACGCAGATCGCACCGCGCCCGACGCAAACGCAGGACGGCGTGCGCGGCGTCTCGCTGTACCGCGCCAACTTCATCCGCTGCCTGTTCACGCCGCGCAAGCGTTACGCACACGCGCCGGTCCAGGTGATCGTGCCGACGCTGGACAAATACGTTAGCCCGGCCTTGTCCGAAGATCTTTCGCGGTGGGTGCCTAAGTACTGGCGCCGTGAGCTGACCGCGCGGCACTGGTTGCCGGTCACGCACCCTGAACAGATGGCCCGGATGGTGCGTGAACTCGTCGATCACACTGAAGGCGGCGTCGAACCGGACACGCTGCAACGCGCCCGCATGGACGCCGCACGCAAACCGCTCAGCGGCAAGCTCGCGGTTGTGACTGGCGCAGGCAGCGGCATCGGGCGATGCATTGCACTGGAATTCGCGAAGCAGGGCGCCGCAGTGGTCGCGGTCGATATCGACACAGCAAGCGCGGAACGCACGGCTACGCTGGCCAGGTTGTCAGGCTGCAAGGCGTACGCACGCAAGGCCGATGTTGGCAGCGCCGAACAGATGGAAGCGCTGGCGAATTGGGTAGGAACGGACCTCGGCGGCGCGGACATCGTGGTCAACAACGCCGGCATTGGCATGGCGGGCGGCGTGCTCGACACCTCGGCACAAGACTGGGAACGCATTCTTCACGTCAACCTGTGGGGCGTGATTCACGGCTCACGCCTGTTCGCCCGGCAGATGGTGAAGCGCGGCAATGGCGGTCACATCATCAATACGGCGTCCGCCGCGGCCTTCGCTCCTTCGCGCGATCTGCCGGCCTATGCGACCACCAAGGCTGCCGTGTTGATGCTCAGCGAGTGCATGCGTGGAGAACTCGCTGCACACGGGATCGGCGTCAGCGCAATCTGCCCGGGGTTCGCCGAAACCGGAATCATGGCCTCAACCCAGTATGTCGGCGCCAGTGCTCAGGAACAGGACCGCATGCGCCAGAAAGCCACCAGGCTTTACCAGTTGCGCGGCCTGCAACCCGAAACGGTCGCGAAAGCCGCGTTCCGTGCGGTATTGCGCAACAAGCCTGTGGTCGCCATCGGCTTCGAGGCGCATTCAATGCGTTTCATCTCGCGCTACATGCCTGGACTAAGCCGCGTGATCGCCCGCATCGGCATGGTGCCGCGTTGATCTCACTCACCGGATGCCGGAGACCGTCATGACCCAAGAGCACACTCAATACAAGATCAGGGCGCGCCATGTGAAGTTCGACTGGAGTCAAACGCCGATCCAGTGGATTCCTGGCGACCCGTCGAGTACGCACATCATCAATGTGCTGAACCTGCTGTTCCCCGCCGGCGAACTATGGTTTTGCCGCGTCTACAACAAGGCGTTGCCGCTGATCACCGACCCGGCGCTGCGCGACGACGCAGAGGGGTTTCTCAGGCAGGAAGCGGTGCATTCGCGCTCGCACGGCGGTGTGCTCACGCACTACTACAAGGCGCACGGCATCGACACGCAGCCTTTCACAAAGAAACTCGACTGGCTGTTTGGCAAGCTGCTCGGCGAGCAGCCGCTTGGACTGAAGATCGGAAAAACGCGCTTCTGGCTGCGTCAACAGTTGGGTGTCATCGCCGCGCTGGAACATTTTTTTGGTTATCTCGGCAATTGGGTGCTCAATGCCGACGGCCTCGATGCCGCTCATGCGGATCCAACCATGCTCGATCTGCTGCGCTGGCACGGCGCCGAGGAAGTGGAGCATCGCACCGTAGCCTTCGACATCTTCCGGCATATGGGTGGTACCTACTTCGAACGCTGCTTCCACATGCTGTCGACGGTGTTGCTCCTACTGTACTTTCTCACGCACGGCGCGCGCTTCATGCACCAGCGCGATCCCGACGCCGGTACGTACCGGGGTTTTATCCTCGCCTGGCGCGCCGGAGCGCGGCGCGGTTGCCTGCCGTCGTTCTGGAAAATGATCGCGGCAGCGCTACGCTATTTCAATCCGCGCTATACGCCGCATCACGAAGGCTCGACCGAGCAGGCGCTCGCCTATCTTGCCACCTCGCCCGCTGCGCAGGCCGCGGCGCATGGAGGCAACTGGGTGCGCGATGCGAATTGATACGGCGGCGTGAACAACTAAGTCGTTGCTGTTTTCAACGCCTCGATGTCACGACGGGGTGGCGCTCCAAACATACGCGAGTATTCGCGGCTGAATTGCGATGCGCTTTCGTAGCCCACCTGATAGGCTGCCGCTTCGGCATTGGCAATGCCTGCCACCATCAGGTTGCGCGCTTCAAGCAGGCGAAGCTGCTTCTGGTATTGCAACGGCGTCATCGATGTCAGCGCCTTGAACTGCCGGTGGAATGCCGACGGACTCATTTGTGCAACGGCGGCCAGGTCTTCGATGCGTATGGTCTCGGTGAATTGGCCTCTTAACGCGTGGATGGCAGTCACGACTTTATGCACATGGCTGGTTGCCAGAACGACCCGTGCGACCTCGTTGCCGTGACGTCCCGTTAGCAACCAGTAGCAAATTTCTCGCTTGATCATCGGCGCGAGAATGGGAATAGCGTGAGGCGTATCGAGGAGACGCACCATTCGCAGCATGCAGTCGGCGAGCGGCCCGTCAATCTCGGTGACAAACACGCCGTGGCCGAGCTCGTCTTCCGGCGCAGGTGGCGTATCGAGACATGCCATGACATCGCGCATGATGGCAAGGTCGAACTCCATGGCAATAGCGAGGTAAGGCTCTGTTGGACTGGCCTTCACAATCCTGCTGAACGCCGGCATCTCAACGTTGACGATCAGGGCTTGTCCTGCCCTGTAGTCGTACCGCCTGTCACCGAACGTCGTCCACTTGGCGCCTTGAACGACGACACAGAGAGCCGGCTTCATGATCAGATGAGAAGGGTGTTTTTCATGATCCGACCGGATGATGATCAAGCCCTCGATGGCGGTCATGAACGGGCCTTCGCTCCCGGCTTGATTGTCGGTGTAGCGTTTGACACCTTCGACCAAGGCATTTGACATATGAACTTCCTCCGCGCCTGCATTTCCGCATGTTACTGCCTCCCGTGTCGAGCTGCAGAGCCTGAGCAGGATTAGGCAAGAAGAAGGACAGTTAGGGCATTCAGCCTCGCCATCGGCCGGAATAAGCTGCGTCTACACCTCTAACGTGGAGCGCAAAAATGACAGCAGGACAATCGGCAGACGCCATTTCGAAAATTGCCATCGTGACAGGCGGGAGTCGCGGCTTGGGGCGCAATACGGTCGTGAGCCTTGCGAAGCGCGGCGTCAGTTCCGTATTCACCTATCGCGCCAATCAGGCGGAAGCCGACAAGGTTGTCGGCCTCGTGGCGGAGGAGGGGCAAAGAGCCATTGCGCTGCCACTCGATACCGGAAAGGTGAGCACATTCGACGCGTTCGTGGAGCAGGTTCGGGCGTCGCTTGCGCAGTTGGGCGCCGAGCGTTTCGACTACCTTGTCAACAACGCCGGCACTTCGAATCACACGCCGTTCGAAAAGACAACCGAGGAGGAGCTGGACAGTCTTTACCATGTCCATTTCAAGGGCGTGTTTTTCCTGACGCAAAAGCTTCTGCCGTTGATCAAGGAAGGTGGCCGCATCGTGAATATCTCCTCGGGACTGACCCGTTTCACCTTCCCAGGCAGTGGGTCCTATGCATCCATGAAAGGCGCGGTCGAGGTTCTGACTCGCTATCTCGCGAAGGAACTCGGTCCGCGTCGAATCGCCGTCAATACCGTCGCGCCAGGCGCAGTCGCCACCGACTTCAGCGGCGGCATGGTGCGCGACAATCCCGAGATCAACAAGCTGGTTGCGGACGGCACGGCACTCGGCCGTGCGGGCTTGCCCGACGACATCGGCCCGATGATCGCGTCGCTGCTGTCCGAGGACAATCGCTGGGTCAATGGCCAGCGCATCGAAGTCTCGGGCGGCATGTCTCTGTAGCTGTGCCAGAATCGGCATTCTCCCAACGAGGACAGAATGCCGATATGGCCGACAATCACAACAACAGCCTGGATATCCGAAGGCTTTCCCCAACAGAATGGGCACAAGCCTTTCCGGTGATCGCGCAATTGCGGGCACTTGATCAAGACGAATTTCTCAGAAGAGCCAGGCTGCAATCGCATTCTGGCTACGAGCTTGTCGGCGCTTTTCAAGGCGGCAAACTTGTTGGCGTGATGGGGATGAGGCCGGTCCACACGTTGGCGCGCGGGGCGCACTTGCATATCGACGATCTCGTCGTTGACGAGACGACACGGGGCGGCGGTGCGGGTCGCGCCTTGACGGAATATGCGGAAGCCGACGCACGTGCTCGCAATATGACTGCGGTGTTTCTAGATGCCCGGCCGGATGCCGTTCCCTTCTATGAACGACAGAATTACGCGGTCCATCCTGCACCGTCGATGAAAAAAGTCCTCTTGCCCTCGTAGGCGTGAAATGGGTTAACGTCAACAATATTCGCCCACAGGAGGATCGAAAGTCATGACCGGTAAGCAAGATGCAGCGCCAGACAGCACAGCAGCGCGAGTCGCCTTGTGGCGCGCGCTCCACGTCTGGTCCGACCCGCCGCCGCATGTGCTGGAAGACGTAATCGGCCTTAAGCTGCTGGCCCCGGATGCGGGTTGGCGCAGCCGCGGCGACATGGACCCTCAATTCACGCGACCCTTTCGCGCTTCGATCGTGGCGCGTGCCCGCTTCATTGAAGACCTGGTTGTGGAGCAGGCCGGCCGCGGTCTTGATCAGTACGTCATCCTCGGCGCCGGCCTCGATAGCTTCGCTCAGCGGCGGCCGGAGATCGCATCTCATCTTAAGGTGTTCGAGGTCGACCAGCCGGGTCCTCAGGCATGGAAGCGTCAGCGTCTGATCGAGCTGGGCTTCGGCGTTCCGGACTGGCTGCGTTTCGTGCCGGTCGATTTCGAGGCGGGGGGAAGCTGGCGAGACGGGCTCGTGACCGCCGGCTTCGATGAGAGCAAGCCCGCAATCGTGGTCTCCACGGGCGTCAGCATGTATCTCACGAAGGATGCGAACGCGGCCACGCTGCGCGAAGTCGCGTCCCTTGCTCCAGGATCGACGCTCGCTATGACGTTCCTGCTTCCGCTTGAGATGGCGGACCCTGAGGTGCGCCCCGGGCTTGAGATGGCAGAGAAGGGCGCACGATCAAGCGGGACACCGTTCATCAGTTTCTTCACGCCGCCGGAGATTCTGGCGCTGGCTCATGAAGCGGGCTTCGGAGAAGCACGGCACGTCTCGGCGGCCGATCTTACCGAGCGCTACTTCACGGGCAGGACCGATGGTCTGCGGCCGCCAAAGAATGCTGAGGAGCTGCTGGTGGCCAATACCTAGCCGCTCGCTCAAAGGAACCAGCGGTATTCCCGCGCATTCACTTCGTTCATGAAATCCAGATGGTCCTGGCGTTTGTTCTCGCAGTAGACCATCACGAACTCTTCGCCCAAGCCTTTGCCTACGACCGGATGGTCCTGCATCGCGGCGACGGCCGTGAGCATGTCTTGCGGAAAGTCGACGCCGCTTTGGCGGTCTTCGTTGAGCGGTGCGATGGGTTCGCGGCCTGCATCCAGCCCGTGTTCCATGCCGGTGAGAATAGCGGCGAGGACAAGGTAAGGGTTCGCATCGGCGCCCGCCAGGCGGTGTTCGATGCGCAGGTTGCGGTCATCCGATTCCGGAATGCGAATGCAGGCGTCGCGGTCTTCGAAACCCCAACTGGCACGGCTGGCCGCATTCGTCTTCCAGCCATAGCGGCGAAACGCGTTGTGGTTGGCGGCGAAGACAGGCATGCAATGCGGTAGCAAGGCGAGGCACCCGGCCACTGCATGGCGCAGCGGACGCTGGCCGTCAGCGGCCAGCAGGTTGTTGCCCGCTTCGTCGTAGAGACTCACATGCACGTGCATGCCGCTGCCCGGCGCGTGCAGGTACGGCTTGCTCATGAAGCTCGCGCGGTAGCCGTGTTTCAGCGCCACGCCGCGCGTGCTGCGGCAGAACAGGGCAGCCCAGTCGGCGGCGCGCAGACTGTCGTCGTTGTGGCCAAAGTTGATCTCGAACTGTCCGGGCCCGAGCTCGGCAGTAATCACCGTAGCGTCCACGCCTTGCTCGCGCGTAGCGTCGACCATCTCATTGAGCACACTGGAGAAGCGCGACAAGCGCTCGATGTGCATATTGGACTGGTCGTCTGGATCTTCGCAGAACGGGTCGCGGGGGAATTGCGGAAGACCGTCCGCCAGCCTCGCGTCGAACAGATAAAACTCCAGTTCGAAAGCGACAACCGGGCGGATGCCACGCCGCTCGAAGCGTTTCAGCACACGCGCCAATACCTCGCGTGGCTCGAACTCGATGGGCGCCTCGGTGCCGTCCGAGCTGATCAGCATCTGTCCCAATGGTTTGTTTTCCCATCGCACGGGCTTGAGGGTGCCGGCGATCAGGCGGCGCTGCGCATCCGGATCGCCGTCGTTGAAGCAATAGTCGCCGATCGGGAACACGCCACCCTGCGCACCGAGCAAAATGCAGTTCTGCGGCAGTTTCAGGAGACTGCCGGCAGCGACTTTCTCGAGCATGTCTATGGGGTAGCGCTTGCCGTAGAAGTGCCCGGGGATATCCAGGCAAATGAGATCGACGTAACGCACCTCGGGATACGCCGCGCGGAAGGCGCGTACTTCGCTGAGCAGGTCGGCGCTGGGGGAAGTCATATTGTTGTCCTTCTCACGCAAGAAGACGCGATGATTGAGATTCAGTTAAAAGCTACCGTGGAAAAAAACAGGCAAGTCGACCACATAGCAGAAACGAACGCGGTAGTCACGGCGCCGTCCATTAGTCATCCGAATTGACATTCAACGCAGCGTTCGCTGCTACGTTATGTACTGCCTGAATCCTAGGTGAACACCCAAAGTACCCGCGTGGGTTCGTCGGAGAGATTGGCGTAGCGAAACCGCGTGTGCGCCGGCACCTGGAAGCCGTCGTTAGGGCCGAGGGTCGCCGGGTGCTCTTCGTCGTCCAGCCAGATGGTTAACTCGCCTTCGAGGACGAAGCCACCTTGCTCGTCGCTGTCATTCAACGGTTTGTCGCCGCTGCTGGCGCCCGGCTCCAGGTGGCTTTCCAGCATCGAAAAACCCGCTGACATGTTCGGCGACACGAGCACGTCAGTCACGCCCTCGGCGTAATACAGCGTGCGGCGTTCATCCGGCCGGGTCACCCAAGGCAGCGCGCGGGGCTTGCTCAGGCTATAAAAATAGGTGGTGGGTACGCCAAGGGCCTCGCCGATGGCGGTCAGATCGCCCACGGTCGGACGTGAGAGGCCGCGCTCGATCTGGGAAAGGAAACCCACCGAGCGGCCGATCTTTTCCGCCAACGCGCCCAACGTCACTTTCTTATGCTTGCGCAGGTCCCGAATCAGTATCGCGAGACCTTCGATTTCTTCCTGCTTGTTCATCTTCTGCCTCTTCTCTCAGACTCTGTCGCGCAGACGATACCAGGTCTTGCCAATGACCTCCAGCGGCGCGGCCAGTAGCGCACCGCCGGGAAAAGGCGGATTGTCGATGGCCTGATACAGGTCGAGCAATTCGTCGTCGCCGAGGATGGCGTCGGCGACCGCCCGGCCGGCGGCGAGCGTAGGCAGCACGCCGTGCCCCGAATAGCCTTGCAACCAGTAGCGCTCACCTTGTCGACCGATATCCGGCGTGCGCTTCATGCTGATGTCGATATGCCCGCCCCACGCAAACTCGAGTTCCACTCCGCGCAGCTGCGGGAATGCGCGCTCCAGGTAAGGCCGGGTCGCCGCCGCAATATCCTTTGGAATGCCGCCCGCGTAGGTGCAGCCGCCGCCGAACAGCAGGCGGTTGTCAGGACTTAAGCGGAAGTAGTCGGGAACGAACTGGTTGTCGATCACGCAGCTGTTGCGTGGCAGTAGCGAACAGGCCACCTCCGGCCGCAGCGGCGACGTGGCCACCTGATAGGTGCCAACGGGCAGCATGCGCCTGGAAAGTTTGCGGTCGAGCCGGTCGATATAGGCATTGCAGGCGAGTACCAGGACATCCGCGCGCACCTCGCCTTTATCGGTGCGCGCGACAAAACCGCCAGGCGTCTCGCGGTAGTCCAGCACCTGGCTTTGCTCGAAGATGCGTCCGCCGGCCTGTTCGATCGCCGCGGCCAGGCCTTGGGCCAGTTTCAGCGGATTCAGATGGCCTGCCTCGGGATCGTAGAGCGCCGCCTGATAGCGTTCGCTTGCAATCCATTGAGGCATTGCCTCGCGAGGGATGAAGCGCATCTTGTCGTAGCCCCACTTTTCCTCGGCTTCCTGTTGGGCCTGCTCGAGGAGGGCGGTGCGGCGCGGCAGCACTGCCGCCCACAGACTTCCCGCACGGTAGTCCGCATCGAAGCCATGCCGCGCCGGCAGTTCACGTATCTCGCCGGCGGCCCAACGCATGCTGTCCCACAGTTGGCGGGCACGTTCCAGACCCAACGCTGCTTCCAGCGGAGGCATGTCGCAAGACCAACCGAGCAGAGCCTGGCCGCCGTTGCGCCCGGACGCCGCCCAGGCTACCCGGCTGGCTTCGAGCACCGTGACACGCTTACCCGCGAGGGCCAGACGCAGCGCCGTGTGCAGGCCACTGAACCCCGCGCCGACGATCAGCACTTCCGTGTCGAGACGCTCTTCCAGCGCCGGCCGCAGAGGGATCGGGGCAGGATAGGTGCGTGCGTAGTAGCTCGCGACGTGCTCGGCTGACTGGTCGAACATGTTGGCTCTCGTGAAAAATTAAGCGGTAAATTTCATGAAAAAATACCATTAATTTTTCACGGGCGCAAGCGCGCGTCAAAATGCCGACGTTCTTTTCATCGATCAACCGACGGAGAAACGCGCATCGGGCATCGGGCCGAGTTCGGCCAACGCGAGACAGCTATTGCTGTTCAGCCCCGAAGGCGCGTGGACCCGCACTTCCGGCTGGACGGTGGTAACCTTCCCCCGCCTATTCAACCGGCCGGCGCGGCATCTTCCGCGCCGGCATCCAACATCGACCGAAAGAGTGATCATGACCAGTTCCATCTACAGCGCATCCGTCCCCGTCTTCAAGCAAATGCTGACGGCATTGTCCGAGGTGCTGAAGAAAGCCGAAGCGCATGCTACCGAAAAGAACATCGAGCCGAACGCGTTGCTGCAGGCGCGCCTGTTCCCGGACATGTTCCCCCTGGTGCGCCAGGTGCAGATCGCCGCGGATTTCAGCAAGGGCGTCAGCTCGCGCCTGGCCGGCGTGGAGGTGCCGTCGTGGCCCGACACTGAAGTGACGTTTGCCGACCTGCAAGCGCTGATCGCCAAAGCGTTGGCCCACCTCGGCACGCTCGACGCCGCCCAGTTCGAGGGTAGCGAGAACAAGGAAATCGTCCTGCGCCCGGGTACGCCGAAAGAGAAGAAGCTGGTCGGCAGCGCCTATTTGCAGAACTACGGTCTGCCCCAGTTTTTCTTCCACGTCACAACGGCCTACGCGATTCTGCGCCACAACGGCGTTGAAATCGGCAAGCGCGACTATATGGGCGCGTACTGATCGTCGGCGCACGGGCAGGGCGGTCGTTTCATCTGCACTTGCCGTCCGGCCCGCATGCCTTTGTTCGATCGTTCGGTTTGATGCGTAAGCGATGAATGACGGGTAAGCCGTGGAGGGATATCGCGTGCCACGCGAAAGATTTTCTTTCGCTACGGACAAGATATCGTCGATAGTCGATGAGTCTGCGAGCACGCATACTCCTTCCCCGGCAGACCCGTTTCAACGCCCGTCACCCACCTACGCAAAACCGACCGATCAGGGACATGAATCTGAGAACCATAAGCCTCATCGCAGCAACCTTCTTCGCGTGCGCTGTCACAACCGTCGGCCATGCGGCCGACGATCAGCAAAACAGAATCAAACGTACGGTCGACCACGCCATACAACCAGTTATGGCGAACGATGGTATTCCCGGCATGGCGATTGGCATCATCGACGGTGACCGGCATTACGTCTTCAACTACGGCCTGGCGTCGACGAAAACCAGAACGCCGGTTACCTCCGACACTTTGTTCGAACTGGGTTCCGTCAGCAAGACATTGACGGCGACGCTCGCGTCCTATGCGCAGGTGAGCGGTTATCTGTCTCTGTCGGATCAGTCGAGCAAGTACCTCCCGTCCCTGCGCAATAGCGAATTCGGCAAGGTCAGTCTTCTCAATCTGGGCACGCACACGCCCGGAGGACTCCCGCTGCAGGTGCCGGACAGCATTCGCAACGACGATCAACTGATGCAGTATTTCAAGCAGTGGCAGCCCACCTATGCGCCGGGAACCCATCGGACGTATGCCAACCCCGGCATCGGCGCGCTCGGCCTGATAACGGCGAAGAGCATGGGGCAGGATTTCAGCGCGCTGATGGAAAATCGTCTGTTTCCCGCGCTTGATATGAAGCGCAGTTACATCAACGTTCCCGCGGGGAAGTTGAACGACTACGCTCAGGGCTACACGAAAGATGGTGGGCCGATCAGAGTGGCGCCTGGGGTGTTGTCCGCTGAGGCCTACGGTGTGAAGACCACGGCTGCCGACATGGTTCGTTTCGTGGAAGCCAACATGAATCTGATCCAGTTGGACCCGAAGCTCCAGCGCGCGATTGCGGACACCCACACCGGATACTTCAAGGCGGGGGGCATGACCCAGGACCTGATATGGGAACAGTATCCCTATCCCGTCAAATTGCAGACGCTTCTGGACGGAAACTCGTCGGCGATGATTTTCAACGCAACGCCGGTCACTGAAATCGTGCCGCCGCAGCCGCCTCGTGAAGACGTCTGGATTAACAAAACCGGCTCGACCAACGGCTTCGGCGCGTACGTCGCATTCATTCCGCAAAAGCGGCTGGGGATCGTCATTCTCGCGAACAAGAATTTCCCTATTGATGAACGCGTGACCGCCGCATACCGGATTCTCACGTCGCTGGCCAACGACGAACAATGAGTGTGTAAGGCGCTATTATCGATCGTAGTCCCCAAAGGAGAACACCCGATGAGCCGACCCGATTTCATCAAGCATTGGACCGAGCTGGAAGAACCGGATGCGCATTCCTATCGCGGCGATACCGAGAAAATGGCGCTCGACGCGCCGCTTTCCGCCGCACTCGGCATCACGCGCATTGGCATTCATCACGTGAGGCTTCTGCCCGGCCGGCGCACGTCATATCCGCACGCCGAAAGTACCGAGCAGGAGTTTGTGTACGTGCTCGAAGGCAAGCCCGATGTCTGGATCGACGGCGTGCTTCATTCGATTGCTGAAGGCGATTCCGTCGCGTTTCCGTCAGGCACGGGTATCTGCCACACCTTCATCAACAATACGAAGGACGAAGTCAGGCTGATGGTGATCGGCGAACGTCCACGCGACGACAACCGCATTCGTTATCCGGTCAACGAAGCGTACGAACAGACCCGCGCGGACCGCTGGGTGGACTGGCCCACGAGGCCGCTCGGCGACCACAACGGGATGCCGGACTGAGGGCCACGCCGCAGATGAACGCTTCGGCGTACATCCGGAGCGCGGTCCTGCAGAAATCAGCGATTCAGGCTAGGCTACCCTGTGGGTCGTTTTGCGTCGCAGCGAAGCGGCCGCGCCACAGGTTATTTCAGTCAGGAAAGCAATGAAACAACAGCTAACAATCGATTTTGTCTCCGATATCGCATGCCCGTGGTGTGCCATCGGCCTGTCGTCACTCGAGCTTGCACTATCGCGCTTGAGCGATACGGTCGACGCTCAAGTCACCGTGCATCCCTTCGAGCTGAATCCGGACATGGGGCCGGACGGCGAGGCCATTGTCGATTATCTCGGCAAGAAATACGGACGCACGCCAGAGCAGATCGCGGAAACCCAGGCCATGATCCGCGAGCGCGGGGCGAGCGTTGGTTTTACTTTCGGCCCACGTGAGCACGTCTATAACACCTTCGACGCGCACCGCCTGCTGCATTGGGCCGGTATCGAAGGCAAGCAGTTGCCGCTCAAACTGGCGCTGCTGCGGGCCTATCATGCCGAGGGCAAAGACCCGAGCAATCACGAGGTCCTGGTTGAAGCAGCCCAGTCCGTGGGGCTCGACGCCGCGCAAGCAGCTGAGGTGCTGCGCAGCGGAATCTATGCCGACGACGTCCGTGCGGAAGAACGGGAATACCAGGCGAAGGGCATTCAGTCCGTGCCGGCGATCATCTTCAACGGTCGCTATCTGGTGAGCGGCGGACAACCCGTGGAAACCTTCGAGCAAGTCATCCAGCAGATTCTCGCCGAAGCGTAGGGCGGCAAATCGGCAATCGTGCCGGCGACCCGTTGCGCGCAACGGGTCGTCACCGGGTTCATTGCCCACACACCGAATCCCGCCACACTTGTCACTCACACCGTTCGATGCACGGCAGTAGTGTGCTCTACAAGGACGAGGCTGGTGATGTGTTCCATAGCGCCTCGACATCCATAGGAGAGACGCTCGTGATGGATCGCATCATGGCGATGCAGACTTTCGTACGCATCGTCGACGCCAACAGTTTTACCCGCGCCGCGCAGTCGCTCGGGATTCCGCGCGCCAGCGCGACAACACTCGTGCAGAGTCTCGAGGCCATGCTCGGCATCCAGTTGCTCGTGCGCACCACGCGCCGGCTCAGTCTGACTGCCGAGGGGGCCGCGTATTACGAGCGTTGCGTGCAGATTCTCGCCGACATCGACGATATCGAGGCGAGCCTGCGGCATCCCGATGACCGGCCGCGCGGACGGCTGCGCGTTGAGATGCCGGCGGTCGTCGCGAACGCGATCGTGTTTCCGGCCCTCGACGATTTTCACGCGCGCTATGAGCACATCCTGCTCACCTTCGGCGTCAGCAACCGCCAGGTCGAACGGGTCGGCGAAGCGATCGATTGCTGCGTTCTGACTGGAAAGCCACCGGATGCAGGCCTCGCCGCTCGCCGACTGGGCGCGCTCGAGCGTGTGACCTGCGCGAGCCCGCTGTATCTCGCGCGATACGGCACACCGCAACGGTTCGAGGAGCTAAGCGGTCACGCCGCGGTGAACCACACGTGCGCGCAAACAGGGCGTGCGGCGGATTTCGATTTTCAGGTCGAAGGCGACACGGTCAACGTGTCGCTTGGGGGTTTTGTGCAGGTGAGTGACGAGCACGCGTACCTCGAATGCGGCCTGCGCGGACTTGGACTGATCCAGCCGCCACGGGCGTTGGCCCAGCCCTATCTTGACTCCGGGCGGCTGCGTGAAGTGCTGCCGCATCACAGACCCGCGGCGCTGCCGGTATCGGTCGCGTATCTGCGTCATCGCCGCGCTCCGCCTCGCGTACTTACCTTCGTCAACTGGCTCGCGGAACTGTTCGAAACAGCGCGGCATGTAAGCCATGAGCAGCCGCCCGTGCAGCAGAGTCTGCGTGGCGTGGAGACCGCCGAACCGGCCTGAAACGAGCGGCAAACCACATAGTGGGAACCGGGCGTGAGATACCTGTGCGCACGACACTAGGGAATGCCTACGCTTGAGCCGTTGCCATTCAGCGTCGTAAAATCGTGGCACATCAGTTTGGGTGGCCCAGCAATGTGTCTGGCTTCTCGTTACGATTTCAGCCGCGATACCCGGCAATGCCCGGCGCAGCGGCTTCCCGCGCTTTCTCGACCCGCTCCCCGAATTGAGGCCAGCGGCGGTCGCGGAATTGTCGATCCATCCGCGCCATGATCCCGCTCATTTCCGTTACAAGGCTCAACAAGCGCTTTCCCGGCGTGCGGGCGCTTCACGAAGTCCAGTTCGAACTCATGGCGGGCGAAGTCCACGCGCTGATGGGCGAGAACGGCGCCGGCAAGTCGACGTTGATGAAAATCCTCGCCGGCGTCTACACCCGGGATACGGGCGACATCCTCTATGACGGTCAGCCGGTCGAGTTCTCGAGTCCGCGCGAGGCGCAGGCTCTCGGCATCGGCATCATTCATCAGGAACTCCAGCTGATGAATCACCTGACCGTCGCCCAGAATATGTTCATCGGCCGCGAGCCGCGTGGGCGCCTCGGTCTGTTCCTCGACGAAGACAAGCTCAATGCGCAGGCGCACGACATTCTCGCCCGCATGCATGTGAATATCGACCCGCGCGCGGTCGTCAGCACGCTCACCGTCGCGAAGCAGCAGATGGTCGAAATCGCCAAGGCCTTGTCCTTCGACTCACGCGTGCTGATCATGGATGAGCCGACTTCGGCGCTCAACGACGCCGAGATCGCCGAGCTATTTCGCATCATTCGCGAGTTGAAGAGCCGGGGTGTGGGCATCGTCTATATCTCCCATAAGATGGACGAGCTGAAGCAGATCGCCGACCGCGTCACCGTGTTGCGTGACGGGGAATATGTGGCCACCGTCACCGCGAAAGACACCAGCGTCGACGCGATCATCGGCATGATGGTCGGTCGCACCTTGACCGACGTCGCGCCTTCTGTGAACGTGACAGGCACGGGCGAGGTCGCGCTCGAAGTCCACAATCTGAACGCCGGCCCGCTTGTCAGAGACGTCAGCTTCACACTGCGCAAAGGTGAGATATTGGGTTTTGCTGGCTTGATGGGCGCCGGCCGCACCGAGGTCGCGCGAGCGGTGTTCGGCGCCGATCCGATCGAATCGGGTGAAATCATCGTGAAAGGTGTGAAGGCGACGATCAGGAATCCGAGCGATGCGGTGGCGCGTGGCATCGGTTATCTCTCGGAAGACCGCAAGCGCTTCGGTCTCGCGACCGGCATGAACGTCGAATCGAACATCGTCATGTCCAACCTGCGCAAATTCCTGTCGCTCAACTTTTTCTTGCGCCGCACTGAAATCCGCCGGACAGCCACCCATTTCATCAATCTGCTCGCTATTCGTACGCCCTCCGCGACGCAGGAGGTGCGGCTTCTCTCAGGCGGCAATCAGCAGAAAATCGTCGTTGCGAAATGGCTCGAACGCGACTGCGACGTGCTGTTCTTCGACGAGCCGACGCGCGGCATCGACGTCGGCGCCAAGAGCGAAATTTACAAACTCCTGCGCTCGCTCGCCGGCGAAGGCAAGGCGATCGTAATGATCTCGTCGGAACTGCCGGAGATTTTACGCATGAGCGACCGCATCGTCGTGATGTGCGAGGGCCGCATTACCGGCGAACTTTCAGCCACGGAGGCGACGCAGGAGCGCATCATGCAACTGGCGACGCAACGCGAAACCTTAAAAGCGGCGTGAGCCCGAAGAGGAGAGATCCAGTTTATGACACAGCCATCGGATACTTCGACGCTCGCTAACGAGGGACGGTTGTCCGGCCTCAGAGCCCGCGTCTTCACGCCGACTGCTCTGCAAAAGCTGCTCGCCTTCGGGAGCCTGATCCTGTTGCTGGTCTTTTTCAGCTTCGCGTCCCCTGCGTTCATGCAGATGGACAACATGCTCGGGATTCTGCAGGCGACCGCCGTCAACGGCGTGCTGGCGATTGCCTGCACGTTCGTCATCATCACCGGCGGCATCGATTTGTCCGTCGGCACCTTGATGACCTTCACGGCCGTGATTTGCGGCGTGTTTCTGACCTATTGGCATTTGCCGATGTGGACCGGCGTCCTGGCTGCGATCGGGACGGGCGCAATCTGCGGGACTATTTCGGGCACCCTCACGGCGAAGATGAAAATACCGCCGTTCATTGCCACCTTGGGCATGATGCTGCTGCTGAAAGGCCTTTCGCTCGTCGTCTCGGCAGACAAGCCGATCTATTTCACCGACACCGAAAACTTCTACATGATTTCCCAGGATTCGCTGATCGGCTCGTTCCTGCCGAGCCTGCCGGTTCCGAATGCGGTCCTGATCCTGTTTTTCCTTGCGGTGGTGAGTTCGATCACGCTCAATCGCACGGCGCTTGGCCGCTACACGTTTGCGCTCGGCAGCAATGAAGAAGCGGTGCGTCTTTCGGGCGTGAATGTCGACCGGTGGAAGATCGCCATTTACGGCCTCGCTGGGGCCATTTGCGGCATCGCTGGGCTGCTGATCGCCTCGCGGCTGAATTCGGCGCAGCCGGCGCTAGGCCAAGGTTACGAACTCGAAGCGATCGCCGCCGTGGTCATCGGCGGGACGTCGCTCAGTGGTGGTTCGGGCACGATTCTGGGCACGATCATCGGCGCGTTCATCATGAGCGTGCTGACCAACGGCCTGCGCATCATGTCCGTCGCACAGGAATGGCAGATCGTGGTGACCGGCCTCATCATCATTCTCGCCGTTTACGCCGACATTTTGCGGCGCAAGAAAAGCTGACGAAGGTGGACGCTACGCGAAACAGGATCAAGAATCAGGATCAAGAAAAGGGAGCGCCCAAGGCTCCCCGCACGGCTGAAGGTTGATGGCCAACTTAGGAGGAGAACCCCATGTTGAAAAGAAAACTAGTCGGTGTCGTGGTCGGCGTTGGCGCGCTCATTGGCGGAACGAGTGTGACGTTCGCGCAAGACACCTACATCCCGCTGATCTCGAAGGGCTTCCAGCACCAGTTCTGGCAGGCGGTCAAAGCCGGCGCGGAACAGTCGGCCAAGGAGCACAACGTCAGGATCACCTTCGAGGGTCCGGAAACCGAGGCCATGGTCGATAAGCAGATCGACATGCTGTCTGCCGCGCTCGCCAAGAAGCCCCAGGCGCTCGGCATCGCCGCGCTCGATAGCAAGGCAGCCATTCCCCTGTTGAAGCGGGCGCAGGCCGCCAAAATACCTGTGATCGCCTTCGACTCGGGCGTCGACAGCGACATTCCGTTGACCACGTGCGCGACCGACAATCTTGCCGCGGCGGCACTCGCCGCTGACAAGATGGCCGAGGCGATCGGCAATGCCGGGGAGGTCGGTCTGGTGGTGCATGATCAGACCAGCCGCACCGGCATCGATCGCCGCGACGGCTTCCTGAATGAGATGAAAACGAAGCACCCGAACATCAAGATCGTCTCAGTCCAGTATGGCGGCGGCGACCACTTGAAGTCGGCGGAAATCGCCAAGACGATGATCCAGGCCAACCCCAATCTCAAGGGCATTTTCGGGGCGAATGAAGGGTCGGCGGAAGGTGCGGCGATCGGGATCAAGGAATCAGGCAAAAAGCTCGTGCTGATTGGCTATGACTCCGGCAAGGAGCAGAAGGACGACATCAATTCGGGCTTGATGGCCGGCGCCATTACGCAGAATCCGGTCGGCATCGGCAAATGCGTCGTCGACTCTGCAGTGAAGGCGTTGAAGGGCGAGAAGCTGCCCAAGAAAGTCGACACGGGCTTCTACTGGTACGACAAGAGCAATATGAGCGATCCGAAGATCGCGGCTGTGCTCTACGATTGACCGGCACTGCCTGACGCGAAGAGAGAGGAGGGGGCATGGAGCTCCCTTTTCTTTTCTCGTGCTGCCAAGTGTCCGCTTGGAACGAAGGTGGCTGCAAAGAGGTGAGGCGTGCACGTACGGCCTCTTTGCTTATAAGCAGAAGACGATAGCTGTCGCAGAGGAGGGGTTTAGATGCCCACGATCACCAAGCTGTCCGTCCGGGACATTCGGTTCCCGACCTCGCGTTCACTCGACGGCTCAGATGCGATGAACGCCGCACCGGATTACTCCGCCACCTATGTGACGCTCGAAACCGATTCGCCGACGGGTCTCACAGGCCATGGCCTCACCTTCACCATCGGCCGCGGCAACGAGATCTGCGTGAGTGCGGTAAAGGCGCTTGCCCCGCTGGTCATCGGCACAAAGCTCGAGGATATCGCTGCGAACATGGGCGCCTTCTGGCGCACGCTGACGTCGGACAGCCAGTTGCGCTGGATCGGTCCGGACAAGGGTGCGATTCATCTGGCGACCGCGGCTGTGGTGAATGCGGCCTGGGACCTGTGGGCCAAAGCGGAAGGCAAGCCGGTGTGGAAACTGCTCGTCGACATGAGCCCCGAAGAACTCGTGCGATGCCTCGACTTCCGCTATGTGACCGATGCGATCACGCCGCAGGAAGCCATCGCCATGCTGCACCGTCATGCAAAGACAAGAGGCGAGCGCGAAACGGAAATGCTGGCGCATGGCTATCCGGCCTACACGACGTCGGCCGGCTGGCTCGGCTACGACGACGACAAGATTCGCCGGCTCGCACGTGAAGGCGTCGCGCAGGGCTGGACGCACTTCAAGCAGAAGGTGGGCGGCAATCTTGAAGAAGATATGCGCCGTGCCCGCATCCTGCGCGAAGAAATCGGCGAAAACCTGAAACTGATGATGGATGCGAATCAGGTGTGGGATGTCGACGAAGCGGTCGCGAACATGCGGTGCCTGGCGGAATTCGATCCCTGGTGGATCGAGGAACCCACGAGTCCCGACGACATTCTCGGCCACGCCGCTATCCGCGAGCGGATTCGGCCTATCGGTGTCGCGACGGGCGAGCACTGCCATAACCGGGTGATGTTCAAGCAGTTGCTGCAGGCGCAAGCCATCGACTTCTGTCAGGTCGATAGCTGCCGCCTGGGCGGTCTGAACGAGGTGATCATCGTCCTGTTGATGGCGGCGAAATTCGGTGTTCCCGTGTGTCCGCATGCGGGCGGGGTCGGTTTGTGCGAGTACGTCCAGCACATTTCACTGTTCGACTATATCTGCGTGTCGGCGTCGCTGGACAACCGGGTGCTCGAATACGTGGATCATTTGCATGAGCATTTTGTTGACCCTGTCGTGATTCGAAACGGCCGTTATATGCCGCCGCAACGAGCCGGCTACAGCATCGAAATGCATGCGGCGTCGCTCGATGAGTATGACTTTCCCGAGGGGCCGGCCTGGCGGGTTTGAAGCGGCACGCGCGGGCCCCTCTGCGGCTATTGGCTAACTTGTACTCGCCAAGGCGACGATAAAGTCAAGAAACACCCTTGTCTTGGCCGGCGTGTGGTGTCGTGATGGATGGTACGCATAGAGCGGGAAGCGTTCATCCGGCCAGTCTGGGAACAGGTTGACGAGCCGTCCCTCCCGAATCAGGGGTTCCGCTCCGAGCAGAAGCATCTGCGCGATGCCGGAGCCGGCCAGGCACGCGTTGAAGAGTGCGCTCGGATCGTTCACCGTAAGCCGCCCATTCGTTTCGACAACCAGCTTTTTGCGCTTGCGGTGAAACTCCCACGGATACGGCTTGCCGGTTTCCGGGTTTCGGAACTCGAGGCACCGGTGCGCCCCGCGACCCAGATCTTGAGGCTCCTCTGGCCGCCCCCGGCGCGCGAGGTACGAGGGTGCTGCGACGGTGACAACTGCCGTGTCCAGAAGCTTTCGCGCAATCAGACTGGACGAGCGAGGTTCGCCAAATCGCAAGGCCAGATCGAAGCCGTCCACGATGAGGTCGCCGAGCTGATCTCTCGCAATGAACTCGAGTTCAAGTTCAGGATGCGCATCCATGAATTCGTCGAGCTTCGGGCCCAGAACGATTCGAAAAAAAGCGGGATCAAGATTGATTCGCAGCTTCCCGCGTACTGTCGCGGTGCCGCCTGAAGCGGCGGCCGCCGCTTCCTCCATTCCCCTTAAGTGCGGCATGACCTGCTCGTAGAACCGTTTGCCCTCTTCGGTAAGTGAAACGGCGCGGGTCGTGCGATTGAAGAGCCGTATTTTCAGCCGCTTTTCGAGCCGGGCGATTGCCCGGCTAACTCCGGGGGGTGACATACCCATTACTTCGGACGCAGCTGCGAACGTCCCCGCATCGACGACGGCCGCAAATACGCTGATACCGCTAGAGAGATTCTCGCTGGACGATCTCATTGACGCTCCCCGCGAAGTGCTTCAAAAACCGCACTATGGCCCATTAGTGACTGTCTGTCACTTCACAAGTGTCATTCGTATCATTTAGTTTCTCATCGAGTTTACTCACAATGCATCCCAACGGTCCGTTTCGACCGCAACGATCCAAAGGAGCATTGCCATGAATACCCGTTATTTCGCAGTTGCTATTGCCGCGGCCATCGCCTTCCCTGTCGCTGGCTACGCTCAGGAATCCTCGACCGTCACGCGTGCACAGGTGCGCGCGGAACTCGTCCAGCTGGAAAGCGTGGGCTACCAGCCCGGCCGCGCCAATGATCCGCATTACCCCACCGACATTCAGGCAGCCGAAGCAGCAGTGGCCGCGCGGAAGGGCGCCGAGTCGAACGTCGCCAGCGGCGTGGGCGGTGTGCGCAGCGGTTCGTCCGATTCGGGCAATCGCGTTGCCGGGGCAGCTCTCGCGAATGCACCGTTCAACTCGCTTTATGCACATCGTTGATCGGCGCGTCACACCAATCATCGTTCATTCCAATTTCGAAGGAGTAGGAGATGACCGTTCAACTCACCCGCCGCGACCTGTTGAAGCGGGCGTCCGGCCTCCTGGCGGTCGCCGCCGTGGGCGGATTGACCAGCATCGGAACAGAGGCCGCGGAGGGTCATCAGGAGCGTCATCGTGTTCTGGTCCGCAACCCTGCCTTTGCCGCGATTGATCTTTCCCTGCGGCAGGCCGTCGACAACGGCGCCGTAGCCGGTGTGGTGGCGATGGGTGCCTCGCAGCGCGGGCTCGTCTACGAGGGCGCATCGGGCCATGCCAATCCCCAGACGGGTACGGCGATGACGCCCGACACGGTGTTCTGGCTGCTATCGATGACCAAGGCGATCACTGCGACCGCCTGTATGCAACTCATCGAGCAGGGCAGGCTCTCACTCGATCAACCCGCGGGCGACATTCTCCCGGAACTGAAGTCGCCGCAAGTGCTGGACGGCTTCGACGCATCCGGACAGCCGAAACTGCGCCCTGCGCGTAACACGATTACCGTGCGTCATCTGCTGACTCACACGTCCGGCTTTACGTACAGCATCTGGAGCGAAAACATGAGCCGGTACGAAAAGGTGACCGGCATGCCGGATATTGGCTACTCGATGAACGGCGCGTTCAAGGCGCCGCTGGAGTTCGAGCCTGGCGAGCGCTGGCAGTACGGCATCGGAATGGACTGGGTGGGCAAGCTGGTTGAGGCGGTGACCGATCAATCGCTGGAGGTTTATTTTCGCGAGCACATCTTCGCACCGCTCGGCATGAGCAATTCGGGATTTCTGATCAGTGGCGCGCAGAAGCAACGCGTGGCGACCATGCACAACCGGCAACCCGATGGATCGCTCAAGCCCGCTCCGTTCGAGATCAACCAGCGACCCGAATTCTTTATGGGCGGCGGCGGGGCATTCAGCACGCCGCGCGATTACATGGCGCTCCTGCAGATGCTCGTGAACGGCGGGACGTACCGCGGCGAGCGGGTCCTGCGCGCCGACACCGTTGCGACGATGTTCCAGAATCACATTGGAGATCTTCAGGTAACCGAAATGAAGACAGCACAGCCGGCGTGGTCGAATAGCTTCGATCAGTTCCCTGGGATGCCGCACAAGTGGGGGCTTTCCTTCGACATCAACACGCAGCCGGGTCCGCATGGCCGCAGCGCGGGCAGCGTTAGCTGGGCGGGACTGCTGAACAGCTATTTCTGGGTCGATCCTGTCAGGAAGGTGACCGGTACGCTGTTCACGCAGATCCTGCCGTTCTACGACCCTCGCGTGGTGGATCTGTATGGACAGTTCGAGCAGGGGTTGTACCACGGCTTGCAACACGCCTGAGCACTGGTCAGTGATCGGCACTCGGGACACATCTATTTATGCAAGGAGAAACTGCAATGTATGCAATCACAGGGATAACAGGAAAGGTCGGCGGCGCGGTGGCGCGCACGTTGCTCGCAGCGGGTCAGCCAGTTCGCGCGGTTGTACGCGATGCGGCCCGGGCACGTTCGTGGGCTGAGCGCGGCTGTGAAGTGGTGACGGCCGACATGGACGACGAGGCATCGCTAACCGCCGCTTTCGAAGGCACGCAAGGCGTCTTCATCCTGCCGCCGTCCGAGTTCGATCCGTCGCCGGGCTTTCCCGAAGCACGTGCTGTCATCAACGCTGTGCGTGGGGCGCTGCAGTCTGCTGCGCCTGGCAAGGTGGTCTGCCTGTCGACGATCGGCGCGCAAGCCACCGAGATCAATCTGCTCACGCAACGTACGCTGATGGAGCAGGCGCTTCAGGATTTGCCGATGCCGGTGACATTCCTGCGTCCCGGCTGGTTCATGGAAAACGCCGCGTGGGACGTGGCGCCGGCCCGCGACACAGGGGTGATCCCCAGCTTTCTGCAGCCGCTCGACAAGGCGGTGCCGATGGTCGCTACCTCGGACGTGGGTCGCGTTGCCGCGCAACTGCTTCAGCAAACCTGGCTTGGCGTGCGTGTCGTCGAGCTGGAGGGACCGCAACGTGTGAGCCCGAACGATCTGGCCGCGGCATTTGCCCAGGTGCTCGGTCGTCCGGTTCGTGCGGAGGTGGTGCTGCGCGAAACATGGGGCGAGCTGTTCCGCTCCCAGGGCACGACGGACCCGTTGCCGCGCATGCGCATGCTCGACGGCTTCAATGAAGGCTTCATCGCCTTCGAAGGCGATGAAGCCGACATCGTCAAGGGCGAGGTGGAACTGGAAACCGTTCTGCGAGGCCTCGTTTCGCAGGCGGGCTAACGCGGGCACACCCGGTGGCGTGTGCAGATCCCGCGTCGCCGGGTGCTTTCCGCTCATCGTTCGCAAGGGACTCATATCAAGGGGTTCGCTATGGATTCTAGATTTTGAACTGACCAGAAACATGTCCCCAAGGAATTACCCTGGCCGCAGTCAAACCGCTTGACATCCTGAATTTGGCTTCATAAATTCGCTTCGACTGAGCCGTCATTGTTTCCGGCGGCTCCACGGCAACGATGCCGTGCTACATATGAATGGCTATGCAGCCCCCGAACTTGCGTCCAACGCTGGTTCGGGGGCTTTTTGCTTTTGGGAGAAGAAATGATGACGTTGCAGTACAACCCCGCGGAACGTGGTGTCGCAGATATGGTGGTCGCGTGCGTTCAGATGGAACCTCATGTCGGCAGTAAGCACGACAACGTGGCGCAATGCATCCGCCACATTGAAGCCGCGGCGCATCACGGCGCGTCTCTGGTGGTGTTGCCGGAGCTGGCCAATAGCGGCTACGTGTTCAACGATCGCGATGAGGCGCTCGCGCTGGCCGAAACGCTGCCGGAAGGGGAAACCGCGCAATTGCTTGCGGAAACGACGCAGCGCCTTGGCATCCATGTCGTGATGGGTATTGCCGAGCGGGCGGGCAAGCAACTCTACAACTCAGCGATCCTGACTGGCCCGGCGGGTCACATCGGCGTCTATCGCAAACTGCATCTCTGGAACAACGAGCATCGCTTCTTCGAACCGGGCGATCGTGGCGTTCCGGTGTTCGACACGCCACTGGGACGAATCGCCATCGCAATCTGCTACGACGGCTGGTTTCCCGAAACATACCGGCTTGCCGCGATGCAAGGCGCGGACATCGTCTGCGTGCCGACCAACTGGGTGCCGATGCCGGCGCAGCCGGACGATCGGCCCGCCATGGCCACGACGCTCACCATGGCGGCCGCGCACAGCAATGGCGTGGTGATCGCATGTGCAAACCGCATCGGCACGGAGCGTGGTCAACCGTTCGTCGGCCAGAGCCTGATTGTGGGCGGCAACGGATGGCCGGTCGCAGGCCCGGCCAGTGTCGATCGCGAAGAAATCCTGTTCGCCGCAATCGATCTGACGCGCACCCGTTCGGAACGCACGCTGAACGCCTTCAATCACGTGCTGAGCGATCGGCGCGCGGACGTGTATGACCCGATGCTCGGCACCGGTTGGCCGACCTCGCGCGCATGAGGCATCCGATGGCACACCCGTACGAAACACAAGAATTTCATTCGACCACTGTGAGGAAAAATCCATGACTCCGTTCAATAGACAAATCCTTGGCGCCGCCGCGGCGCTCGTCGCGGCCTGCACCTGCATGAGCGCGCTCGCTGCCGATCCGATCAGGATCGGCGTAGCAGTGGGGCTCTCTGGCGCAAATAGCGTGGTCGCGCCGGCCGTCGTGCAGTCGTCGCAACTCGCTGTCGACGAAATCAACGCAGCAGGTGGGATCATGGGCCGCCAGTTGCAGCTCGACATCACCGACGACGCGTCCGGTGCAGTCGGCGCGCAGAAAGCGTACGACACGCTCGTGTTCCAGAAGAACGTCGACGCGATCATTTCCATGGAAACGAGCGCCGCGCGTAACGCGGCGCTGCCGATCGTGGCGCGTGGCAAGAAGCCGTTCGTATATACGTCGTTTTACGAGGGCCGTTCGTGCAGCCCGTGGATGTATGTCAATGGCTGGGTGCCTGAGCAGCAGGTCGCGCCGGTGGTCGATTACTTCGCGAAGAGCAAGGGCGCCAAGACCTTCTATCTGGTCGGCAACGACTACGTTTTTGGCCGCGGTATGCTTGGATTCACCAGAAAATATATCGAGGAGCACGGCGGCAAGGTAGTCGGCGAGGAGTACTTGCCGATCGACGGCACCGACTGGACACCGATTCTCTCCAAGATCCGCGCGGCTCATCCCGATGCGTTGATCAGCGCGACGGCCGGCGGCGCGCCTAACGTGTCGCTCGCCAAACAGTTGAAGGGCTCCGGCATGACGCTGCCTTATGGCAACCTGGCGATCGACGAAGGCACGGCGAAGAGTATGGGCGACGTCGCCACGGGCATGTATATGTCGGGCTCCTACCTGACGGGCATCGATACGCCGGGCAACAAGAAGTTTCTCGCGGCCATGGACAAGAAATTCGGCAAGGATCTGAAGACGCCGAACGAGTTGTCCGAGCCGCAGTACGAGGCCTTTTTCCTGTACAAGGCTGCGGTTGAAAAGGCGGGCTCAACCGACGCTGACAAGGTGATCAAGGCGCTGGGCCAGGTGTCGTTCGACGGGCCACGCGGACCAGTGGCCATGAACAGGAGCCGCCACACGCCTCTCGCCATGCGCCTTGGCCAGATACAGGCAGATGGCTCGATCAAGATCTTGCAGACCTTCCCGAGCGTGGATCCGGGCGCGCAGTGCCCGAATATCAAGTAGACGCAACTGGAAATACAGCATCCGCCTGATGCACATTCGCAGGCGGATGCGACCGGAGAAGACAATGGTTCTGGCACTCGACATTTTCACAACCGCGGCGGTGCTGTTCATCGTGACCGCAGGGTTGATGGTGATTTTCGGCGTGATGAAAATCGTCAATTTCGCCAACGGTGCGCTACTAACAATAGGCGCATACGCGAGCTTCGTCGTGACGCAACTCAAACTGAGTCCATGGCTCGGACTGCCGCTCGCGGTCGTGGTGGGTACCGTCGTGGGCATGCTCGTCGAGCAGGTGATCGTGCGCCCGCTCTACAAGCGCCCACTCGACGCGATCCTTGCTACCTGGGGTCTCGGCATCGTGATTGGGCAGCTCATCGTGATGACCTTCGGCCGCGAGGCGCAATTCGTGGAGACGCCGCTCAAAGGAGCCGTCACCATCGGTGGGACCGATTACTCGGCCTATCGTTTGCTGCTGATCCCGATCGCACTCGGTCTGTGCATTCTCATGACCGCGCTGCTCACGGGAACGCGCTTCGGCATCAAGACGCGCGCGGTGATCATGAATGAGGATCTGGCGCGAGGGCTCGGCATTCATTCCGGCCGCATCCGTTTTATCACCTTCAGTCTGGGCGCTGCGCTCGGTTCGCTCGCCGGCACGCTCATTACGCCGCTGTCGAGCGTCGACCCTGATATGGGACTGCCGTGGCTGGTGAGCGCGTTCATGCTGGTCATGGTTTCAGGACATTCGATGCTCAGTTTGCTGGTGACGTGCCTCGTATTCGGCGCTTGCCAGGTGCTGGTCAGCACGTTCGTCAGTCCGGTGCTGGGCGGATTGACTATCGCGGTGCTGGCAGCGCTCACGCTGCGCATTCGTCCCAAGGGGTTCTCTCATGGTTAAAGTCGACGCATCGCCACATGGAGCCGGAGATCAAGCTGTACAAAACGATGAGCGGGTAAGCAACGGACGAACGATTCACGGACGCGGTCTGCTCGTGGCCGGCGGCCTAGCCGTCGTGCTGCTGGCCGCGGGTCCGCTTGTCTTCGGCCCGTATCTGCTCAACGTCCTCATTCAGGCCTTCTTCTTTTCGATCGTGGCCGTGACCGTGGATATTCTTTGGGGGTACACCGGGTATCTGACGTTCGGGCAATCGGCGTTCTTCGGTCTGGGCGCCTATGCCGCGGGTCTTGTCTTTACACACGGCGGCTTTTCGGCGGGTTATGTGGCGCTTGCCGTGGGAGCGGCGATCGCGGTGACCGCGGCCGTGGCCGCATTGCTCGGCTGGCTGTCGTTCTATCGCGGTGCGTCGCCGTTCTTCGCGACGGTGATGTCGCTCGTATTGCCGATCGTTCTCAGCCAGTTGCTGCTCTCCGGCGGCGCGTGGACGGGCTCGAGTTCGGGACTCACCGGCTATGAGACCTTCGATCTTTCGCTGCAGGCCTGGTACTGGCTCGCCGGCGCTGCGCTGCTGGCTGTTGCATCGATTGCGTGGCTATTTGTTCGTAGCGACGGCGGCCGCGTGCTGGCTGCTATCCGCGACAACGAATCACGCTGCGCATATCTCGGCATCAATACGTCGCTCGTCAAGATCGTCTTGCTGGTTGCAACCGCGGCCATCGCCGGCGTTGCCGGATTTGGCTACGGATCGTTTAGCGGCGTGGTCGCGCCTGAGCTGGCCGGGTTTGTCCTCGGCACCCAACTGATTATCTGGGTCGCGCTCGGCGGCCGGGGAACGTTGTGGGGGCCGGTGATCGGCGCGCTTCTGATCAATGTCGGGACCGCCTATCTCAGCGGCAGCATGCCGTTCGCGTGGCAACTGATTCTGGGTGCTGCATTCGTCGCCGTGATTGTGCTGTTGCCGCAAGGTTTGGTGCCGCTGTTGCTCAAGCCATTGCGCCATCTGGCGGGTCACGGCGCCGAACCGGATCTGGTTGAGCGCGACGTCGGCGTAGCTCATGAACGGGCGCTATCAGTGCCAGCGCTGCAGATGAACGGTGTCGCCAAACATTACGGCAGCCTGAAAGTGTTGCAAGGCATCGATCTGAACGCCGATGGCGGTGAACTGGTTGGCCTCATCGGCCCGAACGGCGCCGGTAAAACGACGCTTATGCGCTGCATGAGCGACGGCGCGGAACGTTCTGCCGGCACGGTCACGCTGTGTGGCAACGATGTCCGGCAATTGCCGCCGGACCGATGTGTGCATTTCGGCTTGGGGCGCAAGTTCCAGAACGCAAATATCTTCGAGACGCTTACCGTTGCGGAGTGCCTGAGAATCGCCGGCACCATCATCGAGCGGCCATCGCTCCTGCGACGCTCCACGACGCTTGCACTGCCTCCCTATGCGCTGGAGGTGCTGCGTACCACCCATCTCGATCAGAGGCTGGGCGCTGTCGCGAAGGATCTTTCGCATGGCCAACAGCAGGCGTTGGAACTGGCGATGGTGCTCGCACTGGAGCCGCGTATCGTACTGCTCGACGAGCCCACGGCAGGCTTGACCAAAACGGAGCGCACGCAAATCGGCAATGTGCTCGCCGCGTTGGCTCACCAGTATCGGCTTTGTTGTCTGCTGGTGGAGCACGACCTCGACTTCGTGGCCGAAATTGCCACGCGTATTGTGGTCCTGCATCAGGGGCGCATCGTGATGCAAGGCAACTTCGACGAAGTCGTCAACTCGGAGCTGGTCAGAACGATTTATGCCGGGACTGCGCAAAGCGCCGCGGCAGGCGAAAACGTCGGACAACGGGAGGCGTCATGAGCCAGATTGCGCTGGAGTTGCAGGACGTGACGAGCGGATACAAGGCTTCGGTCGTGCTGCGCAAGCTCTCGATGACCGTTGCCGACGGCGAGGCCGTCGCGCTGCTCGGCAAGAACGGCATGGGCAAGACGACGGTGCTCAAGACGATCATGGGCTATCTGCCGAAGAAAGCCGGCGCCATCCGTGCGCGCGGGCAAGATATCACGCGTATGGCGCCTCATCAGATCGCGCGCGAGGGCATTGCTTACGCGCCGCAGGAACATGCATTGTTTCAGGACCTCACCATTCGCGACAATCTGCGTCTTGGGCTCCAGAAGGCGTCGGCGTTCGACGAACGCTTTGCCGCGATCGAGCCCGTGTTCCCGGTATTCGCAAGTCGCCTGAAGCAGTTGGCCGGCACGCTTTCCGGCGGCGAACAGAAGATGCTGCTGGTGGCGCGCGCGCTCATGATGCGTCCTTCGCTCATTTTGCTCGACGAGATTACGGAAGGGTTGCAACCGTCCGTGATCGACCGTCTCGGCGACGCACTGCTATGGGAACGCAGCCAGCACGGCACGACGCTGCTGCTGGTAGAGCAGAATGTTCCCTTTGCGCTGAAGGTTGCCGACCGCTACGCGGTACTCAAGCAAGGCGAGATCCTCGAGCATGGCAACGCGAAAGATGAAGCAGCGGTAGGATCGATCTTCGAACACCTGCGTGTGTAAGTAACATTCAGGACGACCATGACGATAGGCGGCACATGACGAACGCAAACTCTTTTTATCGACCCCGCTCAGGATTGGACCTGCTCGAGCAAACCGCCAGCGACCCGCGCGAGCGCGAACGTGCCGTTCTCGAGTCCTTTGCGCGCATCGAGGAAGTCGAGCCCGAGGTGAGGGCGATGACGGCCGTCGCGCAGCGGGAACCGGCATTGACCTCGGCCGCCGGTGCAACAGGTCCGTTGGCTGGCATACCGATCGCGGTGAAAGATATCTTCGACACGAGCGACCTGGTCACCGGCTATGGCTCGCCAATTTACGAAGGCCATCAGCCGAAGTCCGATGCCGCGATTGTGACGTTGGTGCGGCGTAACGGCGGCATTGTCATCGGCAAGACCGTCACCAGTGAATTCGCCTACATGACGCCGCCAGTGACGCGCAATCCGTGCGACCTGACGCGTACCCCTGGCGGATCGTCATCCGGGTCGGCTGCCGCAGTGGCAGCCGGCATCGTGCCTTTCGCGATCGGCACGCAGACTGGCGGCTCGACCATTCGGCCCGCTTCGTTCTGCGGCATCGCCGGCTACAAGCCCACACTCGGCATGTTGCCGACCGTCGGCATGAAGTGCTTCTCGTGGTCGTTCGATACGGTCGGCTTGTTCGGCGCCGGTGTGCGTGACGTGGCTTACTTCGCACAGGCCCTGTCGGGCCGGTCGCTTGCCTTGAGCGGCGTGACGGCTGGCCCGGTGTTCGGCGTGCCGGACAGCTACCCATGGACCGCGCCGTCAGCGAATGCGAGTGACGTACTCGACAGAGCGGTGCGCGCCATCGAGCAGGCGGGAGGGCGCGTGCGGCGTGTGCGTTTCGCGCCGTGGATGGCCGACCTGGTCGCCGCGCACAACACCATCCAGAGCTATGAGGCGTATCAGTCGTTGGGCTTCGAGTACGATCATCATCGTACCGATCTATCGCCGATGCTCGCCGGTTTTCTTGATCGTGCAGCGAGGGTCGATACCGCAACCTACATCGAGGCATGTGTGCTCGCGGAACAGGCGAAGGCGAGGCTTGCTGAACTATTCGACGGCATCACCGGCTTGCTGACACCGAGTGCGCCCGACGAAGCGCCCGAGGGCCACGCGTCAACGGGCGACCCCGCGTTCAATCGCAATTGGACCTTGCTCGGTTGCCCGTGCGTGAACGTGCCGGGATTGAGGGGCGCACGAGGCGCCCCGATCGGCGTGCAGGTGATCTGCCGCCCTTGGGACGACGCCCGATGCCTCGACGCCGCCGCATTTGCCGAGCAGGCGATCGCGGCAGCAGTGGGACGTTTTCCCGCGACCTGAGCAACGAGGAAGCGATGCAAGGAGGAGACGAAATGGAGGCGAGCTCGCGACAGCCGGCCAATCCGGCGCCCGCGGACGATGGTTGGCGTATCGGCGTGTTGTACTCGCGTACGGGCGTGACCTCAGCGACCGGGTCGGAGCATTTTTTCGGCACCGTGCTCGCGATCGAGGAAGTCAACGCGGCCGGCGGCGTGGGCGGGCGCCTGCTCGACCCCGTTGTTTACGATCCGAAGAGCGATCCTGACGAATATCGCCGGCTCGCCACGCGGATGCTGCAGGAAGACGACGTGACCGTGATTTTCGGCTGTTCGACTTCGTCGAGCCGAAAGGCGGTTTTGCCGGTGATCGAACGCACCAACGCATTGCTCTGGTACTGCTCGATCTATGAAGGGTTTGAGTATTCGCCGAACGTGATCTACACCGGCGGGGTACCGAACCAGAACAGCATGCAACTGGCCGCTTATCTACTGCGCAATCACGGCCGCCGTTTTTTTCTGGTTGGCGCCGACTACATCTATCCGCGAGAATCGAATCGGATCATGCGCGACATGGTCGAGCAGCATGGCGGCGAAATCGTGGAAGAACTCTATCTGCCGAGCGATGCGGATCCAGCGGCGCTGGAAGAAGTGGTGCGGCAGATCAAGGACATCGCGCCCGATGTGGTGTTCTCCACGCTGATCGGGCGAGGTGCGCGCGACTTTTATCGGCTGTATCGCGAGCACGGTATCGACCCCGCACAGATTCCGATCGCAAGCTTGACAATGACCGAGGGCGAAACGCGGATGATCGGCTCCGAACTGTGTGGCAGCCACATCGTCTCGGCGAGTTACGTCAACACGCTGAACCTCGCGAGTAACCAGCGCTTTCTGAAATCATGGCATGCGCGATTCGGAGATCAACCGGCCAGCATGTGGTCGGAGATGGCGTATAACCAGGTGCATCTGTTTGCGCTGGCGCTGGCCCGTACCGGAAGTCTCGATACGGCCAGACTGGTGGAGGCGGTACACGAAGTCGAATTCGATTCGCCAGAGGGAGTGCTGAAAATCGATCCGGAGAACAATCACGCGATACTGACGCCGCGCATTGCCGTGTGCAGGCCGGACGGCTCGTTCGATATCGTCTGGGAGGGCCGAGGTCCGGTCAAACCCGATCCCTATCTGACGACGTACGGATTCGCGGAATTCTGGCTCGACGGAGAATCGGCATGAGCACGGGGGCCCGTCGTCTGTTCGACGATCTACGCACGCTGCGCGTCCTCGTGATTCATCCGCCGGGCGAGGATCGCATTGTTCTGGAAGAGCAGTTGCGCCGCATCGGCTGCCAGGTGCACGTGCTCTGGCCGTTTCCCTCGCAACTGCCCGCCGATGTCGACGCGATTTTCTTTCTCGTCGGCCCCGAAACTCGCAGCGCGGGCAATTGGTGCGCAGCCGATACCGAAGCCACGTTGATCGCGTTATCCGACTACGAGAATCCAACGGCTCTAAAAATGCTGGTGGACACGCAGGCGCATGGCGTCATCACCAAGCCCTACCGGTCTACGGGCATTCTTAGCACCCTGGTGCTCGCGCGTGCGTCTTCAGGCTACCAGCAGCGCTTGCACAGCAAGGTCTCCAAGCTCGAGGAAGCGATCAAGGCGCGACGCCACATCGAGAAGGCCATCCGCATCCTCATGGAGGCGCACCAGCTCAGCGAGAGTAACGCATACGAGCACATGCGCTCGAGAGCGACAAGTCTCCGGGTCACGGTGAGCGAGATCGCCACATTGGTGATCGATGCCCATGAGGCAATGGAAAAGCTCGGCCTTGGCAAGGGACCAAAGCCTTGAGCCTCACACGCTAGTCAGGGATCACCGGCTCGACCAGCTTCGCCAACTGAACCAGCGACTCCTGCCAGCCGAGGTAGCACATCTCCACTGGAATGACCTCGGGCACACCCTCCTGCACAATCGTGAGCTCGGTTCCGCAGGACACCGCCCGCAAGGAAATAGTGACGTCCATCTGGCCGGGCAGGTTGGGGTTGTCGAAACGGTCCGAGTAGCGGATCTTCTCGAACGGCACCAGTTCGATGTATTCGCCGCCGAACGAGTGACCATTGCCGGTGCCGAAGTTACGGAAGGACATCTTGTGAGTGCCACCCACGCGTGCATCCATGTGGTGGACCTGACAGGTGAACCCATAGGGAGGAAGCCACTTAGCGATCGCATCGGGTTCGAGGAAGGCCCGATAGATGCGTTCGGGAGTAGCGTTCAAGACGCGATGGAGACGGATTGTTCCGGTAGTCATGGTGTGCTGGTCCTTCACTGGAGAAGTTGAACATACCCCTACGACGATCCGACGACGCCGGTATCGACATAGGGTAAGACCAGGAAAAACCCGTAGGTGGCAAAGAGCATCACCTGTTATCGCTTCTATCCCGCCACAACACGGTTACGGCCATCGTGCTTGGCCCGGTAAAGGCGTTCATCGGCGACGCGTAAGAGGGTGTCGATCGTGTCGCCGTCGCGGCCGAACTCGGAGACGCCGACACTGACGGTAACGGCGACGGTCCGCCCGGTTCCGGTATAGAACTCCTCGGTCGCTACGGCGCCCCGAACGCGCTCGGCGATCGAACGTGCCACGTCCAGCGCGGCTCTAGGCAGCAGCACCATAAACTCTTCGCCACCCACTCGCGCCACGCCGTCATAGGGCCGAATGGCATCAAGGCATTTCTGCACGAATCGCTGCAATACCTCGTCACCCACCTGATGACCGTAGTTGTCGTTGATCAATTTGAAGTGGTCGAGATCCAGCGCCAGCAACGAGAACGGTGCGCCACCTCGCCTCGCGCGTGCGATTTCGGCCTCCACTCGCTGGATAAACTCGCGCCGGTTCGCGGCACCCGTCAGCGGATCGGTCGCGGCGAGGTGCTCGAGCTTGTGATTGGTGCGTTGGAGTTCCTGCAGCGCGCTTTCCGTGCGTGCCATCGCTTCGGCGAGGCGAGCCATCAGTTCTTCCTGGCTGTAGATCGTCGAAAAGGAGCGCGTCGTGCGAAACGCCTGAACGACGCCATAGCTCAGCAGGAAAAAGCCCGCGGCGAAGATCGCGTGTGCCAGCCACCACATATGATTCCACGGCTTGCCGAGAATGAATGCGAGCGACGCCAGCGCGAAGAAGGTGATGGAGATGCCGTAGACCACCATCAGCGGCGAGCGAATGCGACGCAGCATCAGCACCGTGACGTTCAGCGTCGAGAAGACGAGCGCCCCGCCTTCCATGGATAGCCGCACGGCGAGGTTGCCCGCGATGGGCGAGTTTGCAATGACTCCGACGACCAGGTCGATCACGACGAACACGGCGATCCACGTTAGCCACGGGCGCGGATTCGAGCGCTCTTTGAGCGCGTCCGGCGCGCGGTGGTACGAGAGAAGCCCAACCAGCAGCAGCACCGACATCACCAGACGCGATGCGGGTCCGTAGAGCAGGAATAGCCAGATATTGTGGTGAGCCATGCCGGTGAACGCGCCGTGCAGCGCATAGACCAGCACAAAGCCCAGGAAACCCAAAGTCAGCCACCGCAACAGCGGTTCACCCGACGACAGATAACAACGCCAGGTCACATAGGTGACGAACAGCCCCTCGAGCGTTGCCGCTGCAATCGCGATTTCGTGGAAGCCGTGGTTTTCGAACTTCAGGCTTGGGTCTTGAAAGAAAGCCAGATAGGCAATCAGGTAGGCGGGAAGGAGCGCAAAGCCAATGACCAGCAAACCCGAGTAGATTTTGGTCACGATCCCAATGAGGCGAGGCGGCTCTTCGATTGAAATTGTCGTGCTCATGTGCCCGTCTCCGGCAATACTACGGTGGTTTTTCGTATTGCCGAGCGATTGAGGCTTGGATCAGCCGACTCGGACACGACACCATGCGGTTATGCTTGGCCAAACATACCGCGTAGCGGACTACCTTAAGACAATTGAAAGTATAGCGGACTGCGATTTGAATCGGTGGTATATCGGTCGTGCAATTAGCGCCTGATATATCGTGCCGTTGTCTTCTGAAAATATCAGAGGCCGCAGTCGGCGGTCGCCAGCCGTTAAATCCGATTCAGCCTAGGCTGCGGCGCCGCGTAAATCCCTTATATGCTGATATACAGTCGCACGGCCCATGCCCAGAACGTTGGCAACATAGTTAGCCGCGCTCTTTCCTTTGAAGGCTCCTTCTTCCCACAGCGCCTCGACAAGTTCGCGACGGTGTTCCCGGGTCAGGGAGTTGAGTGCCAGCTGGCGTTCCTGAAGCCATGCATGGAGAAACGTGTTGATGCGTTCCTGCCAGTCGTCCTTGAACAGCTCCTCAGGCTGCTTCACCAGACCTGCGCCCGACACCACGCGATCGATGACATGTTTCATGTCCTCAAAGACGGCGATGTTGTAATTGACGCACATCACGCCGACAGCCGCGCCTGCGTCGTCAAAGAGCACCGTGCTGACACAGCGCATTCGTCTGCCATCCCAATTGATCTTTTCGTACGGACCGATCGTGCCTGACTGCGCTGAATGATCAATCTCTTCCAGCGCCGATTCGTCGCCCAGCTCACGCTTTGACAGGTTGTTTGCAATGTACGCGATCGTCTGGCTATGCAGGTCATGAATGACGATCTCGACGTACGGAAAGAAGAGCAGCGCAATACCGTCGGCGACACGGCCGTAGCGATCCAGCAAAAGCCGGCGCGCGGGTGTGATCTTAGTCTTTCGCATAGGGAAGCATGAGATTTTTCGGTTTGGCCGAGTCTGCCGGCGTGTGCGTCAATGTGCAACGCATGTTCGTGCGATGCACTATTTTGCCACGGGCAATATTCACCTCTGTTTGCGGCAACCCACGCACCGCCGCATCGGTCTGGTTCAACCGATCGGTTGCCCGCTCACGTGCCTGAACAACGCGTAGGCGATCGCTACATCTTCCAGTCCGAGTCCGATTGAGCGAAAGAAAACGTGCCGCCGCCAGGAGGGTTTCCTGGCTCTGCCGGATACGAGTTCGGGCAAATCGCCCAGAACGCTTTCTGGTGACCAGTCATGCAGTTGCGCCGCCAGTTTCATTTCACCTGCGTTGGCGGGCGTGGTTCGCCGGTAGTCGCAATAGACGTCCATGTCTTGAATCCACGCCGGTGGAATTTCATGCGCATTGGCGACATTCGTGCTGATCGACGTGATGAGTGCTGGCTTAGTCAGCAGGTTGTCCGACAGTACAGGCGTGCCTGAGGATGTGCACAAGGCGATCACGTCGGCATCGCGCACACACTCATCGAGGTGGGTGCAAATCCGCACGCGTTCATCAAGGGCGGCGACCTCCGCGCGCTTTGCCTCGTTGCTCGCAAGCTCGGGTGAAAACACATTGATCGAGGCCCACGCTCGCAGCGGTGCAAGGTGACGCAAATGCGCCTGCCCCACGGCACCCGCGCCGACGATGGCGAGCCGGCGTGCGTCGGGCGCCGCAAGGTGTTCCACCGCAAGTGCCGTTGCGCCGGCTGTGCGTTCGTTGGTGAGCAGACCCGCATCGCACCACATCAAAGGTTGCCCCGTTTCCATGGACATCAGTGCGGTCCATGCCGTAATGACCGGTTTCGCTTCGGTCACGATGTACGGAGACATCTTTGCTCCGAATACCTTGGCGTCCGCCAGGACCCCTAAGTACGTAATGAAATCGCCAGCCCCTTGTGGAAACGGGGTGAAGGTCTGGGGCGGCTGCACCGCGGAGTCGTTGGCAAGCGAGAGAAACATGCGTGTCAACGCGCCGCGCACGTCGAGGTGGGACAGTGCTTTACGCACCGCGTCCTGCTGGACGATCAACGGGAATTCTTTGTCTGTGCTGCTCATGGGCCTGCTCTCCACATCGTTGCCGGCTAGCGGCGTCAGCCCAATTCTAAAGTCAAAAAGTCCAGTCTGGACTTTTATTTTGAAAATCACTTGCATTTGTGAGTGTCCAGAATAGACTGTCATTCCAGAACGAGTGTGAGAACAGGCCTTTCTGGCACCTCATGCATCTTCTCGAGGTCGCGCCGTCAGTTACCGCCCCGTGCCCTAATTTTGTGAACCCCAATTTCATAGGGAACCATCATGCGTCTGAAGCTTTCACTCTCACTTTTCGTCGCTGCTGCTTTAATCGGTTCGGTTGGCACTGTCAGCGCCGAGACTCAAAGCACCTTGCGCTTCGGCATCGAGGCCGCGTATCCGCCGTTCGAAAGCAAGTCGCCGACGGGGCAATTGCAGGGATTCGACGTCGACGTCGGCAACGCGGTCTGCGCGAAGATGGGCGTGAAATGCGAGTGGGTGGAGAATTCGTTCGACGGATTGATTCCCGCATTGCAGGCGCGCAAATTCGATGTCATCAATTCCGCGATGAATATTACGGACAAGCGCAAACAGTCCATCGATTTCACGCCGCCGATCTACGTGGTGCCGATCGTGATGGTGGCGAAGCGCGGTTCCCCCTTGTTGCCGGATGTGAAGAGCCTGCAGGGCAAGCGCGTCGGCGTCCTGCAGGGATCGTCGCAGGAAGATTTCCTTAAGCGCCACTGGGCGAATGCCGGTGTATCGATCGTTTCGTATCAGGACCAGGATCAGGTGTACGCCGACCTCGTTGCCGGACGCCTGGATGCCGCCGTCCAGGAAGCGCAGACTGTTGAGGATGGTTTCCTGAACAAGCCGTCAGGCCATGACTATGCGATTGTCGGCCAGCCACTCAGCGATCCGGCAACGCTTGGCGAAGGCACGGGCTTTGGCTTGCGCAAGGGCGACAAGGCGCTGGCCGGAAAGATCGATGCCGCGCTCGCCGCGCTAAAGAAAGACGGCACGCTCAGCAACCTGTCGCAGAAGTATTTCAAGCGCGACATCATCGCGAAGTAACCGGTTCATGACCCGATGCGAGCCGATTCGCATCGGGATCCGAAATGAACATTCGAGCGGGCTTATGGATTTCGATGTGATCGTGTTGGGAGCCGGGATTGTCGGCGTGTCGTCCGCGCTGCATCTGCAGGATCGCGGTCGCCGCGTGGGGCTTGTCGATCGGCGCGGCCCCGGCGAAGAGACCAGTTTCGGCAATGCCGGGCTGATCGAAAGCTCGTCGGTGGTTCCCTACGGCTTTCCGCGCGATCTCGGTACGCTTCTGCGCTACCTGCGCAATCGGTCGACCGATCTTTACTGGGACTACAAGGCGCTGCCGTCTTTTGCGACGTGGCTCGCGCGATTCTGGTGGGAGTCGTCTCCTGAGCGGCTCGAGGCTGCCGCGCACGACATGTTGCCGTTGATCCGGCGCAGCGTTGCCGAGCACGATGTGCTGATCGCGCGTGCCGGCCTTCAAAGCCTCGCGCACGACGGTGGCTGGATCGAGGCATTTCGCACGCGCTCGGAATATGAACGGCAGGCATCGGCCGCCGAAGTCACGGCGAGGACATACGGACTGCGCGTGGTGCCGTGCGACGCCGATGCACTGATGGCGCGCGAACCGGGTATCGCGTCGGGTTTTAGCGGCGCATTGCATTGGCAGGACCCGAAGAGCATCTCCAATCCGGGTGCGCTGACGAAGGGCTATGCGCGGCTGTTCGACGAGGGCGGCGGCGCGCTGCTCACTGGCGAAGTGGTCACGGTGCGTCAGGAAGCCGATGCATGGACTGTGCAGACATCGCAAGGCAGGATCAGCGCCAAAGAGGTGGTTGTAGCGCTCGGCCCTTGGTCCGACAAGGTTTTTGAACCGCTCGGATATCGGATACCGCTACGGGCAAAACGCGGCTACCACATGCACTACGAGGCGACGAAATCGATGCTCTCGATACCGCTGGTCGACACGGAAAAAGGGTATGTGGTCGCGCCCATGCAAGGTCGCTTGCGGCTGACCACCGGCGTAGAAATCGCCCGACGCGATGCGCCACCGACGAGCGTTCAACTGGACCGCGCGGAAGCCCTTGCCCGGCCGATATTCGGTCTAGGCCGCCGCCTCGATGACGCGCCATGGCTCGGGTTGCGGCCGTGTACACCTGACATGCGGCCTGTCATTGGGCGCGCACCTCGCCATCGAGGGTTGTGGTTCTCGTTCGGGCATAACCATCACGGATTGACGCTCGGTCCCGTGACAGGCCGTTTGCTCGCGGAAATGATGACGGGTGGCGAGCCTATTACCGATCCCCATCCGTTCCGTCCCGAGCGATTCCGATAGGGGGCCGTAGCGGACCCGCTTCATCGATAAGTCACTGCGTCACGAATCATCGCGTATCGGGTATGCGAACAACCGGAACGTACTTGAAACGGGGCTGGCGAAGGTTTCGGAATTCCTCGCGAGGTTCTGATCGCTGTAGGCTGCACGCGATCGAGCCGGGCAGCGCGCTGCCTACAGTCCCTTCAGGAACGCAACCAGCAACTCGCTCACTTCCGCCGAACGCTCGCGCTGAATCCAATGACCCGCGCCGTCGAGAATATGGCATCCGCGCAGTCCGGGCAGTACGCGTGCCAGATTTGCGATACGGGCCTGCGCGCCCGGAAACTTAAGGACGTCATCTTCCGCGCCGGCAAAGAATAGCGATGGCTGCCGGATCACGCAGCCTCGCCACGCGGCCATGAGTTCCGACGAGCGCCGAATGCTGCGATACCAGTTCAGGCCGCCTCTGAAGCCGGTGCGCGCGAATTCGCCCGCCACGTAAGCGATTTCTTCGCTGCTCAGCCAGGCTGGCAGCGTCTCGGGGTCCACTGTGTTGTCGAGAAAACTTGTGCCGGGCGCGAGTATGCCCGCCACCACGTGGTCGGGCCCATCGCCCGACATGCTGAACATGACGCGTCGAATGGTGGCTTCGGGATCAGCTTCGAACTCGCGCTCAGCTACGCCGGGTGTCTGGAAATACTGCATGTAGAACGTTTGCACGCCTTGCCGCTCCAGCGCACTGAGCAAGTCCTCCCGCGCAGGCGGATGGAACGGCACGCTCATGCCGACGACGGCACGGAACAGATCCGGCCGCAACATCGCCGCGTTCCAGGCCACCGGCGCGCCCCAGTCGTGGCCGACGATCACCGCCTCACTCTCGCCGAGAACATTGACGAGCTCGACCATGTCGCCGACGAGATGCAGCATCGTGTACGACTCCGCGTCCGGCGGCGCATCGGTGCCGCCATAGCCACGCATGTCAGGTGCGACGGCGCGGAACCCGGCGGCTGACAGCGCCGCCAACTGGTGCCGCCAGGCGTACCAGGATTCCGGAAATCCATGACATAGCAGCACCAGCGGGCCGCTGCCCTGGCTGGCCACACGCATGCGCAGTGCACCGACCTGCAGTGTCTCGAGGCGAAGTTCGTGCAAGGTTTGCTCCATGATGTTCGGGTTCTGGCGGATCGCCTTAGACGATCATTCGCTGCTGGTCCATTCCACGCGCGCGCCCACCGAGCGCAGGTTTTCCACAAAATTGGGGTGTGCACGGCGGATTGGCAGCGCATTGGTGATTTCCGAGCGCCCCTCGATACTTGCGGCGACCATGAGCAGCGCAATCGCCACGCGAATGATGTACGGACTCTCGACCTTCGCGGGACTTAACCGAAGTCCGCCGAACGTGATCAAACGATGAGGGTCTGACAGGAACACGTGCGCACCGAACTTGGAGAGTTCAACGGACCAGCCCATCGCGCCGTCATAGACCTTGTTCCAGAACATCGCGCTGCCTTCTGCCTTCACGCCAAGCGCGATGAAGATGGGGAGCAGATCGACGGGCAGATACGGCCAGGGCGCCGCTTCCACCTTGGTGAGGATGTTCTGCGTGAAAGGCCGGCGCACTCGTAACGGACCCTCCCGAACGGCATGCGACCAGCCATCACGATGCTCCACCTGCACGCCGAACTTCGCGAAGGTTCGGTCGATCAGTGGGAACTGATCGGGCGCGCTGTTTTTGACCTTGATGTCGCCCCCGGTGATTGCGCCAAGCGCGAGAAAGGTCGCGATTTCGTGGAAATCCTCGCTGAACCGGAACTCGCCGCCGCCGAGTTTATGGCCGCCTTCCACGCTCAGGCGCGATGTGCCAATGCCGTCGATTGGCACACCCAGCATTGCCAGAAAACGGCAAAACTCCTGCACATGCGGTTCCGATGCTGCATTGACCAAGGTCGACGTACCGTTGGCCGACGCCGCGCAAAGCACGAAATTCTCGGTGGTGGTGACCGACGCGTAGTCCAGCCAATGATGATTCGCCGCCATTTGAGTGCTCGCGCGCACGATCAGCGAGTCGGTGGTGCGCTCAATGCCCGCGCCGAAGCGCTCGAACACCTCAACGTGCGGATCGATCTCACGTACGCCCAACGTGCAGCCCTTCACGTCGTTCTCGAGACGTGCAACGCCGAAACGCGCCAGCAGCGGCGGCACCAGCATGATCGAAGAGCGCATCTCCTCGGGCAGCCTGTGCGCGACGGGATCGAAGGACGTGGCGTGATGATGCAAATCGAGAATGCCGGTAGCAAAGTCCATCGACACATTGCTGCCGAGCGTGCGAAAGATATCGAGGATCTTCCTGACGTCGGTAATCTCGGGTACGCCGATGAGACGCAGTGGCTGGTCGGTCAGCAGCGTGGCGCAAAGGATAGGCAGGACAGCGTTCTTGTTGGCGGATGGCACGATCTCGCCGCGTAACGGGAGGCCGCCATGTACGATCAGGTTCGACATGTTCGGGAGAGAGCTGGTGGATTGAGAAGCGAGGCCACTATCATGCCACTGGATGGCATGCGGAGGATGTTTCGGGATTCCGGAGCCGTTTTTTTCTTGTCGCTGCTTAAAGCGAACTATCCAGCATCTCCCGGCCAATGGCTCGCGACCGGTCCAGGCCGTCTAATGGATCTTGATGACAACCTTACCCTTTACACGCCCGGTTTCGACGTAAGCCATGGCCTCATTGGTGGCCGCAAACGGGAAGATTCGATCGATCACCGGCCGTATGGACCCTGCATCGATTAGTGCTGCGATCCGGCTCAGTTGGTCTCCGCTGGCGCGCATGAACACAAATGAATAGCTGACGTCATGACGTTTTGCGGTTTTCCGGATGCGATAGCTCAAAAGACGCATCACCGTTTTCAGGAACCACGAAGCGCCCATCTCTTTGGCAAAGTCGGGATCGGGCGGTCCCGCGATTCCGATGAGTTTGCCACCTGGTTTGAGCACGCGCAGTGACTTCTTGAGCGTATCGCCGCCCTGCGTGTCGAGCACGAGATCGTAGCCATTCAGGATGTCAGCAAAGTCGTCTTTTTTGTAATCGATGACGATATCCGCACCGAGTTGCTTCACCAGTTCAGCATTGCGCGCGCTCGTTGTCGTTGCGACGGTCGCGCCGACATGTTTCGCCAGTTGAATGGCAAATGTGCCGACGCCGCCGGAGCCTGCATGGATCAGCACTTTCTGCCCTTTCTTGAGTTGTCCTTTTTCGATTAGCGCCTGCCACGCGGTCAAGCCTACCAGCGGGATCGAGGCTGCTTCCTCCATGGCGAGTGATTTGGGCTTCAACGCCACGCCGTCTTCTTTGACCGCAATGAATTCCGCGAAAGTGCCGATGCGATCTTTGTGCGGTCGGGCATAGACCTCATCGCCTGGCTTGAATTGCCGAACGCGCGATCCAACGCGGACGACCACCCCGGACAGATCGTTACCCAGAATCAGCGGCAAACGATAAGGCAGAATAAGCTTGAACTCGCCGTCCCGGATTTTGGCATCGAGCGGATTCACGCCCGCGGCGTGGATCTGGATCAATACGTCGTCCTCGCGCAACTCCGGGACCGGCATTTCGCCGGCTCGCAAGTCATTCTTGCGTCCGTATCGATCGACAACAAAAGCTTTCATCATGTTTCCTTGTACGTTTCTCGTTGAGTCAGAGTGCTTCGCGGGGAGTAGGGGATGCAGCGTTCCAGATCGATCGCAACGCAGTCATGCCGTTCAAGTTTGAAGTCGCAGGTCTTTGCGAATACCGGCATCCACAAGGCCGGCGGGCGCAAACCTGCGCAGCAATCGCAGACGGGCGGCGAGTCCACCGGCTGTATAGCGAAGTTTCGGGCGAGCCGCGATGGCGGCCTGCAGTACGGTCTCGGCCACGACCTCCGGACCGTCAGCGCTCTCGACAACCTCTTTCACACGCCTCGCGATGGCCGTGCGTATCTCAAGGTAGTCGTCGAGGGGAACGTCCGGCTCCATGAAGTTCGCGTCGAAAGGCGTCTTGATGTAGGCGGGCTCAATGACGGAGACCCGGATGCCCATTGTGCGCAACTCATGATCGAGCGATTCCGAATAGCCTGCGACCGCATGCTTGGTGGCGGAATACAGCGCCATATAGGGCATGGGCAAGAAGCCCAGCACCGAACCAATATTGATGATGCGGCCGCTGCCTTGTTGCCGCATTTGGGGCAGCACGGCGCGCGTCATGCGAACGATCCCGAAGAAGTTCGTATCGAAGATCGCACGAGCCTGGTCAATCGAACTCTCTTCCGCAGCAGCAGGCGCCACGCCGAAACCAGCGTTGTTCACCAGCAGGTCGATGCGGCCGTGCAGGCGCAGTACTTCCTTGACGGCAGCTTCGACGGATTCATCGCTAGTCACGTCCAGTGGCAGCATCCCGAACGTCCGCTGGCCGGCCTGTGCGCCGCGCCGGCTGGTGCCGTAGACCTTGTATCCAGCCTTCGCGAGCCGCTTGGCGGTGGCTTCGCCGATTCCTGACGAGGCGCCCGTCACGAGCGCTATTCCAGTTTCCATGATGTCCTTCCGATGTTGAGGGATGTCTTCAGGTGCTTGCGTGAGTGTTTGTCTTGCTAAAATATGACGTTCATCATATTTTCGATCCAACAAAAACCGGCACCGGGCCGGTGGACTTACGCGTCAGTAGGCGCGAGTTTTTTCAATGCGGCTTCAAGAAAATCTTCCGACAGTTTCGGGTCGTCGACGGCGCGCGCCAGCACCATCGTGCCAACCATGGTGGCCGCCGTGACAAGCGCCTGCTCGTGCGCGCCCGGCTGACCCCAATCGGGCAACTGGCGCGCAATGACATCGATCATCTCCTTGATGCGGCGGGTGGCTGCGCGCCGCACGACCGGCGCCTGGCGCGGCATCTCGGAACCAAGGGCGGAGACAGGGCAGCCATTCTCTATGTCTTCGCAATGCTCCTTCGACAGATAGGCGCGCACCATCGACGGCAATGCATCCTCTGGCGGGACCGAGGCGGCGATATGTTCGGACAGGGCTACGGCTTCAGCACCGGCGCGGTCAGCCGCTTCGGCAAGCAGCACCTCGCGCGATGGGAAATGGGCATAGAAGCCGCCATGCGTCAGGCCGGCCTCCTTCATGATGTCGGCCACGCCTGTGCCGTCGTACCCGCTGCGCCGGATTGCGCGCGCGGCAACTTCGACGATGCGCTCGTGCGTGATTTCTTTGCGGCTGGCAGCCTTACGATTGATTGATGGCGTTTTCATGATGACCATCATATAACATTTCGACGCAATTTGCTGGGCGAGACCATGTCGATGACGGTCAATGTTCGTCAGACTGCGCTGAGCAGTGCAACCAGCTTCGGCGTCTTGGCTGTAAAGATAATGAGTGCGTGGGCGCGTTGCTTCGTTTGCGATATCGGTGATCGCGGGAGGCCTGATAGATATATGACGTCTTATAAATGGGATCTCGTCTGCTATCGCGCTGAAAGGAATTGAAATTTAGCGAAAGGGGAAAATTTGGGTGAATACGCATCAAAGAATTTCTACAAAGGGTCAATTCATCTTGTATGATGACGTATCTCGAAATGAATCTGCACGACGCCACGCGGCGCAGCGGTCTGTACGGCAATCTTGCGAGCTGGACGGCTCAGGTTTTGCGTTGTTTATGTCGTAAACAAACGAACAATGGTTAACTGGATCGGTAGGCATGCGTAATCTCACAATAAGAAACAGTCTCCTTGCCGTTCTCGTGCTTTTCGCGGGCATGATTCTGATCGGCGGCGTAGTGGGGGTGCTGGCGCTTGGCCGTTCTAACGACAACGCTCGGCGTCTGCACGATATCGCCAGCCAGGAAGTGCTGGTCAACGATGCCTATAAAGACTCCACACGCACCCGCGCGGCACTGACGCGTGCGTATTCCGCATTGAAAGAGCGCAATGACGAAGCGACCCGCGACTCGGCGCTCAAAAGTGCCGCCACGACGTTGGAGCGTGCGGACCGTGAAACCAAGATGTTTCGTGATGCAGATAAATTTGCGGGCCAGGACGACGAGCTGAAGGAGAAACTTTTCGATTCTTCCAATGCTCTAGCCACGATTCTGCATGCCGCGTTCGACGCCTTGCAGCGGGGCGATACGAATGCATACGTATCGATCAACGACAAAGACATCACGCAGGCCGGCGTCGCCTATTCGGCCAATGTCGAGAAGTTCCAGAAGCTCGCTGAAGCACTTGCCCAGGATTCCGCCGCGCAAGGTGATCGTGAATACACCTGGGTTGTCACGATGGTGGCGGCGGGGGTGGCGCTGGCCCTTGCATTGATCGTCGCCGCGCATTTCGCTTTGCGCAAGATCGTGGTCCGTCCGCTGCAGGTTGCCTCTGAGTTGCTCAACCGTATCGCAGGAAGCGACCTTACCGTATCGATTCCGGAAGGCGGCAGGAGCGAGCTGGGGCAGCTGTTTACAGCGATGTCGCAGATGCAGACGGGCCTCGCGAAGACAGTGTCGAATGTGCGCGTGAACTGTGAAGCCATCCACGGTGGTGCGCGTGAGATCGCTGCCGGCAACCTCGATTTGTCGAGTAGAACCGAGCAGCAGTCTGCATCGCTCGAAGAAACGGCGGCCAGCATGGAAGAGCTGACGTCGACCGTCAAACAGAACGCCGACCATGCCCGCCAGGCGAGCAAGCTCGCCGCCAACGCGGCGGACGTCGCACAGCGAGGTGGCAACGTCGTGCAGCAGGCTGTGCAAACGATGACGGCAATCACGGCCAGCTCGAACAAGATTGCCGAGATCACGGGCATGATCAACAGCATCGCATTTCAAACCAACATTCTGGCCTTGAATGCGGCGGTCGAATCCGCGCGAGCAGGGGAGCAGGGCCGCGGTTTTGCGGTTGTCGCCGGTGAGGTGCGCACGCTCGCGCAGCGCAGCGCTGCCGCGGCACAGGAGATCAAAACGCTGATCGCCGCGTCCGTCAACGATATCCGTGATGGCAATGAACTCGTTGTTCAGGCCGGGCAGACCATGGGTGAGATTGTGGGCGCGGTGCAAGGCGTTGCCACCATCATGGCTGAGATTACTTCGGCGACCGTTGAGCAGAGCTCCGGCATCGAGCAGGTCGGGCAGGCCGTCAGCCAGATGGACCGGGTAACGCAGCAGAACGCCGCGCTAGTCGAGGAGGCCGCCGCTGCCGCGAGCGCACTTGAGCAGCAGGCGCAAGCGATGACGGATGCTGTTTCCGCATTCCGCCTCAATCGGGCTTAACCCGCATCCATATCCAGTAAAAGCATCGATCGCGCATGTGCCGGGGTGGCAATGCGCTGCCACCGGCCGTCGAAATTTTTTCGAAAAGACTGAGGCGGCCGATGCTGGATGTTCATATTCAACCATTTCAACGGAGTGTCACGATGAGCGTTAGGGCCACCCTGGTCGCAGCAGTTCTGTTTGCGGGTGCTTTGGGATCGGGCGTATCGCAGGCTGCTACGTATGCCTACGTATCGAATGCGGACAGTCAGGACATCTCTGTCTTCAGCCTCGACAAATCGAGCGGCTCACTTGCCGCAGTCGAGACAGTACCGGTTGGTGGCACCGTCATGCCGATGGCGCTTTCGCCCGACCATCTCCGGCTCTATGCAGGGTTACGCTCCAAGCCGTATAGCGTGGTGAGCTTCGCGGTCAATCCGCTCGACGGCCGGCTGATCGAACTGGGCAGGGCGCCGCTTGCGGAGAGCATGGCCTACGTATCGACGGATGCGAGCGGCCGCTACCTCTTTTCCGCGTCGTATGGCGGAAACCTTCTGGCGGTGAACCGTATCGCCGCAAATGGCGTGGCGGGTGATGTTCAGCAAACCGTCAAAACCGGCCCAATGGCTCACGCCATCCGCAATGCGCCCGACAATCGCTATGTCTTCGCATCGGTACTCGGCTCGGATGCTTGGTTGCGTCTGAAATTCGATGCGTCGAACGGTCAGTTGACCGAAGACGCCGCGCCCGCCTATTCGTTGCCTCCGAAGTCGGGGCCGCGTCACTTTGTGTTCTCGCCGGATCATCGCTTTGTCTATCTGATCGATGAGCTCGACGGCAAACTGCATGTGCTCGCCTTCGATGGCACGCATGACAAGGTCAAACCCGTTCAGACCGTTTCCATCCTGCCGCCCAATTTTTCCGGCGACAAGCCGTGGGGCGCGGATGTGCACGTCACACCAGACGGACGCTTCCTGTATGCGACTGAACGCACGTCCAACACGCTGGCTGTCTATCGGGTGAGCGCGAAATCGGGTGAGCTGACGCGCATCGGCACGTACCAGACGGAAAAGCAGCCGCGCGGATTCAATATCGATCCGTCGGGCAAGTATCTGCTTGCAGTCGGTCAGCTGTCGTCAAACATGAGCGCTTACCGCATTGATCGCGACTCCGGCGCACTGGCTTTGATTGGACAGTACCCTGTGGGTAAGGGCGCGAACTGGATTGAGATCGTTGAGTTCGAGGGATCAAACGGCAATTGAGCTTTGCGGATGAGGTTCCGCGCGACAGCGCAGCACTGTCGCGCGGAACGTCAACACGTTAGTCAATCCTGCGACTGCTTGCCGAAGAGCGCAGAGGTGGCTCTCCCGATGGCGTGTGCCCTGCGAGTCGCCAGCCGCCACAAACGGCCCACAGTCGCAAGAATGTCGAGGAACGGTGGCCCTGTCGTTGTCGGCGGGTCATCCTCTGAAATCATCGAAATGGCTGGCCGGCCGAAGTGGCCTTCCTGCATTGGAAGATTCCAGTACTCGTATGGGTACAACATCCGGGCGAAGCGAATACGTGCATCGCATCCGCTATCGTGCCATTCGCCGGTCGTTTCCCAACGCGTTGCCGACATAGGGCTCCGGGTTGGGTAGATCGCAGTACTTGCCACGCGGTCTTTGCTGCAATCGTCGATTGCAGGCAAGCCGGATGGGGCCAACTTTGGGCTTCTTTCGTCCATGTTCATCTCCGCTGGTGATGCCGATCACGGAGACGCCACAAACAAAAAAGGCCTCAACCGTATTGTCGGCGAGGCCTTTGAGCTGCGTTCCTGCTTATCTAACGCGCGTTGGCCTCCGATGGCATGCCCGAACGGACTGCCATGTGGCTTTGAAACGCGAAGGAGAAGAGGTTTAGCGTCAGCATGGGGTCAAGTTTCTTTGCAATTGGAACGCGTGTCAACACGTGTGTGTTGGGTCAAGCCGACAGTTCATTTTCCGCTGAGCCTGCTTTTGCCTTTGCGCCCGGATGGCCGAGATAGGCGTGCGCAAGCGCGACCCAGTACGACGTGCCAAGAGGCAGCAGCGCGTCGTTGAAGTCATAGCTCGCACTGTGCAACTGGCAGAGGCCGCTCGCTTGTCCGGGCAAGCGCGCCGAGCCGTCGCCGTTACCGATGAACGCATAGGCGCCGGGTTTGTGCAGCAGATAGAACGCGAAGTCCTCCGACGTCATGGTGCGTTCCACGTTTTCGTCCACGCTCGCGGCGCCTACCAGGTCGCGCATGATGTTGCCAGCGAGCGCGGCTTCCGCCGCGTGATTGACAAGCGCTGGGTAGATGCGCGTGAAATTGAACGTGAGCTCGATATCGAATGCAACGGCGATACCTTCCGCCACTGTGCGCATGCGGCTTTCTATCATGTCGAGCACATCGGCGCTGAAACTGCGTACGGTGCCGTTGAGCATAGCCTGCTCAGGGATGACGTTCACCGCGCTGCCAGCGTGAATTTGCGTGACTGACAACACAGCCGACTCGTTTGGATCGACGTTGCGCGACACGATCGTCTGCCAGGCTTGCGCGATCTGGACAGCGACCATGACAGGATCCGCACTACGATGTGGCTGCCCGGCATGCGAGCCGCGTCCGTTTATGCGCACTTCGAACGTGTTGCTCGACGCCATCAACGCACCCGGACGGATGCCGAAATTGCCCGCTGGCATGCCCGGCCAGTTGTGAACGCCAAACACGGCGTCCATTGGGCATCGGTTGAACAGGCCGTCCTCGATCATCAGACGCGCGCCGCCACCGCCTTCCTCTGCAGGCTGAAAGATGAAGTTTACGGTGCCGTCGAACTGTCGATGCTGGGAAAGATAGCGCGCCGCGCCGAGCAGCATGGCGGTATGTCCATCGTGGCCACACGCGTGCATCTTGCCCGCGTAACGCGACGCGTGCGCGAAGGTGTTCGCTTCGTGCATCGGCAGCGCATCCATGTCAGCGCGCAAACCAACGGAGCGCTCGCTCTTTCCGTGACGCAGAACACCGACAAGTCCATGCCCGCCGATCCCTCGAACGACCGGTATTCCCCAGTCGTCAAGAAGACTGGCGACATAGTCGGACGTCCACTGTTCTTCGAAACGGAGCTCGGGATTCGCATGGAGATGTCGCCGGATACGGATCAGTTCGGGTTCAAAGGCGATAATCGATTCGTCGTAAATCATTTTCAATTTTGATGAGATCTGTTTTTAGGGCATGCGACTGGGCGATGCAATTACTCGAGCTGGGCCTGGGCAGTGTCCGGTTCCGGGTTGCCTTTGCCTTTGCTCATAAACAGCACCGGCACGCAGCTGATCAACGCCGCGGCCGCGAGGTAGTACCCGATCACAAGGCGATCGCCGGTGAAACCGATCAGCGTAGTCACCGCGACCGGCGTAAAGCCGCCAAACACCGTCACGCCGATTGCATAAGCAAAACCGACGCCGGTTGCGCGAAATTCCGTCGGGAAGACCTCACCGAGCACGCTCGATGCACAAGCGGCGTAGCAGGCAAGCAGGATCGCGATGGTGACCTGCACCGCTACGAGCGTAGCGAGTCCTGGGTAATGGGAAAGCAGCACGAACAGCGGATAGGCGGCGATTGCAGTGAGCGCGGCACCGATCAGCATGGGTGTACGGGTGCCGATCCGGTCCGACAGATGACCGATGATGGGACACATCGTCATCATTGCCATGCCATAGCTGACCTGTCCGACATAACTGTCAAAGAGGCTTAGATGAACCTCGCGAACAGCGTAGGTCGTGAAGTAATTCGAAACGTAGGTGGCGATGGTCCAGAACACCATGATTGCCACACCGGTTGCCACCTGGCTCCGGTATTCGACCAGTTGCGTCCACAGGGCTCGGCGCGGCAAACGCTGAGATTGTTCGAAGACCGGTGTTTCATCGACAGAGCGCCGGATGTACCAGCCGACCGGACCGATCAACAAGCCGAAGGCGAACGCCAGGCGCCATGCGCCGCCGAAGATCTGCTCCTGGGTAAAGAGGCTCGTTAGCGCCAGTCCGACGAATCCGGCGATCAGCGTGCCGCCGCCTTGAGACATTTGCTGGAAGGAGCCGAACAGCCCCTTACGCGACGGTGGCGCGTTCTCGACCAGCATCGCTACCGTGCCGCCGATCTCGCCGCCGGCCGAAAAGCCCTGGATCAATCTGCCAAGCACGATGACAAGCGGCGCGGCAATGCCGATGCTCGCGAACGACGGGCACACGGCTGGCACAACGGTACCGGCAGCCATGAGCAGCAGCGTGAGGCTCAAAGCCTTCTTGCGACCCGCGCGGTCCGCGTATCGGCCTAGTACGAGCGCGCCCACTGGCCGCACGAGGAAGCCCACCGCGAAGGTGATGAACGTCAGGATCAGCGCGGCGAAGTCGGAACTGGCGGGGAAAAACGTCCTGGATATGGGCACCGCGAAAATGCCATAGGCAATGAAATCGTAAATCTCAAGAACATTACCCACCGATGCCGCTGCAACCGCGCGTCGGCTGGGCACCGCCACCCTGTCTGGTCGATGACCGACCGCTTTCACACTCGCCATTTTGTCTGCTCACGTGTAGTTATGCGTGTCAGTACACTAAGCGCGAGGCGTGCCGCGGCACGCATACTCTTCAAAAATGGCAGCTATACTTTTGAAGCATAGGCATGCCCAACCCGATAAGACATGGAACTCCGACACCTTCGATATTTTCTTGCCGTAGCGGATTGCGGCAGCGTAGCGGAGGCCGCGCGACGACTCCATATTGTTCAGCCGGCATTGAGTCGGCAGATCCGCGATCTCGAAGAGGAACTGGGCAGCGACCTGTTTCATCGCAACGCCAAGGGCGTGCAACTGACCACTCCGGGCGCGCAGTTTGCCATCGACGCGAGACGTGTACTGAACGATGTGGAAGCGGCGCGCGACTTATTCGTGCGCATTGCGAGAGGCCAATCGGGTGCGTTGAGAATCGGACTTGCGCCGAACTACAGTTGGCATCCCGCGACGCTGAAGCCGGTTCGTGACTTCAAGATCACTCATCCCGATGTCACGATCATGCTCGAACCGGCGCTGGCAGCGAAGCAGTTGGCGCGGATTTCGGATGGCAGCCTCGACGGCGGATTTCTCGCGTGGCGCGACCCGCGCGATCCGACTTTCTCCGCGTGTCATCTGTTCGACTGCCGTCTCAAGCTCGCGATGCCGCGCCCTGGCGACGGGTCTGCGCCCGCCATACCGGAACGGTTAGCCGACCTCAAGGACGAGCCATGCATGTGGTTCGCAAGGGAAGTGGCGCCGGCGTACTACGATTTTCTGATTCATCAATGCCAGCTTGCCGGGTTTTCGCCGCATATCGTGCCTATCGGTGGCGACGTATCGACGATACTCGGCCTGGTGGCAGCGGGCATGGGGTACGCGATCGTTCCTGAGGCGTCCATATATAGTTGCCCGAATCAGGTTGTTCTGATGGATCATGCGGACCTAACCCTATCTTATCCAGTCGAGTTTGTCTGGCGAACCGACACGGTCAATCCTGTGCTGGAAGAGTTCATCAAGGTTGTGGCAGGGTGACTTGAAAGTGTGAGCATTACATGTCGTTTCCGGCCGTTTGTTATGAACACCGAAGCGATTACAGCGAGCGCTCGATCGCCTGCCCAAGCAGATCCAAACCCAGGTCGATCTCACTCTCTAACACGGTCAACGGAGGCGCGATTCGGAAGACGCCACCCATACCTGGCAATTGCACGATGTTCATGCTGAGGCCCAGGTTCATACACTCGCGGGTGATCTTCGCGCCGAGCCCATCCGCCGGCTCCTTCGTGCGGCGGTCCTTGACGATCTCCATCCCCAGAAGCAGCCCGCGTCCGCGAATGTCGCCGATGCACTCGAAGCGTTCCATCAAATCGAGCAGGCCGCGCTTGAGTCGCTCGCCCATCAGATTTGCTCGCGCGACCAGCCCCTGGCGCTCGACCACATCCAGCACCCGCAAACCGACAGCGGCGGGAAGCGGATCGGACACATGGGTCGTATAGAACAGGTAACCCAACTCGTGCGCCCGCTCCTCGATCTGGGCGGAGGTCACAACGGCCGCGAGCGGTAGACCTGCGCCCAGCGTCTTCGACAAGGTGAGAATGTCGGGCGTGACGCCATCGCGCTGACAGGCGAACATCGTGCCCGTGCGCCCGACACCCGTTTGCGCTTCATCGAGGATCAGCAGCATGCCGCGCTCCTCGCATTTGCGCTTCAGTGCGGCCATGTAGCCGACCGGCAGTTCGATGATGCCGCCGGAACTGAGGATCGGTTCCGCGATGAAGGCGGCGAGATTGCCACTGGACTGACGATCGATGAGATCGAAAGCGTAGTCCAGCTCGGCCAGGTAATCGTATTCGCCATTGCGCTCGAAACGTGGCCGGTACGGGAACGGGGCGGGGATCGCATAGGAACCGACGGCTGCCGGACCGACACCCTTGCGACCGGCGCTATAAGTTGCGGATGCCGCGTTCCCCGTCATGCCGTGCCACGACTGCGCGAAACCGACGATTTCATATTTACCGGTGACGAGCTTCGCCATGCGAATGGCAGCCTCGTTCGACTCCGCACCCGTGCTGAGTAACAGCGCCCGGTCGAGCCCGTCAGGCGTGATCTCAGCCAACCGGGTCGCCAGATCGACCACCGGCCGCGACAGCATCCCGCTGAAAAGATGGTCGAGTTTGCCGGCGTATTCGTTGATGACCGATACGATTTCCGGATGGCTGTGCCCAAGCACCGCGCTCATCTGCCCCGAGGTGAAATCCAGAATCGCGCGGCCGTCCGCGTCATAGACGAAGCTGCCCTGGGCGCGCTCGATGATCATCGGCTCGAAGGTGCCGCCGTAGCGGATGAGGTGCTGCCTGGCGTTGCGCCAGAAATTTGCATCGTTGTTCAGGGACACCTTGCTTCTCCTTGGCGGGTGGCGAGAATAACTTGCAGTCTAGATGGCTCTCTGCTTTCATAGAATCGAATAGTTCTTATCGAAGATAGAAGCGGGGCTTATACCTTGAGTCTTTCCCTGGAAATTGATCTGCTGCGTTCGTTCACTGTCATCGCCGAAGTCCGGGCGCTTAGCCGTGCGGCCAACCGGATCGGCCGAACCCAGTCTGCGCTGAGTCAGCAGATGAAGCGCCTCGAAGAAATCGTCGATCAGCCGCTGTTCCAGCGCACGGGGCGAGGGGTGGTGCTGACCAATCCCGGCGAACGCCTGCTGATCCACGCCCAACGCATCCTGCGTCTGCATGACGAGGCGATGGCTGATCTGTCCGGTAAAGGGCTGTCGGGGACGATCCGCTTCGGCTGCCCGGATGACTACGCTGCGGTTTTCCTGCCGCATTTGCTGCGCCAGTTCTCGAGCCAGCACCCGCATGCCCTGGTGGAGGTCATGTGCGCCCCGACCCCGCGATTGCTCGAACAACTGGAGATGCATGCGCTGGACCTTGCCATGATCTCGCTGCCGGACGACGCGGCGAATGACAACATCATTCGCCGCGAACCACTGGTCTGGGTTGGCTATCCGGGACTGGATTCCGCGCACTTCGCCCCCTTGCCGCTGGCGGTTTCCGATCCTGACACGCTCGACCATGTGGCGGCCTGCGAGGCGCTGCAACGCGCGGGCAGGGCTTACCGCATCGCCTATGCGAGCAGTAGTCTTGCCGGTCTGACGGCGCTGGTCCGCTCGGGGCAGGCCGTTGCCGTTATCACACAGACGGCAGTGCCCCCGGATCTCTGCATACTCAATGGGGATCCGGCGCTTCCATCCCTGCCGACCGTTGGCATTACCCTGAAGTTCGAGCGGGAGCGTCCTGCCCATCTGATTACGGTATTCGCGGAGCACATCAGGCTGACGTTGCCGTTGCTGTAATCGCAGCGGGTAAAAAGTGAAATTTTTCTTCCCGGCATGTCGATTTTGATAGTCTTCCTTCGTCGTCTCAATGGCAGCATGCGGCTTACCTCCGCATTCAGCCACCACTGACAGGAGATTTGCCATGACGATTCAAAAGATCACGCCATTTCTTTGGTATTCCGATCAGGCTGAGGAGGCCGCTGCTTTCTATGCGAGTATTTTTCCGGACTCGCGCGTCAACCGGGTTACACCGGTGCCGGCCGCCGGTTCCACGAAGATGGTCGAATTTGTTCTGTTTGGGCAGCCCTTCATTGCCATGACCTCTAGCGGGGGCGATCCGTTCAACCACGCGATATCCCTCATGGTCGACTGTGCCGATCAGGCAGAAGTCGACCGCTACTGGAATGCGTTTCTTGAGGGTGGCGGTTCGCCCGAGGCGTGCGGGTGGCTGAAAGACCGCTTTGGCGTCTCATGGCAGATCGTTCCAGGCGATCTCATCAGGATGATGGCTGACCCCGATCCGGTAAAGGCAGGGCGTGTCGCTCAGGCCATGATGAAAATGGTGAAGTTCGACGCGGCGGCCCTGAAGGCCGCTTATCTTGGGACGGCGGATTAACAGAAGGTCCTTTGCATCGTGTGCGCTATAGAGCGTCGGTCAGGCTTGCCCGCTTCCAGCAGACGCTCCGCACACTCTGCCGATTCAATAGTCGTACACGTGCTCCGTTACCAGGCCATTTTTTTCGGCTGCCGCCAGAAAATCGGATAGATCCCGAACCGGCATCAACAACGCGACGCGTCGGGTATGTGCCGGCATTGCCAGCGGCTGTTCGAACAATATGCGGCCGCTACCGGCGGGCAACGGTGCGTCGTCTTTCGCCCACACCGTGACCAGAATGACTGACGTGTTGCCGGCGATGTCGGTGAGATGAATGCCCTGTTGCGCAAGCGCTGTCGCCGCAAGCCTGAAATCGAAATAGCGCGGCAACGCAAGTAACGTCCGACCGTCCGGCAGACGGGCAAGCACGCTGACGTGAGCCGGCGCCGACCACCCATCGGGCAGACGGTCGACGACCACGTCAGTCGTCATCAGTGCCGGTGTGTAGGTGGCCCGCGTCGCCTTCTCGATCAGTTTTCCGTACACGGCCTTGATCGCGTATTCGGTGGTCAGCGCGTAGCGGCGTTCCCATTTGCGTATGAGATCCGGTCCCCACATCGGGACATCGCTCCAGAGATGGCGAAGGCGGGCGCCGAAATCGAACAGGTACCAGGGCTCCTGACGGATGAAGTCCACGTACTCCTGAGCCGCTTGGGCGCCATAGCGGTCTTCATCGGTCAGCTTTTTCCCGCCGAGCAGCCAGCTCGCACGACCCACCGTATTTTCGTAGAGGGAGCGCAGCGCATACTCCACGGTCGTACTCGATGCGATCACCCAGATCATCACGTGGTAACCGGGATTGAGCGGATAGTTGTCATGCATCTGCTCACGCGTGACGGTCGCATAACTCGACCAGAGTTGGCCGATCTGATCCAGAAACGGAAAATCGTGCGACGGTTCGTGTTGCACGATTCGCGCGTATTCCGCCGGGCTGTGCACGAGATACCACTCCGGAAAAGTCAGCAGCGTCTGCTCAGTGCCGCGGCGATCCGCTGTCGGCACAGGGCTTTGGTATGAGGCTCCTGGTGTCTCAGGCGTCGCGGAGGACGCTGCAGCATGCGCAACCGGCATCGCGAATGTGAGCGCGACGGCGACGGTGACGGTGACGGTAAGAAGCGCCTTGCGCAACGGCCACATCATGCCGCCTCTCCATGGCGCACAAACGCCATCAGGATGTTGTCCGACGGATCGCCTTGTTGGGTCAGGCGCATGCCGGTATGGCGAAAACCTGCCGCTTCGACGCGCGCAATCCAGTCGTCCACGCCGGCGAAATGACGCAACTCCGACCGGTTGGTTTCCCACGTTTCGCCGAGGCCCGCGTTGAAAACCGTATGGGCAAGTGAAACGAATGCATCCATTGTCGGCGTCGTGACATCGTGATCGCGGACCACGAAATAGCCACCGGGGCGGACGATTCTCGCAATCGAGTCGAGAAACGGCGCGAGCTTCGCGGGCGCCATGTGGTGCAAGCCGACAAAGCAACTCACCAGGTCCGCACTAGCGGCAGGCAGCGCGATGGGCGCGTAGTCGTTCAGCGGCTGGAACTCGCCGATCGAGCCGATCTGCCCACGCTCCACAATATCGACCGGGCTCATTCCCGGTCGCACGTCATGAACCAGGGTCACCTTGCCTTTGAGCCGCAGATACTTCTTCATGGCCCGCACGTAGCGCCCTGTCGTGCCAATCTCGACATAGTCCTGCAACGGTGACTCGCCCAGCAGCATGGCGGCTTGACGGCCCATTTCAGCCTTCTGCATCGAGAGGGACGGCAGCGCGTGCGTGAGCATCGCGAGGCGCGGCGTGATCGGTTTGATGCCCGCCTGGATCGCGCGGTAGATACGTTCGTCGCCCGTGTGTTCGGTTGTCGAAGTCTTGATCAATGTATGCAGACGGTCTTCGGGCAGCACATTAAAAATATTCTGCAGGAATGCATAGAAACGATCGGCTTCGCGCTCGTTACGATAGATCGTGGCGAACAGGGTGCCGTTGCTGTTGCTGTCCTCTTGTGCCGCCGTCACTTCAGGTATCGCGTCGAGCGTGCTTCGCTCAGGCGCATAGTAGCGATCCCACAGCGCGCCACGCAGACGGTATTGCGGATCGAGCTCCCGCTTGAGCGCAAACATCTCGCGCGCTCGCGGATACGCACGATGGAACTGTTCGCGCGTTGCGTGCAGCTGGTAAGGCAGATAGTACGTGCCACCCACGGCGAGCACGGCGTCGATCAGTTCGCGCGTCCATACCGCAACGCGCTCTTTGGCATTCTCGCGAGTACGCTGCTTGTAGTAGAGCACGAAGGCAAACGTCTCGCCGCGCGCCCATGCCATGACGGTGCGGTTGTCGGCGAGCGCATGGCGGATCGAAATGTTGACCGCGTTCACCCGATGCCGCGAGAGAATCACCGATAGCGCCTCGGCGAATCGCGTGACGGCGTCTACAGGCACGAAGTACTCCTGCAGCACATATGTGCGCTGGCGTCGCCCGACTGGCTCGAGTTCCGCGACGTCGTAACCGGCTTCGTAATTGCGCCAGTGCACCTTCTTGCCGAAATGCAGCAGCGGGTCGTACAGATACTCGCGACGAAACTTGCCGAGCGGCGTTTCAGTGATTGCCCATAGAAAGTATTTCGCGGCAAGAAAGCCGCGGCTGAGCGGCTGCAATCGAGCTGACGTGGCCGGCTCATCGGTGACGGTCCAGCTGATCGCCCTGCCGCGTGTGTAGCGCGGCGGATAAAGATCGAAATTGTGGAAGATCACATCTTGATGGCTGCGCACGGTGGTATCGAACCATGCCTTGTAGTCGGCAGTGCGCATCTTGCGGTCGCTGCGCTTGACCCGCGTATTGGGCACAAGGTCGAGCTCCGCTTCCGTGATGATGCCTACGCCACCATACCCGCCGATCGCCGCATTGAACAACACGCTGTTCTCGGTGGGGGTGGCGTTGACTGCTTCGCCGTTGGCGAGCACGAGCGTAATCGCCCGTACCGAGAGCACCACCGGCCCCAAGCCCATGTATCGTCCGTGGGCGTTCACCGACAACGCACCGCCCACCGTGAAGTTCGCATAGGTCTGCATGATCTTGACCGACAGACCGTGCGGATCGATAAACCGCTGGATATCGCACCAGCGGATACCGGCTTGCACACGAATCACCGACGTGTGCGGCTCGAACCGGAGTACACGGTTCATCTTGCGCATATCGAGATGCAGAGTGCCCGGACTCGCGGTGTGTCCGCCCATGCTGAAGTGGCCGCCGCCTACCGACACCGGCAGATTGGTCTGGGTGAGCGCCTCGACGACTTCCTGCGTGGAGGTGGGCGTAGCGATTGAAAATACAGGAATCCGGTTCAGCTGAGTGACGTCGTTGACCGTTGCCATATCTGCATCACTCCCCGATGTTGACTTTGAGGTAATCCGCGCGAGTTGCCGGATCGGGGCCAAAGCGGTTCTCGTGATCGACGCCGCGGCGCAGCACGTGGATTAGTACCCAGATCGGCCCGAACACCGGGACGATGGCGGTCAGCAACGACCATCCGCACCGTCCGGTGTCGTGCAGGCGCTGGGTGGAGAGCGCAACCGCGCTCCAGAGAAAAACGATCGCGAAGACGGCCGCACCGATCTCGCCAAACCAGGAACCGGCAAGACTGCCGAAGGCGGCGCATACGAATGCGGCAATGATGATTCGGGTCAGCCATTCGCTGCGGGTAATACGACCGCGGCTCAAAAAGAAAGCGGGGGTGAGGGTGGTTAATAGCATTTTTTATTTTTGCCTATTCCCGGAAGTCAATTGGTGATTCCTGAAGCCATCAAAACGTTTCATTCGGAACGCAAGTTTAAGCGGACTTGATATTATCGGTCGATCTCAATCTTGAGAAAATTGGCTGAGCATAACTGTACATAATCATCGGCCAGAATAAGTGTGCCGCCGAACCCATCAAGCATAAAAAGAATACGTTGAACGCCATGAAACTTTATAAAGTCGCGGTCGCACTGGTTGTTGTGCCGATCATCGCGCTGGTTGCCGTATTAGGCGGCGCGGATCTGATCGCCCATAGCCGCGAGCGGGACATCGCGCGGAGCGCGGCGCCGGCCGGATCGCGCTTCGTGCGTGCCGCGGACGTGGACATGCTGATACAGGAGCGTGGTCCCGCTAGTGGCCCGCCGATCGTTTTCATTTCAGGCGTGGGCGCCTGGAGCTCGACATGGCTTCCGACCATGGATTATCTCGCTCAAGCCGGCTATCACTGCATCGCGGTGGATCTGCCGCCGTTTGGGTACACCAGCCGGCCAGCGGATAACACATACGACACAGGCCACCAGGCCTTGCGTATTCTCGGGATGCTCGACACGCTGAAGCTTTCGCGGGTAATTCTCGTGGGTCATTCGTTCGGAGGACGGGCTACGGTCGAAGCATTGATGGCCGAACCCAAGCGATTTGAAGCGGCGGTATTGGTGGACGTTGCGCTCGCTATCGATCCGCCGCCAGCCGAACGTGGCTTGCTCGGCAGCCTGATTGAGGTACCGGCCGTGGCGCGGCCCGTGATTGCTGCGACGGCGACCAATCCGTGGCTCACCGGGTGGTTTCTGCGGAAATTCACCTCACGTCATGATGCGCTGACGGCTGACCGGATTGCCGTCTATCAGCGACCGCTTTCTGTGGTGGGGACAACGCAGGCGTATGGCTACTGGCTGGATGCATTCGTCAATGATCCAGGGCTCAGTAGAAGCAGTCGCTCGCCGGACTACGCGTCACTGAGCATGCCGGTCGAGGTGATCTGGGGGAGGACCGATGGTGTAACGCCCGTTAGCGAAGGATTGCGCCTGTCGCGACTGTTGCCCGACGCACGCATGAACGTGTTGCCGGGAATTGGGCATATACCTCATGTCGAGGACAATGGCGCGTTCAATCGGGCGCTTGAGGGCTTCCTCGTCCGTCTGCAGGGCGTTTAGGGGCCTGATAGAGTCAAAGCAGCTATTTGTGCGTAATATAAGTTCAGCGGATGCGCCATACTGTCTCTTTCGGCTTCTTTGAGGGCAAACATGCGATTGGCTGACTTCATCCTGCGCGACATGGAAACGATTCTGGTGCAGTGGGAGACGTTCGCCGCCACGCTGTTGCCGGCAGCCGTGGACATGAAATCTCTCGCCCTGCGAGACCACGCGCAACAGATTCTGCAAGCCGTCGCGAAGGATCTGTCGACGGCCCAGACCCGGGAAGCGCAAGCCGAAAAGTCGATGGGGCGGGCCCCCATACTGATCGGGGCGCCAGAGACAGGTGCGCAGACGCACGCCCTTCTGCGGGCGCGAGGCGGGTTCGACATTAACCAGTTGGCTGCTGAGTATCGCGCCTTGCGCGCGAGCGTCCTGCGCCTCTGGATGGACGAATGCCAGCCCGAAGCGCCACATCCGGATGATGTGATCCGGTTCAACGAGGCCATCGATCAGGCGCTTGCCGAATCGGTCGGGTATTTCAGCGCCCAAGTCGATCAGGCTCGCAATCTTTTGCTTGGCATGCTCGGGCACGATATGCGCAGCCCACTTCAGACCATCCTGATGACGGCCCAATATCTGGCGGCACTGAACGCCGGGGAGCAGGTATCCGTAGCGGCGTCCCGTTTGATCAGAAGCGGCGCTCGCATGCAGGCGCTTCTGAACGATATGCTTGATTTCAATCGAACCAGGCTGGGTTTGGGGATCAATATCGCGCCGACTGATGCCGATCTGGAGAACCTGCTTGCCGACGAGCTCGACACGTTGCGGGCAGCGCACCCGGACCGTCAGATCGATCTGGAAGTGGAAGGGGACTGCCGGGGTGTTTGGGACGGCCGCCGTCTGCAGCAGTTGCTCGGCAATCTGGTGTTGAATGCGATCAAATACGGCGCGCCGGACGCGCCCGTGCGAGTGGTCGTGATCGGTGAAGAACGGAACGTACGTTTCGAGGTGAGGAACCAGGGACCTGTCATCGATGAAACGACGCTGCATCGGATCTTCGACCCGCTCCAGCGCGGCCTGCATCACGAAGACTCATATAACGCCGACGGCAACCTGGGGCTGGGACTGTATATCGCGCGCGAGATTGCCAAGGCCCATGGCGGCGAGATCGAGGCACGCTCCGACGAGGCAGAAACCGCGTTCGCGGTGCGCCTGCCGCGTCTTCAATAACTTGCGGACGGCCGAATACCGCTTTTCCACCATTTGGCGCATCGATGCGCCAGTGCAGGAAGTTTGGGCGGCAATCCAGGATTCGGCGCGCTGGCCCGAGTGGTGGAACAACGTTGAGCGCGTGGATCAGCTGGAGGCCGGTTCAGATCAGGGCGTGGGCGTCGTACAACGCTATACGTGGAAAGGCCGGCTGCCCTATCGCCTCGTGTTCGACATGCGAGTAACGCGCGTCGACCCGTTGGTCGCGCTGGAGGGGGAGGCCAGTGGCGACGTCGAAGGCGCCGGGCGGTGGAGCTTTTCAACCGACGGACGCAACCTGACCGTGGTCCGCTATGACTGGCGCGTGCGTACCACCCGCGCATGGATGAACGCATTGGCACCGTTGTTGCGACCGGTTTTCCAATGGAATCACGATGCAGTGATGCGCGAAGGCGGCGCGGCGCTAGCGCGTCGGCTGGACGCGCGGCTGCTTGGCATCGAGCACGGTTGAAGCCGGCGCGGACGTCGAACGTCTAGGCGAGCAGCAGTAACGCATCCGCAAGCGACAGCACCGTGGTGCGCGAATCGAATGCGGTAGAGAACAGGTGTTCATGTACCACCTGATCCGGGTCGTAACAGCAATCCTTGACCGTGTACAGGCGGAAGTCCGCGTCGCTCGCATATGCCACCGACGACAGCACGACACCGGTCGATGCAATGCCGACCATAATCAGCGTATCGACACCTTGTGCGAGAAGTCGTGCCTGCAGACCGGTGCCGAAGAACACGCTGGCGCGATGCGCGATGATGACGGGTTCACTGGCCTGCTGGCCTAACTCTGGCGAAGGCCGGTCGTCGACGAATAAGCCGAGTTGCTTGATTCCCTGCCCATTCTTGTTCAATGGGCTGACCTCCGGATAGCCCGGACTGAAGCGGAGATTGGCGAAACAGACACTGACGCCTTTGGCCCGCGCCGCGTCGCATAGCTTGCGCGTATTGGCGAGCAAGACCGGCGCGACCGATGGAAAGAGCCCGAGAATGTCAGTCTGATAATGCATGACGACAAGCGCGGTTTGCGCCGGCACGATTTCTGGATTCATGATTGACGCCGCCTATTAGCCGTTCTCAATGCTACTGCCTCCATTTACACGTTCTCCTTTATATCGACCATTAAGCCCTTTGACCAGCGACTCCTGTCTGTCGGATTGCGCCGCCGCATCCGTGCATCAGTAGGTCTGGTTGGCAACAACACGAGCCACCGTCTCCAGTGACTGCTTTAACGTGGACAGGCTGACGGAGCCGAGCGCCAACCGGATGGCATGAGGCACATGCGCTGACGTCGCGAACGGATGGGCCGTCGACACGGAGATGTGTTCGCGCATCAAGGCCATTGCGATCGCGTCTGCCCGAACCTCCTGCGGCAGAGGAAGCCAGACGAAGTACGACGCGGGATGGCTGATCCGTTTCAGCCCGCGCAGGACTTCAGCGGCAATGCTTTGGCGCTGTGCGGCATCCCGCCGTTTGTCGGCCTCAAGCCTGGCTACGGTGCCGTCCTCGATCCAGCCGCAGGCGATAGCCGTCATGGTCGCGGGGGTGTTCCAGGTCGTCGCTCGGATGGCCCGTTCGAGCCTGGGAACCCATTCGCGCGGGGCACAGACGAAGCCGACGCGCAGCCCGGTCGCGACACTCTTCGACAAGCTCGATACATAGACTGTCGTCTCCGGAGCAAGCGCTGCCAAAGGCGGCGGGGCGCCTTCCGCCAGGAACGCGTAGGCGGCGTCCTCGATGAGCATCAGTCCATGCTGCCGGGCGATGGTGACCAGCTCGCGACGCCGCGTTGCGCTCATCACCCAGCCGAGCGGGTTATGGAGCGTCGGCATCGCGTATACGGCGCGTACTCGCCGCCGCTTGCACAGTGCCGCCAATGCATCCAGATCTGGGCCGTTCCCGGCGGCAGGAATGGGGGCGAGTTCCAGCCGGTTGACCTCGGCGGCGAGCTTGAATCCCGGGTACGTCAAGGCATCTACGGCCACCACGTCGCCGGGCTCGAGCAGGGCCATGGCGATCGTTGTCAGCCCGTGCTGTGCGCCGCTCACGAGCAATACGGATTCAGCCGGTACCGCCAGTCCCCGGCTGGTCAGGTGGCGCGCCACGGTCGCCCGCTCGTGCTCTCGCCCGCCATGAGGCTGGTATCGAAGCAGCGTCTCCAAGTCGCCTGCGGCGGCGAGCTAGCGCAACGCCGCGCGCAGAAGGTCTCCCTGATCCGGCAACGAGGGATTGTTGAAACTCAGATCCACTGTGTCAGCGCTCCAGGCTTGCAGATCAATACCTTGACCGCGCGGGAGCGCCTCCTTGACGAACGTGCCGCGACCGGTTTCGCCGCTTACCAGGCCCATCGCTTGCAGCTCGGCGTAGACGCGCGTGGCCGTGACCAGCGCCAGTCCTTCTCGAGCCGCGAGATCGCGGTGCGTTGGCAGCCGCGTGCCGGGACGCAGCCGCCCCGCGCGGATATCGGCCGCGAGGCGGTCGACCAGTTGCTTGTAACGGGGCTGAGGCATGCCTGAGCGTATCCATGACAATTATTTGAATGTATTGATTATCGGTTCTACGATGGCGCAATACAACGTCTCCACTCGCACGAGGCCCCCATGCACATCGCTATCCTGACCTTTGAAGGTTTCAACGAACTCGACTCGCTGATCGCGCTCGGCATTCTCAACCGGGTCAAGCGGCCGGGCTGGCGCGTTTCGATCGCCAGTCCGACAGACAAGGTGCGTTCGATGAACGGTGTGGTGATCGAGGCGCAAGCGTCGCTAAAGGACGCATGCGACGCCGACGCAGTGCTGGTTGGGAGTGGGAGGCTGACCCGGGACGTCGTCGCTGATGCCGCGTTGATGTCGCAACTGAAGTTCGATCCGACGCGCCAGTTGCTGGGCGCGCAGTGCTCGGGAACGCTGATACTTGCCAGGCTGGGCCTGCTGGACGACGTTCCGGCCTGCACGGACCTGACCACCAAACCTTGGGTCGAGGAGGCGGGTGTGGCCGTGCTCAATCAGCCGTTCGTGGCGAAGGGAAACGTCGCGACAGCCGGCGGGTGTCTGTCGTCACAGTATCTGGCAGCCTGGTTCATCGCGCGTCTGGAAGGTGTCGAGGCTGCACGTAGCGCGATTCACTATGTGGCGCCAGTGGGGGAGAAGGAAGTCTACGTGACGCGCGCGATGGAGAACATTTCGCCGTTCCTCTAATGCGCAAAGGGTCTCGACTTGGGCGGACCCGAAAGACCGCCCGTCATTTCGTTACCCTAAGCCGTAGTCGACACCAGGCTCCCAACCGTTTGCATATGCGAATGTCCCTTGAGGTTATCCGCGAGCGTCTGCACAAACGACTGCAACGACGTGCCCGAGTTGCTATCGCCGAGTGAGCTCAACAGAGACTGAAAATCCGTCTGTAGCGTCGACGCCGGCGAAGAAGACGAAGAAGAATCGCTGCTTGCATCCGAAGTACTGGACGCGGTACCTGAGCTCGTCGTACTGCTGGACCCGAGCTCCTGGGCGAGCGCATTCAGCGCGCCGCCAATATCCCCATAGGAAGAACTCGCGATCGAACTCGTCGAGCCGCTCGTGCTATCAGACGTGGAGCTATCACCGTTGCCCGTTTGCTGAAGCGATCCTAGTGCCTGAAACAACGCACCGAGAAAGGCCTGCAGCGCGCCGGAAATTGTGCTCGTTGACGACGAATCGCTCGTCGAGGAGGTGGAAGAGGCTGCGGTGGTGGACGAGTTCGAAGAAGCCGTCGTACTCGACGTGCCCGAAGTAGCCGTGGTCGATGACGTGCTGCCCGTGCTGCCAATGCCAAGCGCCGACAACGCCGCCTCGAGTGCCGACAACAGCGGATTCGAGTCCGTCGAACTGGTCGATGAAGACGAGGAGGACGACCCTGTTTCGCAGCCGCCGCCGCCGGCCGAGCGACGAGTGGCGCCGACAGAAAGCAGGCTCGTGCCGGTTTGTGAACCACTTACACTTTGTATGCTCATGATGTTTGACCTCCTTACGAGTTGAGCATTTAGAGTAAGCGATGACAACACTTCCAAATGCCTGGTAAGGGGTGGATTCACCCGCCATCTCGGCTATCGGTAAGGCGCGGAAAGTTTTCGCTCGGAAATAGTCGTCCTTTCAACGTGCTACTTCGTTGACGTCAATTTGAAAATATGCAGGCAAAGCCCATTCCTTACGGCGTGGGCTTTGCCTGCCCGTTCTGGCCTGCGTTCATCATCGCGTCTCTTTCCGCCCGGTGTTTGGCGGCAACCTTCTCTTGCGCAGCCTGTATATCGGCGGGGTACGAACCGTCGTCACCCTGGGATGGGTCGTAACCCGCGGCCTCCAGTTCTTCGAGTTCATGCATAACTTCCGCACGTGTGACTTGATGGGGTGCGGGCTCCGGCATGGCTTGCGCAAAAACGCTCGCTGAACTTGCCATCAGCACGGCTCCTGCCATCACGAAGCTGAGTAATGGCGAGGCAGTACGCCGATTCGACGAATCCGATTTCATGTTGGTACTCCTTGTGCCTTGCGGGCGAAAGAATGCCGGACGTTCACTGAGCCGTGTTGTCCGTGGCAGATGCGTTCCGCTGCGCCAGATGCTCGCGCTTCGTGCGTGCTCACCTTGCAAGACTGCACGCGTGTGCCAGTTATTCCCTCATTCGCCTGAAGGCAGTGGAGAGCAGGAGGATGCGCTTCAGTAGCGCTCGAAGGCGACTTGCAACGCTTGCATGTCGTCCGTTTGGGTGAGTGCGAGCGTCAGAAGGATGCGGGCTTTTGGAGGGATCTGATCTTCGACGGTGAGCCAGCCGTATGCGTCGTCGGGTTGTGCGCCATTGCGTAGCACGATTCCATTGCCGGTGCGCGATGCGCGCACCACATGAACCCCGCGTCGGGCAGCGTCGCGCAGCGGCTCGATGAGGTGCTCTGCGACGTTGCCGTTGCCGGTGCCCACATAGATCAGCCCCCGCGCGTGCGCGGCGATTGCCTCCACCGCGTCGGGGGAGAGCGCGCCGTACGCATAGACGATGTCTACTTTGGGCAATGCCCCAAGCGTATCGATCGACCACGGCGTGTCGAGCGTATGGGCACGCCATGGGCGACGATAGTAGCGCGGCCGGCCTTCGATCACATGGCCAAGCGCGCCGTACGGTGAACGAAACGCCTCGAGCTTGATACTGTTGCTTTTTACGACGTCCCGGGCAGTGTGGATCTCGTCGTTGGCGACGACCAGCGTGCCGATGCCACGCGAGGATGGATGCGCAGCTACTGCAATCGCATCATAGAGATTCAACGCCGCATCGGAACTCATTGCCGACGGCGGTCGCATCGAGCCGACCACGACTACGGGCTTCGCACTCTTGAGCGTGAGATGCAAAAAGTATGCGGTTTCCTCGATCGTATCGGTACCGTGCGTGATCACCACGCCATCAACGTCGTCCTGCGCGAGCAAACTGGAAACGCGCCTGCCGATTGCAAGCAGATGCTCGTTGTTGAAATTCTCGGAGCCGGTTTGCAGCAACTGCTCCGCTCGCAAATTCGCCAGCTCGGATGCATGCGGAATCGTGCGGAGAATCTCATCGATGCCGAGTACTGAGCATAGGTAGGCCGACGTGTTGATGACGGCTTTGCCCTGGCCGGCAATGGTGCCACCTGTACCGATGACGACGATGTTGGCCTTTTCTGTCATGCGAGGTCGATAATGTTTTGAAGGGGAAGCAGCGTCAGTGCGAAAGGGCAAATGCGCTGCGCAGTTCCTGGCCGTTGCTGCCTGCCAGCCACTGCGCCAGCAGCGCCGCCGAACCCGTCGCAAGTGTGAAACCGAGCGCACCATGGCCGACGTTGAGCCACAGATTGCGGTAGCGCGTCGGTCCGACGATCGGCGTGCCGCGTGGCGTCGCGGGGCGTAAGCCGATCCATTCGCTACCCATGGAAGATCTGGCGACGTCGGGGTACATGGCAGCCGCCTCCGCCCGCAGTGTCGCAAGACGTGAGCGATCAGGTTCGAGCGAATAGCCGTCGATATCGGCAATGCCCGCAACGCGTAGCCGCTCGCCGAGCCGGGCATAAACCACCTTGCGGCTAAAGTCGGTGATGCTCACATGGGGCGCGGCCGTCTGTGCTTGCAGGTCGAACGTCAGGCTGTAGCCTTTGAGCGGATAGATCGGCACACGGATGCCGATCGGCTTCAGTAGCCGTGCCGCAGCCGAGCCTAATGCGACGACGACATGGTCGGCCGCGAGCGGCGCACCGTTGCTCCAGGCTTCAACGCTACCGCTTGCCGTAAGCCTCAGACAATCGATCGATGTGTTCATCCGGAAGTGCACGCCGCGAGCGCGCAGCAATGCTTCGAGGCTCTTGCAGAAGCGTTCGCAATCAGCCGTGTCTTCGCTCGGCGTATGGATGCCGCCCGCGAGAAATGGACGCAGATGCGCGAGCGTCGGTTCGAGTTCGACGCACGCGTCGGCGCTCAGCGCCTTTTGTTCGCAGCCGAGCGTGCGCTGGAATTCAAGCAGCTTGATCGCGCTCTGCATCTCGCTCGAGTCACGATGCAGCACGAGCTTGCCCGAACGGACGAAGTCGAAGTCGAGCGCCGGTTCGGCGGCGATCAGTTCGTGGATCAGCGTCCGGCTCAGGAACGACAGCGACAGCAGTTTGCGTGTCGTGAATTCGCTTTGTTCACGCGTGCATGCCGACAGAAATTCGAAGCACCAGCGCCACTGTTCGGTGCTCAGCTTTGGGCGGAAACGCACCGGTGAATCCCCGCGCGTGAGCCAACGCGGCAGCTTCGAGACCACACCGGGGCCGGCGAGCGGCGCGACATAGCTATACGACAACTGGCCGCCGTTGCCAGAACTGGTTTCGCTCGCTACGTCCGGATGCCGATCCGCGACGGTTACGTCGTGGCCGGCGCGGCTCAGGTAATACGCACTCGACAAGCCAATGACGCCCGCACCGAGGATCAATATCCGCATACAGCTGCACTCGCTTTTTCGTGTGTTTGCAGGGAGGCCATGTGCCGCGGGTGCGTCGTCAGCCCTTTGACTGGACTGTACGGCGCCACCGATGCGCCGAATTGCATTGATCTGCCGGAAAGTAGAAGAATCGCGACAGGCTTGCGGATAGCAGGGCGGCGGAATGGATCAGGCGGCGGCCGCGCCACGCGATGCGCGCAGCTTGCCAGGCGTCACGCCGTAGGCCTCGCGAAACACACGGATGAAATGCGCGGAGTCCGCAAAGCCGCATTCGTAGGCGATATCGGTGATCTTGCGCGCCGTATTGACCAGCATCCAGCGGGCGTAACGCAGTCGCATCCGCCGGTAAAACTCGTTTGGCGATGAGTTCATCTCGGTCGCAAACGCGCGCTCGAGATTGCGCACACTGGTGCCGATCATCTTCGCAATGACCACGATGTTCAATGGTGCTTCGAGGTTCTCTTCCATCAGCAGCACCGCGTGACGTACGGTTGTATCTTCCACCGACAGGTAGCCGAGCGCCGCGCGCCGTTCGACGAACGAGGAGCCGCCCTGGCGGCTTACCGTCATCTGATGGATTACTTTTGACGCACGGTCCGGTCCGCAGTGCAGGCTGATCAGGCGCGCGGCCATCTCGACCACGGAAATGCCGCCCGCGCAGGTGATGCGCGTGCCGTCGATCAGGTAGTCGGCGTGGGTCACGACGCGCAGCGCCGGGAACATGCGCCGGTAATCGTCGAGGTGAAAGCTGTGCACGCAGGCAACATGGTCTTCCATCAGGCCGGCACGCGCCAGAACGAAGCTGCCCGTGCACATGCCGATGAGCGGAACGCCCGCCTCGGCAGCCTGTTTCAGATAGTCCCAGTAGCGCCGGTCGACTTGATCGAGGTGGGGAAGCAGGCCGCCGATCACGACGAGATAGTCGAATTGCGCGACATCTGGAAACGTGGACTGCGCCTGCACTGGAATGCCGCAGCTCGCTTCGACCGATTCGCCCTGTGCGCCGACGATGGTCCACAGGCAGCGTAGCTGACGGCTCTGGTCGCTGCGGTCCGCTGCGTGACGCAGCGCATCACATAGGCCGCCCAGCGAAAGCATCGGAAAGCGCGGCCACAACAGAATGCCGACGCTCAGTTCCGCGCCTGAACGGCTCGGGCGCGCCTGAAGCGTACGCGGCAGCGCGTCCAGTTGTTCGACCAGTTGGTGAGCTGTCTGGGTTACCTGACTGGAATTGTCGGCAGTGGTCATGCGCGAACTCGAGGGCGGATCGCCCAGATTATACGGCGACGCCTAGCGAATCAGTCCCAGGCGGCCCTGCCGCAATTCTTCTATTTTCCGGCAGATCAATGCAATCCGGGCGCATTGTGGCTACATAAATTCAAACCCGCTAACGAACGACGCCGCACTGTGGGGTGCGAACGATCCGGCGAAGGCAGGCACACCGTCCGCATTGCTGGCACAAACGGCCGCGTGCTTCCGATCGGCGGGCGGCCGTTAGCGTCCGTTCCGACCATTACAACTTCTTTTCGGGTGAAGCATGAGCACAAGCACAGTCTTGGGTCGCGGTATGGCGACCGTCTGCATTCTGGGAGTATCGGCGGCCGCTGCAGTGGGCGTCGCCCGTGCCGACGAGATGGTGAAGATCGGCGAGGCCGCACCCGTGACGGGGCCGGCCTCGTATCTTGGCAAGGACACCGAGAACGGCGCGCGGCTCGCGATCGAGGAGATCAACCAGACGGGCCTCGTGATCGGTGGAAAGAAGGTGACGCTGGTGTTCGATGCGCAGGACGATGCGGGCGACCCGCGTCAGGCCACCCAGGTCGCACAGAAGCTGGTGGACGACAAGGTCGTTGCGGTGGTCGGCCACATGCAGTCCGGCTCGACGATTCCGGCCTCGAAGATCTACAGCGATGCAGGTATCGCGCAGGTGTCACCGTCCGCGACGAATCCCGCCTATACGCAGCAGGGCTTCAAGACGGCGTATCGCGTGGTCGCGACCGATGCCCAGCAAGGGCCGACGCTCGCCGACTATGCAGCGAAAACGCTGAAGGTCAAAACGGTCGCCATCGTCGATGACTCGACCGCATACGGCCAGGGTCTTGCCGTCGAATTCGAAAAGCAGGCGAAAGCCAACGGCATTACGGTGCTGTCACACGACGCAAGCACTGACAAGGCCGTCGATTTCCGCGCGATCCTCACCAAGATCAAGGGCGAAAAGCCGGATGTGATCATGTATGGCGGCCTCGATGGCACGGGCGGTCCGTTCGCGAAGCAGGCGAAGCAGTTGGGCATGACGATGAAAGTGCTGGCCGGCGACGGCTTGTGCGCCGACGATCTCGCGAAACTCGCGGGCGATGCGGCCGACAACGTAATTTGCTCGATCGCCGGCGCGCCGCTGTTGAAGATGAGCGGTGGGCCGGCGTTCGTCGAGCGCTACAAGAAGCGCTTCGGTTACGCGCCGGTTCTGAACTCGCCGTTTGCGTACGACGCGGTGGGTGTCATCATTGATGCGATGAAGCGCGCGCAATCAACCGAGCCGGCAAAAATCCTTGCTGCCATGCCGGCGACCGATCATCAGGGCGTGCTCGGAGAAACACAGTTCGATGCGAAGGGCGATCTGAAGCACGGCGTAATTTCGCTCTACAAATACGTCGGAGGCAAGCAGGCGCTGCTCGGCGTTGTAGAGCAGTAAGCGGATTTGCGGGTTGTGCTTTGCCGAGCGCTTAAAGTCACCTGTCAGTGCGTGGAAGCGCCCGGCATTTACTGCACCACGCAATCTTCAGCCAATAAGATCGGCACCTGTCGTCAAGACAATCTTTCCAAAGTGGGTGCCGGAGTCGATCAGCTCGTGAGCGCCGCGAGCGTCGGCCAGTGCGAAGGTCTTGTAGACAACCGGTTTGATCTTGCCACTCTCGAAGTGCGGCCAGACATGCTGCTCGAGTTCATTGACGATAGCCGCCTTGTCCGCGGAGGTGCGCGATCGCAATGTCGAGCCCATATGCGTCAGACGTTTCGTCAGCATCGGCACGAGGTTAAGATCCTTCGCCGGTCCCTTGATCACGCCCACCTGGAGGATCCGTCCGTCCATGGCTGCGGCCTCATAGTTTCTCGCCACGTAGTCGCCGGCAATGATGTCGAGGATCACGTCGACCCCTCTTTCATCGGTAAACCGCTTTGTTTCGGCGACGAAATCTTCCTCGCGGTATTCGATCGCGAGGTCTGCGCCGAGCGCCAGACTGGCCTCCCGATGTGCCTGCGAGCCCACGGTCGTGATGATTTTCGCCGCACCGAATGCCTTCGCCAGCATGGTCGCCGTGGTACCGATGCCTGACGCGCCGCCGTGGATCAACACCGATTCGCCGGCAACCAGCTTGCCGCGCTGGAACAGGTTCAGCCATACCGTCATGAACGTTTCGGGCATGGCGCCCGCTTCCACCAACGTCAGGCCTTTGGGGATATGCATCGTGTTGCAGGCGTGCGCGACGGCATATTCCGCGTAGCCGCCGCCGGAGATCAATGCGCACACCAGGTCGCCGATCTGGAATTGGGACACGTCGGTGCCGACGGCGACCACTTGACCTGCCACTTCCAGCCCCGGAATGTCCGACGCGCCGGGGGGCGGATCATACAGCCCTTTGCGCTGGAAAACGTCTGGGCCATTCACGGCAGCAGCGTGGATGCGAATCAGAACCTGATCGGCGTCCGGCACCGGCACCGGGCGCGTGGTCGGCACCAGGACCTCAGGACCGCCGGGCTGTTTGATTTCAATCGCCGTCATGGTCGACGGCACACGATAAGTTGAAGCAGACATGGATACCACTCCTTCGATTGATGAGGCTCGATTGATCCGGTCGGATCACTTGGCGAGGAACTCTTGCGTTCAGTATAGGCATCGACATTGATGAATAAACGCAGCATTATTCATGTAGTGAGATGCAAATTTGCATCAGGAGGGTGGCACGATGAACTGGGACGACGCGCGAGTGTTTCTCGCGGTGGAGCGCGAAAAAACGCTCCGTGGAGCGGCGAGAACGCTCAATCTCGATCAGGCGACGGTCGGCAGGCGGATTGCGGCGCTGGAGCACGCCCTGCGGGCAACGCTCTTCCTGCGCACCTCTGAGGGTTACGCGTTGACTGCGGCAGGGGAGGCCGCGCTGAGATCGGCGGAGAAAATGGAACACTCCGTGCACGAATTCGTCAGACGAACTCAGGGCACGGATACACGGCTTGCGGGGGACGTAAGAGTCACCAGCACGGACTCGATCGCGCTCGATTTTCTGCTGCCCGCCATCGAACGCCTGCATGCTGCGCATCCCGAAGTGCGGGTCCTGCTGGACACGTCGACACGCATGCTGAATCTGGCAAGGCGTGAAGCGGATATCGCGGTCCGGTCAGTCAGGCCCGACAATCCCGATCTTGTCGCGCGACGCCTGGCTCGCTGGCCTATGGCGCTCTTTGCATCGAACGCGTATCTCGAGCAGCACGGCAGGCCCGTTCCAGGCTCCGCATTCGAGGGCCACGATCTTGTCGTCTATCAGGGAAGCTGGACCGGTAATCGATCGCCAACTCTTGCCGGCGAACCGGTACACGCTGGGCGCATCGTATCGACCTTCAATTCCAGTCTTATGCTGCGTACCGCGGTAAAGGCCGGCATTGGTATCGGTGAGCTTCCGATCCATCTGGCTGAACGGGACGGCCTCGTGCAGCTATGGCCGGAACCCACACGTGGGGCGGTCTATGAAACCTGGCTCGTTACGCATCAAGACCTTCGGCATACCGCGCGCATCGCAGCGATGATTGACGGCATCGTCTCCGCGTTCGAAGATCCCACGACCCACACAAACTAGTCACGCACGAGCGCTCATTCGTCGTCCTGGACTGACTTGATCAGATTGTTTCGCAACGTCACGATTGCCTTCTGCATCTTCTCGAACTCGTCGGGCGCGAGGCCCGTTGCTTCGACGAGGTCCATTTTCAGGGCCTTTTCGCGCAAGCGTCGTCCGCTTTTCGTCAGACTGACACGTACCTGACGTTCGTCTTCTGGATCGCGCAGCCTTTCCAGATAACCCATTACCTCAAGCTTCTTCAGGATCGGCGTAAGCGTGTTGGATTCGAGAAACAGTTTCTCGCCCAGTCCGCCGACGGTCTGATGGTCTGTCTCCCACAGCGCAATGATCGTGATGTATTGCGTGTAAGTGAGCCCGAGTTCCTCGAGTATCGGCTTGTACGCCTTGCCGAACGCCAGGTTCGCGGAGTAGATCGCAAAGCACAGATAGTCGGAGAGCATTCGATTTGCGGGTTCAGGTTGATCGATGGATTTCATCTGTATCCTCTTTGGCTGGAGCCTGATGTTTCACAAGACGTACGAAGCGATATGTATCGTATGCGATTATATCGCAATGTGGTGAAAGTCGGACTGCTGCCTTATAGCGTGCAACTGGTGGTCAATTTCACCGGCCCGCTATTTCGCATCGTAGAGGTCTTGCGGCGGCGCCCTCCTTGGCGCTGTGGTCGCCGCGCATGAGCAACGGAAATGCGCGACGGCCCTGCGGCGAGAGGGCACGCGATCTAGCGATGCGCGTACAGGCTATCGCGCGGCGTCACGGCGACATGGCTGCCCGCCTGGGAGAGTCCGGCGACTACGCCGCCATATGCCTCTTGCGATGCAGTTACGTCGTCACGTTCGGCGGCGACGGTTCGCGCGGTCTGACCGCTTTGCGACGCCGGTGCGCCAACCGAGGGCTTGTAGAACGGGGCTGGTCCATAGCCGCTGGCGAACGCGGGTGCAGCGGCGAATGCCGAAACGGCGACGAGCAGTGCAACGATGAGCTTGGTCTTCATGATGGAAATTCCTTAGAAAAATGTTCGGTGAAGGGCGCGTGCTTGAGTGAGATGCATGTGCCTTGATGGATTACGCCGTGACGACATTCAGGCCGATTTCGATGTTGCCGTGCACAGCCTTCGAGTAGGGGCAGATCTGATGGGCCAGGTGCGCGACTGCCTCGACGACTTCCGTTTCCAGGCCGGGTGCGCGGATGGTGAACTCGGCGCCGAGGAACCACGCGGCGCCGGTTTGCCCAATGTTTACCTGGATGTCCACGGAATAGTCGGACGGCAGCGTGACCTTCTTCAGCGAGGCCGCAATCTGGAACGCGCTGGTGTAACAGGCCGACCACGCGCCCGCAAACAACTGCTCGGCTATCGGGTGCGGCTCGGTGGCGATGAACTCGAGGTTTTCGACGCCAGACGCCGACAGCTTGAGGTCGAGGACGCCAAACTCGCCGCGCTGGAGATTGGGGTCGCGATTAACGGTGGCGTGGCTGTTGCCTGAGAGGAGGATTTGGTCGATCTTGGCCATGATGGATTCCTTTGCGAATAAGGGTGTCAAGGTGCTTTAAATCGTATGCGATGTAATCGCATGCGTCGCATGATGCGGGAAAGAGCGACGAATGTCAATCGCAAAAGATTAAATCGCATGCGATATTTATAGGGAATGAACGAAGATCCCCCGCGGGCAAAATGCGAAGCGCCCGGCTGCCCGTGGCATTTCACGCCACAGGTGTGCTGGTCCGGATTACGTGACAATCACGGCATCATCCCGAACGAATAGCCGCACGACAGAACCGGAATCGGGCGTGCTCTCGATGAACAGCTTCGCGTCGATCAGCCTGGCGCGCTCGGCCATGCCCTGCAGTCCGTACGAGTAGCCGGCCCGTGCGGTAACCATATCGAAGCCTCGGCCGTCATCGCAGATGGTCACCTCGACACCCGCTTCGCTGTTGACCAGGGTCACATCGACACGCGACGCACCGGCATGACGGGCCACGTTGGTCAGCGACTCCTGCACGATACGGAATAGCGCTGTGGCGCGGAAATCCGAGAAAGTCGGTTCGGAACCCGTGACGTTGAAGTGACAGGGAATGTGAGTATGGCGGGTGAAATCCTCCGCGAGCCATTCCAGCGCGGAGGCGAGGCCGAAATTCAGTGCGACCGGCCGAAGGTGACTGGCCACATTGCGCACGATCTTGATGGTTTGTTCAACCAGATCGCGCATCTGTTCGGCTTTTTGCATGGCGGCGGAACCCGTCGTCAGTTGCATCCTCAGCAACGACAGGTCCATTTTCAACGCGGTCAGCAACTGGCCGAGTTCGTCGTGAACTTCCATCGCGATGTGCTTCCTTTCCTCCTCGCGAATGGCTTCCAGATGCGCGGACAACTGCTGCAGCTGTTCGCGCGACGCCAGCAGTTCCAGCTCGGTCCGCTTGCGCACCACGACTTCGAGTTCGAGCTGGTCGCGATGGCGTCGCAGGCTTTCCACTGCATGCTTGCGGGCCGTCATGTCGGTCAGCAGGCCTTCAAGTCCCCTCAGGCTACCGTCGTCGCTTGTCGCGCCTCGTGCGTTTAGCTGAACCCAGATGGGTGTGCCGTCGAGACGCTGCAACTGCAGCTCGAGTCCCACGATCTCACCCTGCGTGCGCAGAATTTCGAACAGGGTTGCAATCTGCTCCGGCGAGAACGGCTGTTTGTGGGCGGCGCTCGCGGCGGCCTCGATCAGGTCGGGCACGTCACGATAGCCGAGCAGTTGTGCCATTGCCGGATTGGCTTCATCCAGTTGCCCGTTCCGATCGAGCAGGAAGATACCCTCGAGGGCATTCTCAACGATGCTGCGGTATTTCCGTTCACTGGCGCGCAGACTTACCGTCGATTCCTGAAGGCGGTCAGCCATGACATTGACGCGCAAGGCGAGCCGGCCTAACTCATCGCCCGACTCAACTGTGCAGCGCGCACGAAGGTCGCCGCTCGCGATACGGTCGACCATTTCCTCAAGACGGTTGATCGGGCTGCGCACCATGCGCTTGAGGAGCAGGAAGGTCGCGGCGTAGAGCACGGCAACGACGGCCGTGATCATGGCGAGAATCGCCCGGCGGGCGTCGCTGATCGCCTGTTCTGCCACTGCCTTCGTCAGGACGACACGAACCTCGCCGATCTTTTCCCTTGGCGCATTGCCGGGTGGAGTGTATTCAATCGCCCTGACACGCACCACGCTGTCGGCAGGTTTCGGCTGAACGGCTTTCCCCGCGGTGGACACCGTACCGTAGCCCACTGCAGTGACGGTGAATTGGGCCACTTCGGGATTCGGAGCGAGTGCGGCAAGCTGGCCGTTGATCGCGCCAAGATCGATGTTCCACAAAGGTTGCGCGAGCGATTGGCTGAACAGGTCGGCAATCCGGGTGGCACGCTCCTCCAGCGCAGTGAGCCGGCGCTGCCGTTCGTGCGCGACCAGCGCATACGCCGACGTGCCGGCCACGATCGCGACAAGTATGACGAGCGCCAGCATCAGCTTGGTGTGCAAACTGGGCGAAGGCAGCGCGAGCCGTGGGGACAGACGCATCATGAAGCCCTGGACGCCGTGTCCAGAAGATATTGGAGATTGAAATCGTAGGGGCCCGGACGCGGGGACCGGGTTTTCGAGTACTGGCCAAAGTCGAGTATCGCTCCGCTCCGGAAAACAAGGTCGGCATAGCGGGGGGCGTTCTCGCGATGGATCACGGTCAGAAAGTCGAGCTTCTGGCGCAGACCTCCGTTCGTGGCAAAATCGTTGCCCTGATTGTGATCGTGCAACAAAACCATCGCCCAGGCGCCGAGGAAGTAGTCGCCAGCCATCATGGCAGCGAGGCTGCCGTCAGCCACCTTGGCCAGTGCCTCCTGCAACGCACCTATGCCGCCTACCAGAACGCGCGCATTGCGCGCTTTGACGGCGTCCAGCGCCCCAAGCGTCATCGCGTCGTTGGCGGCCCAGATCACATTGGCATCCGGATACCGCGCGAGAAGCACGCGTGCCTTCTGATCGCTGTCGGCATAGCTCCAGTCGCTGAAGACCAGTTGGCAGGTGTGCGCATTCGAGGCGTGAAACAGGAAGTCGTCGACACCGGCGGCGCGCTCCAGCGAGACCGGCGTGCTCGGGTCTCCCGTAATACCGATCACCTGCGCCCCGTGCTGGCCCAGTTGTTGATACAGAAATTGCATCAGCCGGTACCCGGCGCGCTCGGCGTTTGCCGTCACCGTGCCGATCCAGTTCGGGATCAGTTCCCGTTCATTGCCGACCGCGTGGCGCTGCTCAGACGTCAGGTCGTTGTGGATGAGCAGCACCTTGGCCGGCGAGCGCGCCAGTGTTTTGAGCATCTGCTGTGCGGCCATCTTTTCGTTGACGATGACGACGTAGTCCGGTGCGTCGGCGCGTCGCGCAACGTCTTCTGCCTGGCGCTGCATCAGTAGATGGTCACGTTCCGCGTACAGCACCTCCAGTTGCATATCTAAGGTGCGCGCCGCCATTGTCATGAATCGGGAGACCAGTTGCCAATGCTGTCCCGTACCGCGTTGCACAGCCTCGCCGGGGTTGAGGAACACCACACGCGGCGCGCGCTTTGTGGCGAAAACGCGGCCGGACACACCGGTCAGGCCGGCATACGCGCAGGTGAGCAACGCTTGCCTACGATTCATAAGACCATTCACTTGATTGCCGTCGGGACGCGCGGTTGCGCGCCGTGCAAGGATCGCGGTCAGGCGACGGACACGGCAATGCACATTCTACGTGCCAGGCTGGCGTTGGCAATATTCGCCCGGGATAGACCGGCTTTCGTGATATTGCTTTGAACGGGAGATTGCGGACTGAATCGACCGCTCACGTTTCTGATGGCAATCTGCTGCTGCCTTCTGTTTTCGCAAAAAAAACGGGCCGCGAGGCCCGTAACAACAGTTCGGTTGCTATGCGATGCTGTTAGCACTCGCCCTTTTTAGCGTGTCCGGGAGGGCAGTGGCCATGATCACCATGGTGGTGGTGATGTTCCTCCCATTCCTGGCGTTCCCAGTAGCGATGACCGTCGTAGTATCTGTCCCCATGCCAGCCAATGACAACTGGTGCCTGGGCGACCACTACGGGGGCAGGCGTGCCGATATTGACGTCTACGTTAACTGCATTGGCCACGCCGGATAGGCCAATTCCCAAGCTCGCGACCAACGTTGCCAAGAGAGGATATTTCATGCCGTACTCCAAAATAGAATTCTATGAATGCACTTGGCCTGTCGCCGCAGTGACGGTGCACGGCATGTAATTCGCCGATCCTCCGTAAACGGGAAATGCTGCGATGTCGTTGACGAGGTTTTCTCAGGCAGCGTGTTATTTGATAAAAGTTAACACTATGCCCGATGCGGGCTAACGTTCGCGATGTTGCTCGCCGAAGGCCATCGAAGGTCGGATACGGGGCGCAGATTGCTATCTGCGGGATCAGGCGCGGGACTGGCCAGCCGTCTCTTCCACGTTTCGCTCACTGGCTAGTTTCCGCTTCTTTTGCAGTGACGGAGACCGTTCGGTCAAGCGCGCCGCTGCGTCCTTATCCGGAGAACCCGCGGCGGCGAACTGCCGTCGATATTCGGCCGGCGTCGCCTGCTTTGCGGCCTTGAACTGTCGATTGAAATTGGCGACGTTCGCGAAGCCCGAACGAGCAGCGATGACGGCAACCGGCATGGCGGTGTCAACCAGCATCCGGCACGCGTGACCAATCCGAACCCGCGTGATATAGCGGCCGACGCTCTCACCGATATGCTGAACAAAGTAACGCGTGAGCGTGCGTTCCGACAGGCTGGCGGCCGCGCAGAGCTCTGACAGTCGCAACGGTTCGGCAAAGCGCGCGTCAATCATCGAAAGGACCCGGTTGATCCGTTCGGGCTCGTGGCCGGACGGACCGGTGGTTGCCTCGTTGAAAGCACTCGGCGAGGCGAGTGGCTGGCCCGGCGCGTCGGCGAGCGTACACATAACGTCGAGGGCAGCGCCAAGGCGGTCGCGCGCCACGCTCGACAGCAATTGTTCCAGGCGCTCGCGCATCCATTTGCCGGCGGGTGGCTCGAAGGCCAGCCCACACGCGGCCCTGCGTAACAGCTTGCGCAGCGGTTCATATTCTGGGCAACAGTCCGCCATACGCCGCGCCCAATCGCCGTCGAACCAGATGACGATGGCGACCTGCGGCGAAGATGGATCGATCGAACGATTCGACGCCCAGGTGTGCGGAAGATCCGGCGGCACGAGGACCAGATCTTCAGCCTCGTATTCGTTGACAGAGTCGCCGATGTAGCGCTTGCCATGACTGTTCATCGTCAGCGTTAACTCGTACTCCGGATGGTGATGCCACTCGAACGGAATACGCGGCAGCCGCCGGTGGTAAACCCGCACCGAACAGTCCCCACCGAAGTCGACATGCTCATAGGCTGGTTTCATGGCCGAATGCGCAAAAAGATTGCCTGAATAGTATCACCAAGCCACGCATGCGCGTCATATCCTTGGGGCATATCAAATCCCTAGGGAGACAGTCATGGCGTTGAAAATCGACGATTTGCCGAGCGCAATCCGGCAAGCGAAAAAGGAGTTGCGCGCGGCGTTGCCGAACTACCGGCAGGTCTTTGCCGAAGTCGAAGAAGCGATCAGCACCGAGGCGAAGCGAATCGCTACGCAGCGGGATCGTGGAGAAGACGTCATCCCCGAGATTCAGTTTTCCGACATCGCCGAACAACGCGTCACCGCAGACCAGATCGCGCTCGTCAAGGCGCGCGGTGCATGCGTGATCCGTAATGTTTTTCCCCGTGCGCTGGTGCAGGGTTGGGACGAGGATATTGCCGACTATGTCGAGCGCAATAATCTCGACAAGCACCTGGAAAACCGCGCTGAAGACAAATACTTTGGCCAGCTGGCGTCCAGCAAACCGCAGATCTATGGGGTGTACTGGTCGAAGCCGCAAGTGCTGGCCCGTCAGTCGGCGTCACTAACCGAAGCACGTGTATTCCTGAACCGGCTATGGCGCAATGAGAGCGGCGGTCAGGTGCACTTCGATCCGGAGCGCGTGCCGGTCTATGCCGATCGTCTGCGCCGCCGGCCGCCAGGCTCCGCGTCGCTTGGCCTGTCGGCGCATTGCGACGGCGGGTCAGTCGAGCGCTGGATCGAAAGCAATTTCCGGAAGGTGTATCGCCACGTGTTTGCCGGGAACTGGCGCGACTACGACGCGTTCGATGCGGCTTTCCGACCCGACGTCCAGGAGATCGCGTCGCCGGCCGTATGTTCGATGTTCCGCACCTTCCAGGGCTGGACTGCCCTGACGCCGCAAGGCCCGGGCGACGGCACGCTGCAACTCGTGCCCATCGCCAATTCGATGGTGTACATCCTGCTGCGCGCGCTTCAGGACGATGTCGCCGAGGACGACCTGTGCGGTGCCATGCCTGGACGGGCGCTGTCGATCAAGCCGGAATTTCATGCGCCTTTGTTCGAGGCATTGTCGTCGATTCCCAAAATGGAAGCGGGGGACACCGTGTTCTGGCACAGCGATGTCATCCATGCAGTCGAAGACGAGCACAGGGGAGCGGGTTACAGCAACGTGATGTACATCGCCTCGGCGCCCGCGTGCGCCAAAAACGACGCTTATCTGAAGCGCCAGTTGCCGAGCTTCCTCAAGGGTGAAAGCCCGCCCGATTTTCCTGCTGACCATTTCGAAGTGGATTTCACCGGACGCGCAACGGCTGACGACCTGACACCGCTCGGCAAGTCGCAACTTGGGTTTGATCTGTAGATCGGCAAGGACGTTTGACACGCATTAAAACGGGCACGCATGCGCGTTCGATTTAGCTTCGAATGCGCCGCTCGATCAAATAACGAAGACTTCGGAGACTGCAATGAAACGATCACTCACGTCGCTTGCGACGGGTATTACGCTGCTCGTGTCTGGAACACATGCTGGTTTGGCCGCTGAACAGCTTTCGGTACTGCACTGGTGGACCTCTGGCGGTGAATCGAAAGCGATCCGGGTGTTGAAGGACGATATGACCAAACAGGGCTATGAGTGGAAGGACTTCGCCATAGCGGGAGGAGCGGGCGCGGCGGCCATGACGGCGCTGAAGACGCAGGTCATTTCGGGAAACGCACCATCGGCCGCGCAGATCAAGGGTCCTCTGATTCAGGATTGGGCCGATCAGGACATGTTGGTCAGTGTCGATCAGTCCGCTACCGATTGGAAAGCGCATTCGCCATCGCAGATAGATAGCTCCATGAAGGCAGGCGGTCACTATGTGGCTGCACCCTTCTCGGTACACCGAATCAACTGGTTGTGGATCAACAAGGCCGACCTTGAAAAAGTTGGGGGCACGGCGCCCACGACATGGCCGGAATTTTTCGCGCTCGCCGACAAATTTCGCGCAGCGGGTATCACACCAGTCGCACATGGTGGCCAGCCATGGCAAGACATGACCATCTGGGAGACGGTCGTGCTCTCCCAGGGGGCGGATTTCTATCGGAAAGCCCTCGTTGATCTTGACCAGAAAACGCTGACTTCGCCGCAGATGGTGCAGGTGTTCGAGATCGTCCAGAAGATCCGCGGCTACTTCGATAAGGGCTACCACGGCCGTGACTGGAATCTCGCAACGGCAATGGTCATCTCCGGCTCGGGCGGCATGCAGTTCATGGGCGACTGGGCGAAGGGCGAATTCGCCAATGCGAACAAGAAGCCAGACACTGACTATATTTGCGCGGCCGCGCCTGGTACGTCGAATGCCTACACGTACACCGTGGATTCGTTCGCGTTCTTTCAGCAGAACGGTAAGAAGCAGGCGTCGCCTGGGCAGCTTGCGCTTGCAAAGACGATCATGTCCGTCGATTTCCAGCAGCAGTTCAGTCTCTACAAGGGTTCAATTCCTGTTCGGCTGGACGTACCCATGGACAAGTTCGATAGCTGCGCCCGGAAGTCATTCGCTGACGAGCAGGCCACGATTAAATCCGGTGCGTTCCTGCCTTCGTTGGCCTTCGGCAATCTTCAGTCTCCGGTTACCGCTGGCGCGATTACCGACGTCGTAACGAATTTCATGAACTCGAACGAGGACCCGAAAGAGGGCGTGCGCAAGCTTGCCGCTGCTGCGAAGATCAAGTAGACGGGCGTTGCGTGGCGGCCGGTTTGGAACAAATGGCTTCGCTCATGGCAGCGGAGTAAGTGCTTTAGCACTTGCTCCGCTCGACAAAGGAGATAAAGATGGATCCGGTAGCAAAGCGTAAATGGCCGCGTTCAGGGCTCGAGACAAGTGTGATGGGTTTCGGCGCCGCGCCGATCGGCAACATATTCAGGCCGATTAGTGAAGAGGATTCGGCTGCATTGATCAAGGCAGCGTGGGACGCCGGCGTGCGCTACTTCGACACCGCGCCGATGTACGGACACGGGTTGAGCGAAGCGCGCTGTGGTCAGGGGCTGCGCTGGTATCCGCGCGACCAGTTTGTGCTGTCCACCAAGGTTGGTCGCCTGCTGAAGCCGCGCAAACGCGCCGAGATCAACTTTGACCCGTGGGTTGACGGGTTACCTTTCGAAACCGTTTTCGACTATAGCTATGACGGCACGATGCGTTCGATCGAAGACAGTCTGCAGCGTCTGGCGCTGGAGCACATCGATATTGCGCTGATTCACGACATCGACGTATTTACACATGGCGAGCGTCAGTCCGAGATGTTCGAGGCGGCGATGGCTGGCGCGTCGAAAGCACTGCTGAAACTCCGTGACGAAGGAGTTGTGAAGGCGGTGGGGCTCGGTGTCAACGAGTGGCAGGTCGCGCACGAAGCGATTCGCCGGCAGGATTTCGACTGCCTGTTGCTGGCTGGACGCTACACCTTGCTCGAGCAGGATGCGCTGGACGGTTTCCTGCCGCTGTGCGAAGAGCAGCAGGTGTCGGTCATTCTCGGTGGCGGCTACAACAGCGGCATTCTCGCGACGGGTGCGGTGCCAGGCGCGAAATACAACTACGCACCCGCGCCGGAAGCCATTCTTGAGCGCGTGCGCAAGATCGAGCAGGTATGTCAGGAATACTCGGTGCCGCTCAAAGCGGCGGCGCTGCAATTCGTTCTCGCCCACCCTGCGATCCCGACCAACATCCCCGGCGTGCGTACGGTTGCGCAGCTGGACGACAACCTGCAAACCTTCCGCGCTGACATTCCACCGGCGTTCTGGGCCGAGCTGAAGCACCGGGAACTGATCCGGCAAGATGCGCCGACTTCTTCCGATTTCCCAGAAGTCTTGTCGGTGCTGGTCGCCCAGGCGGAAAGTCGGACAACGAAATGAGTCAAGCTTGGCTTGGCGTTAGCCAGTTCATCCGGGTGTGCGAAACGTATTCCTGCAAACTTGCATAAACTGTTCGACCAACGCTGACCGCTCGCCGTTAATGGCCACGCTCGCAACTACCGGAATCGCGATTTCTGGTGCAAGCGGCACGACATTCAGCCCTTGAGCGCGTGCGGAGAGCGCCGCGATCTCGTCGACGATGGTCACGACTTTCGAGCGCGCGGCGAGCGCCACGAGGGAGTGATACGACTGCGCGGTGACGCTCGAGCGGACCGTGACCGAGAGTTCTTCGAGCCGTTTCGCCAAAAGCCGCCCGAGTGGGTCGGCGGGATCGGGTCCAATGATCTCGCGGCCTTCGAGCGCACTGATCTCCATGAAAGGCGCGCTGTCGAGGATGTCCGGGTGACCCACGCAAACGAGCCGGCTCGACGCCAGTTCGATCTCCTTGATGGCCGGATGCGACACGCTGTGATACAGCACGCCGATATCCGCTTCCATCAGCGCGATGTTGGCGACTGCGGTTGCCGAGTAATCCGCGCGAATGGACAGCTTGACGCCTGGATGCAAGGCCTTGAATGCGAGTGCTGCGTCCACCACGACAGTCTGCGCTATGGCGGGGGCGGCCAGAATGCGGATCGACGATCCGTCAGTCCCGCCGCGCAGGTTTTCCGCGAGCCTTTGAACCGCCTGCAGCTGCTCATCGAGCCGCATGATCTCGGGGAACAGCGTTTGCGCCTCGCGGGTCGGAATCAACTTGCCACGCACGCGTTCGAACAGCGGATAGCCCAGCTGGCGCTCGGCGCTCTGCAGGGTTTGCGTGATCGCCGGCTGGGTGAGCGACAGGAGCGCGGCCGCGGCCTTGAGCGTGCCGGTCACGCGGATCGCGTTCACTACTTCGATGTGCCTGAGTCTCATTGGATGCCCGCCAGATGTCGGCCTTCGTCGGATTCAACAGATTCTAAAGGGCGACGGGCGAGCGATCCTGTGAATCAAAAAATGGAACGGGGAGAACGTTGGCGATCAGGCGTTTTTCAGCACGTTCTCGTGAGCAGAAACAGGGGAGGTCCGCTTGCGAAAGTAGAGAATGCAGACGAGTGCGATGACGGCAGTGACCATGACGTAATAAGCAGGCACGAACTTGCTGCCGGTCTCGTTTGCAATCCATGTGCAGATCATCAGCGATAAGCCGCCGAACACGGCAAAAGTCAGGTTATGGACAACCGCGATGCTGGTGGTACGCGTGCTATGCGGAAACAGCTCCGCGACGAACGCGGGCATCGCACCCTGAAACACCATCACGCACGCTGTCAGTCCAGTCACGCAGAAGACATAGACGCCGACCGTGGGGGACGCGACCATCAGGTGAAACGCAGGAATTGTCAGGACGACGGTCAGCAGCGTGCCTGTCGTGATGAGCGCAAGCCGGCCGATACGATCCGACAATGCGCCGAAGACCGGTGGCAATACGATCTGTGCGGCCGAATAGCCAATCGCACCCCACATCGAATCGACAGGGCTCATTCCCAACACCTTCTGCGCGTACAGCGGAATGAAGACGCCCAACAGATAGTTCGTCGAAGCGGCGAGTGAATACAGGCCGATAGCCGCGGCGATCCGCGCTTTGGCCGTCGCAAACGTATCGCGGATTGGATTGCGTTCGTGACTGGATACCTTGAATTCAGGCGTTTCGTCGACGCGCCGGCGAATCCAGTAGCCGAACGGCACGATCGCGAGGCCGATCAGAAACGGCACACGCCAGCCCCACGACGCCAGCGTGTCCGGCGTCATCAGCTTGTTCGCACCGAGCCCGACGATACTCGCGAGGCCTGTGGCAAGGCCAATGCCGACCACCTGATAGCTCGCAAAGTACCCTTTCATTCCCTTGGGCGCGTGCTCCGTGACGAAGGAGACGGTCGAGCCGAACTCGCCACCCGCGGAGAAGCCCTGCAGGACTTTGCCGAGCACGAGGATCAACGTACCGACGACGCCGAATGTCGCGTAGGTGGGCGCGCAGGCGATCACGAGGGTGCCGATGCCCATCAGCCAGATGGTGAGCATCATGCCGGCCTTGCGGCCGTGCCTGTCGCTGTATGCGCCGATTACCATCGCGCCGAGCGGCCGGATGAAATAGCTGACGCCGAAGGTCGCGGCAGAGGCGAGCATCGATGTGTAGGCGTCGCCCGTCGGGAAGAAGGCCTTGGCGATAACCACAGCCAGGAAGCCGTAGACGAACAGGTCATAAAACTCGAGCATGTTGCCCACCAGCGCGGAGGCCAGGATGCGGCGAAATTTGCTGCGTTGCTCAGGACTTAGAACTTTATCGGTGGACATGACATTTCCTTTTCCGATGCGAGGAGCGTAGGGCAGCGCGGCATCCGCGGCGCGTTCCGACGACGAGGGCAATGAGTGCGTGGCAGACGCGGGCCGGTTTAGAGGCCGGCTGGTGCGCTCAGGTAGTCGAAAGCAGTGAGCACGAAGATTTCACCGAGCGCGCGCAATTCGTCTACGTACACGTGCTCGTCGGATGAGCCCATGTTGTAGGACGTCAAGCCGCAGACCACGGTGGGTACGCCGTGCTGCCGGTAAAGCCGTGCATCGGAGGCGCCGACACGCATGTTGACCACCGGTTGTGTGCCGAGCTTCGCGGCACAATGACGGCTGAGTGTTTGAATGATCTCGTGATCGGGAGCGGTCCAACTCGGTTCGTAGCGTCGCGTGATTTCCAGCGAGACGCCCGGATGGCGCGCAACGATTTCCTTGATGCGGTTTTCGATCTCCGCGACTGAAACGCCGACGGGCAAGCGGATGTCGGCGGTAGCGGTGGCGTGGTCCGCGATCAGATTCGACAGACGTCCACCGCTGACCGTACCGAACGTGATGGTGACCTGACGCAAAACGTCGCTCTCTCCTGCGCCGGAGACGAGTTCGGATGTTTCGCTCGAACGGGCGATGGCGGCGAGGACTTCGACCGGCGCGTTCACGGGATAGTCGCGCACCGATTTGAGTTCGTGGATGGCGTCGAGAATTTTCTCGATTGCGCTGTCGCCCTTGTGCACATGGGCCGCATGTGCCGACTTGCCGCTTGCATCGAGACGCAGCCAGATCATGCCTTTCTCGCCAAAGCGCAGCACGTTGGGCGAGCCGGTGTCGGCGCTGATCATCGCGTCGCCGGCTGCGTGCGGCACATGATTCAACAGATAGCCTGTCCCTTCCGTGCCCATGCTTTCTTCATCGCCGGCGAAGGTGGCGACGACTTCGCCCGCGAACGAATCGCGCACGGCGGCGAGCTGACGCAAGGCGAACACGATGGCGGCGACCCCTCCCTTCATGTCCGACACGCCCAATCCGTAAAGCTTCCCGTCGCGTTCCTGACCGTTCGGATCGGCCGACCATTGATGGGCGTTCACGAGCGGGAAGGTGTCCAGGTGGCCGTTGAAAACCAGCCGACGCCCGGGGCTCGAACCACGCACGCGTACCACCAGGTTCATGACATGCGGGAGCGTACCGAATCTCTCGACTTCCACGCCGGAGCCTTCGAACATCGCCTCGATCCGGTCGGCGACCGCGTGAGTATTGCCGGGTGGGTATGCGCTGGGAACGGCTACCAGGGCGCGTGCGAGATCGACGATCTGATGACTGGATCGGGACGCGGCGTCCGCGAGGGTGCTACGCAAACGGGCAATCTCGGCATCGCCCGAGACCAGGGCATCGGTTACCATTTCTGACCTCCATCGGATTGACGCGCTGCGAGCCGGAGGGCGGGCCGCGCCATTGATCCGATAGTCGGTAGCCGAATTGTTCGCGTCTAATCAGCCAAAAACGTGGGGGTATAAGTAAAAGTTAATCGGTGATGGGTGGGTATGGGGTGTCGACGCGCTGCGGCTTGTTGTTCAAAGCTGAGGGCCTTTCTGTACGCATAAGGTGGTGTAGTGGCGGTTTCAACTGTCGAGCCATATCACTCTGTCCGCGAATGATTCCAGTACCGCTGCGCGTTCGCTGTGCGCAATGTAGAGCCAGAGTTCTTTCGAATACCGGAGCCGGACAGCTGAAATTGCCGGCTCCAGGGCCGCGTCGGCAGCGGTCAGGACAAGACGATCACAATCACTTTCTGCGGCGAACCGTACGGCTTCGACCGCCGTTTCGACTGCGAGCAGCCTGCGAGCGTCGCAGCAGGCCGCCTTATTTGCCGTCACTGACAGAGGAACCAGACGCACATCAAACGGGGTTCGCAATCTGTCCGAACGCAGACCACTGAACAATGGACCCGCCAGATCCTGATCGACGTCGCGAGACAGATCGAAATATAACGATCGTTTCATAGGGGCGCCTTGCGCCGCGACCAGTTCCCGCTCCATGTTCGCGATCATTTCGATGGATGCGCCATCGTTCAGGGCGGCCGCCAGATAGGTTCCGTCGACGATCCATACTGTATTCATATGATGGTCCCTGGATGCCCGCCAAGTGTCTTTGTTTGACGACGATAGCCACAACGATTATCCTCAGCCTCTGAATATTGTATCCAAAAAGGCTTGAGTGTGGAAAAAGTCCGCTTGTCTCTCGAAGAGGTGAACGCGTTGTCCATGCGCGTGCTCACGTCCAATGGCATGGCCGAAGATCACGCTCGCGCGATCGCACGGGTGATTACGGCAGGTCAACGGGACGAGTGCCACTCGCACGGAATTTATCGTCTGCTTGTTTGCGTCAGATCTCTTCGGGAAGGCAAACTCGTGGGCGACGCGAGGCCTCAGGTCAGTGAGCTCTCGCCCGCGATTGTTCGGGTCGACGCCGGATTCGGATACTCACAGCTAGCCTTCGAACTGGGCAGCAAAGTTCTTGTTGAAAAGGCTCGCCACGTTGGCATCGCGGCACTCTCGATCAACAACTGCTTCCACTTTTCGGCTCTCTGGCCAGAGGTGGAGGCTATTGCGAGCGAGGGACTCGCCGCCGTAGCGATGACCCCCAGTCATAGCTGGGTTGCGCCGGCGGGCGGCACCAAACCGGTGTTCGGGACCAATCCGATTGCCTTTGCGTGGCCGCGGCCGGGCAGGTTTCCATTCGTTTTCGATTTTGCGACAAGTGCGATCGCTCGTGGCGATATCGAGTTGCACAGAAGAACAGGAAAGGAAATTCCCCTTGGCTGGGCCGTCGACGAGGCGGGGCAGCCGACCACGGATCCAACTGCTGCAATGCGAGGCGCAATGCTCACATTCGGCGGCCATAAAGGGTCTGCCCTGTCGGCGATGGTCGAACTGCTTGCTGGCCCTCTGCTCGGGGATCTGACCAGCCTCGAATCGCAGAAATTCGACGAAGGTGTGGGCGCCACGCCTTGCCATGGCGAACTTGTGCTCGCCTTCAATCCTGACATATTCGCCGCTGGAAAGCGCGCGCAGGGCGACCAGTACGCAGAAGCCATGTTCGATGCGATCGCGGGGCAGGGTGCGCGGCTGCCGTCGCAACGGCGATTCGAGGCAAGGGTTCGAAGCGAAGCAAATGGTGTCGAGGTCAGCGCCCAGCTTTACGCGGACGTCAAGGCGTTGATCCGAAACTAACCGCGCCCTTGTGGTCGCATACAGCATATTTTGGCAGTTCCCGCCATAGGCGCCCGCCCGGGCCCCCCAACATAACCAGGAACGCTGCGGGAACTGCTTGACCGATTATATTGGATCCAGGATATTGGCGACGATTGAGGGCGGTGACGAAAACTTTCATGGGCCGCGCAGACATGTCTGATACCGGGAGATTCGACAGGAGATCCCATTTTTTATTCGTAGCATTACTTACTAAAAAGGAGATCAAGATGAAGAAGACGGGAATGGCGGCGGCGATCATGTCCACCGCGGTCGTGTGTCATGCGCAGAGTTCCGTCACGTTGTACGGTGCGCTGGACGATGGGATCACCTACACAAACAATCAGGGTGGTCATTCCAACGTTCAGGCCTCCAATGGCGCATTAGGCAGCACCAAATGGGGGTTTCTGATCAACGAGGATCTCGGTGGCGGATACAGTACGGTGGCCCGTCTGGAAAGCGGCGTCGATATCAATACCGGAAAGATGAATAACGGCGGGCGTCTGTTCGGCCGTCAAGCCTACGTTGGCCTCGGGTCGCCCTTCGGGACCGTGCTGATGGGACGCCAGTACGACCTGGTGCTCGATTCGCTGATTGGTCTTTCAGCGTCTGGCCGATTCAATGGAATTCTGGCCACGCACGCAGCAGACGTCGATAACGTTTGGGGCAACTACTCACTGAGCAATTCCATCAAGTACATCTCGCCCACGTACGCCGGGTTCAAACTGTCGGGGCTTTTCAGTCTGGGAGGCGTGGCGGGTGACTTCTCCAACGGCAAGAAGGAATCGATCAGCGTCAGCTACGCGAGCAACGCGCTCAGCGCGAGCGCTGTATTTTCGCGAATCAATAATCCCGCGACGTCCATCTACGATGCGACGGCAAACCCTGTGGCCGGTGGCACGTTTGTGAACCCGATTACCAATCCGACTTACAGCGGGTACACGTCAGCCCAGACCCTGCAGGTTGCAGGCGCTGGCATTAACTACCGTCTCGGCGCGGCGCTGCTGGGTTTTACCTACACGAATACGCGCTTCGAAGACGTGGTGCGGACTTCGTCGACGCCATTTTCGGGCACGGCCACCTTCAATAACTACGAAGCGCTGGCAACGTACAACGTCACGCCGGCAGTTCTGCTGGGTGCCTCGTACGACTATACGAAGGCTGAGTCGGCGAAATATCTGCAGCTCAACGTGGGGACCCAATTCAGCTTGTCGAAGCGGACATTGCTCTACGCGACGACCTCCTGGGAGCGGGCGACAGGCATCGATTCGACGGGCAAGTCTGCCGTCGCAGCGCTGTCCTTCCTGACGCCGTCGTCCACGAATAGCCAGGTCGCCGTCCGCGCGGGCATTCGCCATACGTTTTAAGACTTCCGAGTCCTGATTCCGGCTGCCGCGTCCCGGGCGGACACAAGCGCACGCAAAGGTTTACCCGGCCTTGACTCTGGATTTTGGATACAGGATATTGTGACCACACTTCGATCCGGAACATTCTGGATCGGTCGATCCCTCATTTTGGGAGCAATGACATGTCACCGATTGCAGCCCGGCTCGAACGCCTGCCGTTCAGCCGTTTTCACTTCAAGCTGCTCCTCATGGGCGGTCTGGGCTTCATGTTCGAGGCCATCGATGCAGCCATCATCGCGTTTATCCTGCCTGTCGTTCGTACCAAATGGCATCTGACCAGCTTCGAAACAGGGCTGCTTGGCAGCAGCACCTACGTTGGCTTTCTCGTCGGCGCGCTTTTCGCCGGCCTGCTGGGCGATCGCTTTGGCCGCCGTGTCGTCATGATGTGGGCGCTGACCTTCTTCTGCGTGCTCACGTTTGCCAACGCGTTTGTGAACGACTGGCACACGTTCGCTCTACTGCGCGCAATAGCAGGTATCGGGATGGGCGCCGAGGGCGCGATCATTGCGCCGTTCCTGGTGGAGTTCGTCAGTAACCGTTATCGGGGAGCTTTTACCGGCGCACTGGCTGGTTTCTTCTCGTTTGGTTTTGTCGCGGCGGCGTTGATCGGCTACTTTGTGATCCCGCTGAACCCGGAAGGCTGGCGCATCGCGCTGGTGATCGTTTCCCTGCCGGTCGTTGTGCTGCTCTGGTGGCGGCGTTCGCTGCATGAGTCCCCGCGATGGCTGGAGATTCGCGGCCGCCATGCGGAAGCCGAAGCCGTGGTGTCCGATATTGAGCGGCAGGTCGAACGTACAGGCGTAACGCTGTCTCCGGTCGTGCCTTTGGCAGGTACAACGGTCAGCTATGAGCACTCGGGTTCCTTCTTCGGAAACCTGAAGCTGCTGTGGAAGCCACCTCTCGCCAAGACGACGCTGATGACCTGGTGTCTGTGGCTGTCGGTGACGTTCTGCTCGTACGCATTCTTTGTCTGGATCCCCGGCTTGCTCGTGCAGCATGGCATGACCATCACGAAGAGTTTTTCTGTCTCAATCTTTATCTACCTCGCGCAGATTCCGGGCTACTACTCGTCGGCATACTTTTGCGAGAAGCTGGGACGCAAGACGACGATCGTCACTTACATGGGATTGGCCTGCCTGGCCGGTATCTGGCTGGCAAATGCGGGCAGCGATACAACGATCGTCCTTGCGTCAATCTTTATGTCCTTTGCGATGAACGGTGTCAACGCGGGCGAATACGCCTATACGCCAGAAGTGTTCCCGACGCATCTGCGCGCGACAGGAATGGGTACGGCGTCAGCGTTCGGCCGTATCGGTGCAATCTGTTCGCCAATGCTGGTGGGTTATATCTACCCGTTGTGGGGTTTCGCCGGCGTGTTTGGCATGACCACTGGCATCCTGCTGATCGGCGCGCTCGCCGTGATTTTCCTGGGTGTGTCCACGACCGGAAAGACGCTAGAGGAAATTTCCGAGGCGGAGTATGGCTCCCTGCGTCCCGACGCGCAAAGCGCCGAGCTTCGGACCGCGAAATAAGGAGTTTTCGTGACAAACACAAACCACGCACTCATTCTTCGGGCGATCGAGCGGATAGCCCGGATGCAACAGGAAGGCGGCAAGGCCGACCTTGTATGGTCCGAGTTCGAGCGCTCCCTCACGGAGGTATTCGGCCAGCGGCTCTTTACGGTGCTGGCGTATGACGAGGCGTCGAGCCGGCTCGGACGTCTGCATAGCAATCGCCTGGATATCAATCCGGTAGGTGGACTCAAACGGGTGACGCAAAGTCGCTGGTCGGATCAGGTTCTTCGCCGCGGTGAGATCTTTGTTGGCTCAACGCGCGAGGACATCAAGTCGGTGTTCTCGGAATACGAGGTGTTGTGGTCGATTGGGTGTGAGAGTGTGCTGAACATCCCCGTGCGCAAGAACGGTGTCACGCTAGGCACCATGAATCTGCTTGGCGAAGCTGGGCTGTATGACCAGGCTGATATCGCCCTGGCACTGGTTTTCGCACAGTTGGCGGTTTCGCCGCTCGAAGACCAGGTTCAAAAGCTGAGTGGACTTGAAGATCCTGATTTTATGGAACAGGTGTAGGACCTGGGGCGGGGCGGCAGAAAACCGCGCTCCGCCAATTTTTCGTACGCATTTGACAGACCCGCAGAAGGCGCGCATTATACGAAAAACAGTTGGATATTGGATCCAACATAATGTTCTCGGCGCTCTCAACGCGGCTTTTATGGGTAGTAAGGAGACTGATATGAAAGTTCGCACCATCGCTTTTGCAGCCGCTGCTTCGGGATTTCTGCTTCTGTCCCTCGAAGCCGCACAGGCCGCCGAAACACAAACGGTCAAGCTGGGTCTGGCCGCTCCGATGACGGGCGCGCAGGCTCAGTATGGCAAGGATTTCGAGTCGGGCGTGCAGCTCGCCATTGACGACTTCAATGCCACGAAGCCCAAGATCGACGGCAAGGAAACGAAGTTCGTGCTGGAAGCGCTCGACGATCAGGCGGACCCGAAGACGGGTACCGTCGTCGCCCAGAAGCTGGTTGATGACGGCATCAAGGGCATGCTCGGTCACTTCAACTCCGGGGTGACGATCCCCGCTTCGGCGATCTATTCGCGCGCAGGCATTCCGCAGATTTCGACGGCAACGGCACCTGCCTATACACGCCAGGGTTTCAAGACCACGTTCCGGATGATGACGTCTGATACGCAGCAGGGCAGTGTGATGGGCAAGTACGTCGTCGAGACGCTCCACGCGAAGCGCATTGCGATCATCGACGACCGCACGGCATACGGCCAGGGTCTTGCGGAGCAGTTCGAGACGGCAGTGAAGGCGGCCGGCGGTAACCTCATCGACCATCAGTTCACGTCCGACAAAGCGGTCGACTTCAAGGCGATCCTGACCGGCATCAAGTCGAAGAATCCTGATTTCATCTATTACGCAGGCGCCGACGCGCAATCTGCACCCATGGTGAAGCAGGCGCGCACGCTGGCGATGAAGGCGACGTTTGCCTCGGGTGAAATGTCGAAAACGGAAGACTTCATCAAGATCGCCGGACCGGCGGCGGATGGCGCGATTGTCTCGCTCGCGGGACTGCCACTCGACAAGATGCCGGGCGGCGCGGGCTTTACGCAGCGCTACAAGGCCAAGTTCGGCTATGAACCGACAACCTACGCACCGTACACATACGACGGCGCCATGGCCATGATGCAGGCGATGCAGAAGGCCAATTCGTCAGACCCGTCCGTCTACCTGCCGGTGCTCGCGAAGACGGACATGAAGGGTGTCACGAGCGACCACTTCGCATACGACCAGTTCGGTGATCTGCGCGACGCAATCATCACCGTCTACAAGTGTGAAAACGGACAGTGGAAGCCGATTACGGTGCTCGGATCCAAGTAACTGAAGCCACGGTGGATGGCAGATCGGCCGTCCACCACGCAATACCTCGACTCACGGAAATGACTCAGCAAGTTCAAAACTCCCGGACGACCCCGGACGTTGTGGTTATCGGTGGCGGAATCGTCGGCCTCGCCTGTGCGTGGGCTGCACTGCGCGACGGCGCTACCGTCACCATCATCGATCGCGATTTCGAGGGCGACCGTACGTCGCACGGAAATGCGGGTGGCATCGCCGTGACGGAGAGCACCCCCATTTCAGTGAACGGGTTGTACATGAAGGCGCTGAAGTGGCTGTTTGATCCTCTGGGGCCGCTGGCGCTTGACTGGAAACATGTGCCGACCGCTTTGCCCTGGTTCATGGAATTTCAGCGCTCGGGCAACAAGGACCGCTTCCGTGAAATTTCCCTCGCTTTGGCCCAGTTGAACAACCGCGTCTACGACGACATCGTCCCGATGTTTGAGGACATCGGCGCGATGGACAGTTTTTATCGGCGCGGCGCATTGACGGTCTACGAGACAGACGAAGCCTTCGCCGCGGATCAGCATGAATGGGAATTCAAACGGGATCTGGGCGTGCGCTGGCACGCCATGTCGGCCGACGAGGTTCGCGATTGCGAACCGTCCCTCGCGCCGGTTTTTCGTCATGGCGTGTTTCTCGACGACTGGTCGCACATCGGTGACCCGAAGCGTCTAGTGACGCAGTTGCGTGAGCGCGTGAAACAACTCGGCGCCACGTTTGTTGTCGGCGCGGTGAAGGCACTCGATCTCGCGGATGCACTTGCACCGGCGGCGGTCACCGAGACAGGCGAACGGGTCAAGGGGCGCCGCCTCGTCGTGGCCACGGGTGCATGGTCCGCCGCGCTTGCCGGATCGATCGGCGACCGCGTTCTGCTGGACAGCGAGCGGGGTTACAACACGACGCTTCCCGCGCATGGCATCAGCCTGTCGCGCGAAGTGATTTTTGCTGAACGCAAATTTGTCGCCACGCCACTTGATATCGGTGTGCGCATTGGCGGCGCGGCCGAGTTCGCCGGTCTCAAGGCGCCACCGAATTACAAACGCAGCGACGCGCTGCTCGCGCTTGGAAAGCGCTTCCTGCCCGGTATCAACGACAAGGGTGCCGTGAAGTGGATGGGGCACCGTCCGGCCACGCCGGATTCATTACCGGTCATTGGCCAATCGCCGCGTGCGCCGTCCGTTATTTATGCGTTCGGCCACGGTCACCTTGGTCTGACGCAATCGGCAACAACGGGTGCGCTTGTCGCGGACCTGCTTGCCAATCGAACGCCCGGAATCGGACTTGAGCCGTACTCGATCAGCCGCTTCCGCAATTAACGGGGCCCCCGCGACCTCGATCGACCCGCGGGACATCCCGCCTCTGATTATCATTTTTAGGAAGGTATAGCCATGCAAGTCAACTGGAAAGGTGTGTTCCCCGCTGTCACGACGAAGCTGAAGGACGACGGTTCTCTCGATCACGAAGCGATCAAGGCCGGTCTGAACCGCCTCATCGACAGCGGTGTCGGTGGCGTCGTCATGATGGGTATGGTCGGTGAGAGCGCCCAGCTCACGCCGGAAGAGAAGCGCACGGTAATCAAGCTTGCCGTTGAAACCGTGAACGGACGCGTGCCGGTCATTGCGGGCCTCGCCGAAGCCACGACGGCAAACGCAGTCCAGTACGCGAAGGACGCTGAAGCACTCGGCGTTCAGGGCCTGATGGTTTTTCCTGGTCTCACGTACAAGTCCGACGCCCGGGAAACGATTGCCTTCTACAGGACCATCGCTCAGGCGTCCACGCTCGCGATCCTGCTCTATAACAACCCGCGCGGATATGGCGTGGACCTGACGCCGGATGTGGTGGCGCAACTGCTGGAAGAGCCGACTATTGAAGCCATCAAGGAAGAGTCGTATGACACAACGCGCGTCACCGATCTGATCAGCCGTTTCGGCGACCGCCTTGCAGTCGTGTGCGGTGTCGACGATCTGGTGCTCGAGTCGGTTGCACTGGGTGTGACTTGCTGGGTCTCCGGCATGGCCAACGCAGTTCCGAAGGAATCGGTTGAATTGTTGAATCTGGCCGTTACTGGCGACTACGAACGAGCCCGCAAGCTGTACCGTGCACTGATCGACGTGTTCCATCTGGATACGCATGTGAAGCTCGTTCAGTACATCAAGCTGGCCGAAAACATCACGGCCGGATATTCGGAAACTGTGAAAGCTCCGCGACTGAAACTCGAAGGCGAAGAGCGCCAGAAGGTCGTCGCAATCGTAGAGAAGACGCTCGCCAATGTGCGTGCCCTGTCGAAGTAATGCGGATGGGTCTGACCTTTTTGCATGAAATTCTGGATGGAGCAGGGTTATGAAATCGACGTTCTTTTGCATCGACGGACATACGTGTGGCAATCCGGTCCGGGTCGTCGCAGGAGGCGCGCCGCGGCTGGAAGGCGCGAACATGATCGAGCGACGCGCACATTTTGAGCGCGAGTTTGACTGGATCCGGACATCGCTCATGTTCGAACCTCGCGGCCATGAAGTGATGTCGGGCAGCATTCTCTATCCGCCGACCCGTTCCGACTGTGACGTTGCCATCCTGTTTATTGAGGTTAGCGGCTGTCTGCCGATGTGTGGCCACGGCACCATTGGGACGGTAACAACAGCCATCGAGCACGGTCTGGTGCGCCCGCGTGAAGCTGGTGTGCTGCGTCTGGACACGCCCGCTGGTCTCGTGGTTGCGCGCTACAAGATGGACGGAGACAACGTCGACTCCGTGCAGCTCATCAATGTCCCGTCATTCCTTCACTCGACGGACCTGACGGTTGACGTTGAAGGGCTCGGCGAAATCCGCTTCGATGTCGCATACGGCGGAAACTTCTATGCGATAGTCGAGCCGCAGAAAAACTTCGGTGGTCTCCACACACTCAAGCCTTCGGATATCCAGCGTCTGAGTCCGATCCTGCGCCAGAAAGCGAACGAGAAGTATCAGTTCATTCACCCCGAGAAGGCAGAAATCCGTGGTCTGAGCCACGTGATGTGGACAGGCGAACCGACGGTCGAAGGTGCAAGCGCGCGCAATGCCGTGTTCTACGGTGACAAGGCCATCGACCGGTCGCCTTGCGGCACAGGGACGTCGGCCCGAATGGCACATCTGGTCGGCAAGGGCAAACTTAAGATCGGTGAACGTTTTGTTCACGAAAGCATTATTGGAACGCTCTTCAATGGTGTGCCTGAAGAAGCGACCAGGGTGGGTGAATTCGACGCGATTATTCCGAGCATTGAAGGGTGGGCGCGGGTGACGGGACACAACACGATCTTTGTCGATGACCGCGATCCGCTTGCCAAAGGCTTTTTGCTGAAGTGATCTGCCGCGGCCCGTGGGTCGCTCAAAAATCAGCTGGGGAATTGAAATGTTGATCCTGAAAAACGCACGCGTTCTGGACGTGAATCACGAAAACGACACGGCCCGCTATTCGATTGTCGTGGACGGAGAGATCATCAAGGACGTCACCCGCGAACCGGTGTCGATAGATGGCGCGCAGGTTATTGACGTTGGGGGCAAGACGGTCATGCCCGGCATGATCGATTGCCATGCGCACGTTATTGCATCGGTTGCGCACCTTGGGAACAACGGGCGTTTGCCGAACACCTTTGCCGTCTTGCGGGCAGTACCGATCCTGAGCGGTATGCTCAACCGGGGCTTCACAACCGTGCGCGACGCCGGCGGCGCCGACTACGCGCTCTCGCGTGCAATCGAGGAGGGCGTGATCGCCGGACCGCGCTTATTCGTGGCCGGTAAAGCGCTGTCGCAGACGGGCGGTCATGGCGACTTCCGCGAGCGCTTCGACAACTCCGATCCCGACCCCTGTGGTTGTCACCGCAATCTCGGGGCAATCGGGCGAATCGTCGATGGTGTGGACGACGTACGCAAGGCTGTCCGCGAAGAGATGCGCGCCGGCGCACACCACATCAAGATCATGGCGTCAGGCGGCGTTGCGTCGCCAACGGATCCGATTGGGAACCTGCAGTTTTCCGTCGACGAGGTCAAGGCGATCGTAGAAGAAGCAGCGTCGCACCAGACTTACGTCATGGCGCATGCTTACACAGGCAAAGCGATCGCTCGCGTCGTGAAGCTCGGGGTACGTACGATTGAGCACGGCAACCTGATCGATGACGAGGCGGCGGCTGTCATGGCCGAGTTTGGAGCGTTTGCGGTGCCGACGCTCGTTACCTACGACGCGATGAACAAGGTCGGTGCGAAGGCCGGCGTGGCAGAAAGTGCTCTTGCTAAAAACGAGAACGTTCGGATTCAAGGCCTGAAAGCACTTGAGCTACTCAAACGTAACGGGGTAAAAATGGGTCTCGGTACCGATCTGCTGGGCGACATGCACGAGTATCAAAGCGATGAACTGATGATCCGTTCAGAAATTCTTGGTGCTTTCGAGACAATCTGTCAGGCCACGGTGGTGGGTGCCGAAATCGTTGGACAGCAGGGCCGTCTGGGAGTCGTCGCCCCGGGAGCCTTCGCTGACCTGCTCGTTGTTGACGGTGATCCGCTAAGAGATATCAGTGTTCTTACCGGGCAGGGTGAGCGCATCGCCGGTGTGATGAAAAACGGCGCGTGGGTAAGGAAAGCGTTGCAGTGACGCAGCGCCGGCCATTGGATTTTGTATCCGAAAGCCGATGCCGTGGTAGCATGCTCACAGTATCCTGAATCCTTTACTGAAACTGATCATGCCCCCGGTAGCCGCCAAACGTCGTACCAAAGAAGCGTCCACGATGAGCGAAGTTATCGCGGACGAAAGCACGCGCAAGATTGTCCGCCCAACTACAGTCGAACTCGTCACAACGGCGGTTCGGCAGCGAATCCTGAGCGGCGACCTGGCTCCGGGTGAGCCATTGCGGCAGGAAGCGCTCGCCGAGGAACTCGGCGTCAGCCGCGTTCCTATCCGTGAGGCCATCACCCGTTTGACGGCAGAGGGATTGCTGACCAATGTCCCCCACAAAGGCGCCTACGTCTCCGAACTGTCGATAGACGAAGTGAAGGAGACGTTCGACATCAGGCTACGTCTTGAGCCGTGGATCTTTTCCGAAGCTATTCCGCGCATTAGCGAGGCCGAGATGGGCAAGGCGGAACGGCTTGTCAAGGAAATGGACAAGGCGGACTCGGGCGTATGGGGGCAGTTGAACTGGCGTTTGCACGAAACGCTTTATCTGCCTGCGCAGCGGGATATCACGCTGCAGATGTTGCGGGTCTTGCATGACCGCTGCGACCGTTATTTCCGTTTTCAGGCCGTGCAGGTGCCGATCCGCGAACAGTCGCACGACGAGCACATGGCCTTGGTCCAGGCATGCAGGAAGCGCGACGCGAAGCTTGGGGCCAAACTGCTGGAGCAGCACGTCAAGACGGCCGCGCAGCAGATCATGTCGGTTGTTGACGCGGTGGTAACGCGCTGATTGCGCTAGCCATCGTCTGTCATTCTTCATCCCGTCTACCCTTTGGCAAGCTGAGAGCGCACATAAATTACAGAACGCGCTCTCTTCTTTCGTGCGAGTTATGGTTAGCTATCCATATTGAAAATGACTCGCAGTTCAGGCTTGCGTTTTGACGTCCATGCGTCGTAAACGCGGTGTATCGTCCAGGGTAAACCTCTAGAATCCTCGGCTTTGTTTCGTGCTTTAATTCTGCACATTGGATCCAGGATACTAAATAACTTCTCTTAAATACTGCAGGTGTCGCAGCATTTTTTGAGTGTCTTCTTTGGATCCAATATACACATTATGCGCGAGGCGTCACGGACCCTCGGCTTTAGAGAAGGAATGGATCATGGCTATCAATTGGCAAGGCGTCTTCCCCGCAGTTACCACCAAACTGAAATCCGACTTCACGCTCGACATCGAGGCTATCCGCGCTGGGCTTGAACGCCTGATCGCGAATGGTGTCAGCGGCGTGGTGATGATGGGCATGGTGGGCGAGAACGCACAACTCACACCGGAAGAAAAACTGACGGTCCTGCGTACGGCGAAAGAGGTGATCAAGGGCCGCGTGCCCATCATTTCGGGCCTGGCTGAAACGAACACCGGGAGCGCCGTGGCGTATGCCAAGGAAGCCGAAAAGATCGGCATCGATGGCTTGATGGTCTTCCCGGGCTTGACCTACAAGTCGGATGTTCGTGAAACGGTGGCTTTTTACAAGACCGTTGCGCAGGCATCCAGCCTTGATACCCTGCTGTACAACAATCCGCGTGGCTATGGGGTGGACCTGACGCCTGACGTCGTCGAGCAACTGCTCGAGGAACCCACCATTGTGGCAATCAAGGAAGAGTCGTACGAAACTACGCGCGTGACCGATCTGATCAGCCGGTTCGACGGTCGCCTTGCTGTGGTCTGCGGTGTTGACGATCTGATTCTTGAAAGTGCCGCACTGGGCGTAACGGCATGGGTCTCAGGGATGGCGAACGCGCTGCCCAAGGAATCGGTCAACCTTCTGAATCTCGCAGTCAAGGGTGATTTCGTGTCAGCACGCAAACTGTATGCCGCCCTGACTCCTCTGTTCCACCTCGACACCGTAGTGAAACTGGTCCAGCACATCAAGCTCGCTGAGCACATCATCACGGGTTCGGCGGAAACCGTGAAACCACCGCGCCTCGATCTGGTAGGCGAAGAGCGCGAGACCACCATCGCCATCACGCGCAAGACGCTGGAAGACCTCAAGGCACTCGGTTATTAAGGAAGGCCTCGGTCCTTTTTTGAGGATATCGACATGACCATTACTGGCGACATGCTTATCGGCTTTTCGGCGGTGCGTGGCACCGAAGGCAGCCAGCGCGCGTTCAATCCCGCAAGCAACTCGGAGATTTCGGAGCCATCCTTCGGTATGGGTGGTGCCGCGGAAGTGGAGCGCGCAGCCTCTCTGGCGGCTCAGGCCTTCGACGTTTTCCGGAACGTCACGCTAGCGAAACGTGCCGCATTTCTGGACGCAATTGCCGACAATATCCTCGGCATCGGAGATGAGCTGATCGAACGGGCACATGCGGAGACCGGCCTCCCGATTACGCGTTTGCAGGGTGAGCGCGGCCGGACTGTCGGTCAGCTACGCCTTTTTGCGAAGGTCGTCCGCGATGGGCATTTTCTCGGTTCGACGATCGATCACGCACAGCCTGAGCGGCAACCGCTCCCTCGTGCGGACTTGCGCCTCGCGAAAGTGCCGGTTGGTCCCGTCGCGGTGTTTGGCGCGAGTAACTTTCCACTTGCGTTCTCAGTTGCGGGAGGCGACACCGCTTCGGCACTCGCAGCGGGCGCACCGGTAATCGTGAAAGCACACGGCGCGCATCTTGGAACGTCAGAACTGGTAGGGCGCGCAATCCAGAAAGCAGTCAGGGAGCATGGATTGCCGGAGGGCGTGTTTTCGCTGCTTTTTGGCGCTGGCCGCAAACTCGGGGAAGCGTTGGTCGCGCATCCGGTCATCAAGGCAGTTGGGTTCACGGGTTCCCGTCAGGGCGGCCTCGCGCTTGTGCGAATCGCGAACGCTAGAGCCGAACCTATTCCTGTCTACGCCGAAATGAGCAGTATCAACCCGGTGTTTCTGTTCCCCGGTGCACTCGCGAGCCGCGCCGAGGCGATCGGGAAGGCCTTCGCGGATTCGTTGACGCTGGGTGCTGGGCAGTTCTGCACGAATCCAGGCCTGGTCCTGGCGATTGACGGTCCGGACCTTGATCGATTCATCAAGGCTGCAGGTGAATCGTTGGCGGCAAAACCGGCACAGACGATGTTGACACCCGGAATCTTCGATGCCTTCCGCAGTGGAGCGCAGAAGGTCGATGGGGTTCAGGGCGTGACGAAGGTGGCACAGGGCGTGTCGGCGGGCGAACTTCCGAATGCCGCGCAGGCTGCCCTGTATGTGACCGATGCTCAACGCCTGCTGGCTACGCCCGAGCTCGAAGCAGAGATGTTTGGCCCGGCGTCTGTGGTGATTCGTGCACGCGACTTTGATGAACTGCTTTCGGTCGCGGAACACGTGGAAGGGCAGCTTACCGTCACTCTGCAGATCGACGCTGTGGACTATGCAGACGCGCAGCGCCTGTTGCCGATTCTTGAGCGCAAGGCCGGCCGTATCCTCGCCAACGGTTTCCCGACGGGGGTGGAAGTCTGCAATGCGATGGTTCATGGCGGCCCCTTTCCGTCCACATCGAATCCGATGTTCACGTCGGTGGGCGCGACGGCGATCGACCGGTTCCTGCGACCTGTGTGCTATCAGGATCTGCCGGATGCATTGCTGCCGGCTGCGGTAAGGGAGGGCAATCCATTGGCCGTCTGGCGTCTGGTTGACGGAGAACTGACAGGTGGAGCACGTGACAACGGAGACTCCGTGGTAGGTCCAAGCGACAGTGGTAGCAAGCCGCAGTTCCTGATCGTCTATCCGCGCAACGAGGAGAGCTACTGGCAACCGGTGCCGGCAAATGGCTATGCAGCCGTTCACGTTGCGCCCCACCTTGTATCGATGCAACGCCCGTTTTCGGCTGGCACGCAGACCGTGCCGCCGGGTGGCTTTGTTCGTCTGCACGCGCACGCCGAGTCTGAAGAGGTGCTTCACTTCATCCGAGGCAAGGGCAAGGCGGTTGTGGAAGGGCGCGATTACCTGATCGAGCCAGGTATGACAATTTTCCTAGGTCCACAGCAATCGCATACGTTGATAAACGACGGAGCCGAAGATTTGCACTGGGTGTGGTTCTTCCTGCCATCAGGTCTCGAGACCTTTTTCAAGGCCATCGGACGGCAGCGTAGTCCCGGCGACGACGCTCCTGATGCGTTCGAGAGACCTGAGAACGTCAGCACGATTGAAGCGAGCACAGGATTTTCGCCGGTGACCCAGAAGCGCCTGGGGTAGGGTGCTCGCGACGACAGTTTTCTCTTGCTTCTCGGGTACAACTAGTTTCGTTTATACGACCGAGCCGCATGCCGGAATCACTATGGCTTGCGGTTCCCATCACGTTCACTGTCGGTGACGTAAATTCTCGCGGGGCGCGACGTATCGCCGGCGTCAATCTCCAGTGTTGCGGTGACAGACGCAATTTGCGCAAACACGTCTTCGCCAACACTCACGACGGGTACGTTCAGGGCATAGAGTTCGTTGGCGGCAATAACGCCGATGGCAAGAATCAGGTCGCGTTCTGCCAGTACGATGCCGCTGGGGCCAGTGCGGTTGCGCAATGCTTCAGCCAGCACGCTGCTGCTGGAGCTGGACCCGCGCGCCCGCGGCATCACAAGTATCCGATCTTTCAGGCTTTGTCCGTAGCCCGCATGTGTCTTGTCGATGATCATCCCGTTTTCAGCGTCGTAGCCGCCCCAGAAGCTCAGCGGGGGCAGCGCGATTGCGAGGCCGCTTGCTCGCCCCGGCACGAGGACCTGGCCGTCAAGCTCGAGAGTGGGCGGGATCATGGTTGTAGCTTTAGCAGGCCAGTTCATCAATGCAAACTCTCCCTTCGAAGGCGGAGCGAACACATTCGGCCATGCTCCCGAACGCGACTGTGACGCCGATGTTCGCAGGGGCATAGTGAGCCCACTTCCCTGAGTTGGTCATTACCAGTCCGTTGATCTGTTTCATCACGGGAGTGATGTAGGTACATGTGTCCACCACAATCTGAACGCCACGCGAGGCCAGTCGTTGGGCGAGTCCTTCCTCTTCGATCTGCCAGAGAACATAACGACTCGTATTGACATAGAAGCCGCATCGGAGCGGCCCTGTGTGTGATTCGAACAGTTTGGCGAGCCGGTGGAACTCGTCGACCGAAAAATGTGGTGTTCCCAGGCTGATCGCGGCGAGTGGCCCACTGGAGCGAGCATCGTTCCACTTACGATGGATCGCAGCAAGGTCAGCCTCGCTGACAATAATCGTCTGCTCCGGCTCGCCGCCCTGTAGCGCGGCGTCAAGCGTCGGAGCTTCTGGGGTAATTCCTACTGCGTGAAAGAGCGCCACTGAGCCGCTGGATGCAGCCGCGGCGCCAAGAGATTTCAATTCGTCTTCTGTCGTGTCCGCAGGTAATCCGGTGATCGCGGCTACCGTCGCTCCAGCTTTAAGGCCGAGAAGAAAGCCGAGAGCGGCGAAATAGGCGTCGCGCCGCGGTGAATCACTGAGGTTGGGCGTTGCGAACACAACATGGGCGGCCCGGTTTTCGGTGACATGCAGTCCGGCATACGGGACGCGGCCAGTAATTGCTGCCGCGAGATCGAGAAAATCGCCGTAGCGGCTCGTCCGGGCGCCCAAAACTGAGTTGGCGAAAACGATCGCATTCGATTCAGCCCAGGCGATCTGATCGCCCAGGTGTGGGCGGTGCTTGAGCTGGTACGGTGCGCACGTGAAGGTCGCCTCGCATCCGAGTTCCAGATGTGCCTCCATAAGGCGCTTTGCTGCGTTCGCAGTTGCCGGTTTGCCGCGATACAACTCCGGGTGTATGAGGTCGAGCGATCCGACATTGAGCGTGGTCGGAACGGCGACCCGCGTTCCGGATGCGACAAAGCGCTCGACGAAATCGAGACTCACGGATCCGTGGTACAGACACCCGTCGATATGAGCGGAGGAAATGTCGACAAGTCTTTGAGCGTTCATCACATGCGCCGTGGCGACGACGATACGCATCGCAAGCGCTGCACCATCACCCAATTCGCCGCTCAGCATCGCTTTGTCACGAACTGATAGTTCAAGCACTGTCGCCTCTTTGTTGTGGTTACTCGCAACAGGAATCAGGATACCCCACGTTCGCATTGACGAGCGCGTATGGCCACATAGGTGTTCACCGAATTTGGTGCCGCGCATCGAACTTCCGGGTTCGGCGAGGAGCGTACACTCCTTGGCGGTTCCATGCGACAACTCGAACGGCCGAGATGCTCAAAAAAGCGGATTGCGGTGGACGAAGATGTCAGCCCTGCTGCAACGAGCGAGTGGCCAGCTTTCTCAAGAGTTGATGCAGCGTATCCCGCTCGGTTTTCCCAAGAGAATCGAGTATTGCGTCATCTACCTGTTGGGCGATTGCTGTCGCTTGCTGCAGCATTGCCGCGCCTTTTTCTGTAAGTTCGATCGCGTATCGACGCCGGTCCGTTTCATCCGCGATCCGATTGATTGCGCCGAGTGCTTCCAGATCGTCGATCATTGTGACGATCGCGCTCGGCACGAGGTTCAAAGCCTGCCCGAGCGCCAGTTGCGATGTCATCGGCATGCTGCGGATTGCGGCGAGCAGGCCGCAATGCTTCGGACGAATCCCTATCGAACGCAACCGTTGGGCGAACTGCTCGGTCACTGCCTGTCCGAGCTTGCTTAACATGTATCCCGAAGTATCGGTCAGATGGCTTGACGGTTTCATCTGTGCATATTACATTGCCCATATAATTCACAGAGAGAACGATTCTTTATGAGCACAAAATTCGCGTTCTATGTTTGCGCAACCATTACCAGTATCAACGCGCTGGTCAGCGCAGCGTTCTCGCTGGCAATGGTCATCGGGCAACCGGCGGTTCACATTGCAGCAATGTACGGCGTCGCCCGTAGCGTACCTCTTGCTATTGCAGCGCTGATTGCGTTTGCCATGCGCTCTCGCTCAGGTGTCACCGTTCTGGCGCTGCTGTTGGGATCCATACAAGCCTGTGATGCTCTAGTCGGATGGTTTTCACATGACGTCATGAAAACGATCGGGCCGGTGACGCTCGCGGCGTTGACCATCTTGTCAGTGATATTTCTCGTTCGCACGATCCGGCAGAATTCCACCGTGCCGCGGTGAGACCCGCGAATCTGCCTGGACCTGGAAAGGGATAGGGTGATTGGATTTCGCGGACTCCGTTCGGAGTGCCATCAATTTCATAACGCTGGATCGGTGTTTTGGCTCATGAAAGAGCTACCATATTCACCACCGCGCTTTCAGTCGAGTACTTGCGAAACATGACAATGCATCCCGATCCCCGCCTCGCCATTCTTGCCGACCTTGAAGCTGTCGAGGAAATCGTTCGACAGGCCTACTCGCCTTATATCTCTCGTATCGGTTATGCCAAAACGCACCGGGCGGAGGAGAAAGGTTTAAAGCGGGTATTCATGGTTAAGCAACTGGCCTGACCATTGATGATGTCGGTCCCACGTGAGTACTTCTCACGCCGGTGAGCGGGTGGCCCAGCCCGCCAATCAAGGGTTTCTCCGCATCTGCCAAAGCCAACTAAAGTATTGACAGGGATGGCAATTATGCTAGCCTTGCATTAATTGATTGACTATCAATTAATGCGGGACGTAGGGGATCTCACACGCTCCGCGGATCACGAAGCCGGATTCGCCAAGGTCACGTCAATTATAAATAGTATGACTAACAAAATTGGAGATGCAGATGAAGAGCTGTTGCCTGGCATTGCCGCTTGCGCTTACCTGTCTGGCTGCGCACGGACAAAGCAGCGTGACCCTCTATGGGATCATCGATCTAGGTTTGACCTATACAAATAGCGCACAGACCGGGAAGGTGGCCGGGCGCCCTGTCGGTGCAAGTCAGTTCGCCTTAACGGATGCGCACGCCACAGGTCTTAGCGGCAGCCGGTGGGGCTTGCGCGGAACGGAGGATCTGGGCGGCGGGCTAAAAGCGATTTTCGTGCTTGAAAACGGTTTCTTCGCCAACAACGGAACGCTGGCGCAAGGCGGCGCCGAGTTCGGCAGGCAGAGCTGGGTTGGGTTGTCGTCGCCGTATGGCACCGTGACCATCGGACGACAATACGATCCCTACATCGAATTCCTGCAACCGCTTGCAGCCTCCGGGACTTTCGCAGGCTACATGGGCTCCCACCCGGACGATCTCGACAATCTCACCAACACGAACCGCACCAATAACTCGATCAAATTCACGACGGTGAAATACGGCGGCTTCAGTGCGGGCGGCCTTTACAGCCTTGGTGGTGTGGCAGGGAATGCAACGCAGAACCAGATCTGGTCACTCGGTGCCGGCTATTCAAATGGCCCTGTTTCGATCGCAGCGGGTTACTTCAACGCACGCGACCCGAACGTGTCCCTTTACGGCAATACACCGAACAAGGGCGTTGCGACGGTAAACAATATTGGCTCGTTTGGCTCCGCGACGAGCGCAGAGTCTATGCCCGTCTACGCCGGTTACGCGTCGGCCAAGACGACCCAATTCGCCGGTGCGGCGCTTGCGTATACCGTGGCGAGCACGACAATCGGCATCGTCGTTACCAATACACGCTTCGAGAATCTGGGCTCGACTATCGGGCCGAATCCTCTTAAATACACCGGCAACGCAAGCTTCACGAACGCGGAGCTTAGCGTACGCACTTACGTCACGCCGGCTTTGCTCCTCGGCACCGCATTCGATTACACCAAACGCAATTCGGTCAACGGCGACGGCGGCGCCAAATATCTGCAACTCGATTTCGGCGCTATCTACAGTCTCTCGAAGCGCACTGATCTTTATGCTCTGACGGTCCTGCAACGCGCGACGGGAGTGGACTCGCTGGGACAGGCATCGGTTGCGAGTATCAGTGGATTCACGCCGTCAGCCACCAACAGCCAGATCGGCGCGCGGCTTGGCATCCGGCACAAGTTCTAGGCGCTTGCGGATAAGGCGGCTTGCCGCCTTATCTTGCCTTTTTCTTGCTGGCTGGACGCACGGATGCGGTCTTCAGGGTATTCGTATTCGCCCATTGCTCGAAACCGTCGAGCAACAGCCGCAAGCCCTCCTGGAAAGCCTTGTCGGAGTCGAGCGATGCAAACGCGGGACCCACCGCAGTGGCCGCCGGGTAGCGCTCTCGCGAAACGCTGGCGAACTTGTCGAGAATGAAACCCTTGTGTTCGGCTGGTGCCTGTCGGCCGGCCACGGCGACGCTGCTCGCGAGCAGGAACTGGGCTAGCAGGTGATAGGCGAGTGCCGCTGAATCGGTCGTGAATCCGCCCTGCAGGAATGCTGAAACGATGTGATCGAACAGCACCATGCCGTAGTCGGTCTCGCCGGCGGGCACCTCCTGAAACAGGCGAAAGCGGTTATGCGACACCACGTACAGGCTGATACCAGGCCATTCTGTCGCGAGCGAAAACGTGACGTTGGAGATACCCACGACGTCAGCTCGCCAGTCCCCCGTCAGTGGGGCGAGCCTTTCCACGCGCTCCCGATAGTACTTGTTCAGCACCCCGGAGATGAGATCGTCGCGGCTGCCCAGGTAGTAGTGGATCAGGCCCGGGGCGACGCCGAATTCCTTGGCGAGCTGGACCATCGATATCTGGTCGAGTGACATGCGCTTCGCCATTTCGGCGGCGCGGTCGATCAACACGTTGCGCGAGAGCATCGGCTCGGCGCCGATCGGAGATTCGACGCGTGGAGGGCGCCCTCGCCGACGCGGCGTTGCTTCCGTTTGCAAGACTGGTTTTGCTTTTCTTTCCATGCTGTTGTGCGAGCGTTCACGCGGGAGATTCAGTGTCGTGCAAGCTTACACGCAATATTTAATTGACACTATATCAAATAAAGCCTAACCTAATTGATAGGGGTGTCATTTAAAGGAGATGGGCGTGGAACAGGCAGTTCTTCCTCAGGTCACCGCGGGCCTACGCGGTGCAAACTGGGATCCGGCGCTGATGCGCCGGCCCTACACAGTGGTCCCGTATTCGCTTCAAACCGCCGACGGTCAGGCGACACTCGGCTTTCTCTTCACGAGAACGGGCAAGGAGACGTGCGTGGTCTCGATCATGCATCCGCGGGAAATGTCGGTAACGCACTACCTTGTGCCGACGATTCTCGACGCGGGTTGCGCATGCTGGGTGCAAGGCCCGCGCTCGATCGGAAACGACCTGCGCCTCGAACATGAGATCGCGCTGTTCGATGTCGCGGCCGGGATGTCGCATCTTCGCCAGTCGGGGTATGAGTCAGTCGTCATGCTGGGCAATTCCGGCGGTGCGGCGCTCTATGCCTTTTATCATCAGCAGGCGATGCTTCCCCCAGAGCAACGGATCGCAAAAACGCCGGGGGGCCGGCCGACCGGCCTGGACAAGCTCCCCATGCAAAGTGCCGATGGATTCGTATTCGTTTCGCCCCATCCGGGCCAGGGCGCGCTTCTGATGAGCGGTATCGATCCCAGCGTTATCGACGAAAGCGATCCGATGGCGATTGATGAGTCACTGGACCCGTTCTCGGAAGCCAATGGATATGATCCGCGAACCCGCCAGGCGCAATATTCCCCGCAGTTCGTGAGTCGCTATCGGGCGGCGCAGCGTCAGCGCGTAGAGCGTATCGACGGCATCGCCCGCGCACTGATCGAGCGGAAGCAGCAGGCACGCACGCGCGTGAAAACCGGTTCCGCAACCATGACCGATAGGCGCCTTGCTGCCTATGCTCCGATTTTCCAGGTCTGGCGAACGGATGCGGATCTTCGGTCGTGGGACATCAGCATGGATCCGTCCGATCGCGTGACCGGTTCGCTTTGGGGTAGCGATCCCTTTACTTCGAATTGGGGAAGCGTGGCTTTCGCTCGCACGGTGACGCCGGAATCATGGCTTTCGACATGGTCCGGTATCTCGTCGAATGCGTCGCTCGAGAAATGCGCGCCCTCCATCAACCGCCCGATTTTGCTGATTGAATATACGGGCGATCAATGCACCTTTCCCGCGGACATCGACGCGATTTACGCATTGCTCGGCAACGACGACAAGCAGCGCGTCCGGGTGAAAGGAAATCATCACGGCATGGCGCTGGCGCCCGACGAGGAATCGGGGCGTGTGGTCGCCGGACGCGTTATCACGGCCTGGTTGAAGAAGCGTTTCGACCCAACACAAAACAACGCATAGGCCGCGGAGGAAACATGGAGGAAGTCATGCAAAGGAAAATGTATCGGCCACGCACCGCGCTTGAAGGCGTACGTTACCAGGACCCGGCGACGCTCGAGCGCTACGTAACCCAAGGTGTGTTGCCCGAGCAAAGTCTCGCCGCGGCGCTGCGCGAAGCATTTGAAAAGCACGCTGACCGGATGGCGCTGCTCAGCCCGGAGGGAAACATCAGCTATCGTGAGCTGGATGATCTGACCGACCGGTTCGGTGCTTCGCTGCTGAAGATGAGCGCGCGGCCACTCGATCGCGTCGTCATGCAATGCGGCAACTGCAACGAGTTGCTGATCGCATTTTTCGGCTGCCTGAAAGCGGATCTGATCCCGATATGCGCGCTACAGGCATTCCGCCGTCATGAGATCTCGTATCTGGCCAATTTGGCCGCTGCGCGGATTCATCTGGTCCAGGGCGATGATCCGAAATTCGACGACGTCGCGTTCGCCGAGGAAATGCAGTCGGTAGCGCCCGGTCTTTCCATCGTCGTTCAGGCACGAGGCGAACAGCGCGGCATCGCGCAGACGCTCTGGTCCATGATAGCCGGTATGCCACGCGATGAAGCTCGTACGTATCTGTGGGGCGTCGACCACGACCCCTATCAGGCGGCTGTTTTCCAGTTGTCCGGCGGCACCACGGGCGTGCCAAAAATCATTCCCCGCTTTCAGAACGAATATCTGCTGAACATGCGACTGGTGGGTGCGTGGAATCGGTACACCCAGGACGATGTCCTTTTCATGCCAACACCGCTGATGCACAACATGAATATGGTGTGCTTCTTCGGCCCCATCCTGCTCACGGGAGGCGCCGTGGTCGTTTGTCCCGACATCGCGGAGCCTACGTTGAGGCAAGCGATCCGTGACTATGATCCGACCTGGTATGGTCTCGCCGGCCCGATTTACTCGCGCATTGCCGAAGAACTCGTGGCCGCGAGGCCGGACGTGAAACTCAAACGCAAACTGACTGCGCCGAAGAATGCCTCGGGTCTGTCGACGGCTTTGGGCTCGCCGTGCTATCACATCTTCGGCATGACCGAGGGGGTGATCATGTTCGCTCGTGAGGGCGATCCGCGCTACGTACTCGATGAGTCCGTCGGCCGGCCGGTTTGCGAATGGGACGAAGTGAAGATCGTCGAGCCTGGCACTGAAGACGAAGTCCCGGATGGCGAAGTCGGCGAGGCGTTGTTTCGCGGCCCGTACACGATTCGCGGCTACTACCGGTCCGAAGAGCAGGACGTCCATCGATTTACCGCCGACGGGTTCTATCGCTCGGGTGACCTGATGAAGGCCGAGGTCATAGAAGGCCAGCGCTACTTCTTCTTCCGCGGCCGCACCAAGGACGTGGTCGATCGCGGCGGCGAGAAGATCAACGCCGAGGAACTCGAGAACCTCATCAACCGTCACCCTGCAGTGCTGGCCTCAGCCGTGGTCGGCATGCCTGACCCGGTGTACGGCGAGCGCGTCTGTGCGTTCGTCGTGCCGCGCCTGACGGGTGCCACGATCGGGTTGTCCGCTCTCACAGCCTTCCTGGAACAGGAAGGCGTCGCAAAGTTCAAGTGGCCCGAGCGCATCGAGAACGTTTCTGAGTTTCCGGTCACCGCATCCGGAAAGCTCAGCAAGGTGCTGCTTCGTAACGGACTGATCGAGCGGCTTCAGGCCGAACAGTCCGCCAGCAACGTTTCCAACGGATAAATGTCATGACCCAAAGCTCCTTGAGTAGTCTTGCGCAACCGGTGCTGCGCGGCGTCCATCACACTGCTCGCCCGACCTGGAAGCTCGAAGAGACCGTGCATTTCTATCGCGACCTGCTCGGCCTTCCGTTGTTGCATGCCATCTCGGCACGAGGCTGGGGGCCGGTGGATCACGCCGACTTCCTGCACTTCTTTTTCGATAGCGGTAACGGCAGCACGATTGCGTTCTTCTACTACATCGGCACCGAGCAACCTGCACATCTCGAACCGTCCGAGCACTATCAGAGCCGTGCGACGCACACGGCATGGCAGGTCAAGGATGATGCGGAATTGAAGGCTTGGCGCGACCGGGTCGAGGCCGTCGGCATACCGCTGCGGTATCAGGTGCGTCATGAAGTGATCGAGTCGATCTACTTCAACGATCCCAACGGTTATCCGATCGAAATCACGTACCAAACCCGGCCGTTCGACGCGGCCGACGCCAATGACGCAACCCGTACGATCGAAGCCGCGATCGATCAGGAACGTGCGGCTGCAGCAGGCGAAGCGTTCCCTTCGATCGATGCAGTATGGCAACGGAAGGGCGGTGCGCTCGACGCATCGGCCGCGGCGACAGATGTCGCGTCGATTTTTGTGCTCGACGTGCCTGAGTTTCGCCCGCTTGTCGATGTCGCGTCCAAAGACGCGAGATACCGGACGTCGGCAGTCGACGGCAATTACATCCGCATCGATGGCAATCCCGCCTTGCAATTCTCGCGCAAGGAACTCGGTTTCAAGCCGGCCGTCTGGTACGGCGCATTGACCGGGGGCTTACGCGGGCACATCGAGCGTTTCGATGCTGACCTACTGGTCATCGAACCGTCGGAGCGGCCATGAAAATCGATATCGTGGGCGGAGGCCCGGCGGGCCTGTTCCTTGCCATTCTTGTCGCCCGCAAAGTGCCCGGCGCGCAGTTGCGCATCTACGAACAGAACCCGCGTGAGGCGACCTTCGGCTTCGGTGTGGTACTGGCCGACGCAGGGCTGGCAAAGCTCAACGACGCGGCCCCGGATGTCTGCGCCGACCTGGTCGCCGAGATGACGTTCAGCGCGCGCCAGACAATCGTATCGAGCGAGACGCCGATCACCGTGCAACGTCCGGGGCAGGGCGGCGGCGCCATCCCCCGCATCGCCTTGCTGTCGGTCTTGCAGCGATACGTGGAGGACCTCGGAATCGAGATCGAGTACTGCTCGCGAGTCGATGATATCGACGCACTGGACGGCGATCTGATCGTCGGTGCCGATGGTGTGAACTCACGCGTGCGAAGCGTCGCTGAGGAAAGTTTCGGGACTTCCCGCTATTCGCTCGCGAATCACTTTGCGTGGTACGGCGTGTGGCGTGCGTTCGAGTGTCCGGCGCTGATATTCCGCAAACATGCCGGCGGATACTTCGTCGCGCACTACTACCCGTATTCGGATTCGATGAGCACGTTCGTCGCCGAGTGCGATCACCGCACATGGATCGATCTCGGCATGCAGGCGATGACCGACGATGCCCGCAAAGCGCTGTTCGAGGAAGTATTTGCAAACGAACTATCAGGCGATCCGCTTATCTCGAACAATTCCAACTGGCGCCAGTTTCCGGTGATACGCAACGCGAACTGGCACGCGGGCAACCGGGTGCTGATCGGCGACGCACTCGCGAGCGCGCATTTCTCGATAGGCTCGGGCACGCGCATCGCGATGGAAGACGCCATCGCGCTCGCCGAGGGCATTGCGCTCCATCCCGACAATGTTGCGTCAGCGCTGGCGTCCTATGTCGATCTGCGGGAACCTCGCAAGCGCTTGTTGATCGAGGCGTCCAAGGCATCGTTCGAGTGGTATGAACGCATTCGCGAGTGGATGGACAGCTATTGCCCGCACGAATTTATCTATCAGTTCATGACACGGACGGGACGTGTGGATGGATTGAGGCTTCGCGACCAGTACCCCGAACTGTTCAAGGAGCTGGAAAACGCCGGCGTCGCGGTTGAGGTGGAGCGCCTGCCATGATCCACAGCAGCGAATACGTATTGAGCGATGAGCCCTTTGTGATCCGGCGGACCGTACGCTGGAGCGATTGCGATCCCGCGGGCGTCGTCTATACCGGCCAGTTCTCGACGTATGTGCTCTCAGCCGTCAGCCTGTTCAGCGATCACATGGCGGGTCGTGCCGGCAAGTCGCTTGGACAGGCACACGGGGTGGGAACGCCTTGCCGGGGCATGTCGCTCGACTTCATCAAGACGCTTTGGCCGGGCGACGAGATCGATATCGAATGTTGGATCGGCGAGATCCGCACGCGCTCGTACGACATCCACTGTCACGCTTGCACGCTGAATGGCGAACCGGTTTTCGACGCACGTTTTTCCCCCATTTGCGTGCGCACCGATGTGCGCGTGGCGACGGACATCCCCCCTTCTTTGCGTGCCGTTCTCAGCCGGCACGCCCGAATCACACCCGAATTCAAAGAAGCGCAGACATGAACCATCGCATTGCCGGGCGCGGGCGTTTATCCCGGCGATGACAGCGGGCTTTAATGCGTCACGGAGCGGCGCGTGCGCAAGACACGCGTCCAGACAAGAACTACGTGGAGACAGACAATGACACAGCACGCAACGGAAGCAGGCGGGCGGCAGATATATGTCGTGACCGTGATTGGCGTCGCGCTCGGCATGGCGTTCGGCTTTGCCGCCATCTTCATTTCGACCAACGGCGTGTTCATACCAGCCGTTGTGCGTGATTTTCACTGGGGACGTGCCCAGGCAGCAGAGTCTTACGCGGCATCCATGCTCGGACTTGCAATCGTCAGTCCTCTCGTGGGCACCCTGATGGACCGCTTCGGCGTGAGGCGTGTGGTGTTGGCATCAGCGTTCGTCTTCGCGTTGGCACTTGCGTGCATGGGCTTGCAGGATGGGCATCCGGTCTGGTGGATCGTGCTCTCGCTCGTGATCGGCATGTCGGGCGCCGCGACCTCCGTTCTCGGCTATCTCGCGATATTGCCGCAGTGGTTTGATCGGCGGCTGGGCCTTGCCATTGGCCTCGCAATGGTCGGACTAGGGATCGGGACCATCGTGATGCCTGCGCTGTCACAGTTCCTCATCACCGGCATTGGCTGGCGTGGAGCGTATCAGGTGCTCGCGGGCATGTCGCTCATGGGCGCACTGATGGCGTTCGCGCTGACGAAGGAGAAGAAGGGGGGCAGCACGACATCACGCGAGCACGCCAGGGACATGAATGTCGACGATGCCTCACCCCACGCCGGTACGAAGCTGTTGCGCATTGCTGTGATCTTTCTTTCGGCGTTTCTTGCTTCGACGGCGGTACTGTCGCTTGGCCCTCATCTTCCTGCTCTTCTGATCGATCGCGGCATATCGGCTCACGATGCGGCGCGCAGTGCCTCGCTCGTAGGATTCGGCATTCTCGTCGGTCGCCTTGTGTCCGGCATACTGGTGGATCGTGTGCACGCACCGATTGTCGCGTGCCTCTTCTTCGCAGCCGGCGCTACCGGATTTGTTCTGCTAAAGCAGTTCGACAGCTATCCCAGCGCACTGTGTGCCTCGGTGCTCGTCGGGCTTGCAGTCGGCGCAGAGGGCGACCTTTTCTCGTATATGGTTCGCTCGTATATCGGTCTGAAACGCTTCGGCCTGTTTTACGGGATCGCGTTTTCGGGCTACGCATTTGGCGCCGTGTTTGGACCGATCGCAGTCGGGCGGTATTTCGACTTGCGGCACAACTATGGACTACCGCTGCAAGTCGCGCCGTTTCTGCTGCTTGCCTCCGGCGTTCTGCTGCTGTCGCTTGGCAGTTATGTGAAGCCCGGCACACGGGTTGGCGGTGCCCTGAAACACGCGGTGGCCGACTGACCTGTTAATGCGGGAGCCCTGCGTACTGGAGGGCGTTGATGCGGGCTTGTGGGTCTCGGATTGATACAGGGCAGCACCTTTATACTCGACGCTCATGTGCGTGTCGGCCGATTGAGCAAGGTTCTGAGAGGCTATCCGTTAGATCCTCGCCCTGTGTCCATTGTGTATATGCCCAATCGAACCAGGCCAAAACGGGTCGACATTTTCATCGACTGGTTAGTCGATTTGTATTCGGTTCATCTCGACGACTAATTTCACCCAGTGATTTTTACGCCAAGTTAATGGCGATCCGGCTAACCTGATAGCAGATAACGCATAGGAGCCGCTATGACTCGCGCGCTGGTTGGTCTACGGACTCTTCTCGGACTGAGTAAAACGCTGCCCCATGGCCGGTCGCGGGCCGCACCCGGCCGCAATGTGATGATGCGCGTCACCCTGGACGCCCAACACGCCACGCCGTTGCGCCAGGCGCTGATCCGCGATTGCGGCGATCAGCAATGGACCATTCGCGTTGCGCCGCTGCACGGAACGGGCCGCGTGCGCCTATCGCTCTACTTGCCCGAGGAGGCAGTCAACAGCGCAATGCAACGCCTCGCGCATCTGGCGCCGGCCGCCGAGGTGGGGCAACTGCTTGAAATTCCCGATGCGCCCACGGAGGCCTGGCGGGATTTGATGGATGGCGGGCCGCTGCCGCGCGCCGACTCGCCCGCCGATGACGCTGAAGCAGCCGAAAAAGGTGACACCCTTGCGCAACTGCTTTCGCCACATCATGTTCTGCTTGGTCTGAACGTGGCTGATCGGGAAACACTGTTTGCCCAGTTCGGCCGTTTCTTCGAACAGCACTATGGACTACCGGCAACGTCCGTGACTGCGGGGCTCACTGCACGTGAGGCGCTAGGCTCGACTGGCCTCGGTCAGGGTATTGCCGTTCCGCACGGTCAAATACGAACGCTGCGCCAGGCCATGGCATTTTACGTCCGGCCCGTGGCGCCGATTCCGTTCGATGCTCCAGACGGCAAGCCGGTGAGCGACGTGGTCGTGCTGCTCGTCCCGGAATGGGCGAACAGCACGCATCTGCGGCTGCTGGCCGATGTCGCGCAGCGCTTTTGCGATCACCGATTCCGCGAGCTGCTGCATGGCTGTCTCGAGCCGCGGGCTGTGTGCCAGTTGTTCGCAAGCTATGAGGAGGCGGATAGTGCGGAGCGCGCTACTCCGCACGGTGATCCTGCCCGTCATGCCGGTGCAGTGGGCAAGGGGGGCCGCGCGCACAGCTAGGATCGCTCTCAGGACCGCTTAAGCAGCGCTTGCTCAAAGCCAGGTGCCACCCTGCCGTTCACTCGGCTCTTCTGTGAGCGCATCGAAATCGTGAATCCAGTCCAGGTGGTTCAGCACGCTGTCGCGCGCGCCGAGGCGGGCGTTGCGGGCCTGCGCGGCCGGCCCGTCGGGCAAATGCAGCACATCCGCCGTGGTGATCGACGCGTACTGCACCTTGCGCGTGCGGCCCCGGCGCAAGCGCTCGTAGGCTTCCTGCGCCTCGCGCCAATTGCCTGGACCCGCAGAGCCCAATTGAGCGGCCAGCACCACGGCATCTTCAATCGACTGATTAGCGCCCTGGCCGTGATGCGGCACAAGCGCATGCGCGGCATCGCCGATCAGCGTCACGCGGCCTTTGCTCCAACGGCCGAGCGGAGGACGGTGGAACAATCCCCAACGCTGACTGATTGGCACTGCCGTAATCATCTGCACGACGGCCGGATGCCAGTCCTTGAAGAGGCGCAGTTGTTCGCCTTCGCTGGCGGGCATGACCCACTCGCGTGACGGCCACGGCGATGGATGACGCTCGACCAGCAGGAAATTCTGGTCGCCTTTGTCGCCGATGGGATAGTGCAGCAGATGGCCGCCGGGTCCGACCCAGAACTGGATGGTCTCGGGATCGGGCAGCAGGTCCATGCGTTCAGCCGGCACCACGCCGCGAAAGCCCGAGCAACCCGAATACAGTGCGTCGTCATAGCCAAGCATCCAGCGTCGCGTGATCGAGCGCGCCCCGTCGGCGCCGATCACGAGGTCGGCGTCGACATGCTGACCGTTATCGAACGCCAGACTCACGCGATCCGGGTGCTGCACGAGATCGACCAGCCGATGGCTGAGCTTGATGCGCTCAAGGCCGACAGCTCTCGACAGCACAGCCTGCAGATCAGCACGATGAATGCCCCAGTACGAGCCGCCGAACAGCTCGCGAGAGCTGGGCGTGCCACGATGATGACCGATGACCGCGCCGCTGCGTCCGTCGCGATAGACGAGGCCCGGCACCTCCGCGCACACCTTCTCGAAGTCCGCACGCAATCCCATGCGTTCGTAGAAGCGCGTCGCGTTGGCCGAGAGCGCGACGGCCGCGCCCACTTCGCGCAGCTCGTCGGTCTGCTCGTAGAGTTGCGCATCGATTCCGCGCTCGCGCAGCGCGAGCGCAAGCGTAAGGCCGCCGACGCCGGCGCCGACGATCGCAATCTTCAGATCCATCTGCTTCATGACTGTGTCTCCAATATCCAGATTTATGGTGTGGGCCGCCATGGCATTTCCGGACGCCATGTCGAATGCGGGTGCCGTGTCAGTATTTTCAGCACTAGACCTTCATTCCTCAATAAGATGAAATGAATCTGCTTCATCACTGGATTGAATGAGACCTGGACATGCGTGAGTTATGGAACTGAGCGAAATCGACCTCAATCTGCTGCTGCTCTTCCAGCGGCTGATGCAGGAGCGGCGCGTGGCGACCGTCGCCGAGCAGATGAACATGAGCCAGCCCGGCGTCAGCAACGCGCTCGCCAAGCTGCGCCGCCGGCTTGGCGATCCCTTGTTCGTGCGCGGGCCGGGCGGCGTGGTGCCCACGCCGTTCGCGCTGCGTCTGGCGGAACCGGTCTCGCAGGCGCTCGCCACGCTGCACGCCGCACTCAATCCGGTGACGGGTTTCGATCCGCTGCGCGCGATGCGCACCATGACGATCGGCATGACCGATATCGGCGAAGTCGTTTTTCTGCCCGCGCTGCTCGAACGACTGTCGCGCGTCGCGCCGGGCGTCGCACTCAATACCGTGCGCGATACAAGCGTCAATCTGAGCAACGAGATGGCCGACGGCCGGGTCGATCTGGCGATTGGCTTGCTGCCGCAACTCAAGGGTGGCTTCTATCAGCGCCGCCTGTTCGATCAGCGCTATGTGTGCCTGTTCAGGCGCGGCCATCCGCTCGAGGACGCACCGCTCACGCTCGCTGCATGGCGCGAAGCTGAGCATCTCGTGGTCGTGGCGGCCGGCACCGGCCACGGGCAGGTGGACGAATGGCTGAAACGGCGCGGCGTACGGCGCCAGGTGCGGCTGACGGTGCCGCACTTCATGAGCGTGGGCTACATCCTGCAACGCACCGATCTGATCGCTACGGTGCCGGAGCGGCTTGCCCTGCAACTGGCAACCCCTTTCTCGCTTAGCCTGCGCGCGTTGCCCATGACGCTGCCCGCCGCGCCGATCCATCTGCTCTGGCACACGCGAGTCCAGCAGGACGAGGGCAATCGGTGGCTGCGCGAGGTCGTGATCGATCTTTTTGCGGACACGACAACGCCTGTCCGCAAAGCAGGGGGCAGCAAAAGAAATAGCACGCGCGGCTGAGGCCGCGCGAGCAGTCCCTATCCCTTGAAAGGCAGCGTACTGGAGAACGCGTCTATTTCCATCGCGCGCGCGGCCAATCGGGCAAGCTTGGGAAAAGCAGCCGGATGCACGACGTCGGGCATAAACGCCAATGATGCGGATTGCCAGGTAATCACGACCATCACATCGGCTTGAGACAGCGCATCGCCCACCAGCCAGCCATTACCGGCTCTCGACTCGAGCATCTGAAATCCCGCCAACGCCTGCTCGCGCAGCGATGCGACGATTGTGGCGATCTGATGCTCTTGCGGGCGGATCGACTCGTCATACATATCGCTGAGCTTTCCGTAGATCGCGGATGCGATACCGATGAACTGCAAGGCGTCGCGCCGATTCACGCCGGAGGGCGCAAGCAATGCGCGCTCTGCTCCAACTTCTTCATGCAGATATTCGATGATGCCTGTGCTGTCGTAGAGAACCGCGCCGTCATCGAGCGCAAGCGCCGGCACCTTCACCATCGGGCTGTAAGGGCGGATAAGATCCTGCTGCTCGTAGGCGTGATAAGGCAGATGCTCGAACGGTATGCCAAGCAGCTTCAGCGTGATGCCGACCCGGCGGGTATAGCCGGAAAACCATGGACCGATAAGTTTCATCATTGACTCCTCGAAATGGACTGCGTTGGGGTTCGCGCTCGTTTAGAACGCTTCTTTGAAGGGGCGCAGATCGAGTTCGTGCGTCCACGCGGAACGGTGCTGGCGGTGAAGCGACCAGAAGGCATCGGCGATGGCGTCGATATCGAGCAGTCCATCGGGGCCTTTCTGTTGGACATGCTCAGTGAAGCGCGTATGCACGCGTTCTCCATCGATGCCGCCGTCGATCACGACATGGGCAACGTGCAGCCCGAGCGGGCCGAATTCGCGCGCCATGCTTTGAGCGAGCATGCGCAAGCCGGCCTTGCTTGACGCGAAGTGGGCGAAGTTTGGTAAGCCTCGAAGTGCACCCGTCGCCCCGCTGAAAAGAATCGACCCTCGGCCCAGGGGTACAAAGCGCCGTGCGGCTTCGCGACCCACGAGAAAGCCGCCAAAACAGTTGAGCCGCCAGAACGATTCGAAGACGTCCGCTTCCATCGTCCGCAGATCCAGAGGCTGGTTGTTGCCTGCGTTGTAGGCAATGAGGTCGGCACTGCCGCCACGCTCGTCTGCTCGCATGGCGACGTCGAACAAGCGGATCACATCCGCTTCGTTCGTCACGTCCATGACGACCGTGCTTGCCGAGCCGCCTGCCTCGACAATGCTTTCGCGCACCCGTTCGATTTTCGCTTCGGTGCGTCCCGCGATGACGACATGACGCCCCTCGGCGGCGAATCGACGAGACAGGCCCGCGCCGAGCCCTTGCTCCGGCCCGACTCCGATAACCACCGCCTTTGGGCGGTTCGAGGCATGCGTTTCTCTAGCGATAGACATGAATATTTCCCTGTTCAAGATGAACTTCGGCGCAGCTGCGAAAGCAGGTCGAACGATCTGGTCCGTTCGAGGCGCCGTTGAAATTCGTGTGGCGATGGGTGAACGATACCGAGAACGCGCAGGCGGATAAATCGCTGCTACGATTCCACATTGTTTCTTCAGTGAAACAATCAGGCAGGCGGGGATAGGACAGCGAGGAGTCGTACCGTGGACAAGTTTCACGCCATGCAGGCGTTCATTCGAGTGGTCGAAAGCGGCACCTTCACCAAGGCTGCGCAGGTGCTCGACTTACCGAAGACGGCCGTCAGCCGTCTGATTGCGTCGCTCGAAGTCGAACTGGGCACAAAGCTGCTCAACCGCACGACGCGCAAGGTCTCGACAACAGCGGATGGCGCCGCGTACTACGAGCGCGCGCTGCAGTTGATGAGCGATCTCGCGGAGCTCGAGGGCACGATGTCGCGCGCGAAGACCAACCCGCGAGGACGCTTGCGTGTCGATCTACCTGTGCCATTAGCTCTTTCGGTGATACTTCCCGCGTTACCGGCGTTCGTCGAGCGTTATCCGGACATCGAGATCGAGTTCGGGATCAGCGATCGTCCGGTCGACCTCATTGCAGAGAACGTCGACTGCGTCGTGCGCGCGGGGGAAATCTTCGATCAATCACTCGTCGCGCGGCAGATTGGCGCCGTTAAACAAATCCTGTGCGCGACGCCAGCGTACTGGGACAGGCACGGACGGCCTTCGCATCCATCTGACCTCGAGCATGGTCACGTCGTCATTCGAACCATTGCCTCGCGAACCAATCGACCCTTTCCGATCGTGGTGACGAAAGATCGTGAACGTGTAGAAGTGCAGAATCGGCGCGGACTGACCGCCAACGACATCATGGCGTGTTTGACCATTGGCCTTGCGGGTCTCGGTGTCGTCCATGCGCTGACGTTTTCCGCCACAGCACATCTTCAAAGCGGCGCACTCGAAGCAGTTCTGAGCGACTGGGTATCGGATCCCGTTCCTGTTTCTGTTGCCTATCAGCCCAATCGACACCTGAGCGCGAAAGCTCGCGTGTTCATCGATTGGCTTACCGAACTGTTTGCGAACAACGAATCGACCGCTAAGGGCAAGCGCGTCGCAAAGACGTAACGGATGTCACGCGTTGAAGAGATGCATCGCCGTAGCTACGTCGACGAGGGAAGACCGGGATCCGATGTGACTTCGCTTTGGCCTGCCGGGCGGCTCTTCACATGATCAATGAAGGCGCGCAGCTTCGGTGTCATCTGCCGGCGGCCTGGATAGTAGAGAAACACCCCCGGCATCACCGGCGCGAACGGCTCCAGCACGTGCACCAGTTTTCCCGTTCTCAATCCTTCAGCGGCCATCGGCTCAGGTAGCTGGGCAAGGCCCATACCTTCGACTGCCGCGCCAAGCATGGTGGAAAAATCGTTGGCTATGAGAGGGCCGGATACGGCGATCTCGATCGCGTGGCCGTTGTCGTTGAATGACCATAGCGCGAGCGCGCCGCTGGATCGTCGCCACCGCAAGCATGCGTGCTGGCGCAGATCGTCCGTGTGCCTGGGGCGGCTGCGCGCTGCGAAGTAAGCGGGGCTACCCACGACGATGAGACGAAACGGTGGCGTCAGCGGTACGGCGACCATGTCGGCGTCGACGAACTGACCGAGTCGGATACCGGCGTCGAACCCTTCCTCTGCAAGATCGATCAGCTCCTTGCTGGTGGCGATCTCCACTTCGACTTCGGGATAAGCCTGGCAGAAGGATGCGACAAGTGGTTCCAACAGGATCGGCACCACGGCACGCGGCACCGAAAGACGCAACAACCCGGCGGGCCGTTGACCCATTCCGCGCGCAACCTCGCTAGCGGCGACAAGCTCGTCGAAGGCAGGCTTTGCGTGCGAAAGAAACCGTTCGCCCGCTTCGGTGAGGCCGACACTACGCGTGGTGCGTATGAAGAGCGCTGCGCCAATGCGCGCCTCAAGTACACGCACCGTCTGGCTGACGGCGGACGGTGTCACTCCGAGTTCCGCGGCTGCCCGGCGAAAACTGCGATGCTGGGCGACGCTCAGGAACACCTCCACGCCATCGAGCGCGCCTTGCCTGACTGTGAAGTTCTGCTTCATAGCCCGTCAACATTGTGATGAATAGTCGCTCGCGAGAGGCCATGGTACACCTACGCCTGCAGACGAGGGGGCATGCCGATGTCGACTCGCAAGCCCTGAACAATCTGCTAAGACCGTGGAGGAACTCTGCAATGACTGATGCACTTGATGGCGTGCGAGATCACTATCGCGCGACCGGCCTGACCGAGCGGCTGAAGATGGCGCTCACGGTCTTTGGGCCGGAAGATCAGCGGCTCACACCGCAGCAACTGGGCGCTCTCGACCAGTTTCACACACGTGGGCTTGCTGCCACCACCGAGCTTGCCAACTTGGCCGGGATCACCGCCGATATGTCGGTGCTGGACGTCGGTTCGGGCATTGGCGGGCCGGCCCGTTTTCTGGCTGCATCCTATGGCTGCCGGGTGACGGGCATCGACCTCAGCGAACCATTCGTGGATGCCGCGCGCTATCTCACCCGGCGCACAGGGCAGCGCGAACAGGTTTCGTTCCATACCGCCAGCGCGCTGGAACTTCCCTTCGAAGGCCGCCGTTTCGACGCCGTATTGCTGCAGCACGTGGCGATGAACATCTCCGAGCGCGCGCGTCTTTACCGCGAGATCGAACGCGTGCTGAAGCCATGCGGCAGGTTTGCGACGTTCGACGTCGTCGCAAACGGCAGCGAACCGTACTACCCCGTTCCCTGGGCGCGAACGCCGACAACAAGCTTTCTTCTGACGGCCGATGCGACGCGCGAAGCGATCGAACAAGCCGGTTTTCGCACGCTGGCATGGCAAGACGACACCGAGACCGCAAAGGCCTGGTTTACCCAGCAGCGCGCGTCAGGCCCGCCGCCCTCGCCAAATCTCGGTGTAGTGATGGGGCCGGACTTCGCAGAGCTGTTCACCAACCTGGCGCGAAATCTCCTGGACGGCCGACTCGGCATTCTCACCGCGGTGTTCGAGGCCGCATCCACGAAGCCCTGAATTCACCTGGAGAACCGCTGATCTCCTTCCTATCCTTCAACGCGCCCGACAACACCTGACTGGAGGCAACATGTCACCGGAACTTATCTTCCAAACGCAGCTTGTACTGGGCTATGTCGCCTGGCTGCTTTGCTTTCGCGTATACGTCTGGCCCAGGCTCAAGTCGATGGATCCATTCGAAGCGCAACGCGCCATCGCCACCTTGCATAGCTTCCGTTTCTTCGGGCTGGTCTTCATTCTGCCGGGTGTCGTCAGTCCCGATCTGCCCGCCAGCTTCGCCGCGTTCGCCGCATACGGTGACTTCGCAACTGGCGTTCTGGCAATGCTGGCACTACTCGCAGCAGGAAGACGGCCGCTCTTCTGGTTATTCGTCGTGGCCTTCAATCTCGTGGGAACGACCGACCTCATCGTCGACTACTTCCACGCTATCCAGGCCGATCTTCCTGCGCGTGCGGGAGAATTTGGCACTACGTACGCGATTCCGATCATCTACGTGCCTCTGCTGATGATTACGCACGTTGCCGCCTTCTATCTGCTGCTGCGCTCCCGGCCTAAGGCGGCGCTGAGCTATTGGTCTTTCCGTAAGTCATGAACTTGGTCCCTTGCCTGGTCGCTTATCTGGTTGCTTATTTGGTCGTATAACCGCCGTTGATCAGAATGGTCTGCCCCGTAATCCACCACCCATCGCTGACCAGATGGCGGACGAAGGGCACCACATCCCCCGGATCGGTCAGCCCAGTCGTGGAGAACGGTGAAAGTGCGGCGGCGGTCTTGTGATAAGCCACCGCGTCCGCGCCTTCGGCGGGATAGAAGAACGGCGTGTCCATGGGTCCGGGTCCGATGGCTGTCACCGAGATGCCCCGCGCGCCGAATTCCTTGGCCGCCGCGCGCGTGAAATGTTCGACCGGCGCCTTGGTGCCTGCATAGGCCGCGTAAAACGGCGTGAACGCGCCAAGCAGCGACGTGACGAGCGTCACGATCTTGCCGTTGTCATTGACGTGCTTGCCGGCTTCTTTAAGGAAGAAGAACGCAGACTTGGAATTGACCGCCGTCATTTCATCGTACTCAGCCTCGGTGATGTCCACGAATGGTTTCTTCAACACCTTGCCCACCGTATTGATCGCAATATCGGGGCGGCCGACGGCAGCGACGACATCCGCGAACAGCTTCTCAATCGCGCCGGCCGATGTCAGGTCGGCCTGGAATGCGACCGCCTTCGCGCCCGCTGCTTCGATCGCGGCCAGTGTCTCGTCTGCCGAAGCTTTCGAGCTCGCGCTGTTGTAGTGGATCGCCACTGCCTTGGCGCCCTGTGCCGCGAGATCCCGCGCAATCAGTCCACCGAGATTCTTCGCCCCGCCCGCAATCACGACGGTTTTGCCTTTGATGCTGTGGTTTGCCATGGTCCATCCCCAGTACCGAAGCCGCCCGATGCAGCCTCTCACCCTGCTGGATGATATATTCCAGGAAAATCATTTAAACCTACTGTTTCTGACATCACTGGTCAGAAAAGTCGAACAGTGGAAAAGGGCCCGTGGATCGTATTGACCTGTTTCGCGTGTTTGCACGCGTTGTCGAATGCGCGAATTTCACGCGCGCGGCGGACACGCTCGGCCTGCCTCGCTCGTCGGTATCCGCGGCGATTCAGGAGCTGGAAGGGCGGATCGGCGCCCGGCTGCTGCATCGGACAACGCGCAAGGTGTCGCCGACCCAGGACGGCGCCGCGCTCTATGAGCGCTGCCTGCGTCTGATCGCCGATGTCGAGGAGACCGAGAACCTGTTCCGGCAGACATCGGTAGGACCGAGCGGCGTGCTGCGCGTCGACGTGCCGGGCCGTATCGGCCGGCTGATCATCGCCCCCGCGCTGGCGGAGTTCCTCGTCGCGTTTCCGAACATCGATATCGAACTCGGCCTGACCGATCGGGCGATCGACCTTGTCGAAGAGCGCGTCGATTGCGCGCTTCGCGTTGGCAAGCTGCAAGATTCCGGCACGATTGCGCGGCCCATCGGCAATCTGCCGTTGATCAATGTTGCGAGCCCACTCTATTTGTCTCAGCGCGGTACGCCTCGTACGCCCGGCGATCTGGCGAGCCACCAGGCCGTTCACTATGCGTCGCCATCGAGTGGACGTATCGCGCCATGGGAATGGCTCGATGGCGAAACCGTGAGGACGTTGACCACGCAAGGCCGCGTGAGCGTCAACAGCGCCGAGGCGTATATCGCGTGCTGCCTTGCGGGACTCGGTCTGATCCAGATTCCTGCCTACGATGTGCAGCAGCATCTACGTGTCGGCGAACTGATTGAGGTGATGCCCGAATACCGGGCTGCGCCGATGCCGATGACCTTGCTCTATCCGCACCGGCAGCATTTATCGCGCAGAGTTCAGGTGTTCGCCGACTGGCTCGAGGCGCTGTTGAAAGGGCAACTCATTGGCGATTCATGCGGAAGAAAATGAAGCAGCCCGCGATAGCGGGCTGCGGCGCAAGACATTCATCCTCGGAAGGATAAGCGTTACGTGTCAGATGGATGGAGGCGTCTTGACGGGCAAGCCAGAGGTCGGATCGAGGTAGAGCTTGCTCTCCCGGTGCTCATCGTGGCGGCGGTTGAAATCGAACATGCCGGTGATGCTGCCCGCTTTCGCGTCGAACGAGCCGCCTCCGATGCGGTTGCCATCAAGCCAGTTGTCTTCGATGAAACGCACTACTGACGACTGATCGATCGGCGTATGGTCGACGTAGTTCTGTTTCGCCCATGGCGAAATCACAACAAACGGGATGCGAGTACCGGGACCGCACCGGCCGTTCACCGGTTTGCCATTCAACCCGTCGGGTCCGGTGCCTGAGCCGCAAATTCCCGGACCGGTCAACTGATCCGCGACCGAATCGAACGAAGCGCTCGTCGGCAGCGCGTATGCGTGGTCGTACCAGCCGTCGGAGTCATCCCATGCCAGGATAACGGCCGTGTCACGCCAATCCGGTTGCTGTTGCAGGAAGTTGACGACCTTCGTAACGAACGCCTGCTCGTCAAGCGGGTCCGAGTACCCGGCGTGACCGTCTTCATAGGCAGGCGCCTTCAGGAAGCTCACCGCAGGGAAATTGCCAGCTTGAACAGCACGATAGAAATCGTCGATATCGTACTGGTGATTCGCGGGATCGACGCTCGAGCGATGTGCCCCGTAGGTATGCCCAATGGCCGACACCGAACTGGGCCGCAAATGCTGAGGGTTTGACGTCGACGCGTAGTACTGGAACCAGTTGTGGTGCGGAATGTAGTCGGCCGTGGCGGCGCCGACCACTTGCGACGTCGTGCTGCGTTTGCATCCTGTCGTTCCGTTGCTGTTCGTGGTGGACAGATTGAAGCCACCCATGAAGCCGCCCCACGAAATGTTGCGCGCGTTGAGCAGGTCGCCGATGTTCTTACCAGTCATCTGCGCGGTATCGGTGGTACTCGAGCACAGGTCGTTGGCGGGATCGACGTCGTTGATCATCGTGAATCCGCCTTGGCCGTCGTTGACGTAATACGAGCCGGCCGTCGAGGGCTGCTTCGAGGTCAAGACGACTTTCATGCCGTTGGTCTGTCCCGAGACGACTTCGAGCGCACCTGGCGTCGACGGACCGTATGTCGCTGTATAGGCGTTATCGCTCATCGCGAAGTTCTGCGCGTAGTTCCAGAGCGCCGTGACCGTATTGCCGTCGTAGTAACCCATCACCTGGCCGGCCGTGCCGAACGCACCGGCGCCGCCTGTGGTGCCGTTGCCCGTGTATTTCGGAAATAGGTCGACCTTGCCGTTGTCGTATGCCTGCTGCTCAGCCGTGTACGCATGGTTCTGGTCGGCTGTGGCCGCCTGCGTGCGATCGAGACGGAACGGGTTGGCAGCGCCCGCGCCATTGGCGGCGTTCGTATAGTTCGGGTTGGCCGTCAACAACGTGCCCGATAAGCCGTTCACCTCTGGCGTGCCGGCTTGCGCTGCAAACGCAGGCTCTCCAGACGGATTTGCCGCATGCGGGTAGGTCGCGAAGTAGTGATCGAACGACACGTTCTCCCCATAGATCACTACCAGATGCTTGATGGGTGTGGCTGTATGGACTTCATCCCGCCGGGAGCCATGCTGGTCCCCGTCGTGGTCTTCGCTGGCGCTCCATGCAGCCGTCGTCGCAAGAGCGACAGCCGTGAGCGAGATAACGGTAATCCGACGCCAAAGCATTGTGTGGCTCCCAGTAGTGTTACCCAAAGATAATCGCGGTGCCGGGACGGCTTATCTAACCTGCTTCACAACGCTGATCCGATCTGACAACAGGGGGCCACGCGGAGGTTGCATTACAACAAGCGCCAACCATTCAATCACGCACGTATGAATGATTGGCGTCAGGAAGCTTTCATGTTGTTTCGATTCGCGATCTGCGTATCGGGGAGCCAACTCGAATCTCGAGAAGGCTCGGGCATCAAAGGGTGGAAAACTCGCGCCCAGGTTCGGGCTTGGCTTCCCTCATGAAAGCTAGTCCTCTGGCTGTCAGACCGCAAAGTCGATGCGGCGTCCTATTACCGCGCGAGCGGTTTCAGTCCTTCGACCCGTTGCCGCCGTTCCACTCGTCAAACGCGAAGGAGACAAGTGAACACGCCGCCGCCGACCGAGCTATCTGGCGATGGCGCAGCACGTACGCGTGGGACATGATTGAGCCAGGGACACGCGTGTCCAGATCCGGAAGGAACCTCTTTCCGTCGTCTTACGCGCCGTTCGCGGCAGCCTGCTCCTCGCGCGCATACTGGGTAGGTGGCCGGCCGACGTGCCGCGTGAAGGCGACGCTAAAGGTACTGGCGGAGCTGTAGCCAACGCGCTGCGCAATCTCGGCGACACGCCCTTCGTTGCGGCGCAGCAGGTTCTTCGCCAATGCCATGCGCCACGTGAGCAGGTATTCCATCGGCGCGACGCCGACCGCGCGGCTGAAGCGCTCGAAAAAAGTCGAGCGCGAGAGCGCGGCCTCCTTTGCGAGCTCTGCAACGGTCCACGCGTGCGTTGGGTGTTCGTGCATCTCTCGGATCGCGGCGGCGAGGCGGCCGTCGGCGAGTCCGCGCACCAGGCCCGGTGACGCGCTCGTTCCTGCTGTGGACCGCAGCGCCTCGATCAGCAGTACTTCCAGCAGTCGTGAAAGCACGACCTCGCGCGCGGGCCGCTGCTCGCGCGTTTCCTCTCGCACAAGTTGTACGAGCGTGGCTAGCCGCTGTTCGCCGCGAACATGCACGAGTTGCGGCAGCAGCGAGACCAGTAGGGTCGCATCCGGTGAACCGAAGCTGCAGTGGCCCGCCACCATTCGTAAGTCGATCGGGCTGCCCGGAGCGCCGATTCTGAATTCACCGTTGCCCAGCGCGATGGGCGCCGCCGTTTCGACGCCCGGCGGTGGCAGCTCGAGACTGGACATCGCGACGCCGTACGCCGCAGGAATCAGGACGAAGTCACCCGGAAGCAGCTCGATTGGCTCGTGTCCGTCGATCGCGAGGCGGCACCCGCCCTCGAGGATCACGCAATAGAACGGCTGGCCGGCATCCGAGCGACTGATGCGCCACGGGCTGGCGCCGTGAACAAGTTTGGAAAACCGGGCATTCGGCTGCAGCAGCGTCACCACCTCGGCTAACGGATCGATCATCGCCGGACTCCTGCAAATGAAATTCGGATTATTGATTGTAGCAAGTACGACATCGGCGATCTATCGTATGGGCACACACAGACCAACACACAGGAATTTCCATGAAAACCGTTCTGATCACCGGCTGCTCTTCCGGATTCGGCCTCGAGATCGCCCGCTTCTTTCTGGCACGCGACTGGCAGGTCATCGCCACGATGCGCACGCCGCGTGCCGACGTGCTGCCGCCTTCAGACCGCTTGCGTGTGCTGGCGCTCGACGTCACGAATCCAGAGAGCATTCGCGAGGCTGTCGAGGCGGCAGGCCCGATCGATGTTCTCGTCAACAACGCGGGCTTCGGTGCGGCTTCGCCGGGTGAACTCGTCCCACTCGCGACGGTGCGCGAGCTTTTCGAGACCAACACCATTGGCACGATCGCATTGACGCAAGCGGTGTTGCCGCAGTTTCGGCAGCGCAAGGCGGGCGTCGTCGTGAACGTTACGTCGAGCGTGACGCTGAAGGCACTCCCCCTGATCGCCGCGTATCGCGCGAGCAAAGCGGCGGTGAACGCGTTCACCGAGTCGATTGCGCTGGAGCTCGAGCAGTTCGGCGTGCGGGCGCGCCTGGTGCTGCCGGGTCGGGCGCCCGAGACCCGCTTCGGAGACAACGCGCGTACCCGCATGCACGGCTTCGACCACGAAGCCTATGCCAATCTCGTCAAGAGCGTTCTCGCGAGGTTGACGGACACGTCGTCCCCGGTCACCCGGGCACAGGACGTCGCCGAAGCTGTATGGCGCGCGGCGACCGACCCGTCATCCCCGATGCGCATCCCGGCCGGCGCTGACGCTGAAGCATGGGCTGCCGAGGCTCGCTGAACGACTGGCGCCACCGCTCTGAATTTCTGCGCGCTACTGCGCACTACGACAAGGAAATTGCCATGCAGGACAAACCCGTCGCCCTGGTCACCGGGGCTAATCAAGGCATTGGTCTTCAGATTGCAAAGGATCTCGCGGGACACGGCTTCACTTTACTGGTCGGGTCGCGCGATCTCGAACGCGGCGAGGCAGCGGCCAGGGAGGTTGGGCCGGACGCCCACGCGCTCCAGCTCGACGTGACGGATCAGGCTTCGATCACAGCCGCAGCGGAGCGCGTGGGCAACGAGTTTGGCCGCCTCGACGTGCTTATCCAGAACGCAGCCATTTCGAATACGAAAAAGCTTCCCGGTCAGTCCGTCGAGGAATATGCGAAGACGACCCGCCCGAGCAACGTGTCCATCGATGAAATGCGTGCGGTGTGGGACACCAACGTGTTCGGCGTTCTTGCCTTCTACCAGGCGATGCTGCCGCTTCTGCGCAAGACGCCGGGCGCACGCATCGTCAACGTGTCGAGCGGCGTTGGGTCGCTAGCGACGAACTCGAACCCGGCCTTCCCCTACCGCTCGATCTTCGGCCCCGTCTACCCTGCGTCCAAAACAGCGCTCAACGCTTTGACGGTCGCCATGGCAATCGAGCTGGAGCCGGAGGGGATCAAGGTCAATGCCGTCTCGCCGGGCTTTACCAGGACGAACCTCAACGGATATGCGGGCACGGAAACTGTCGAGGAGGGCGCTCGTGAGGCGGTGCGCGTAGCACTGCTGGGCCCGGACAGCCCGACAGGAACGTTCACGCGGTGGGAAAACGAAACGATCCCGTGGTGATGTAGTCTCGTGCGCGTGATCGAAGGGATCGATGGATTGGGCCAGGCAAATGCAAATTGGCCGTTCGCTTGAACCATCGGTCACTTCGTCGCGTTTAGCAGACTTGCAGAGGAGCGCGCGGCCGACTAGGGCGAATCGCGTTGATCACGTTGGATTGAACCAGCGGTGAGCAACACCAAAGAATATCTCGTCTGTTTCGCTGGCTGAGAAGCCAGCCACCAATTGCGCAAATCTATCGTAAAGCTCAGCAAATCCCGTTGACAGCTTCGCAACAGGCATGTGGCTACCGAACATGCATCGCGATACGCCGAAGATGTCGATTGCGGTCAACACCCAGGGGGCTGCCTCACTAACGGACCACTGCATGCCAAAGATACATTCCAGCGCAGAGATGTCGACGCAAATGTTTTCACAACCGGCAAGCTGTACAAGATCCCGTTTCCACCGGTCAAAGCCGGTTTTGCTCAGGTCGAGCGGCCACCCCATCAATGCGATGGTGAAACCGATATTCGGATGATTTTGTATGGTGCGAGTCAAGTCGGGCATTTGATGGGCGAATATTTCGAGCCCACACTTGAAGTTGTACTTGCCCAATAAAGCCAGCGATTTGCTCCATGTTGAATCCGTCAGCAAATCCGGCCGTTTGGCGAATCGCTTCAAAGGGTTGTCATCGTCCCAAACAAGATGTTCCCGAACCGATGTGAGATTGGAAAGCGCACTGTATTGCTCCAGCTTGCGTTCCAACTCGGGATCGAGGAAGTCAACGAATGCGACTAGCGCATGACGTATCGCGCTTCGGGCTGCCGCCTGTTGCGCCCAAGCCGCCTCCTTGAAGGGGTCGGACGAAAGGAACTCGTGCCACACGACGGCCTCGACGTTATAACCATCGCTGTCGGCAAGATAGTCGTCCAGCAGGTAACGCCTGGGCAGCGCATCGTAATTGCCGACAAACGCCTCGTAGTTGGGATCGACCTCATCCAGAAATGTGTGCCGGTTTCGTTTGTGATCGTAGAAGTGAAGGTGTGAATCGACGACTCTGGCGACGGGGCTGAATTTTTTCATGGCTAACGAAGGCGACCTCGCGCCGGCAGCACGGAAATATGGGCATCTACGGCAAGATGCATCGTCACTCAGCTCACTCAGCTCAATCAGAGCGATGAAGGCAGAACGCTCGACCAGTCAGGCAAGGCATCAAGATCCGGCCGCATTGTGACGCTTTCCTGTTCGTTGGGATCGGTTCGGGCGATTACCGCGACACAAGGCTCATCCGCGCTCGCGTTGTACGGAACATGCGGCATCCCTGCCGGGATGTAGAAGAAATCTCCGGCCCGAACCACCGCATGGCGCTCCAATCGTTCGCCATACCAGCATCCCGAGATGCCGCTCAGCTGATAGATGGCCGTCTCATGCTCCGCATGGAGATGGGCTTTGGCCCGGGCAGCCGGCGGAATTGTTGCTAGCTGAAGATGCACATGCTTCGATCCCACACTTTCAGATGAGATACCTACCGCATAGGTCAGCCCTTGCTTCCCCTCGAACTGTGGGCCAGCTTGCACCAGTTGACAGGTGGGAGTGTCAGGTTTGTTTGCGCTGATGTTCATCGCTTCTCCAAACAATGAGCGCCGACGTCGGCGAAATAGCGTGCATACGACCGCAGATTACACCCGTTCATTGTTTGAAAACGGTCGTTCTTTATCGGCAGATGCCGGGCCAATTCCATACGTTCATCATCGGGAGAGCGGAGACGTTCGAACGGCTGACCGCTGAGCCTGGAAAAGGACAAAAAACCGGCATCCCAGTTTTGCCGGTCTGCTGTATTGAGTTGGCCAGGAAAAAGGACGAATGATGCTCAGGTTCCTCAAGCGCCTGTTCAGCAACAGCAAGCGGAATCGGTTGGGACCGTCGCAGACAGACCGGGCACTCGAGACTCGGCGAACGTTCAGAGGTCGGGCGCCGCGTTCCATTTTGGTTTCATTTCTTTCCCCCACTTCTGCGGATCTTGTTTGTGCATCTTTTCCATTTCCTTCGCGACATCCGGATGCTTTTCCATGACGTGTTTCGTCATGACTTTTACCATTTCATCCCATGATTCAGCCGATAACTCCTGATCACATTGGCCGCCGAGCTCCTTGCACGTCATGGTTTTCATTTGGAATCTCCTTCTAACTTCTACCAGTAATATGGGCGCGAGATAACACTTACAGACACGCGACGGCACATGTCGCCAGAGCCGGCGACGCATGCTGGATGCGAGGTTCAAATCGCGCGCAATTACTGGACCTGCCGTCATGAATTTAGGGCAGGTGAACCGCGCCGGAAGGCCAGACAGTGACCCGACGTCAGGTGCACACAAACTCCGGTCATTCAGATCACGCAGCCGAAGGACCGCTCCAGGTCGACAGGAGAAATTCGAGCCGAGGCCGATCTGGTGACTGACGGGGGCTGGCCGAACTTCCAGATCGGCCATTTTCAGTCGTTCGCTCGCGCCCGCGGATGGACACTCAAATGTCGGCTCCAGAGACAGTAGCGGCCCCTCACACATCTAGCTGATCAGTCGCATCTCGGCCTTTGTATTTTTATCGCTGACCTGCGCAAACGACAATTTGCGGTTTGGTTTTGGTACGGATCTACGCATCTGCGGGTAGTTCGGAATCTCGAGGCCCTTACTGATCTCAGCGCCCTCGTCACACCATAGGGAATCGCTTCGTCGATCCCAACGGTCGTAGATATTGAACATCTCGCCATTCAGATAAGCAGGGACGATATCGACACCTCCAGGCGCTTCGCATTGCGGGGCACCTACGCAGCAGCCCGTCGATGCGTCGCTAGCAATGCCGCCAGCCGAATCGAGCGTGGTGTCCCTCGGGCTGCGCAAGAACCAGAAAAACTTGACAATGCGAGCACATGCTCCTATTCTTGCCTCAAGAGAGCATATGCTCTTACTTTCAAATGGAGCGAAGCGATGAACGAGGCTGAGATTCTTGTGAGCGGTGCGACCGGGCGGACCGGAGGTATTGCCATTGACGAACTGCTCAAGATGGACAAACGCGTGCGGGCATATGTGCGCACAGATGACGATCGAGCGGCCGCCCTGAGGCAGCGCGGTGTCGATATCGCGGTCGGGGACTTCACCGACATCAACGACATTCGGGCAGCGATGGAAGGAATCCGATCGGCCTATTTCCTTCATCCAATCGCGCCCGGAATCATCGGGGCCGCGGCCTATTTCGCGCAGGCAGCAAAGGAAGCGGGCGTCACGTCGATCGTCAACATGTCGCAGATTTCCGCACGCCGGGAGTCGACGAGCCACGCAGCACAGGACCACTGGGTTTCCGAGCAGGTCTTTGATTGGTCAGGTGTCGCGACTACGCATTTGCGCCCCACCTTCTTTGCCGATTGGCTCGTCTATCCGCATTTTGCAAGGGAGATCTGGGCCACGAGGAAGATTGAATTTCCCTTTGGCAACGGCCGTCACGCGCCCATCGCCACCGATGATCAGGGACGCGTCATCGCCCATATCCTCGCCAACCCCGAAGGCCACGAGGGCAAGACCTACACGCTCCACGGCCCCGTCGAGATGAACCATGTCGAGATCGCAGCCGCGATGAGCGAGGTTCTCGGTGCCCGGATCGAATACGCGCCGACTTCTATCGAGGAATTCCGAATCAAGATGGAAACCCTTTACAAGTTTCCGCCGTTCCTCACGCAGCATCTGGTCGAAGTCGCGCAGAACTACCGCGACGGCATCTTCTCAGGCACCAACGATGCCGTCGAGAAGATCACCGGAAAGCCGCCGCTTTCGGTCCAGAATTTCGTCGCCAAAAATCGGGCCGCATTCGTGTGAACACGTCCTTAAAGCGAATCGAGGTTTGAAAATGTCACTCACCCAAGATGAACGTCACCCGTTTCTCGATGATCTGACGGCTGACGCGGAGCTGGTCAGCTCAGTGTTGCGCAGTCCCGTAGTCGGGCGCGACGACATCCGCCTCGCCGTCGACGCCGTCGGAACCTTCTACGTCTCACAGACGCCCACGTTTCTTCATACCGTCGGCTCGCGGCTTTTTCTTGAATACGAGGCTGTTCTGACGAGCGGCGAGAAGTTGAGCGCGGCCGTTGTCGTCGATCGCAACTCCGACGGATCGGTGCCGCGTGTCAGTGTGCGGATGAGCCCGCTTGGCGCTGTACTGACTCTCGCCACCCATCTGCGGGAGGCGCTTTCGAAGCAGTTGCCGGAAAACATCTTTCTTTGAACCAAACACCCGCAGGCTAGTGGCGGGAGTTGACTCTCCCGCCGTATGCGGCTTTTGAAAGAGGAGCTTGTCATGGATATCAGGAACGCTACCGTCTTCATCACCGGTGCCAATCGTGGCTTGGGCCTGGCTTTTGCACGAGAGGCACGTCGGCGCGGCGCGGCGAAAGTATACGCAGGCATGCGCAACACGAGCGGTTTCGACGAGCCAGGCATTGTGCCGGTCAGGATCGATGTCACGGATACGGCGTCGATCGCCGAGGCCGCGAAACTGGCGGCAGATACGACTCTGCTGATCAACAACGCGGGCATTGCCGCTCTGATCGACGGGCCTTTGGCGGCCGACGTGGAAGCGCAATCCACCCGCATGTTCGATACCAACTACTACGGCGTAGTGCGCGTCACACAGGCCTTCGAGCAGATATTGGCGGCCCAGCCGCATGCTGCCATCATCAACGTGCTTTCCGACATCGTGTGGCTTCCGCGGCCTTATCTGACACCGTATGCCGCGTCGAAGGCCGCAGCCTGGAGTTACACAAACCAGCTTCGCTTTCACCTGCACGAGCGTGGCATCCAGGTTCTGGGCCTGCACGTCGGGTTCGTGGATACCGATCTGACCAACGGCATTGACGTGCCGAAAGCCAGTCCCGAGGACGTCGTGCGACAGACCTACGACGCTCTCGCCGCCGGCAAGAGCGAGGTTATGGCCGACGAGGGGACAGCGGTGCTGAAGAGCACGCTTGCGGCCGAGATACCCGGCTACATCACACCGCCTGCAGGGCTTTGAACACCGAGATGACGCCGGTCGGTTTCAGCAGCGAGACATGAGGTGCGCAGTTCGCCGTACGCCAGCGCTGTCGCTCCCGGCTTTCATCGAAACATACCGCCGTACCTTCGCGCGACGCGCGCGCAGCGTTAGCCCAATTAACCGAAATCAGGAGTGAAACAGATGTTGCCGGTCAACCAGCCGCTTGGAATCGATCAATGCAACTGCTTCGCCGTGAGGAAAGCGAGCAGGCAGATCTCCCGACTCTACGACAGCCATCTCGAGCCCGCGGGTCTGCGCATCACGCAATTCCTCACCCTGGCCGCCCTAAACGAGGTGGGAAGTACCCCGGTCAATGCCCTTGCCGAACGGCTCGATATCGAACGAACGGCGATGGGGAAAATGGTTGGCTTCCTGGAACGCGACGGCTTCGTCACGATCAAGCCCTCGCCCACGGACGGCCGAAGCCGCCTTGTCGAACTCACCGAAGAAGGACGGCGTCTGCACGAAAGGGCGGCCCCTCTCTGGCAGGAAGCGCAGCGGAAGTTCGAGCAACTGAACGGTGTAGACAATGTTACGGCGTTGCGGGAGGGGTTGAGAGGGGTGGTCGTCGGCGACGTGTCGATGCATTCGTCGGAAGACTAAGCCTCCAGATGCATTGCGACAACAACATGATTCGTCAAACCAGTAATCATTCGAGGAAGGGCTATGAAAGGCAATTGCAGCGTTCGGTCATGGTGCTGCATTGCAGGGCGCGATTGTGGCGGCGAGCGATGCGTGGGCATTGCGCCGCTTGCCGCCCGGACACTCGCCGTTGCGGGAGGTTGAGCCCGCGTTGTAGTCCGGTGGCGCCCGTGTCCCGCTGCCGGCATTGTTTCTTTCGACGCGGAACAACACGCAGGACGCCGTCATGCGTGCGTCGGCCGATTGCGCACGGTTTGACCGAGCACAGCACAGGCAATCAACAGCGAACCCGTGACAAAGAACACAGCGTGCAGACCGAGATGGACGCCGATCACGCCACCGATCAGCGGTCCGACAACCTGACCGGCGAATTGCGCCGACTGAAGATACCCGAGCATCGTTCCCGACTGACTTTCCGTGGCCGTGTGCCGAACCAGCTTCGCGATCGACGGCAGCAGACCGGCCAGCGTCATCCCCATCAACCCGCGCAGAGCCGCCAGTTGCCACCAGTGCGTGACAAATGCTTGCGGCACCATCACGAGCCCGGTCAATACGAGGCAACCGATAATTACGTTCCAACTGCCGATCCGATCCGCCAGTGCGCCGAGCCGCGCAGCGGTCAGCATGCTGCCGAACGCAGAGCATGCCATCACGATGCCGGCAGTGCGGGCCAGATGGTCGGTCGGCACATTGAGGTGCGAGATATAGACGGTGATGATCGGCTCGATCGACATATTGGCGAGCAGCACCATCATCGCGGTGAGCAGCAGCGTAATCATCACGGTGCGGTTAGCCAGCTTCGGCGCTGTGGCGTGGCTCGAGGCGCGCGCTTTGGCGTCGGAGTCCGGGTGAAAATCCTCGCGTACGAACAGGATCGTCAGCAGCGCGGCGACTGCGATCATCGCGCCGCCTGCAAAGAACGTGCTGCGAATGCTGATCAACGAAGGCAGTACACCACCGACGAGCGGACCCACGAGACTACCGGCCAGCGAGCCGGTCGACAGGATGCCGAGCGCCCATCCCGCACGTTCGCGCGGCGCCTGGGTGCCGATCATCACAATCGACGCCGACGCATAGCCGCCGATCAATCCGGCCAGCAGCCGCAATATCACCAGTTCGGTCACGTTGTGCGCCATACCGATCAAGGACATCACGATCGCCATGCCGACCGCCGCCCTCACGAGCATTGGCTTGCGTCCGTAACGATCGGCCAGACGTCCCCAGAGCGGCGCCGTGACGGCCGTGCCGAGAAAGGTTGCACCGAACGCCACGCCTGACCACTGCACGATCGCAGCCTGCGAAGTCACGCCGAGTTGCTGCACGTACAGCGGCAGAAACGGCAGCAGCATGCTCAAACTAACCAGCGTGGTAAATGAGCCGAACACGCAAATGAACAGGTTGCGGCGCCAGTAGAGCGTGTTTCGTGCGGCGTAGCTGGTGGTGTTGTTTGTAAAGCCGATCCCAACCTCACCGGCCGCGGCGTTAGCTGGCTGATTCATAACGCCCCCCGTGATCCGGCGCGCAACCGCGCACTGGCGATGAGCACCACGTTCTGTTCCGAGTCCATTGCCTGCTCCATGCGTTTGGCGTTGCAGCCAGGTTTGGCTGCAGCTGTTACCCATGGCGAGCAGTTTACGAACAAACACGCAGCGAGAGAATCGCCGCCGCGCGGCAGCTATTCTTCCGCGCGGCGGTTCAATCCGCGTCGGTGATCGCCTTGAGCGTGCTGAAATGGGCGCGCAGACGCGGGACCGCGAAGTCGACGAAAGCCCGGACTTTCGGCACCGCGAGACGGCCTTGCGGCGTGAGCAGATGAACAGGAAGCGGCGCCTGCTCGTGCCCGGTCAGCACGATCTTCAACGAAGCGTCGCGAACCTGTTCGGCGACGTGATACGAAAAGAGCCGCGTGACGCCGTGCCCGTCGACGGCGGAGGCCACCGCGCCCTGCACGCTGTTGACGATCAGCCGTGGCGTGAAGTGCACCGTCTGCGGCGCGGCGGAATTGTTCGACGACGGAAAGCTCCATGAATCGACGCCGAAATGCGTCATCGAAATAATCCGGTGCTGGGCGAGATCGGCGGGTTCCTTGAGGCGCGGGTGTTTGGCGAGATAGCGAGGGGCGGCAACCACCACGCGGCGTACTTCGCCGACCGGCATCGCGATCAGCGTCGAATCGGCCAGGTGGGCAATGCGCAGCGCGACGTCGATCCCTTCGTCGATTAGGTTGGCGGGGCGGTCGAGCAGGTAGAGGCGCGCGGTGACTTCCGGATACTGGTCCACAAACTCGTCGAGCAGCGGACGCAGAAAGTCCTGACCGGCGGCCACGGGCGCGGTCAGCGTCAGCGTGCCGCGCGGCGCCGCGCGTTCGCCGGCAATCATCAGATCGGCTTCTTCGAGGTCGGTCAGGATTCGCCGGCACGAGGCGGCGTAACGCTCGCCGGCTTCGCTCAGCTTGATCGTGCGCGTGGTGCGATGCAGTAGCGCCATGCCGACGTGCGCTTCGAGAAACGCGATGGCCCGGCTCACGGCGGCGGGCGAGCGGCCGAGGCGCCGGCCTGCCGCGGCAAGGCTGCCTTCGTCGAGGGCGCAGACGAACACCTTCATCGCATCGATTCGATCCATCGCCGGTCAGCCTTCAGGGGAGGGTCGAGGTGGCGTCGTCGTGCCGGGCGGAGCCGAGCGTCTCGACAAGAAAATCGACGAAGCGCCGTACTCGCAACGACACATGGCGCTTGTGGGGATACAGCAGCACGAACGGCCGCGAGGCGCCGCCGAACGCCGGCAAGACTTCCACCAGACCGCCCGCCGCCAGGTCCCGCTCAACCACGAAACGATACGTCTGGAACAGTCCCGCGCCGCAGCGCGCCAACGTCACGCCACCGAGTACGTCGCCCGCGCTCGAATAACCGCCGTCCGTGAAATGCTCCTGCATGTGCTCCCCGTCTTTGAACAGCCAGGGAATTTTGCGGCCACTGCTCGGCAGGTCGAACTGGATGCAATCGTGGTGCGTGAGGTCGTCGACCGACCTGGGCATTCCGGCTCGCGACAGATAAGCGGGACTGGCTACCACGACCAGTTCCGCGTCCTCGAGCTTGCGGGCAATCAGATTTGATTCACCCGGCGCGCTGCCGCGAATCGCCAGATCGAAGCCTTCTTCGGCGAAGTCGATGTTGCGATTGCTGATGTGGACGTCGACGTGCACTTGCGGATGTTGTTCGCGGAACGCCGGCAGGATGGGCAGCACGCGATAGTGCGCGTAGGGTGTCGGCATGCTGATGCGCAACACGCCGGCGGCGGCGGACTGCTGGCCGGTCGCTTCGCGTTCAGCGTCGAGAAGTTGTCCGAGCGCCTCGCGGCAACGCTCGTAGTATGTTCTGCCCGCGTCGGTCAGCCGGATACGGCGCGTGGTTCTGACGAAGAGCCGCACCTCCAGGCGCTCCTCGAGCCGCGACACCGAGCGGCTCACCGCCGCCGGCGTGACGCCGGCTGCGGTGGCGGCGTCCGTAAAGCTCTCCAGTTCCGCCGCGAGACAGAACAGCTCGATGCTGCCGAGCATCAAGTCGTCGAATTGACGCTTACTGGTTCGTTCGACGATTCGCGGGCTATTCATTACCTGGCGTATCAAATGAATTTGACATGAGCGTATTTATCGACGCGAGTGGCATAAGTATAGTGACTTACGTGGGAGCGGGACAGACATCGGGACGCCCCGCGGTGCCTGTGGATGGCGGACCGACTGCCGGCCGCTGGCAATCCCCCGTCGAACCTGGGGCAACTGAAAGGAGTGCATCATGCCGTACATCAAGATCGAGGTGACGCGCGAAGGTATCACGCGTGAACAGAAGAACGAGTTGATCAAGGGCGCCACCGATCTTATGGTGCGCGTGTTGCACAAGGACCCTGCAGCCACTTTTGTCGTAATCGAGGAAGTCGATACGGACAATTGGGGCTGGGGCGGTGAATCGATCACAGACATCCGAGCACGGCAGCGCTGAGCGCGTTGCGATTTCAAGGGGCTGAGGACATGAAGGACTCTCCGAATCTGCTCGCCCGGTTGGGCGTTGCCTTGCCGATCATCCAGGCCCCGATGGCGGGCGTGGGCACGCCGGCGCTAGCGGCGGCCGTATCGAACGCGGGCGCACTGGGCTCGCTCGGTGTCGGTGCGATGAACGCGCAGAGCGCGCGGGCGGCGATCCACGAAATTCGTGCGTTGAGCAGTAAGCCGTTCAACGTCAATCTGTTTACCCATGCGCCGGCCGTTGCCGATCCCGTTCGTGAGGCGCGTTGGCTCGAGTATCTGGCGCCGCACTTCGCGCGCTTCGGTGCGAAACCGCTTGCGGCGCTGCGCGAGATCTACACGAGTTTTGTCGAAGATGACGCGATGTTCGAGATGCTCCTCGACGAGCATCCGGCGATGGTCAGCTTTCACTTCGGCTTGCCGTCGGCTGCGAAAATCGCAGCGTTGCGCGAAGCCGGAATCGTGCTGGTGGCGAGTGCCACGAACCTCGACGAAGCCGCTCAGATCCATGCGGCCGGACTGGACGGCATCGTTGCGCAGGGCGCCGAGGCGGGCGGTCATCGGGGCAATTTCGACCCCTCAGTACCGGACGAATTGCTTGGCACCATGGCGCTCGTGCGGCTGATTGTTCGCGAGATTCCGCTGCCTGTGATTGCGGCCGGCGGCATCATGGACGGCGCGGGCATCGCGGCTGCGTTGGCGCTGGGCGCACAGGCTGCGCAACTCGGCACTGCATTCGTGGCATCGCCCGAATCGGTTGCGGATGCTGCGTATCGTGCCGCGCTGCTGAGTCCCGACAGCCGCACGACGTTCATTAGCGCGATTTCTGGACGGGCGGCGCGCGGCATCGAGAACCGCTTCAGTGAGTTGGGCGATGATCCAGCGCGCCCCGCGCTGCCTGACTATCCGATTACTTACGACGCCGGCAAGGCCTTGCATGCGGCCGCGAAAGCGCAAGGAAGCGCTGAGTATGCGGCTCAATGGGCAGGACAAGCCGTGCGGCTTTCACGTGCGATGCCGGCGGCGGAACTGGTTGAGACGCTAGTTCGTGAGATCCGTGAAGCGCAAACGAAGGGGTGATGCCGAGCGTTCAATCCGCAGTCGCGTCCACGACCGCTCGCTCACCAATTGTCCCGCATAGGAATCGAGTCAATCGAGCCAGTCGCCAGCGCAAGCGCCGCCGCTGCGGATAACGAACTGCTGTAACTATCGGCGTCCGCGTTCTTCGCTGCCAGCAATTGATTCTGCGCGAGCAACGCGTCGGTGACCGAGCCGACGCCGTGCCGATAGGCATCGAACGCGGCGTCATACGTCGTTTGCGCGGCGGCAAGCAACTCTTTCGACGCAGCCTGTGCGGCGAGACTCGTCTGCAGCGTATTCTGCGCGGCGACGATTTGCCGAACCGCTTCTTCGCGGCTTCGGGTGAGACGGGTCGACGCGCTGTCGGCATCGTTGCGCGCTTGCGCGAGCACGGCCGATCTCAGGCCGCCGTCATACAGCGGAATCGTCACGCCGACGATCACGCTGCCGCCGTAACGACCGCCGCTCAGGTTCACCGTCGGCAGTTGCTGGCCGATGGCCGGCACCGCCGAAATCGATGAACTGCCGGTGTTGTACGCGCCATTCGCCGAGAGGAATACCTTCGGCATGAAGTCCGACTCGGCCGCTTTCACTTTCGCCAGATTGACCCGCTCGGCTGCATAGGCGCTCAACACGTCCGGGCGTCGAGCGATGGCGGACGACACGATCCGGTCGATCGAGTCGTTCGTGATCGCCGGGAGCGTGTGCGCCGGCATCTCGGCGATCCTGGGTTTCGACAGCGGAGAAATCCCCATCGCGGCAATCAACGCGAGATAGCTGTTGCTTTCGGCGCCCTGCGCCTGGACGAGCGCGAGCCTGGCTTGCGCACGATTCTGATTGGCCTGTGCGACTTCGATGACCGTGCCGACGCCATGTTTGTAGCGCGACTGTGCGGCAGTGAGGATCGCTTCGGCGTTGTCGAGGCCCTGTTGTGTCGTGACGATGCGAGCGCGCGCGGCTTGATACGTGTAGAACGCGACGCTGACGTCGAAGATCACCTGTTGGTGAACCGCGGTGAAGGCGATGTTCGCCATCACCGAGGCCTGCGACGCGGCCTCGACACGCGCGGCGCGTCCGCCGAAATCGAACAGCAGCCATTGCAACGCGACCACCGAAGTCATGCCGTGCCCTGTTGCGGTCGACGATGAATCGCCAAGTACGGACGTCTCCGAATTATGAAAGCCGGCGTATTGCCCCATCGCCGCGACCGACAGTTGCGGAAGGTATGCGCTCTTCGCGATGCCGGCCGCGAGCGCTACGTTGCGCGCGTCGTTCCAGGCGATGCGCGTTAGCGGATTCGCCGACTCCGCAAGGTCGATCAGTTCGGGTAGGTCGTATGCATGCGCCTGCTCGAGTGCCGGCGGAGGTGGCACGGCAGCGAGTGCGGGATTGGCGGGGAGCTGGTAGCTGTGTGCAGCGGTAGTCGAGGGCGCTGAGCTAGCCGATGCAGCTGAAGCAGCCGAAGCCGAAGCCGAAGCCGAAGCCGAAGCCGAAGCCGAAGCCGAAGCCGAAGCCGGTCCCGGCACGATGGCGCCCGCCGCATCCGTCTGCGGTTGCCACGGACGATCGGGACTATCCGGCGCCATGTCCAGCGATGACGTGGCGCATCCAGCCAAACCCGCTGCGGCCAGGATCGCCAGTGCGAATGAAGGGTTAAGCCGGCGCATGAGTCGCGAGTCCCTTCGCTGCATCGTCCGACGCAGCGTGTTCGAGTTGAGTGAGGCGTGCATCGCTAAGGCGTAGCAAAGCGCTGCGTGTGTCGTCGTTGGCTGTGGCTTCCGGTAAAGCCGCATCTGGAGCGACGGGTAAAGGTGTGACCTTGGCGCCGGTTTCAGCCGCTGGCATCGGAAGCCCGTCCATGGCCCGCTTGATCCAGCCTTCAATCGCGGCATCGCCTGGTCGACGTTCCGCAAGCAGGAACATTGGCCCCTCCAGCGCATCGAGCTTAGCCAACGCGCTGCGGCGTTCGGCGATCCACTGCGCTTCGGGGCGAACCCACGACGGCTCGTAATGCATCAGCGCGATGTCCTGTTCCAGCGCGCCGCATTGAGCCATGGCGCTCGCGGCCTGCGCCCGGCGCGTGACGGCATCCGGCAGTGCCGTCAGTCGTTCCCATTGCTGCCGCAGCGCGGCGAGCCCGGTGTCGATGCGCGCGGCCACGGTGACCGGCCACACGCGCGTGAAAACCAGATAGACGACCACGTTGCCAATCAGGATCCCGATCGTGCGATCTCGAGCGACCGTCAGATCGTAGCCAGGCGCCGCGCCTTGCAACACGCACATGAAGAACACCAGGGCGATCTGGAAGCCGGCGTACGCCATCCGTGGCGAACCGAACGCGATCCACGCCGACAGCCATGCACCGACCAGCACGAGCGTCATCAACCCGGCGACGGACGTCAGCACGGGCGTGACGAACACGATCGCCGCGATACCCAGGAGCGCGCCCACCAGACACCCGGCGATCCGCAGTGTCATCTTCTCGACGGTTTCAGCGGTGGTGCCAAGCGACACCATGTAGACCGTGATGAAGCAGGTGTGAATACCGGGCCAGTTGATCTGCGAATAGAGCAGATAGCAGAACATGGCCGCCACGGTGGTTTTCAGCGCGTAGCGGACGTGTTCGGGATTGGTGAATGCATCCGGCAGGAAGAACCCGCCGCCCTTGGCGGCGGGGGGCGGCGTGGTCTTGACTTCGACTTGAGCTTGGGGTTGTACTTCGGTTCGCGCGGCGGTTTCGACTCTGCCTTCGGCATCAGTTTGCGCTTGGGTTCGCGCATCGGTCCGTCCATCGGTTTCGGTTTTGCCATCGCCTCCGACATCAGCTTGCGCCTCGACCACGGCGAAGCGCGTGATCGCATCGTGCAGATCCTCGACGACGAGCCGCGCGAGCGGCGTCAGTTCGGCCCCACTGGGCAGCTTGAGTTCGATGTCGATTGGATACCCACCTGCTTCAAGCATCTGCGCCATGTTCTCCAGCGTCTCGGCAACAGGCGCGGCGAACGATGCCGGCAGTCGTCCCGAAGCTTCGCGCACGGCAAGATCGGCCGCAACCAGAATCGCCAGCGTCGACGACACGGCTTGCCGAAGCGGCCCGACATCGTCACGCACCGACGACCCGTCGACGATCGAGAGCTTGAGCCACGTGCCGATTTCCGCGTCGCCGTCGCGCAGGCATGCGCTGAGTTCGTCGGCCGTCGCCTCGGGTTCGACCAGGCTCTGCGCCGCGACTCGCAGACGCTTCGCGAGCGCGCGGCCGACCAGCTTCCGTGGCGACGGCGCGATCAACAGGTTGACGCCAATCGAGATCCCAACCGGAATCGCGACCATCAGCCAGACGTAGAGCAGGGCGCGCGTCGCCACTTCACCGAACGGTACGCTGCCGAGTTCGTCGAGCGCAAAGCCGACGATCATCGCGAGGATCGCGCCCACCGGTCGCAGCTTGCTCGCCGAGGTGACGAACAGCAGACCGAAGGATAGCCCCGTGATGCAGGCAACTCGCCACATGGGATCGTCGAGCGCGAACATGGCTACCACCGTGACCAGGCCGATCATCAGCGTGACCAGCACCAGCAGCGCCGAGCTCAGTATCACGCTCAGCACCCGGTCGGGCCGGTTCAGGAAGAACACGACATAGGCGGAGATCGCCGCTTCCGGCGTGCCGTATGCGCTCGTCACGAACGCCGTCAGCGCGCAGATCAGCGCGATGCGCGTCGCCATCGCCGCGCGCCCGGGATAGGGCGCCAGCAGCTTCAGGATGTCGGCGGGGCCCGGTCGGGCAAGATCACCGGCAGGCTGCGCCATGCCGGACCTCGACTATCGCGCTCGCACCGATCCGCACCAGCCGGGCGGCCGGCTCGTCGAGCCGCACACGCACGGGGAAGCGCTGGGCGACGCGTACCCAATTGACGGACTGCTGCACGATCGGCAAGGTGCGTGGCAGATTGATACGGTCGGAATCGGCAACGCCCGCGCCGATGCCGACCACCTTGCCGTGGATCGCCTGGCTGCGGTCGATCATCGAATAGACGGTCGCACAATCGCCTGGCTCGATCCGAGCGAGCGCGCCTTCCCGGAAGTTGGCGACGGCAAACCATTCGTCCGCATGGACGAGCGTGAAGATCGACTGATGCGGCGCGATCGTCTCGCCCGCCAGCACCGACAGCCCCGTGACGAAGCCATTCTGCGGCGCGCGCACGACGGTGTCCTCGAGACCGCGCTGCGCAAGCGCGAGGGCGGCTTCGCGCGCGTGCACCGAGGCGATGGCGCCCGCTTCGTCGCCGATCGTCTGCGCCGTGGCCTGCTTCTGCTCCTGCGCCTGTTTGAGCGACAACGCCGCGTCACGCTGCGCGACTTGCGCCTGATCCAGTTGCTGAACCGGGACATAGCCCTTCGCCACGAGCGGCGTGAGCCGCTCCACGGTGCGGGTTGCCAGTTCGTAGTTGTGTGCCGCTTTGCCGGTCTGGTCGCCGGCGATGACCGCCGTGGCGCGCTCGCCGACAATCGACCGGCGTCGCGTGTCGAGCGACGCGCGGGCCAGTTCGAGGTCGGCCTGCGCTTGCGCGACTGCGAGCCGATAAGGCACAGGATCGATCTCGAAGAGCACGTCGCCCTTTGCAACCCGCTGGTTTTCTTCCACCGGCAGCCTGATGATCCGGCCGCCGACCGGCGACGCGACGTGGACGACGTCGGCATCGATCGTCGCGTCGTCCGTGGATGGAAACCGGGTGGTCCGGTCATAGCCGTACCAGGCTGCCGCGAGGCCGACTACGACGATTACGCCCGCGATTGCGCGGCCCTTGATGGAGGCTTTCCGCTTGCCGGCGATTTTCATAGAAGTTGCCCTGTTCCCGAAAGCCAGCAGAGCACGCCGACCGTCAAACCGATCGCCAGGCAGACGGAGAGTTGAAGCGGAACGATCTGCGCCCACCCCGTGGACACGAAGATCCGATGGGCGACCAGTGCGCCGATGAGTCCGACCACCGCGCTCAACAGCCAGAGCGGAAAGTAGGCGCCGAAGATTTCATACGACGGCGCACCGCGCAGCGTGCACCCCTGCAAGGACAGGCTAAGGGCAGCGACGGCCGGAAGATACCGCGTGCGGAGCACGGCCGGATCGCAGGCGCTTCTTTGATTTGGCTTGAACGGCATTGCGGCGTCGCGAGGTGAGTGAATCCATGTTGGAAGCAACCAAATTACCGGCACTTTACCAGCGCTGCAGTGTCGTTTCGATGTTTTCCGCTCTCGCACGCGTTTATCTGTTCCGGATCGTCGAAATCGATGCGCCGGGCTCGCGCACTAGCATTGCAATGCAGGTTTCCGGGCCTGGCGTCGCAAATAGATATTGTTGAAGATTAGCGCGGCGCCAGTCATGCACGCGCCTGCGATTTGCCAATGTCCCGGAACCACACCGGTCAACGAAGACACCACGAAGGTCGTGACGGGCAACACGTCCATGAACAGAACGCCGTTGAGCGGGGTGAGAATCTTGTACCCGTGTTCCAGAACAGGATCGCGATGAAGCCGGCGATCGGGCCCATATAGAGAAGGTGAGGGACGATCGCATGCAATGCCGTTGCAGATGGCACCGGTACAACGTGAAGCGCGAACAGCATTACGTTGAGGCCGATGATCGTGGTGAGTCCGAGCCAGGTGGTCATCGTCGTGTATTTGAGTGCGGACCAGCGCTTGAAGTGGGACACGCTAAAGGTATATATCACCCAGCACAGCGCGCCGAGGACGATCAAGGCGTTCGCCGAATAGTGCTGCGGTTCGCGCAGAACGGCCGCGACATCCCCTTTTGTCACCACAAGCGAGACGCCGGCGAATGACATCAGAATGAACAGAAACGAATAGAACGGCGGGCGGTGTTTGCGCACGATCGAGTTCACGAGCAGGCCCATCATGGGCTGCGTTGCCATCATGATCGATGCAGTCAGTGCACCCTCGCGCCCCGCCAGTTGCTGTCCCAGAAAGACGAACGATCCGAATCCGCAAAAGCCGACTGACCCGAGCAGCCACGCCAGGGCGAACGATTCCCCATTCGCCTTCAGCGCCCCCTTTCCTTCCTTTATCAGCAACAGGGTGAGAAACGCCGCGCCGGCGATCAGGTACCTGAGCGACGTAAACGTGAATGGATCGACATACACAAGGGCGCTCGTCATCACTGGAAACATGATGCCCATCAAGATCGTTGCCACCACGCAAAACGCAACGCCCTTCCAGTAGCTACCGCGGATCGACTGCGCAACCAGACCGGCAGACGGGCTACCCCGACCCGACACTGGCGTGACAGAAAATTCGATGGGTTTATTCATGAATGATCGTTCCAGAAATAGGAAAAATTTTTTAGACCAGCGCTCGCATAGTCATGTCTACGATCGACACCAGTTCGTTCCTGCTCACATTCACTTTCCCCAGCACGCGCAAGCCCTGAACCATGCAGAGCAGAAAGTTGCCGACAGATTGCTCGTCGAGTTCGGCGTTGAATTCCCCCGCTTGTTGGCCGCGAACCACTGCAGCTACCAGATGTGAGGCAATACGTCTCAAGGTGGTCTCGATGTGAGGGCGCAAAGCCTCGTCAGCCGGCAACATTTCGATGGCTGCGTTTGTGATGAGGCATCCGTGGCGCCCCGACAGCTTGCTGGCGACCTGCGTGTAGTGAAGCAAAGCCTCACGAAGTGCTTCTCGCGGCGGCAGATCGACGGCGAGTCGCTCTTTCAGGCGAGCAATGGCGCCTTCTGCGTAGCGGTCGAATGCGGCGACCAGAAGCCCGTGTTTATCGCCGAACGTACTGTAGAGGCTGGCACGGAAAAGGCCCGTTGACTGGCATAAGGATTCAATCGACGTTGCATGGTAGCCCTGTTCCCAGAAGACTTTGCCGGCAATGCCGGTTACTTCGTCAAGATCGAATTCACGTGGCCGCCCGCGCTCGGGCGACGGGACGGAAGGGCTGGTGGAAGGAGGGTGTCGTCTCATGGTGAAACAATATTAAGACTGATCGTTCTGAAATTCAAGTGTGTTCGAGGTCACCCGGTACAGCCAGCGCTGACGTGCTGCGGCAATTGCACGTGCAACATCGCGTTTCAGGCGAAGGCGACATAAGCCGCCACGAGGATCATGCAGATACCGAACACACGTCCCTGAATCCGCAACGCACGTGCGGATCGAAACCGGCGAAGAATCAACTGGCCGCCATAGATCCATGGAAAATGGCAGACCATGCACACCACGAGAAACGCTGCCGCGAACTGAAAGACTTGTCCCGGGAGCGGTTTTGCCGAGTCGAGAAACTGCGAAAACATTACCAGAATCATCGAGTGAATCTTGGGGTTGAGGATCACGGATAGAAATCCGTCGCCGGTATTCAGGCGTGAATGATCCTGCTCGCTGCTGTTTGCGGATTGGGCCGACCAACGAAAAAATCCCCAGGCAAGATAGAGCAGATAGACGGTGCCCGCCCACTTGAGCACCATCTGGATTTCGGGGTGGCCGTGCAGCACCTTGCCGAGACCCAGTCCGTAGACGAGGCACAACACGAGATTGGCTATTTCGAAGCCGGCCCAGAATGGAATCGAGCCGGCCACGCCGTAGCGGCCGCCGGCGGTCGCGAGGACCGTGTTACCGGGACCGGGGCTGACGACCATCGGTACGGTGTAGCCAAGAAACAGGATCCAGATGTTCCATGCAATCATCGATTGACCTCATGTCGATAAGGAGCCGGGACATCACGTTTGCCCGCGCAGTGTGTGATTAGAAGCGACTTCCTCCTGCGTCACAAACGGGTTATCTTCATGCTCTCGATAAACCAAACTAATCGACCAGTCCATGCGACGCCTGCCTCCGCTAGGTGCGCTGCGCGCCTTTGAAGCCGCGGCCCAGCATCTGAGCTTTACCCGTGCTGCTGCCGAACTGTATGTGACGCAGGCGGCCATCAGTCATCAGATCCGCCAGCTCGAGGATTGGTTGGGCTTTCGTTTGTTCGAGCGTCGCGGGCATGCGCTGAAGCTCACCGCAAAGGGCGAAGCCTATCTTCCGGAACTGGCCGGCGCGCTCGATCGCATCGCGGCGGCAACGCTGCGTCTGATGGAGCCCGATGCGCGGCCGCTGCGCATCACGGTTCTGCCGTCGTTCGCTTCGCGATGGCTGGTGCCGCGTCTTGAAGCGTTTCGCGTCTTGCATCCGGACATCGACGTGCGCCTCGATAGTTCGGCTGATGTGTGGACATTCGCAACGGAGCGCTTCGATCTCGGCATTCGCTCAGGACTCGGGAAATGGACCGGTGTGAAAGCTGACCTGATTGCTCGTGAAACGCTGAGTCCGGTCTGCAGTCCGACGCTCGCCGATGGGCCGCCTGCCATTCGTGTTCCGGCCGACTTGCGCCATGTCCGCTGTTGTACGACACGCCGCGCGAGGCGTGGCGGCACTGGTGCGACGAGGCGGGAATAGCGGGACTCGACATGGATGCTGGCGCGTCGTTTAACGACACGAGCCTCGCATTGCAAGCCGCGGTGGAGGGGCAGGGAGTGGCATTAGGCCGGCTGATGCTCGCCGCGGACGATCTGCGTACCGGTCGACTGGTACAGCCTTTCGACGTCGTGCTGCCCAACGATTACAGCTACTGGCTTGTGTATCCGGCTGCGGCGCTGGAGCGCGCCAACGTCGTGGCTTTCCGGAACTGGCTGCTTTCTGAGGCGAAGCAGAGTGCGGAGCCGATTTCCATCGTCTAGGGTCTGTGGCTACCCATTGGCTTTGCGCGGCCATCTTCGCCACCTAACGACGCCCGCTGCGGCCCCACACGTAACGCACCCAACGCTGCCACCTGCTCCGTTGCGGAGCGATAGCGTTGCGTGATGCCTGCTCTTCGCGGTCGCGCTCGACGCTCTTTTGCACCTGATTGTGGATCTGGCGCAGCGTCAAACCACCGGGGCCTTTCAGTTTGTCGGGATCGGAATCGGAGTCAGAGTCAGAGTCGTCTTTCATGGGAATAGCCTGGTCCGGATGAGTCGGCTTGATCTTGATACAGATGGCCAGTCGCGGCAAGCACGTGAAAGAGGCTTTTACGTGAACCGCCTTCGAATCCACAGGACTGGCACAATCGGGGTGACCTCCGATTCACCAGGGAATTTCCATGTCAGACGCTGTTCCGTCTTCGCCGCCTGCATCCGCTTCACGACGTATCGGCCCTCTGTTTGCCCTGTTGCCCTTCCTGCGTCCCTATGCGGGCCGCTGGGCGCTCGCGTTCCTCGCGCTGGTGACCTCGGCCGGCGCCACGCTGGTGTTGCCGGTGGCTTTCAAATACCTGATCGATCGTGGCTTTGCGGGGGGCGACCGGGCGCACATCGATCGCTATTTCTTCGCGCTGTTCATCGTTTCGCTGGTACTGGCCGCCGCGACGGCGCTGCGCTTCTACCTCGTATCGTGGCTGGGCGAGCGGGTCACGGCCGACTTGCGGCGGGCTGTCTACGACCACGTGCTGGGGATGAGTCCGCAGTTCTTCGAGACCACGCAAACCGGCGAAGTGCTGTCACGACTCACCGCCGACACCACCCTGATCCAGGCGGTGGTGGGCACGAGCCTGTCGCTGGGATTGCGCAACTTCTTCCTGTTGACCGGCGGTGTGGCGATGCTGGCTGTGACGAGTCCGGTGCTCTCTGGCTACATCATCGCGACGCTGGTCGTGGTGGTCGCGCCTATCGTGATCTTCGGCCGGCGCGTGCGGCGCCTTTCGCGCGCGAGCCAGGACAAGATTGCTAACACGAGCGCGTTGGCAGGCGAGGTGCTCAATGCCATGCCGACCGTGCAGTCGTATACGCAGGAACCCTTCGAGGTGCGGCGCTTTGCCGGCGCGGTGGAAGCAGCCTTTGATACGGCGCTCACGCGCATTCGTGCACGCGCCTGGTTGACCGCCGTGGTGATCGTGCTGGTGTTCAGCGCCATCGTGTTCGTGCTGTGGCTCGGCGCGCAAGCAGTACTGGCCGGGCGGATGACAGCGGGCCAGTTGTCCCAGTTCATTCTCTACGCGGTGTTCACGGCCGGCGCGGTGGGCGCGGTTGCCGAGGTGTGGGGCGATCTGCAGCGCGCGGCCGGCGCTACCGAACGTCTGCTGCAACTGCTGGCGGCGCGCTCGCCGGTAGTGCAGGCCGAGACCACGGTCGCGCTGCCTGCGCGAGGCGAGGGCATCCGCTTCGACAACGTCAGCTTCTCGTATCCGTCGCGCCCCGGCATTGCAGCGCTTTCCGCACTTTCGCTCGATGTCCGTCCGGGTGAGCATGTCGCCCTGGTCGGACCGTCCGGTGCGGGCAAGACCACGCTGTTCCAATTGCTGCTGCGCTTTTACGATCCGCAGTCCGGCAGCATTCTGATCAACGGCGTCCCGACGCGTGATGTGCCGCTCGTCGAACTGCGCAAGGAAATCGGCGTGGTGCTGCAGGAGTCAGTGATCTTTTCCGGCAGCGTGCTCGACAACATCCGCTACGGCGCACCGGATGCCACGCTCGAGCAAGTGCAACGGGCGGCCGAGATGGCCGCCGCGGCCGGCTTTATCGACGAACTTCCGCAAGGCTACGACACCTTTCTCGGCGAGCGTGGCGTGCGACTGTCTGGCGGACAGCGCCAGCGCATTGCGATTGCTCGCGCGATCCTGAAGAATCCGCCCATTCTGTTGCTGGACGAAGCGACCAGCGCGCTCGACGCCGCCAGCGAACGGCTGGTGCAAAAGGCGCTGGACAATGCCGCGCAGAACCGCACCACACTGGTTATCGCGCACCGTCTTGCGACCGTACAACAGGCTGATCGCATCGTCGTACTGGAACACGGCCGCATCGTCGCGCAGGGCCGTCACGCAGAGCTTCTTTTGAGTTCACCGCTCTATGCGCAGCTTGCCGCTTTGCAGTTCGGCGAGCAGTTGGGGCATACGGTGCAGCGAGGCGCGGTGAGCGATCCGATTGACTCGGTGTGACAAGCCAACCATACGCAACCCTGTTCATTCAGAGAAAAGCGCCGCGCAGCTATCGCGCGCTCGGCCCGGTCGATTGCCTGAGCTGGAATAGCGCACGCACTTCGTGTCCGTGCTGCGGGCGCTTGCCGTCGAGCACATCGAGCAGATACTGCGCGGTAAGACGCCCGATCTCGTACGTGTCGACTCGCATCGTCGTCAGCGCGGGGCGCAGCTCTTTCGCGATCTCGAGATCGTCGAAGCCCGTCACGGATAATTCACCGGGAATCTCGATACCCAGTTCCTCCGCCTCGCGCAGGACGCCCAGCGCGATGTGATCGTTGCCGCAAATGATCGCGGTCGGGTGCTCGCATGGCGCTTGCCAGATCGAGCGCAGGCAGCGTCGGCCGAATTCGATCGTTGATTTGCCTTCGAGCATGTGCTCCGGCCGCACCGCGAGGCCATGGCGTTCGAGTGTCGAGCGGATGCCTGCCACGCGCGCCTGCACGCGATCGTTGTCACGCGTCGGCTGAATGCAGACCGCGAACGAGCGATGCCCGAGGCCGATCAGATGTTCGGTGATCTCCGTGTAGGCCGCGTGATTGTCGAAGCCGACGCAGATATGTGGACTGTCCTTGCGATACGCGTACGTGACCGCATAAGGCACGCGATAACTGCGCAACGCCTCGAACAGTTCGGGCGGATGAGCCTCACCCACCACGGCCATCGCCTCGACACCGCGCGCGAGCATGGCGCGCACCTGCACGAGCGCCTGCGCCGGATCGTAGTTCGAGCAGCCGAGCACGAGTGTGATGCCGCGTGCCGCGAACGCAGCCTGCATGGCGCTCACTTGCGAAGCGAACACCTGGTCGTCCAGCGTTGGAATGATGATGCCGGCAATGTGACTGCGCGTCGACGCAAGCGCGCGGCCCGCTGCATTGGGAAACCAGTTGAGCGTGAGCGCGGCGTGTTCGACACGCTCGCGCACGTTCGCCGAGACCTTGTCCGGCTCGTTGTAGACCCGCGATACGGTCGCCGTCGATACGCCCGCGAGCTTGGCTACATCGGACAGCACGGTGCGGCCCGTGTTGCGGCGGGCGCGGTTCGTCGGAGTTCGGACGGTGGCCGAGGACGCGGGGGAATCGGCGGAATCGGGCATTGGATCAGAAAACGAAGAGTGAATCGGAGAGCGCCCGACATCTTACCGCCGCCTGCGCGCGCGAAGCGCGGGCAAACATGGCAGTGGGGGCTCGCGTTCCGGTCACTGGGTGTCTCTGACGGCTGATGCCCGCGAGCCTAACCGCGTTGACCGAGTGCGGCAATGCGCGAGCGGAAATGCTCGGTGCCGGCGACGATCTTGTCGAGTACCGCGTCGAGCGCCCAGAAACGTTCGCGCACGTCATAGTCGATCGCGCGGCAGCGAATCGAATCGAACGTACCGATGCGCTGGTGATAGATCTTTGCAAGCGCGGGGTAACCGAGCGCTTCGGATACGGCGGAGAGCACGAGAAACGTCGCGAGCTCCTCCGCGAGAGCCGGGTCCTGTGCCGCGTCATTGCGCAGCCAGTCGTACAGATCCGGGTGGAAGTTCGTGAACACGCCGTTGAAGCCTGCGGAGCCGGCCTTCATGGCGTCCCACGCGATGGCCGCGTTGGCGTTCAGAATCTTCAGCGGCGAGCCCTGTGCAAGCGCGACGCGCCGTTTGACGGTCGGGAGATCGCAACTGACGTCCTTCAGCATGATGAAGCGGCCGGTGTCGATGCACAGCTTCAGTTCATCGTCGGACAGCAGCCGGCGGTAGGGCGCCGGGCATTCGTACAAACCGAGCGGCATGTCCGAAGGAAGTCGCGTGAGGAGCCGCTTGAGATTGGCCGCGAAGGCCTCCGTTCCCTGACGATTCGGATCGAGCCGGTTCGTCACGAGCACGACGCCTTGCGCGCCGGTAGACGCGGCGACGTTCAGCTCTTCGGCCTGGGCATCGGCGTCGTCGCTGATGTGGCCCGAGACCACGACAGGAATGCGGCCGGCGACCTTCTCAACGACGAAGCGTCCCAGCGCGCCACGCTCGGCGAGCGTCAGAAACTGCATTTCACTCGATTGGGCGACGGCGAACAGCGCGTCGGATCCGTGCGCGATGTACCACTCGATCAGGCGTTCGAGTCCGGCGTAGTCGATAGCGCCGGAATCGTCGAACGGCGTCAGCATCACGGGAACGATGCCCTCAACTGAGGTCGTGGCTTGCTTGGCGGTAGTCATGTTGTTGATCTCCGGGGAAGAGTTCGATGAGAGGGCGCAGCGGCCGCCTTCAGGCGGGCGCGCGCAGGTTTTCAGTGGAGACGGGCTGGTCGTCGATCGGTTTGCGTACCAGCAGGAGGTAGCTCATGGCGCCGGCAAACGCGATGCCGGCGGCCGTCAGCAAAGCCGGGACGAACGACCAGGTCTGCGCGATATAGCCGGTCAGGATTGGTGCGAGGGCGCCGCCCAGAAAGCCGCCGAAGTTCTGAATCGCGCCGAGCGAGCCGACGCGGTTCGGCGGCGCGGCGGCGGTGGCAAGCGCCCATGAACTGGCGGAGGCGGCATTCGCCAGAAAGATCACCACCGAGATGCATACGATCGCGATCGTGTTGCTCTCGACGAGCGCCGCCGGAATGGTGAACGCGACCATGCCGAGCATCGCGATCACCACCGCATTGCGGCGGCTGGTGACCGGGTTCGAGCTGCCGCTCGTGATGAGATCGGAGAACCAGCCGGCCGTGAGCGAGCCCAGAAAGCCGCAGAAGAACGGTATCGACGCAGCAATGCCCGTATGCATCAGGCTCATGTGCCGCTCCATCGTCAGGTAGCCCGGCAGCCACGTGAGGTACACCCAGTTCAGGTAGACCGAGCCGAAGAAGCCGATCAGCATGCCCCAAGTGGTTCCGTGAGAAAACAGCGAACGCCAGTCGGCGAACGTGACCGCGGGGGCCGGCTTGCGGTCCGCTTCGTCGCCTTCGAGATAGCGCCGCTCTGCTTCGCTCATCGTGGCTTTGACGGGATCGCGATACACCGCGAGCCATACGACAGCGACGACCAGACCCAGCACGCCCGTCACGATGAAGGCCCAGCGCCAGTGAAACTGAACCACGATGATCGACAGGCAAAGCGGCGCGAGCGCCGTGCCGAGCGGGGACGCCGAGTTGAAGATACCGGTCGGCTTGCCACGCCCACGCAGCGGAAACCAGTTGCTGACGACACGCGCTGCCGACGGAAACTGCGGCGCCTCGCCGATGCCCAGTACGATTCGCGCAAGGACGAACCAGCCGAAAGTCGAGACGAATCCGCCGGAGGCCTGCGCGATTGACCAGACGATCAGGCCGATGCCGAGCAGCTTGCGCGGTCCGATCCGGTCGACGAGGCCGCCCACCGGCAACTGGAACAACGCGTAGCTCCAGGAGAACGCGGACAGCAGCAGGCCCATCTGGCCGAGCGAGAGCCCCAGGTCATGACGGATCAACGGATTGGCGACTGCGAGCGTTCCACGGTCCAGATAGTTGACGATGCCGCTCACCATCAGCAGCGTAAGCGCCACGATCTGGGCGCGGCGGATTTTCGGTGGGGCCTGCTCGAGGTTCGGGGTGGCGCTCATGCTGGTTGTCTCCGGTTTAAGTCTTTGTTTGGGGTGGGGCGCGCTGATGCGGTGTCAGGTTGCCGGGAGATCGGGGTTCTCCAATTACCATTACTCGCGCTATGTTAGCGCTTACATATTGGCGTGTTGACCGTGTATTAGGCGGTCATTTCAGCTAGCTAAAGCTGCGTGCTTAAAATGATAGCGCTTACATTTTGAGCCACATTCCGACGAAGTGGCAAGTGTCAGAGTGGGTTTGGCGGGTAAACACCAGTCATTCGCGGCTGAATTCCGGCGTTCGCGGCGGCGCAGGCGCCGCCGCGAAGCCAGGCGCGGTGTTGAAACGCTAAAGCGTCAGAGGCGTCAGAGCGGGCAGGTTGCCCGTTGTCACTTCACGCCGTGCTTCGCCTGCCAGCGTTGCATGAAGGCGATCTCGTCGTGTTGCGCCTTGATGATGTTTCGGGCGAGACGCTTCAAGTCGGGATCTTTGCCGTATTTCAGTTCCACCTGCGCCATTTCGACCGCGCCTTGATGATGCGGAATCATGTGGGCGACGAAGTCCTTGTCGGCATCGCCCGTGTAGGCGGGCGCATCCATGGCCTGCATCATTTTCTCGTCGGCGTCCTTGAACGCCTGGGTCGATGCGCTCGCCCCGGCATCCGCTGAACCGGACATGTCCATGCCGGGCATCGACGCAGCCTGCTGGGCGTAGACGGGCGCCGTGGCGACCGCAAACGCAATGCCGCTGAAAAGACAAAGGGCACGGAATGCACGAAGGTTTTTCATATTGGGTTTTCCGTTGGGGAAACAGTGATAGCGGGTGACCGTGATGCTGCGAACAGGGTGCTTAGCTTAATCGATAGACACATGCTTCATGTGATCCGCTTAGCGCTTGAGCGAGGGGTGAAACCCCGCCGCTTCGATTACCTCGATCACGCGTTCCGGCGGCAAGGTCGATGCGACCTTCACGATTTTAACGGCGACATCGATGTCGAGCTTCGCCTCTGGATCGATGCGAGTGACTGCACGGGTAATGGCGTTGGCGCATCCGCCGCATGACATATCCGGGATCTGGAATTCCATTTCTTGCCTCCGATGAGAAATCAGAATTTAAGCTTGGACCTTCCCACTGAGGGAAGGTCAAGCATATACGTCCATGTTGTTTATTCTGCCGCCAACCGTAGCCCTATCGACGCAAAAAACCGCCACAGACTGTAGCGGTTCCAGCCTTACGTTCCTCTTAAACAGCGTGCTAGACTCCGTACCCATGTCTTACTGGCGCAAACTCTTTCTCGTCGTGCTGCTCGTGATGAGCCTTCCGGTTCAGTCGTTCGCGGCCGTCTCCATGAAATGCGAGTCCTCGCATGTTGGAGGAGGGGTGTCCACGCTCCATGAGAATGCTGGCGAGGCGACTCACCACCATAACCATGCCGCGATGATGGCCGATAGCGCCAATGACATCGCCGGTGATCACTCGCAAAACCACGGTCACCCAGGCGGCGCGCATCATGCGCATGCCTGCTCGACCTGCGCGTCGTGCTGTTTCGGTGGCGGCTTGCCGGCCGCTCCGGTTGCGGCGGTATCCGCTGACGCAGTCCATTTCGCTGTACCTCTTGCTCCCTCTGTTCGTGTCGCGTCATTTCTGACTGACGGCATCGAACGACCTCCTCGAATCTCTTTCGTCTAGTTCCTTCGCAGCGTGATGCTGCGATGTTCAATTTCGCCTTGATGGCCGCACGTTGCACGTCGGCCGTCCGGGTGGCATACGACGAGAAAATCAATGCGAACGTTTATTGCAGCGCTGCTCGGCGCGACGGCAGTATTGCCGGCGCTCGTGCACGCCATATCACCACCTCCTGATCCGGCGGATGCCGCGGCATCGGTTCCGGCGGTCAATGTGCCGTCTGCCTTCGCGGACTATCGGCCGTATCGGGAACAGAAGGCCCCAAGCTGGCAAGCGCTTAATCGCGCGGTGGCGAGTCCATCGGGCAAGCTGCAGATGGACCACGGTCAAGTGCATTCGGGCGATGCGAAAGCGAGTGCCAACGCTGGTGCCAACCGCAACTCCGACCACGGCTCCAACCCTCACGCCAATCACGGCGGCCACGGTGCCCATCAAGAGGGCCCGGCAGAATGAAGCAGCCTCTCTTTCCCACCGGCCGCGTCATTGCTGCCACTACTGCATTGGCGTTCCTCGCCGGCTGCACGACCTTTTCGAAGGACGGCGGCTTCGACACCGTGTCCACCACAGCATCGCAGCGGCTCGGCAAAGACGCTGTACTAGTCAAGACAGACGAAGACCGAAACGCTGTCGTCAAACGCACGCAGGAACTGCTATCCCGACCACTCGGCATGGACGACGCGATCCAGATCGCGCTATTGAATAACCGCGGATTGCAGGCATCGTATAGCGAACTCGGCATTGCCGAGGCGGACCTGGTGCAGGCGGGACGACTGCCGAATCCCGGCTTCACATTCAGCCGCACGCACGGCGGCAACGATCTGAGCATCAGCCGCACATTTACGCTCGGCTTGCTGAACGTGCTGACGCTGCCGTTGGCGACACGCATTGAGAGTCGCCGTTTCGAGCAGACCCGGCTGCTCGCAGCGGACGCCATGCTCAAGGTCGCCGCCGATGCCCGACGCGCCTATATCGGTGCCGTCGCGGCGAAGCAGTCCGCTGTCTACGCAGAGCAGGTGAAGGACTCGGCAGAAGCCGGCGCCGAACTCGCGTTGCGTATGCAGCAAGCCGGCAACTTCAGCAAGCTCGACTATGCACGTGAGCAGGCCTTCTACGCGGAAGCTGTGGCGCAACTAGCGAAAGCGCGGCAGCAGTCGATAGCCGCGCGAGAAAAACTCACTCGCACGATGGGCCTATGGGGCTCGCAAGCGCAGTACGACCTTCCCGAGCGTCTGCCTGACCTGCCTGCAACGAGGCCCGAATTGCAGGACCTCGAACACTTCGCGATGCAGAATCGCCTGGACATCCAGGCAGCAAAACTGCAAACGCAGAGCGTTGCAAGCTCACTGGGCCTAAGCCGGGCAACGCGATTCATCAATGCGCTGGATGTCGGGTATCAGAACAATTTCACGACCTCCGACGGCCGTGAACAGGGCTACGAGATCAGCGTCGAGATTCCGATTTTCGATTGGGGCGCCTCGAAAGTGGCGCGCGCCGAAGCGATCTATCTGCAGTCAGCGAACCGCGTCGCCGAGACCGCGATCAACGCGCGCTCGGAGGTTCGAGAATCGTATTCGGCTTATGTGACCGACTACGACGTTGCGAAGCACTATCGCGACGAGGTCGTGCCGATCCGCAAAACGATTTCGGACGAACTGCTGCTTCGCTATAACGGCATGCTCGCGAGCGTGTTCGAACTGCTCGCCGATTCGCGCGACCAGATCGGCGCGGTGAATAGCTATATCGACGCGCTCAAAGACTACTGGCTCGCGGAAACCGATCTGCAACAGGCGCTCGGTGGCCGTCTGCCGCCTCTCGCGATGGCCGCTGCGCCATTTACATCCATGACGCCGCAAGCGTCATCCACAGATTCCGAAGGTCAATGACATGGTGTCTCGTCGAAATTTTCTGGGCGGCTCTGGAGCCGCGTTGTTGGGCGCGGCGCTCGTCAGCAAGGCCGGCGCCGCGTCATTGCCTGAAGCGCCCACGATGGCCAAGGCCGCGATGCAGGCGCCGCTTGCGCCTCCAAATGGCCGGCCCTATGCACCCGTCGCCACGTTGAACGGCTGGTCACTGCCATGGCGTATGAAGAACGGCTGGAAGGAGTTTCATCTGATTGCCGAGCCGGTAGTGCGCGAACTGGCGCCGGGCATGAGTGCGAACCTGTGGGGCTATAACGGCCAGGCGCCAGGGCCGACCATCGAGGCCGTTGAAGGCGACAAGGTGCGCATCTTCGTGACCAACAAGCTGCCGGAGCACACCACGGTTCACTGGCACGGCATGCTCCTGCCGTGCGGCATGGATGGCGTCGGCGGTCTCACGCAGCCGCACATTCCGCCGGGCAAGACCTTCGTCTACGAGTTTCAACTGGAGAAACACGGCACCTTCATGTATCACCCGCATGCCGACGAGATGGTACAGATGGCAATGGGCATGATGGGGACATTCATTGTTCATCCGGAAGACCCGGGCGTCATGCAGGTGGATCGCGACTTCGTATTCATCATGTCCGCATACGATATCGACCCGGGCAGTTTCACGCCGCGCGTGAACGAGATGACCGACTTCAACATGTGGACGTGGAATGCGCGCGTCTTTCCAGGCATCGATTCCTTGCCGGTACGCGTCGGCGATCGCGTGCGCATCCGTGTCGGCAATCTGACGATGACCAATCATCCGATCCATCTGCACGGCTATCACTTCGAAGTGGTGGGCACGGATGGCGGATGGATTCCGCCGTCCGCCCGCTGGCCCGAGGTGACCGCGGACGTGGCCGTCGGCCAGATGCGCGCCATCGAGTTCACGGCGAACCGTCCGGGCGATTGGGCGTTTCATTGCCACAAGTCCCATCACACCATGAACGCGATGGGTCATCAGGTCCCGAACCTGATCGGTGTGCCGCAGAAGGACCTCGCGCAACGCATCAACAAGCTGGTGCCCGAATACATGGCGATGGGCAGCACGGGCGGCTCGATGGGCGGAATGGAAATGCCGCTGCCCGACAACACGCTGCCGATGATGACCGGCACGGGGCCGTTCGGCGCGCTGGAGATGGGCGGCATGTTCACCGTCGTGAAAGTGCGGGAGGGATTGGGGCACAACGACTACCGCGATCCGGGGTGGTTCAGACATCCCAAGGGGACGGTGGCCTATGAGTACACCGGCGATATGCCGGAGGGTTGAGCCGGCAGTGCGGCGCGGCCATCCAGGGAAAACCTTACCGATCCTTTGTACGCTAGCTCACCAAGATGAGCCAAACTTTACGTGGTCGTGCTTTTGAAATGTTATGCTCAACCGTCCCTTCCTTCGCAGCAAACAGGTCCGTGCCATTTTAAAAAATACCTAATTAATTAGGAGTCAGGCATGTTGAGAAAGGTAGTCGATCGGGCGAAACAGATCCGACGTAGCGAGGGATTCAAGCATAGCGTGGCCACGCCGCGCCGGATTTCCCTCCATGCAACACAGCGTTTGAATAGGGGCATTTTTTCCATCGAGATTCAGGAGAACTCCGGTTTCTTCTCCGTGATGCAGATGGTCCTGTTTATTCTGATGTATTGCGACGAGAAATGTCTCACCCCGTGCATCAGTGCACGCGGCGGGCTGTATGGTGATGCCGAAGGGAAGCTGGACTGGTTCTCGGCCTTCTTCGAGTCCGTGCACACCACCTCCGGAGTCACGATCACTCATAAGATCAGAACGTCGACAGTGCGCGACCTGGTTCAACTCGGCTTTCGTCAGCGTTATGAAGCGCGGCTTCGACTGAGGAGTGCAAGCGAGCTTTTCTTCGCGCACTATCGTCCGGCCGCGCATATCTGCGAAGAAGTCGATGCGATCTGCCAGAAGCTCGGGCTCGGCCCGTCGACCCTTGGCGCGCATTTCAGAGGGACCGACAAGGCGCAGGAAGCCATCCCGGTTTCGTGGGGAAGCTTTTGCCGGCAGGTGGAAGCCTCGCTTGCTGAAAACCCGCGCTTGACCAATATTTTTGTCTCGAGCGATGAACGGGCGTTTATCGATTATTTTGTCGCCTGGCCATTCAGCAAGCCGGTCAGAGTCGCACCGGCAAAACATCTCGCCCGTGGCAGCACGCCCGTTCACTTCAGCGGCTATCCGGGACTCGAAATCGGCCGCGAGGCGCTGGTGTCCTGCCTGCTCCTGGCCAATTGCGGCTTCCTCGTGAAGACGCCGTCCTATCTGTCCGCATGGTCGAAGATATTCAATCCCTCACTTCCGGTGAAGCTCGTCTCGCCGCCGCGCCCGGACGCGTTCTGGTTTCCCGATAGCCGGCTCTGGATCGAACAGGCTGCGCGCGAAGCATCTCAAGCCGCTCAGGTGGCGCAAGCAGTTCAAGCGAGTAAGGCGGCCAAGGCGGCTTGAGCCCTTTAAGTCTCTTAGGCCGCTTAAGCCGCTCAAGCGCCAGCCGTTTTCAAACAGCAGTACGAAAGCCCGAAAGTCCCCCAGCAAGACCATACCGCTGCGTTAACCGAGCGCTCTCCCGCACCACGTCCATCGTTTTTACGAAACCGCGCGAAGTATTAACGCTGCGTTTACGCGGATTTTCCTAAATTTCACGGTGCAGGAGTCCCCTGTGGGAGACCGGACCATGGATCTGCTTTACCTCATCGCCATCATTGCATTCAGCGGCCTCGTCGCGGGCTTCGTGATTGGCTGCGACAAGCTTCACCGCGCCCCCGGAGGCCGTCCATGACCACCTGGATGACCTGGCTCGCGGCGGCCTCGACGCTGATTCTGTTCGCTTACCTCGTGTATGCCTTGCTACGCGCGGAGGCTCTCGAATGAACTTCAACAACCTGTTTCAGCCCGGCCTGTTTATCGTCGTGCTGATCGCGCTCGCCATTCCGCTCGGCCGCTACATGACCGGCGTGGTGGACGGTTCTTCGGTCGTCGTGCGCCGGATAGGACGGCCGATCGAAACCGCGCTCTACAAGCTCGCTGGGGTCGACCCCAGCGCCGAAATGTCGTGGAAGCACTACGCGCTGGCCGTGCTGGTCTTCAACACGCTCGGCGTGCTCGCGGTGTACGGATTTCTGCGTTTGCAGCAATGGCTCCCCGCGAACCCGCAGGGCTTCGGACCGATGACGCCCGACGCCGCGTTCAACACGGCGGTCAGCTTCGTGACCAACACGAACTGGCAGGACTACACGCCGGAATCGACGGTCAGCTATCTGACGCAAATGGCCGCGCTGACGGTGCAGAACTTCCTTTCGGCCGCCACCGGCATTGCTGTCGTGATCGCGCTGATTCGCGGTTTCGCACGCCATACGGCCGCGACGATCGGCAATTTCTGGGTCGATCTGACGCGTATCACGTTGTATATCCTCGCGCCGCTCGCGACGGTCATTGCGCTCGTCCTGATCAGTCAAGGGGTGCTTCAGAACTTCAAGTCATACGAAGACGTGCCGACGCTGCAGGTGACGACGTATCAGACGCCGAAGACCGATGCCCAGGGCAATCCCGTCAAGGACGCCAAGGGTAACCCGGTGATGGTGGACAACAAGGCCGACAAGCAGACCATCGCCATGGGGCCGGTTGCGTCGCAGGAAGCGATCAAGATGCTCGGCACCAACGGCGGCGGCTTCTTCAACGCCAATTCCGCGCATCCGTACGAGAACCCGACGCCGTTCGCCAACTTCGTTCAGATGATAGCGATGCTCGTTATCCCTGCTGCGTTGTGCCTGGTGTTCGGCCGGATGGTGGGCGACAAGCGGCAGGGCTATGCGGTGCTTGCCGCGATGACGATCGCGTTCGCGGTCGCCTGTTGGGGCGAGATTTCGTCTGAGCAGAACGGCAACCCGCTGTATGCGTCGCTGCATGTCGATCAAACGGCATCGGCCACGCAAACGGGCGGCAACATGGAAGGCAAGGAGACCCGCTTCGGCATCGCTCAGTCCGGCATCTTCACCGTGGCGACCACCGCCGCCTCGTGTGGCGCGGTTCTCAACACGCACGATTCGTTGACGCCGATGGGCGGCTTCGTTCCGCTCCTGCTGATCGAACTCGGCGAGGTGATCTTCGGCGGCGTGGGCTCGGGCCTGTACGGCATGCTCGTGTTCGCCTTGCTCGCGGTGTTCGTGGCCGGCCTGATGATCGGGCGAACGCCGGAATACATCGGCAAGAAGATCGAGTCGTACGAGATGAAGATGGTGTCGATCGCCGTGTTGCTCACGCCACTGCTCGTGCTGGTCGGCGCGTCAATCGGCGTGCTGACGGTGGCCGGCGTGGCGGGCGTCTCCAATCCCGGGCCGCACGGGTTCTCCGAGATTCTCTACGCCTACAGTTCGGCCGCCAATAACAACGGCAGCGCTTTCGCGGGCCTCTCGGTCAATACGCCGTTCTACAACAGCACGCTGGCCATCGCCATGTGGTTCGGCCGCTTCGGCTCGATTGTGCCGGTGCTGGCAATCGCCGGATCGCTCGCCGCAAAGAAACGCATCTCCGCGACCGCCGGCACGCTGCCGACGCACGGCCCACTGTTCGTCGTGCTGCTGCTCGGCACGGTGGTGCTGGTCGGCGCGCTGACGTACGTGCCTGCACTGGCGCTCGGCCCGGTCGTTGAACATCTGATCATGGTCGCGGGACATTGACTGAGAGGACAGCATGACTAACGGACTCCAACCGCCGGTTCATCAGCCGGGCAACATCGGTCAGGCGCGCAACGCGGCGCGCTCGATGTTCGACCCGTCGATTGCCCGGCCGGCGCTCGTCGATTCGTTCAGGAAGCTCGCACCACGCCATCAGTTGCGTAACCCGGTGATGTTCTGCGTATACATCGGCAGCATTCTGACGACCATTCTGTGGGTCGCCGCGCTCGCTGGCCAGGCCGAGGCGCCCGCGGGTTTCATTCTGGCGATCGCGCTCTGGCTGTGGTTTACCGTGCTGTTCGCCAACTTCGCGGAGGCGCTCGCTGAGGGGCGCTCGAAAGCGCAGGCGGCTTCGCTGCGTGGTGCGAAGCGCGACGTGATGGCGAAGAAGCTGCAGGAGGCGCATCCCAAGTCGCCGATTCGCATTACGACGGCCACCGATCTGCGCAAGGGCGACGTCGTGCTGGTGGAAACCGGCGACGTGATTCCGGCGGACGGCGAAGTGATCGAAGGCGTCGCGTCGGTCGACGAGTCGGCGATCACAGGTGAATCCGCGCCAGTGATCCGCGAGTCGGGCGGCGACTTTTCGTCGGTGACGGGTGGCACGCGCGTGCTGTCGGACTGGATCGTCGTGCGCGTCAGCGTGAATCCGGGCGAGGCCTTCCTCGACCGGATGATCGCGATGGTGGAAGGGGCGAAGCGTCAGAAAACGCCGAATGAGATCGCCCTGACGATCCTGCTGGTCGCGTTGACGCTCGTGCTGCTGTTCGCAACCGCGACGCTGCTGCCGTTCTCGATGTTCTCGGTCGAAGCCGCGAAAGCAGGGCATGTAGTCACGATTACCGCGCTGGTCGCGCTGCTGGTGTGTCTGATTCCGACCACCATCGGCGGTCTGCTTTCGGCGATCGGCGTAGCGGGTATGAGCCGGATGATGCAGGCGAACGTGATCGCCACCTCGGGCCGTGCTGTTGAAGCCGCAGGCGACGTCGATGTATTGCTGCTCGACAAGACCGGCACGATCACGCTCGGCAATCGCCAGGCGTCGGCTTTCACACCTGCGCCGGGCGTCACGGAGGAACAGCTCGCCGACGCGGCGCAGTTGTCTTCACTCGCGGACGAAACACCGGAAGGGCGCAGTATCGTCGTGCTGGCGAAGCAGCGCTTCAATATCCGCGAACGCGATATGCACGCATTGCAGGCGACCTTCCTCGCCTTTAGCGCACAGTCGCGCATGAGCGGTGTCGATCTGCCCGACCGTGAGATTCGCAAGGGCGCTTCCGATGCGATCAAACACTATGTCGAGGCGCACGGCGGCCGTTTTCCGGCTGAGTTGACGGCGGCGGTGACAGAAATCGCACGGCGCGGCAGCACGCCTTTGGTCGTCGCGCAGCAAGTGCGCGGCGAGAGCGGCGCACGCTGCATGGGCGTGATCGAGTTGAAGGATATCGTCAAGGGTGGCATCAAGGAACGCTTCGCCGAACTGCGCAAGATGGGCATCAAGACCATCATGGTGACGGGCGACAACCGCCTGACCGCAGCAGCGATCGCCGCCGAGGCCGGCGTGGACGATTTCCTCGCCGAGGTGACGCCTGAGGCCAAGCTCGCCACGATTCGCTCGCACCAGTCTGAAGGCCGTCTGGTGGCGATGACCGGCGACGGTACCAACGACGCCCCTGCGCTTGCGCAAGCGGACGTGGCGGTGGCGATGAACACCGGCACGCAGGCGGCGAAGGAAGCCGGCAACATGGTCGACCTCGATTCGAATCCGACCAAGCTGATCGAGATCGTCGAAATTGGCAAACAGATGCTGATGACGCGCGGCTCGCTCACCACGTTCTCGATTGCGAACGACGTGGCCAAATACTTCGCGATCATCCCGGCGGCGTTCGCGACGACTTATCCGCAATTGCGTGTGCTCGACGTGATGCATCTGAGCTCGCCGTCGTCAGCCATTCTCTCGGCGGTGATTTTCAATGCGTTGATTATAGTTGCGCTGATTCCGCTGGCACTCAAGGGCGTGAAGTACCGGCCGCTCGGCGCGGCGTCGCTGCTGCGCCGCAATCTGCTGATCTACGGGCTGGGCGGCATTCTGCTGCCGTTCCCGTTCATCAAGCTGATCGATATGGTGCTGAACGTGTTCGGCTGGGTCTGACCCAATAGAGTGAACATCATGAAAACGCTGATTCGCCCGGTACTTGTTCTGTTCATCCTGATGACGGTGATCACCGGGGTGATCTATCCGATCGTTGTGACCGCAATTGGTCACGCAGCCTTCGCGGCTCAGGCAAACGGCAGCATGCTCGAGAAAGACGGCAAAGTGGCCGGCTCCGCGCTGATCGGTCAGCAGTTCGATGCGCCGTACTATTTCTGGGGACGCCTGTCGGCTACCTCGCCGCAGCCCTACAACGCACAGAACTCGGGTGGTTCGAACCTTGGCCCGACCAATCCCGCGCTCGCTGACGAAATCAAAGGCCGTCTCGATGCGTTGAAGGCAGCAGGCAACGACATGTCGCAACCGGTGCCGGTGGATCTCGTGACGTCGTCGGGCAGCGGCCTCGACCCGGAGATCAGTCCGGCCGCGGCCGCCTATCAGGTGGCGCGCGTGGCGCAGGCCCGCGGCCTGCCGGTCGATCAGGTGACCAATCTTGTTGGGCGCAATACGTCGGGGCGGCAGTTCGGCATTTTCGGCGAGGCACGCGTGAACGTGCTGAAGCTCAACCTGGCTTTGGATGACCTCAAGCCGATGCATTGAGCCTGCGGATGAGCGATCCCACCGTAACAGTCGTTGTGATCGACGCGGACAAAGCTATCCGCCGCTTCATTCGTACTAGCCTCGAAGCAGCCGGCATGAGTGTCTTCGACGCGCAGACCGGCGCACAAGGTTTGGCGCAGGCGGCGACGCGGCTGGCGGACCTTGTGATCATCGATCTGAGTTTGCCGGACATGGACGGCATCGAGGTGATCCGCGAGTTGCGCGGCTGGTCCGCGATGCCGGTGATCGTCCTCTCGGCGCGAAGCCGCGAAGAAGACAAGGTTGCCGCGCTCGATGCCGGTGCCGACGATTACCTCACCAAACCGTTCGGCTTACCCGAACTTAGCGCGCGGATCAGAGCGCATTTGCGCAGGCAGGCCAGCGGCGACAGGGTTGGCGTGCCTCAGGTTCAGTTCGGCCTCGTCACAATCGATCTCGGCGAGCGCAGGGTGGTACGCGGCAGTCGGATCGTCCATCTCAGCCCCACCGAATATCGCCTGCTCTCCGCGCTGGTGCGCCATCCAGGCCGCGTATTGACGCACGAGCAACTGCTCGGCGAGGTATGGGGCCCATTGCAGACCGACAACCACCACTACCTGCGTATCTACATGGGGCATCTGCGGCATAAGCTCGAGCGCGATCCGGCACATCCTGAACACATTGTCACCGAGGCCGGCGTGGGCTACCGGCTGGTCGGCGTGCGGTGATTTTCACAGGATTTTTATATCGCCGGCGGCAATCGATTCTCGGCCTTTACGGCGAGCTCCGTATAGTTCGAGTCTGGCGTTTCGCCGCAAGAAAAATCTGGGTTTTGCTGGAGGGGTGTATGGCAGTCAAACAAACAAAGGGCAACGTGACCGTGGAGGCTTGCGTGTTTTCCGCACCGGGTTTTGACCTGCCATGACGCCCTCAAGACACGCCATGATATTCAGGGGAATGTGCAAGGTCGTCGCCATTGCCTTCGTCACCAATCAGGTTCTCACAACGATTTTTACGTACGTCGCGCAGCAACTCGATGCGACGCTGCCTCACGAAACGATCTGGCTGTTCAGTTGCGTGACATGCGGGCTGCTGACGCTGTGGCTGCAATCCGATGCACGGCGCGCGTTCGGCTTCGCGCGGGCGAAAGGTTTTGTGAAGACGGGCGGTGACAGGAAACAGGAATTGCAGATTGCAGAGGATTGTCCGAAGCGGTGGCTGGTGATCTTGCATATCGAGCTGAATCCGGCTGCGATACAGGCATCGTGAAGATGCCTTTCGTCGCCGTGTAATTTGCGCGCGTGCGTGCTGCAAAAACAGCAGTTTTTTTACACGACATTAATGCCGCTTTCGCTAAGCTCAAAGTACAAAGTACCCGCCAGGAGTTCTCGATGATACGAATGCTGATCCCTGTTCTCGACCACGGCGGCGCGATAGAAGCCGCGCGCTATGCGGCGTTCATGTTTCTGGAGCGCGGCGTAACTGAAGTCGAACTGCTTGAAGTGCTCGAGCCTGTCGATCAGGGGCGCGCTGCAGCCTTCCATACTCGAAGCTCGCTGGTGCGGATGGAAAAACACGCCATGCTCAAGGCGCTGATCGATGCCCGAACGATTCTCGAAGAAGCGGGCGTGCCGTACCACTGGAAGCGGGTATTCGGCCACCGCACGAAAGCGATTGCCGACTATGCGGCAACGACCCAGCCGGATGTCATGGTGATCGACGCGAGCCATATGGGCTTCTTTAGAAGACTGGCCATGTTGGCGTCGCTGTCAAGGCGCACGGTTACTCCAGTAACGATGGTCCACTGAGTCATCCCACGTTCATCGGCAGCAGCACCATCTGTTTGCCATGCTGGTGCAGACGTGTCTGGATTTCCAGCGGTGTGTGATTGTGAAGCCACCGCGTCAGGATATTCACCCGTTTGAAAATCAGTTTGCTGGCGAAGCACACGCTGTTCGGGAACTCCTCCATGGCGGTCCCGGTCAGTCCGACGAATTCTTCCACAGGATCGGTGCCGAAAGCGATCCTGTATTCGGCGGCCATTCCGTGCCGGCGGCACTGCGCCACATAGTATTCGAGCGCTGCTGAAATCGTTTGCCGCAACTGCTCAAGGTGCTCCGCACCTTCGTAGCTTTGCGCGTCCACTTCGCCGACTGCGAGAAATATCACGTTCCTGAAGTGGTCCGGGAACAACCGGTTCACCCATAGCAGGGCATGCATGCTGGCGCCGCGGTGTTTGCCGACGAGCAGAATAGCAGTCGGCAGGGATGGGTCCGGTTTGAGCGCCGCCGCCGCTTCGCTGACTTCGGGCGGAGCGCCGGTGAAGAGGGCATCTTCCTTCGCAATCAGTGCGCGGGTTTCGCTGTAGTGCCGTTTGATGGCGAAACACAGCGCCACCACAGCGCCGGTCACCAGGACCGTCAGCCAGCCACCCTCCGTGAACTTCTCGATCAGCGTGATCACCAGCACGGTGCTGGTGACCGAAAGCCCCAATGCGGATAGCGCGAAGTGCGTCAGCCAGTTTTCGCCTTCATGGCGATGGCCCCACCAGTAAATGCACAGTCCCAGCAGGGAGAGGCTGAAAGTCAGGAACACGTTGATGCTGTACAGCACCACCAGGATCGACACGTCACCGTGCGTCCAGATCAGGATGGCGAGGCTCGCCAGCCCCATCACGACGATGCCGTTCTGTCTGACCAGCCGCGCGGACAGATCACGGAAATGGCGCGGCACCCACGAATCCGACGCCATGTTCGACAGCACAGCCGGCCCATCCAGGAAGCCGGTTTGTGCGCCGACCAGCAGCAGACCGGCTTCGAAGGCCAGCACCGCGGCAAGCAGCGCATGCCGTGCGAACGCGGAGCCGAGCCCGAGATGGTCGATGACACTGCCGAATACCACCGCGTTGAGCGTTTGACCTTCTACCGCCTGAGCATGCCACAACATGTACAGCAGAATGATGCCGCCGGCCGTGAATGCGAGCGACGTGGACATGTAGAACATCGTCGTCCTTCCGTTCGGCACGCGCGGTTCGGCCAGCATGTTGACGTTGTTCGACACGGCTTCGAGGCCCGTATACGTGCCGCCGCCTAACGAGAACGCGCGCATGAGCAAGGCCACCACCACGAGGGGGCCGACCGCGTGCGACATGCTGTGCGCCTCGCCGATCGCGCCCGGCACGACGGCGGCCAGATGATCGCCGTGCACCGCGATGCCGTACACGATGAGGCCGAGATGCAGCACCACGAAGCCAAGGAAGATCGGCAGCAGCACCATGATCGACTCGCGCATGCCGCGAAAGTTGAGGCCCGTCATCAGGACGATGAGGATGAGCTCGGTGGCGAGCTTGAACGCCTGTGCGCTCACCGGCAGCAAGCTGAAGAAGGCATCGACGCCGCTTGCAAGCGAGGTCGCGACGGTCAGGACGTAGTCGACCAGCAGCGCGGCGCCTGACACCAGCCCTGGATGCGGGCCCAGTAATGCGGTCGCAACGCGATAGCCGCCGCCACCGGTGGGGAACAACTGGATGACCTGGTTATAGCCGAGCGCGATGATGAAAACTGTCGCTGCGGTAGCCAGTGCGAGAAACACGGCAAGCGAGGTGTGCTGGCCGAGCGCGAGGAAGGCTTCTTCAGGCCCATAGCATGACGACGACAACCCGTCGGCACCGAGACCCACCCAGGCTAGCAGCGGCGTGACAGCGATCGCGTGACGAGTCCGGGGATCGAGCGGATCCAGCGGCTTGCCGACTATCAGGCGCCAGAAGTTAGCGAAGACGGCCATGTCCCCTCCAGGCCCGGTCAGGCGTGCCGGTGTGACTGCTGTTGTCTATGGTTCGACGCCCGAATGGTTCGGGCGTAAGGAGAATGACAAGTAGCGACCGCGGCTGCGGTCATCGGCGATCGACAACGAAAATGTAGGGCAGTTTCGCGCGGTGTGCCAGTGGACTATACCCGAGAACAGATGTAGTCAGGATATCGAAAGGAAAATGGGCGTGATTTTATCCAGGCGTAATTATTGTCCTGTATAGCCCACGGGTGCTGTGTACTTGCCCTGGATCGCATTGGCGTTCGCGAGCACCACGTAAATCGGCGACTCGGTCAGCGTGAGATTCGCGACGCCGTTCGTGTAGCTCACCGAGCTTACATTGCCCATCATGTCGATGACGCTTACGGTGCCGTTCGTGCCGGTCGAGTTCACGGTCAATGCATACGTGGTGCTATAGGTCGAACTGTAGGTGCCCGATGACGTCGGCCAGTTCGAATTGTTGTGCGTCCAGAGCGCCGCGATCACCGGTCCTGAGTTCAGTTGCTGGAATGCATAGCCATACACCATCGAAGGAAGCCCGTTGAGACGCCCGAGCGTTTGCGTGCCGTCGAGGACGCGCGTTAGTGCGGCGAACGCGAGCGCTTCTGGTTTGGGACTCAGATTCGTCGCGCCATATTGCCCTTGCGGATCAGCGAGATCGAAGAACGTGCCGATGCCCACGTCAGCCGGATAGTCCGAGCCGTAGAAGAAGTAAGTGACCTGTGCACCTTCGCCAAGAATGATGAGGTGCGCGCGCAATGCAACTGCAGCTTGCCCATATAGCTGGTTCGCCGGCGGATAACTCGGCCCATAAGCGGCACCGGAGTCGTAGGTGATGCCGAGCTCGGTCATCCACAAGCGCATGTTCGGCTTGACCAACTGCATCTGCGAACGCAACGACCTCATCTGCTGATCGAGGGCGTTCGCGACGTTCGCGGGATTCGGATCGGTATCGTATTGTTCGGGCGGGTGTCCCGCAAACGTGCCGGCGTTGTAATAGCCGTGCGTCGTCACACCGTCGATGTAATTGCCGAGCCCTAGCGATGCGTAGGTGGCGAGATATCCCTGCGTACATTGCGTCGAGCAGTTGGCGGGAAAGACGTTGGTCGTGCCCATCACGACCGCGTTCGGATCAGTCGAATGCAAGCCTTTATAGGCCGCCGCGTACATCGCGACGAAATTGGCGGTCGAATCGACCCATTGGGGCTCCCACGTCACCTGATAATAGTTGTATTGCTGATTGGGAAAATACTGTTGACGGATCGCAGCGCTGTCGGTGCCCACGCGCGCCATGTAGTTCTGGTAGTAGGTTTCGTTTGACGGTGCGTTGGTGTCGTCCTGAAACGCGCCAGTCGGACTCGCCCACCCGGGAATGCCGTCCAGCCTGATGAGCCGCATGATCTTGCCATTCGTATAGAACGGATCGAGATCCGATAAGGAAGGCGTCCACGTATTCGCCGCATTGGGCTCCATGGCGGACAGTTCACGGTCGTCGATCGTTTGGGAGATGCCGAGCGCTGTGAGCATCGCGCCATTGTCGTTGAAGCCCTGCATGCCGAAGCGGTGCTGCTCCTGATGCGCGTAGCTGACTGCCGGTATGGTGCTGGACAGGTTCGGCAAGATGCCGAACGTGGCGATGCCGGTTGGACGTGTGCCGAATTGCGGCAGCGTGCCGCCTGAGTGCGACAGCGTCGCCGTGATCGCGAAGTAACCCGCCGAGCTGCTCTGGCACGACAGCGTGCTGGTCCGTGTCCCGCTCGCAACGGCAAACGAACCGCTGCCCTTGATGTTGCCTAGTTGATCCTGCATCGACCAGACGACGGTGTCCGCTGATGTCGCCGCGGTGACGAACGACACCTGGAAGCTGCTGCCTTGATTGAAAAGGCGTGTGCCGTTGCTGCTTGGCGTGTCGGTGACGATCAGGCCATTGGCGGTGCCTCCGGCTGCTGACGTCGGTGCTGCGCAGGCGATGGCGGATACCGGCGTAGGCGTCGGTGTTGGAGTCGGTGTTGGAGTCGGTGTTGGAGTCGGCGTCGGTGTGGGCGTAGGCGTAGGCGTAGGTGTAGGTGTAGGTGTAGGTGTAGGTGTAGGTGTAGGTGTAGGTGTAGGCGTCGGTGTTGGAGTCGGTGTTGGAGTCGGCGTGGGTGTGGGCGTAGGTGTTGGCGTTGGCGTCGGCGTAGGTGTTGGTGTAGGCGCCGGTGCAGGTGTCTTCGGAATCCAGCAGAACTTCGAAACCCCGTACGCCGGGTCGGTACCAAAAGCCGTATTGCTGCAAGTCACACCATTGGTGAAAACTTTGCTCACGTTATTGGAAGTCGTACTCGCGCCATAAAGCACGGTCATCTTGCCGCTGAACGAACAGCGCGCGTTCTCGACGGCACACTGCGTCCACGCACCAGAGGGACTCGGCGTCGGAGCAGGGGTGGGGGTTGGCGTCGGAGTAGGAGTCGGCGTGGGCGTGGGTGCCGAAGTGCTTTTGTACCAGCAACTCTTCCCATACCCGAACGCTGGGTCCGTACTCGACACCGCTCCCGTCGAGCACTGCACCCCGCCCGTGAACGGCCCATTGATATCGTATTGAAGCGTAGGCGACGTGGTGCCGTAGACGACGTTCGCCGTGCCTGTGAATGAACAGAATTGACCCTCGGCCGCACAGTACGTGTACGTTGTTCCGCTGATCGTCAACGAGCTTTGCGCGTGGGCAGCGCCAACCAGCATCCCGCCGACCGGCGCAAGCATCATGAGCGCGCGTTTCATTTCGGACTCCGCGAATAGATGTCGTCGGAGATGCCCGCGCGTCAATTGAATGCGTCGAGGCACTCCGAGGCGTGATCACTGCTGGGGAGCGAAGACAACGAGCTTCAGTTAAGGCGATTTGACAGTCCGGTAACGGACAACAAAAAGCTCTTTCCGGCAAAATCGACTTGCACTCACGTTTTAAACGTAGATTTTTCTCGATTAAGTCCTATTCGTATGAATAAATCCGGTAGATAGACGCACTTTTCGGCCACAAAAGCAGCCACGCAAGTAGCTCTTACTTCCAGAAAACGTTCGTTTTGACACTGCTTCAACCTTCTCCCGTCCAGCTTGACAGTGCTTGACTGTCCCTTTTTGCCATCGTCCCGATAATTGCCCCCGGCGCGGTCGGTTTGAGCGCAACGCCATCGCTGAACCCGCCACACACACGGTCTTTCAATACGACGCATTACTTATCAATGGGGATAACCATGAAATTCACGCGCTCAGGCGTTCTCGCTACGGCCATCGCTGCAGCAGCCGCCATGCCGGCCGTTTCGCACGCAGCCGACGGCACCATCACATTCAACGGCCAGATCACCAGCCAGACCTGCACGATCAGCGGTAACGGCGGCGGCAAGAACTTCACCGTTACGCTGCCGACTGTCTCGACCTCGGCGCTCGCCACTGCGGGCACGACCGCGGGCCGCACGCCGTTCAACATCGCACTGTCGAACTGCACGCCGAACTCGGGCAACGTGTCGACTTATTTCGAACCGGGCGCCACGGTCGATACGACCACGGGCCAACTGATCAACGCTTCGGGCACGGCGACCAACGTCGAAATCGGCCTGCTCAACGGCGACAGCAGCGTGATCACGCTGGGTGCGGCGCAGGCCTCGCAGAACTCGAAGGCAGTCGCGCTGGCAAGCGGTGCGGCCACGCTCAAGTACTTTGCGCAATACGTGGCAACCAATGGCGCATCGACGGCAGGTACCGTCAATACGACCGTCATGTACTCGATCGTCTACCAGTAAAAGCAGGACGCTACGGGGCGGTAGCCGGCGCCCGCGAGAGGCGCCGGCTGTCGAGGAGAACAGAGCGAACCACGAGTTCGCCACGAAATCAGGATAACGAAATGGCAATGCGAAAGAATTTATCAAGGGCGATGACGGTTTTCGCATTGTCGTGGTTGGTGAGCAGCGCGCATGCGGGTGTCGTGATCAGCGGCACGCGCGTGATCTATCAGGCAAGAGAGCGTGAAGTAACCGTCAAGCTCAGTAACGAAGGTGACGCACCGGCGCTGGTTCAGGTGTGGCTCGACACCGGCAATCCGAACGCGATGCCGGACGAATCGAAGGTGCCGTTCACCTTGTCGCCGCCGCTTTTTCGCCTCGATCCGAAGAAAGGGCAGAGCCTGCGCCTGATCTACACGCAGGAACCGTTGCCGCAAGACAAGGAGTCCCTGTTCTGGCTCAACGTGCTTGAAGTGCCGCCGCGCGCGGCAGCGAGCACCACAGCGGACGATCCGAATTCGCTGCAGCTGGCGTTCCGTTCGCGCATCAAGTTGTTCTTCCGTCCGGCGGGGCTGCCGGGCAATGCGGACGAAGCGGCCGCGAAAGTCAGCTGGAAATTCGTGCGCAAGGACAACGGCGCCTACGCGCTCGAGGCGACCAATCCGACGCCGTATCACGTGACGTTCAGCAAGATCGTCGCGAGCGAGAGCACGACGAGCTGGGCCAGCGACAAGGGCGGCATGGTCGACCCGGGCGCGAGCGCGGACTTCGACATTGGCAACGTTGCACCGCTCGCCGACGTGCCGGCGCAAGTCGACTACACCTTCATCAACGACTACGGCGCCGGCGTCACCGGCAAAACGCTGCGCGACGGGACCCGCAAGTAATCATGCGCACCCGGGAATATTCTTCGCGGCCGCGAGCCGGAAACTGGTTCGCGCTCAGGCGCAGCCATGCCGTGATGCTCGGCGCGCTGGCCGCATGGGGCGCAACGCCCGCGTTCGCCGACTCCACGATGCTTGCCGATGTGCAGTTCAACAGCGAATTTCTGATGAAGCCGAAAGGCCAAAGCGTCGACGTGTCGCGTTTCGAGCGCGGCAATCCGGTGCAGCCCGGCGAGTACACCGTCGACCTCTACGTCAACGGAAACTGGGTCGGCCACGACACGCTGCGTTTCGTGGCACGGGACGGCGCGGGGAACGCCGTGCCGTGTTTCAGCAAGGCGCTGATCGAGCGCCTCGGTCTGGACTTTTCGACGCTGCCGGACAAGGGCCGCGGCGAACTCGCGAAAGCCCAGGCGGGCGAGTGCGCGAACGTTGCCAATCTCGTCGACGGTGCGTCGCAATCCTTCGACCTGTCCGATCTGCGGCTCGACCTGAGCATCCCGCAGGCGGCGCTGCTGCGCAATCCGCAAGGCTACGTGAGTCCCGAGTTCTGGGACGAAGGCGTGACCTCGGCCACTTTGGGCTACAACCTGAATTCGTTTCGCGTGACGGGTTCGGGCTCCGCGGGGTTGTCCAACACACAGACCTATCTCGGCCTGAATAGCGGCGTCAATGTAGGCAGCTGGCACTTCAGGCAAAATTCCGCGCTGACGTGGCAATCGAACGGACCGCGCACGTATCAGAACATCGCGACCTACGTGCAGCACGATCTGCCGTCGATTCGCAGCCAGTTGACGCTCGGCGATGCCTTTACCGATGGAGCAGTGTTCGACAGCATCGGCATTCGCGGCGTCGAACTCGCGAGCGACGACCGCATGTTGCCCGACTCGCTGCGCGGTTATGCACCGCTGATTCGCGGTGTGGCGATGACCAATGCGCGCGTGAGCGTCACGCAGAACGGCAACAAACTGTACGAAACGACCGTCGCACCGGGCGCATTCGAGATCAACGATCTGTACGCCACCGGCTACGGCGGCAACCTGCTCGTCACGGTCACTGAAGCCGACGGCAGTCAGCATAGTTTCTCCGTGCCCTATGCGTCGGTCGCGCAGTTGCTGCGTCCGGGCATCACGCGTTTCAATGTCGCCGCGGGCCAGCTTCGCGATGCGCAGGTCAATCAGCACGACAACCTCCTACAGGGGACGGTGCAGCACGGTTTCAACAACGTCATCACCGGCTACGCGGGGACGATTGTTGCGGACGGCTATCTCGCCGGGCTGCTCGGCGCGGCGGTCAACACGCCATTGGGCGCGGTTGCGTTGGACGTAACCGAGGCGCGCGCCAACATTCGCGGCGTGACCAACACCACCGGCCAGAGCGTGCGAATCAGCTACAGCAAGCTGGTGCCGGCCACCAACACGAACTTCACTGTCGCCGCCTATCGCTATTCGTCGAGCGGTTTCTGGGCGTTGCGCGACGCCATGCTGGCGCGCAGCGCGGTTGCCGCGGGACAGGATCCGACCTCGGTCGATCGCCAGCGCAATCAGGTCCAACTGACGATGAACCAGAGCTTCGGCAACGGCTGGGGTAATGCCTACGTGGTCGGCTCGACGCTCGACTACTGGAATCGCAGCGGCACCACCACGCAATTCCAGATCGGCTACAACAACGTGTTGCGCGCGCTCGGCACCAACTTCAGCTACAACGTGTCGCTGTCGAGGCAGCGCGACGGCCTGACCGGGCAGATGAACAATCAGATCTTCGCAAGCGTCTCGATTCCGCTCGGCAACGGTCAGCATGCGCCGACCCTCTCGACCAGCTTCACGCACAACAGTCAGAGCGGTTCGTCCGAACAGGCGATGCTGAACGGCTCCGCCGGCGTCGACAACGAATTCACCTATGGCGTGACGGCAAACCATGCGCCGGGCTCGAGTGCAGGCGGCGTGAACGGCCAGTACCGCAGCCCGTACGCGACGCTGGCGGCGAGCGCAAGCGGCGGCTCCGGCTACTCGCAAGTGTCGGCCGGCGTGACCGGCGCGATCGTCGCGCATCCGGGCGGCGTGACCTTCGCGAACGATCTGGGCGACACGATCGGTGTGGTCGAGGCGAAAGACGCGAAGGGCGCCCGCATCACCAACTCGTCCGGCGTGCGCGTCGACAACTTCGGTTATGCAGTGATTCCGTATCTGACGCCGTATAGCCTGAACACGGTCGAAATCGATCCGAAGGGAATCCCGCTCGACGTCGAATTCAGGTCGACCAGCCAGCAGGTGGCGCCACGTGCCAACTCGGTGGTGATGATTCACTTCGGCACGGTGACGGGCAGGGCAGCGGTGATCTCCGCGCGCTTGCCGAACGGCGCACCGTTGCCTTTCGGCGCGACGGTGTACGACGCGAAGGGGCAAGGTGTCGGCGCGATCGGCCAGAACAGTCGCATCTTTGTGCGCGGCGTGGCCGATGAGGGGGCGCTCACGGTGAAGTGGGGGGATGCAGCGGATGAACAGTGTGCCTTCGGTTATCACTTGCCGCCGAAAGGCGAAGACCGCGGCGCGTACGCGCATATCGATGCCGTGTGCGGCGCGGCGGCCGGCATGACGAACCAGGCAGCGGCGGGCTCGTCCGCTGGAGGAAAAGCACAATGAAGATGTCTCTCTCGTACGGTGCCTTGCGCCGATGCTTCGGTATCCTGATGCTATTCGCTGCTGCATCCGCCGGTCTGATCGCCAGCGTACCCGCTCACGCAGCGCTGCAATGCACGATTAGCGGATCGGCGGCGATCAGCTTCGGCACGCTCACCGTGCCACGTGATACGCCAGTCGGCACGGCAATCGGGCCGGTGCAATCGTCGACCGTTTCTGTTAACTGCCCGTCGAATCCCGGGACGGTGCCACCATACAACAACGGCTGGTATATCCAGTACTACCCGCAACTGACGAGCAGCCCGGTAGCGGGCGTGTGGAACACCGGTATTGCCGGCATCGGCATCAAGGTCGTGGACGTGACCTACGGCAATACGACTTTGTCCTCACTGGCTGTCGGCAAGTGGGGTGATTTCGGCGCGCCGATTACGAACACGGCGGCGTTCCAGGGCAGCTTCACGTTCACCTACCAACTGGTCAAAACGGCCGCGCAGGTGACAACGGGTGGCGCGGTGAACATCCCGCAGTTGCTCACGCTGGTCAGCCACAATATCCCCGCCAACATAACGTCGCCGGCTCTCGTGACGATCTCGGTCAACAACACCTCGATTGTCGCGACCACGTGCACGGTGACCACGCCGTCGGTGAGCGTCACGCTGCCTACCGTCAATGCCAGCGCATTGAGCCCCGTCGGCACGACACTCGGTAACACGAACCTCAGCATCGGACTATCGTGTCAGGCCGGCGCGAATGTCTATGTGACGCTGACCGACGCCACTACTCCCGGCAATACGACCAGCAATCTGACGCTGGCGAGCGGGTCGACCGCGACGGGTGTCGCGTTACGCGTGCTCAATAGCGGTGGAACGGCAGTGAGCTACGGGCCGGATTCGGCGGTAGCGGGCAATCGGAATCAATGGCTGGTAGGTGCGTCGTCGAGCACGACTCGCATTCCGCTGACCGCGCAGTACATTTCCACTGGCACGGTAGGGCCGGGCATCGTGAAGGGGCTCGCCACCTTCACGATGAGCTATCAGTGAGGCCTGAAGCTACGGCGCGTTGACTCGCTAATAGAGTGCGGAATCTTTCTAGCCGCGCATACCCAGGTCCGCAAAACTGACGGTTCTCGCTTCGCATGCTTGCGTAAAAGCGGTGTCGTAGCTCGAGAAAAAGACCGTGCGGGTTTCGGCCAGCGTTTTAAACAGATCGACCAGAACGCCACGCGCCGATGCGTCGAGTCCGCCGACCGGTTCATCCGCGATCACGACTTTAGTCTCGCCGAGTACGGCCCCGGTCAGGAAGAATTTCTTGCGCGTGCCAAACGACATCTGCTCGAAGCGCTTGTCGAGATGCGGCTCGAGTCCGAAGCGCAGGGCAAGGTCGAGCGTGTGGCTATCGACTGCTGTCTTTCTCTCCGACGCCACACGCGCCAGATAGTCACGACCGGTCTGCTCCGGATACGTCATGCAGTCTTCGGGCACGTACGTGAGCACGGATTTCGCCTCGCGCGGCGCGGTGCGCAGCGAATGGCCGCCGAGCCACACGTCGCCGGCGTCGGGCTCGATCGTGCCGGCGAGGATGCCCAGCAACGTCGACTTGCCGCTGCCGGATTCATCGTTGAGCGCCACGCATCCTGCCGCCGTGTCGTAATGCAGCCCCTGAAAGATGATGCGTTCGCTATAGCGTTTGCTGAGGTTCTCGAATCGAAGCATGACGTGCGGAGTGGGTCAGCCGAAGAATGTGCCGGACGACGGCAGCGAGGGTTCTTCGGGAAGTTAGCGGTTTGCAAGTGTAGCAGTGCGCTCAGATGCTTTCGCGGCATCCGACAATGACACCACCCGTTGGTGAGGTAAGCGAGGCGACATCCGCGCGCGCGGTGTAAAGTTGCGTCTTTTTGCGCCGTTAAAAAAGGCTTCACCGCAATTCTGCCCATCTCCTGAACACCTCGACGCTTCCCCCGTCGACCGCAATCCATGCAAACAGCTGCCCGCAAAGCGGCCCGACCGTCCCGCGCCGAACTCAGGCGTATCGTCACGGCAATTGTTATCGGTAACGGCTTCGTGGCGTACGACTTCACCGTCTACAGCTTTTCAGCGGTCATTATCGGCAATCTGTTCTTTCCATCGAGCAATCCCGCGTCGTCGCTCTTGCTCTCGCTCGCCACCTTCGGCGCGGGCTTCGTGATGCGCCCGCTCGGCGCGATCATGATCGGCTACATTGCCGACAGCCGTGGCCGCAAAGCCGGCCTCACGGTATCGCTCACGCTGATGACCCTTGGCACGTGGCTGATCGCGTGCTTGCCAGGCTATGCGTCGATCGGTCCGGCCGCGACGGTGTTGATGGTGCTCGCGCGCCTGATGCAGGGGCTCGCCGCAGGCGGTGAGATCGGGCCGGCGTCGGCTTCGCTGATGGAGTCGGTCGCCTACCGGCACCGCTGTTTCATGGTGAGCTGGCGCGGCGCGAGCCAGGGCGCGGCGGCCTTCGCCGCCGCGCTGGTTGGGGCCTGCACGACGGCGCTGCTGTCGCCCGCCGCCGTGCATGACTGGGGATGGCGCGTTCCATTCGTGCTGGGTGGGCTGATCGGACCGGTCGGCTGGTACCTGCGTCGCCGCATGCCGGTGGCCGCGCCGCTGCCGCGTACGCGGCTCAGTCCGAGGCGCATGTTCACGGAGTACCCGCGTCCCTTCGTCTGCGGCCTCCTGATGATGGCGGCGCCTTCGGTGGGCATCTACCTCACTGTTTTCTATATGCCGGCCTACCTGGTTCGTACGCTGCATCGGCCGGCGGCAATCAGTCTCCTGACGGCCTGCCTGTCGGGCCTCGTGATCATGGTGGTGACGCCGCTCGTGGCGCGCGCGGCCGACCGTTTCGTAAGCCGCAAGACGTTGCAGTACGCGGCACTCGTGGCGTCGCTGGTGGCCGCGTGGCCGGCATTCAGGGCGCTGACCCACGGCGTGAGCGACGTTGCCGCGCTCGTCATCATCACGGCGTACGTCGCGCTTGCGGTCAACAATGCCGGTCCGAGTTCCGTGCTGATGATGGAGGCGTTTCCGGTGCATCGGCGCGCGGCGGGAGTTGCGATGATTTACAGCTTCGGCGTCGTCCTGTTCGGCGGATTTTCGCCGTTCCTCGTGACGTGGCTGATCAACCGCACGGGCGATCCGATGGTTCCGGCGTGGTATCTGATGGCCGCGACCCTGCTCACGCTTGCGGCGTTAAGGGCCTTTCCCGAGGCAGAGGCGCCGGATACGAGCCTTGCCGGTGCTTCGCAGCCGCCGGCTTAAACCGGCTTAAATCGGCTTAAGCGCGCTCCCCCAGCGCTCCCTCGTGCCGCGGTGCTGCAGGTCCACGGCGCGCGCCCGCATGTCTTGCGGGCTCATGTCGAAGGCGCGGCGAAACGCGCGTGTGAAATCGGACGCGCTCTGAAAGCCGAGTCCATAGGCGATTTCCGTTACCTGAAGATGCGGGAAACGAACCAGTTCGTCCGCCGCTTCCCGCAAGCGGCGATTGCGGATGTAGGCGCCGAGTCCGCCGTCGTGCTCGAACCAGCGATAGATGGTGGCGCGTTTCAGCTGTAAGGCCTGAACCACGCTGGTCGGTGTGAGGTCGCCCTGATGAAGATTGGCTTCGACGTAACGCCGTACCTGTCCCATCACGGCGGCCTGCATCGCCGCCCGGCTCGCGCCGGTCAGTCGCGCCTCCTTGCGGAAGGCGGCGATCAGCAGTTGGGCGCCGGCATGTAGTGCCTCTGCCGCGCTGGCTGGATCGAGCCTGGGGATTTCCCGGGCGACTGCCGTCATGTGGTCCAGCACAAGACTGGTCAGCGGCGCACCCTGCTGGACGACGCGGCCGTGAATCGCTGTGGCGTCGCGCAGTTCCTCATCCACGATCGCAGCGGGTACGAACAGGCTCAGAAGCCGGCATTCGGGTCGCTCGGCCCGAAACGGTTGATTCAGGTCGAACGCGACGATGCCCTGCACCGAGCCCTGCTCGCTGCGTTTCTTGCGCATGCCCGTGACGTGGCCGACTTCGCCTTCCACGAACAGTTGAAAGGCGTAATCGCGCCGCGAGTCTGTGGAAACCCGCGCGACCGATCGTTCCAGCAGCACCGCGTCCGTGCTGCAGTCCGTAAACACCATGCCGCCGACCGCATAAAGATCGATTTCGCCGCGAAATCCGCCGGCGACCTGTTCCTTCGACGGTGGCACGTCGACCACATGCCCCACGCGCTGGCGCCAGGCCAGAAATTGTTCGTCGGCTGTGAGCGCGTGCGTGCTGAAGCGGCTCGTGGAAATGGCGGAGCGCGATTCGGCTGCGGCGGCAGCAGCCAGGTGCGGCGGTAAGGTGCGCTGGTTCATGGATCGGTTGCTGCGAACAATGCGTGTGATTCCGGCGGGCAGCGGCGGTAACCAGATATTTAACACGCCGTCGTCCAATATTGAGACGGATGGTAAAGCCTAACAAAAAAGCTGCGGTATCGTCGGATGATTAGATGCAGATCGGTTTCATCGACGGCGCCACCATGCGTTTATAACAGGCTCCGCGTTGGAACACGCAAAGCACGCAGAAAGCGCGCCGATTGGCATTCTCGGCGCAATGGGTGCGAGGCCCAGGCTTTTCCGGCGGCCAATTTACGGGGAATCGAAAGATGAGCGGCACGAACAGGCAACCGACCGCCCAACGCGGCGGGCGGCGTCCGTCCAGTCTGGTGGATAGCCAGCTGGAGCATCTTGAGAACATGGTTCAGTACGTGACACGTGGCGACGCGGCTGGCATGCTGGTGCCGCTAGACCATGAGTACTGGGAAAAGCGCATTCGCGTGCTGGAAGAGACTCATGAGCTACTTGCCAGCCAGCGCAAACGCGTCATCAAGCTTCTCGACCTGCTCGGAAGTGATGCGCAGATGAAGCTGAGGCGGCGTACCGCTGCCTGAGTTCAGATTTACTGAAGGGAAAGGTTGCGAGGATCGGGGGTAGTTGCAGGAGAGAAGATCGGTGCCACAAGGTACCGGCAATAAAAAAGAAGGACCTGAGAGTGCGGTAATGATGCGGATGGGCTCACAGAGGTTCGCCGCTCAGTTGTGAAACCGATGGGCGTCTTGCCCATCGGACGTTTGGGGGTGTTGCAACACGCACCTCCGGACTTGGCCGAGCAACCGGCGGGGGATCGCCACGAAAGTGTCGTCCTCGCCGGGCGCTCGCTCGGCTCATCCCTGCGTCATACCAACACCTGCCTATATAGCCGCCAGCCTGTTTGGAAGTGCGCCTCTAATATTCCGCGCTTTACTGCAATATTGACCGCTTTTAAATAGGGCGCGGTTACTTTCAGGTATGCAGAATACGCAGTGAATATAGCGCTGATAAACTGTGCGCCGGAACAACAGGTCATCGCTTTCAAGGCGCCGATCGCTCCCCCAAATTCGACGATTTAAATCGCCGGACTACCCACCGCTACCACCTGTATTTGACCAGTATCAGGGCTCCCTTTGGCCCGTTTTTGGAAGTGACTCATGAAGCCGGGAAAGAACTCGCTTGGGAAAAGACGCGCACGCAAGATCGCCATTGGGGTCAGTGCGGTATTAATCGCGGCATTGCTCGCACTCAGCGTTTGGATTTATCAGCAGCGCGACGTGCAGACAACTCCGGCGCTTACCGGCATCGCGAATCAGATGCGTCACGATCCCTCGGCGTGGACACATGACGAGAAAGACGCGTCGCAAATGCTGCGCGATATTCACGACGCCAACGTGGCCGCGATCGGCGTGAGCCCCAACGCGATTCTCGTGTCGAAGCGCGATGGCGCGAAATACTTCGTCACCGACCATAACGCGACGTTTTCGCACGCACTGCTGCTCGGTGAACCCAAAGCTGGCCAGGCCGCGTCCTACCAGCTCGTCTGGCTGCCCGACGCCGATATTCGCACCGGCGCGTCGCGCTGGGTGCCGGTGTTCAATCAGGTGCGCGACGCGATCAGTTTGCTGTTGCCGCTATTGCTGATCGGCGGCATGGTGTGGTTCATGCGCCGCGAGATGAGAGGCGGCGCGTCGCTTCTCAGCAAGGCGCCTACGCTGCGTTTCGACGACGTGATCGGCGCGGGTGAAGCGAAGGCGGCGCTCGCAGACATCCGCGGCTACCTGTCCGATCCGAAGCAGTTCACCTCGATGGGCGTGCGCGCACCATGCGGCATTCTGATGGTCGGCGGCCCTGGCGTTGGCAAGACGCGGCTTGCCCAGGCGCTCGCCGGCGAATGCGGCGCGAACTTCATTTCGATCACCGGCAGCTACTTCAGTGCGAAGTACTACGGTGTCGGTATCCAGAAGGTCAAACACCTGTTCGAACTCGCGCGCAAGAATGCCCCCACGGTCATCTTCATCGACGAAGCCGATGGCCTCGCCAAGCGTACGGATACCGGCGGCGGTCCCGTCGAAGCCGAGAGCAATCGCATCATCAACCAGCTGCTGGCGGAAATGGATGGCTTCGCTTCGAATGAAGGCGTCATCATCGTCGCGGCCACGAACCATCCCGACAATCTGGACGAGGCGTTGCGCCGACCGGGCCGTTTCGATCGCACAGTGCAGGTCCGTTTGCCCGATCGCGAAGACCGCGCGAAAATTTTCCGCTTCTACGCGGAGAAGCTGAAGTCGAAGGCCGCCGACATCGACTACGACCAGCTCGCTCGCCTGACTACCGGTCTGTCTCCGGCAACGGTCGCGATGGTCGTGAATCAGGCGGGACTGGTCGCGCGCAAAGCCGGTGAGACGGAAATCGCCGCGAAGCATTTCATGGAAGCGATCAAGATTGCGCGCATCGGCGACGTGAGCGGGGCAGAGCGGGCACTGAGCGAAGACGAGCGTACGCGTATCGCGGTGCACGAAGCGGGACACGGTCTCGTCGCCGCGCTGCTCGGCACCGGTGTGCTGGAAGAAGTCACGATCTTGCCGCGTGGCGGAGCATTGGGTGTGGCGCTCATCACCAAGGCGCAAGACAAGCACCTGTACCGCGAAACCGAGATCCGCAACGAGATTCAGGTCCTGCTCGGCGGTCGCAACGCCGAAATTCTCACGTTCTCCGAAGCGTCAAGCGGCGCCGCGTCGGATCTGCAGGAAGCGTCGCGCATCAGTCTCGACATGGTGTCGAAGTTCGGCTTCAACCGCGATGGCGATCTGTTCAGCCTCGCGGCGCTGCCGTCGCAATACGCGGGGCTGCAAATGAAGGGCGCCATCGAGCACGCCAACGTGCTGCTCAAGGAGTTGAACGAGTTGTGCTATGGGCTGCTGCATGCTTATGAGCCCGTGCTGCGCGCCATTGCCGACGAACTGCTCGAGCGGGAGACGGTTCCGGGCGAAGCGGTTTACCGGCTGATCAAAGAGCACAAGAGCGCGCTGAAGATCGTCCACGAGCCGGCTGCCGCTTGATCCGCGTTTGTTCCGTTTTGCCGCCACGAGAGCGGGAACGTCATTTCTTGGGTGGTGGCGTGTCGCCCTTTTGCGGCAGAGGCTGATCGAGACCCGGTTCGACTGGGGTAGGAATGGCGTCGCCGATAGGCTTGGAAACCTCGGTAGGCGGGCTGCCGGGGTCTTCATCCGGCTTGTTTTCGTGCTCGTTCGGGGGATTGGGCAGGTTTGCCATGCTGGCTCTCCGGTGGATTGCTATGAGCAATGAGCAGCAATACGCGTTCCACGGCTGGTGCGCACAGCCCACACCCTTATAAAACCCCGGATTTCCAGACCATTTGCGCAGCGGCTGCCAGAACGAACACCAGAACCAGAACGCGAAACGCTCCCGGCGGCAATCTGTCTCTAAGCGGCCGTACCAACAGTATTCCCGCGATCACCGGCACACTCGCGCAGACCGAAATGACCAGATCGCTCCAGCTGGCATGCGCACCGCCGCTAAACGTGGCAACCAGCGTGATGATCGACACCACCAGAATAATTGCGATCTGCTTGGTAAAGACTTTTCCCGTCGCGCCCGTGGCGATCAGATACATCGCCAGCAAAGGCCCCGGCACCGAAGCGATGCTCTCCATCACCGCCGCCCCGAATCCCAATACGAAGCCCGCCGGTTTCGCCCATCTCGGTGACAGCGTGAGCCGCGGTGAAAGCAACAGGAGCAGCGCCGCAACGATCAGCAATACGCCCGCAGCAGCCTGCGCGCGATGGGGCGCAAGCGAAATCAGTACGCTCACGCCGACGATGTTGCCGATCACCGTACCGATCAAGGGCGCGGCAATGCGCCGGACCGTCGGCAGCATGTCGCCGCCTTCCAGTGCCTGTGGAATATTGCCGAGAATGATCGGCATCGAGAGCAACAGAACGGCCTCCTTGATCGGCATGAACTGGCTGAGAATCGGCATCGCCACCAGCGGCACGCCGATACTCACCACGCCCTTGACCATTCCGCCCAGCAATAGCGCCGCAACAATGCCGACCAGCGCATAAAGGCTGAGCGTCTGCAGGCTCGCGCCAAGCACGCCGTTGGCGAAACTGAAATGAAACATCGTTGAAGTCCGCGAGCCCACCGCGCGGACCAGATGGACCGGAGTTCGCGCGGGCAGTGGCTTGTTTTTATCGTTCGGCCTGTTCAGTGCCTGCGTGTCGCGCAAGGGTCGAAGCAGCCGGCCAGGTGAGGCCGCATGATACCGCGCCCTTACTCATGTCGCATGAAAGCAGAACGTAATGGGTGAGTCCTTCAGGCGGCATCTGAAGCGGTGCTTTTTTCTCTCAATGCATGCCCGTTGCGGGCAGCAAAAGAGGCCGGTGTTTGCGTAGTAGTTGGTGTCGTGGTGTCCAACGGCGCACGCCGTGTTTTCAAGCGAAGAATGGGTGCTTCGATCAGGCGCCAGGACAACACGGCCATCGTCAGTGAAATCACGAATGACGCGACAATTCCGGCGACATGCGCCCACAGCGGCACGGTACCGCCGAAGAACGCCGTGGCGTGGTGGTTGCGGGTCAGGTCCGGAATCAGATTGTGATAGAGATAAAAGCCGTAGCTGATGCGCCCGAAGTTCATCAGCCAGCCGGTTTCGAGCAGGCCGATCACGGCGGCGTTGCGGCAGCACGCAATCGAACACACCAGTGCCGCGATACAGAGGCCATACAAGGCGCTGACCGTCGTGAAGGCAAGCGAACTGTCCAGTTGATTCCACATAGGCTCAGTCGCACAAAAGCCCACCAGGCAAACGCTCAATACGAACAGCGTCATGCCATGCCCGAGCACGATGCGCAAACGGCTCTCGTTCCCGGCGATCATCAAGCCGCCAATCCCGCCCAAGGCGAGCAGCCAGAAGTTGGTCAGCGGATGCGTATAAATCGTGATGTCCTGCCACTGTGCCGCACGCATTGCCAGCAGCGAAACGAGTCCCACCGCGATGATCGCGAGGCACACGGCGCGATGCCGCCGCACCGCAACCAGCAGCAATAGCGGCGCAAACACGAGATAAAACTGCTCCTCGATCGCGAGGCTCCAGAGATGCGAGTAACGCCCCGGCCAGTAATGCAGCACCGAGCCGATCCAGAAGTTCGACAGATAGGCGAAATGAAACGGCATGCCGCTCGCGAGCTCTGGGCTCGCCATCCCGAGCGCCATCAGCACGCACATCACCGCCAGCATCAGGTAGTAAATCGGAAAAATGCGCAACGTGCGGCGAAACAGAAAACGCTTCAATTCCACACTGAACCGGCTGCCGTTTGTTTCGATGCGTGCGCGTTGTGCGGACAGAATACCGATGATCAGAAAGCCGCTTAGCGCGAAGAATATCCACACACCAAGATGACCAATTTCGCCGATGTCGCCGAATAAACGGTGCTGAAAAAAGACCATAAGGACTGCGATCGCGCGCAATCCGTCGAAGCCTGCAATTCTGTTATTCATGTGGTTATCTTCCAGTGCGAAGGCGGTGCGCAAAGCGCTGCCGTTCAGGGCGAGAGTGGAAGGACCGGAACGTACCGGTGACGGCAAAGTCAACAACGGCAAAGGGAAAACGTCGCAATGACGCTCAGCAAGCCAGGAGATCGAAGATCAGCCCGGCAGCGTGTCCGGTCCACATGAGTGGCCGCCGTCGAGGGGGGTATCGCGGGAAATGCGCGAGGTCCGACGGGCGTGCATTAACCCATCCTACGATGAAAAAAAGCGAAAAAAATCGCGCATCGCAATCAGTGATTTTTTTCAGTGACCTTTACCGATCGTGTTTGTGCTGGATGGTTTGAAAGTCGCAAAACTTGCTGCAAGACTTTCCGCTAACCATGGCACGACAACTCAGTATTACTGCATGCCGACATCTGATTTTCAGATTGCTGGCACTCCGAATGCATTTAGAGGGCGGTTGTCAGCGCGTGTCGAGTTGGCGCACGGTCTTGCTGGGAACGTTTTATTCTCATGGAGTTCCTACATGGAACTCCCTGTGTATGACCGCTTTTCACGGCGCATTGCACGCACGCGCCATCTTGCGAGAACCAGAATGGACACCCGCCGCGGACGCTCGATCGAAGTGGATTTCTTCCGCGGCGTCGTGTTGATCGTCATCGTGCTGGACCACATTCCCGGCAGCACGCTGTCGCATCTGATGTTGCACACGTATGCCCTGTGCGACTCGGCGGAAGTGTTCGTGTTCCTCGGCGGCTATGCGTCGGCGGCAGCGTTTACAGCGGTACTCGCGGGCCGTGGCGAGAGTGCGGCGAAGATGCGTTTCGTGAGGCGCTGCTGGGAGATCTATCGCGCCTATCTATTGACGGCCGTATTGACGCTGCTGTCCGGCGCCGTCCTCGCGCTATTGCATCTGAATCAGCCGATGGTCGACCTGACCGGCTGGCAGCCGTTCGCGGTTCAACCGTTGCGCGAAGCATTCGATATTGCCGTGCTGCGGCGCCAGCCGTATTTGTCGAGCGTGCTGCCCATGTACGTGATCTTTGCGCTATTCGTGCCATTCGTGGTGCCGTTGGCGCGCCGGTCGTCGCTCGCGGCGCTGGGCCTGAGCGTGACGATCTGGGCGCTTGCCCGGCCGCTGGCCGCGCTATTCAGCATTGACGACGTGGCCGGCTGGGCTTTTAATCCGTTTGCATGGCAATTGATGTTCGTGCTCGGTATTCTGTGCCGGGTGCAGCCCGTCAGCGAGCGCTTTCACGCCACCCGCACGGCGCATTGGTTCACGCGTGCCGCCGTGATCGCGGTGCTGGGGTTCGCCATTGTTAAACTCTTTGTATTGACGCAGCCGCTGCCCGGCTTGAATAAACAGAACCTTTCCGTGGAACGCGTGATCAACTTTCTCGTCATCGCCTGGCTCGCTGCGCAGTTCGTGCGCACGGGCAGCATTGCGTGGCTCGCGCAGCGCTTGCCGGCCGTGGTGACGGTCGGTCGTACCGGGCTTGTGTGTTTTGTCGCCGGCACGCTGGTGTCGTTGATCGTCGATACGGCAACGCCGCATACGTTCCACGGCTTTCGCGGCACGCTGATCGGACTCGGCGGCGATCTGGTCGCCATCGGCGCGGTGCTGATGATCGCGCGCGGCTGGAACGACTGGAGAGGGCCGCGCTCGCGCGCGGCTGTCAACGGCGCGGGTTACGGATGAGGGCGCGGGTGCGCCATGTCCGCCATAGGCTTTCTAAGGGGCGTTCACGCACGGCCGTCACGGTGGCCAGCGCCGTGCTATGGCTGACGAACGCCTCACAGGCATTCGCCGCGCCCAAGGATGCGCCGCTCGCCATGCGTTGCGCGGAATTCGCGGGCGCGGTGTTGCCCCCGGAACTGATCGCTTTGCCGACTGCTGGCGTGCAAATCGAAAGTGCGGCGATGGTGGCGGCCACCGCGCTCGGCAATCAGCAAGGCGGCGAATATTGCCGTATCACCGGGCGCATCAAGGCGCTCAAAGCCACCACGCCGGATATCCGCTTCGACCTGAATCTGCCGCGCCGCTGGAACGGCCGCGCGTTGCAGATCGGCGGCGGTGGTTATAACGGCGTGGTGGTGAGCGGGACGGGCGTGATGCCGTTCTCTCCGGATCGCGCACCACTCGCGCAAGGCTATGCGACCTTCGGCGACGACTCGGGGCATGTGGGTGATTCATCGCTCGCGGTGTTCGGCCTCGTGGATGAAGCGGTGACGAATTTCGGCTACGCGCATCTGAAGAAAACGCACGACGCCGCGCTCGCATTGATTGCACGCGCTTACGGCCGGCCGCCGCAACGGATGTATTTCGCCGGCGGCTCGACGGGCGGCCGCGAAGGCTACACGGTGATGCAGCGCTATCCCGACGACTACGACGGCGTGATCGCCAATTCGCCCGCGCTCAATTTCTCCGGTGTGCGTTTGATGGGCGTGAAGCTCGGTCAGGCGGAATACGCGACGCCCGGCGGTTTCGTTTCACCAGTATTGCTCGAGCACGTGTATCAACGCACGCTCGCGGTCTGCGACCGGCTCGATGGCGCGGCGGACGGTGTGGTCAGCGACGTCGACGGGTGCAAGGAACACGAAGCGGAAATCATCGCCTCGTTGCGCTGCGCCGGACGCGCTCCCTCGCATGACGAGTGCCTCACCGACACGCAGCTCTCCACCTTGCTGCTGATGCGCGACGGCCTGTCGTTGCCCTACAAGCTGGCGTGGAATGTCAGCGGCTACAGCGGCTATAACATCTTTCAGGGCACGCGTCTGACCGGCATGCTCGGTCTCGGACATCAAGCCGGGCGACTGCCGGTGCCGACCTTCTTCGCCAACGGCTATCTGTTCGCGCAGGGCGACGGCTACGTCCGCTACTTCGTGGCCCACGATGCGGAGTTCGACTCGCTCAGGTTCGACCCGCTTCATCCCGGCAAATATCGCGGACAGCTCATCGCGCTCTCACAGACGATCGGCGCGATGAACCCCGACCTGGCTCGCTACATCGCGAAGGGCGGCAAGCTCATCACACTGCAAGGCCTCGCCGACGAAGTCATCAGCCCGAACCAGACGATCGCTTACTACGATGCGCTGATCGATCGGTTCGGCATCGACCAGGTCGATGCATTCATGCGGCTCTACATGGTGCCGGGTTTCCAGCATGGCAGCGGCGTGTTCATTCCGTCGGTGGATCTGCTGGGCGCGCTCGACAATTGGGTGACGCGTGGCGTATCGCCCGAAACGCTGACCGCTACAGATATCGCGGCCGCGACCAACGGACGCTCGCGTCCGTTGTGCCGTTACCCGCTGTTTCCCCGCTATAGCGGCAAGGGCAATGTGAATCTCGCCAGCAGTTTCACGTGCGCCGAACCGTGACGGGCACCGGCCTGTCTGGCAAGAACTCGGCCGGCCCTGAAAGGCTGACACGCTTACCGGCGGTATCCGCTCCTCCGAAATCTCGCGGTTACGCTGCAGGCTTTCCCACTTTCAATTACATTGCGGGTGCGGCGGCGTATTCGTCCCGCCCCCTTTTAATCCAATACCGGTGTCTGCCATCGTCGAATCCATGCAGCCTATCGTTTCGGTTACGAATCTGTCGAAAACCTATGCCACGGGTTTTCATGCACTCAAAAACATCAATCTGGCGATCAATCGCGGAGAAATCTTCGCCCTGCTAGGGCCCAATGGGGCGGGCAAAACCACCCTCATCAGCATCATTTGCGGCATTGTCAATGCGAGCGTTGGCAGCGTGATGGTGGACGGCCGCGACATCGCGACGGACTATCGCGGCGCACGCTCGCTGATCGGCCTCGTGCCGCAGGAGCTCACCACCGACTCGTTCGAAACGGTCTGGGCGACCGTCTCGTTCAGCCGCGGGCTGTTCGGCAAGCCGAAAAACCCCGCTTACATCGAGAAGGTCTTGCGTGATCTGTCTCTGTGGGAAAAGCGCGATAACAAGATCATTACGCTGTCGGGCGGCATGAAGCGCCGCGTGCTGATCGCCAAGGCGCTCTCGCACGAACCGCGCGTGCTGTTTCTCGACGAACCCACGGCCGGTGTCGACGTCGAGTTGCGTCGCGATATGTGGAAGCTGGTGCGCTCGCTTACTGCAAGCGGTGTGACGATCATCCTCACCACGCACTACATCGACGAAGCCGAGGAAATGGCCGACCGCATCGGCGTGATCAATGCGGGCGAGATCATGCTGGTGGAAGAGAAGACGGAGTTGATGCGCAAACTCGGCAAGAAGCAGTTGACGCTGCAACTGGAGAGTTCGCTCACTGAAGTGCCGCCGGCGCTGGCCGGATATGGACTGGATGTCGCCAAGGGTGGCAACGAGTTGATCTACACGTATGAGGGCGACGGCGGGCGCACCGACATCATCGCGCTGCTCAAAGCGCTCGACGATGCCGGCATCCGCTTCAAGGATCTGCATACGACGCAAAGTTCGCTCGAAGACATCTTCGTCAGTCTGCTCCGAGGTAATCAATGAATATCTACGCAATTCGCGCGATCTATAAGTTCGAGATGGCGCGCACCTGGCGCACGCTGATGCAGAGCATCATCGCGCCGGTGATTTCGACTTCGCTTTATTTCGTCGTGTTCGGCGCGGCCATCGGTTCGCGTATCAAGGAAGTGGACGGCATCAGTTACGGCGCGTTCATCGTGCCGGGTCTGATCATGCTTTCGCTGCTGTCGCAAAGCATTTCGAATGCGTCGTTCGGAATTTACTTTCCGCGCTTTACCGGCACGATCTATGAGTTGCTATCGGCGCCGGTGTCGTATCTCGAGATCGTGGTGAGCTATGTGGGCGCGGCCGCCACCAAATCGATTCTGCTCGGCTTGATCATTCTGGCGACTGCCGGCCTGTTTGTGCCGCTGCAGGTGCAGCATCCGTTCTGGATGATTCTGTTTCTGGTGCTCACCGCGGTCACGTTCAGTCTGCTCGGTTTCATTATCGGCATCTGGGCGGATAGCTTCGAGAAGCTGCAACTCGTGCCGCTCCTGATCATCACGCCGCTTACCTTCCTCGGCGGGAGTTTCTATGCGGTCAATATGCTGCCGCCGTTCTGGAAGGTCGTGACGCTGTTTAATCCGATCGTTTACCTGGTCAGCGGTTTTCGCTGGAGCTTCTATGGTCTCGCCGATGTGGATGTCGGTGTCAGCCTCGGGATGACCGCGCTGTTTCTGGCGGTGTTTCTCGTGATCGTTGCCTGGATCTTCAAGACCGGGTACCGGCTCAAGAGCTAACGGCGCTCATGATTCAAGCGCACGCGGCCGGCTCGACATGCGCGCCGGCCGCAGTGCTCTTTAGTCCCTTCCTTAAGTCACATACCCCTGCGCCACATTGATCAGCTGCACGCGATTGCGCACGTTGAACAACTGCCGCAAGCGCCGCAAGTGGTAGTCGACGTTATGCGGCGACAGCCCGAGGAAGTAGGCGATTTCTTTGTCGCGCTGTCCCTGCACAACCGCCTTCAGCACTGCATGCTGCAATTCGCTCAGCGAGACGCGCTGCTGCTGCTCGGGTGCGATCCCGATCACGCTTTTCGCGTGCATCCAGATGAATTCATGGATCGTGTGCGCGAACATCAGCGTTTCGGCCACGATCGATTCCGTCATCCAGCGCGGGTTGCCGATCTCCGAGTTGAAGCACAAGCTCGCGCTCAGCTCCGGCTCAGGCAGCGGCATCTGCGTGAGAATCCCGCTTTTGCGGCCGTTGGCCTCCAGCATGTCGATCAGCCCGCCGAGCCGCTCGCTGCGCATCTGCGCGCGCGGCAGGTCGGCGCGCATGTCGGCGGTGTTCCAGAGGAACGGCATGCCGGTCGGCGACGCCAGCGCAACGCGCGGATCGAGCTCGAAATAACGCTCGCGGAAATAGCGCGTGAGCCATGTCTGCGACTCGTAGCTGGTCAGCACGAACATCGACTTGTGATGCGCGGTGGTGCGCGTGGCCGAATAGCTGAACGAGTCGAAGCCGAGTTGTTTGATGCGCCGCCGCACGAATTCGATGCGGTCCTGCGCACTGCCAAAACGCACCAGCGGACTGATGACTGGCGCTGCACGTCGTGCGGCAGGCGAGGGCGTGCCGATCTCCTCTTCGGTGAAGAGAGTCAGGAAACCGCCAGCCGATATGCCTGACGCCATGCGGGTTGATGTCCTGGATGCTTCAGCCGCGTGGGCTGAATTCTCGAGTTGCCGCGTGCCGGCCGGGTAAGCCGGTTGTGCGGTAACCGCTGAGTTGTATGCCGCCGACACGTGGCTGGCCTCGCCTTGCGGCGAGCCCGTCAGCCAATGCGGCAACGTATCGCATTCGTGTTCCATGAAACGGTAGCTCCGGCGTTCGAAACGCGTGAAAGACGACAACCTGGATGATTAACTATTTCCAAATATTACGGTAGCCGGTTCCTTGCTATCATTTTTGAGATCTTGCGCTGACCTCTAACCGGCGACGCGGGTGCGGCAGGGTTTGCTCATGTGCATATAGGACCTCCCTGAAAGAGATGTGATGGCAAAAATTCCAAAGCTGACAACGACGCTTGCCTACGACCGCTATATGGCGGGCCAGAAACTGGTGTCGAGCGTGGATCGCCCGTGGCGGCACCTGGTGCTGCGCTCGTATCTCGAACCTGACGAGCAGGAACTGCTGGAGGCGCCCGGCCTGCAGGACGTCACGCTGATGACGCTCGGCAGCGGCGCCGAACACCTCGAGCGCAACCTGGACGGACGCTGGGAGAGCGCCGACCTGCGTATGGGCGACGTCTGGTTCGTGCCGCCCGTGCCGATCTCGTGGCGCTGGCGTTCGATCAGCGATGAGCCGCTGTCGACCGTTCATTTGCACCTGGAGCGCAGCCTGATCGACAGCGTCGCCGACCAGATGGAGCTGGGTGGTTCACGCGAGCTGACGCTAGGCGACGCAATGCAGTTTCACGATCCACTGATCGCCGAGATGCTTCGCGCATTGCATCGCGCCGCGGGCGATCCCGCCGACTCGCGGCTGTATGTCGACGCGCTGACCCACGCGCTCGCCGCCCATTTGTTGCAACATTATTCGCGTGGCCGTCACGCTCAGGCCGGCCTGCCGCCGCATCCGGAGCGTTTGGTGCCACGCCGCATCCGCCGTGTAACCGATTACATTCGCGCCAATCTTGCCGCCGATCTCGCCATCAGCGAACTGGCCGCGCAGGCCGGGTTAAGCACCTTCCACTTTGCACGTGTGTTCCGCCGCGAGACCGGTGAAACACCCCACCAGTTCGTCACGCGCTTGCGTCTCGAGGAAGCCGCGAGGCTGCTGCGCGCCACCGATCATCCGGTGCTGCAAATCGCGCTTGCGGTTGGTTTCGAGAATGCCAGTCATTTCTCCGTGCAGTTCAAGCGTGGCTACGGCGTAACGCCGCTTGCCTACCGGCTGCGCGGCTGAGCGTCAGGTTGCGCGGCTGGATCGTGTGGGCGGCTCGCCAATATGCGATGCCCGAGTTGCATGCCGACGGTTGACGGCACGCGGGATTCGTCGGTCGCGACACGCTATGCTGCTGTGCAGAGCGGGAACGCCTGATCGCCGCGTGGCACCGTGTATCGAGGCCGGTCGCGGCGGGTTGTCGAGGGCAAGATTTGATGAAGCGCCGGAAACGGCAATCACGCACTTTTCGCAGTTTGCTGCGCATTGCGCGGCTTGCAAACTACGAAGTTTCGTGGCGCGATTGAGGATGAAGCTGGCATGGATGCGCCCCGATGCTGTTCCGGCCAATTTTGAAGCCCTGTGATTTCATGCGCGGTGAACGATAGAACCGCTTGCATCCTTTGCGCTTGTTGGTTTGCGGTAGCACGCGGTGGAGCGCTATGAACGCGCGATGGCCTGTGCAATGCGCGTTCGCCGCGGCCATTGGGCTAACTGGCCTGACCAGTTGCTCGGCAACTGTATCTGTCGAAGCCTTGCACCAGCCGACAGAATGTTGTGCCGTCGGCTTGGCCTCAGCCGGCGTCTGACCGACCCTTCCACTCAACCCTTCACACCGGATACCTTAGCGATGACCCGACTCCGAATCACCTCCTGCGGCCACGTCTTTACCGCCGAAACGCATCCAGACGCGCCGCAAACGGTGGCCGCCTTTCTGAAGCTTCTGCCATATCGTCAGAAGATCATTCACGTGCGCTGGAGCGGCGAGGGCTGCTGGGTTCCGCTTGGCGACTTCAAGCTCGAAAACGACGGCGTGGCAGTCGGCTTCGAAAATCACACGAGCCATCCGTCGGTGGGCGACATCCTGTTCTATCCGGGCGGCTACAGCGAAACGGAGATCATTCTTGCGTACGGCTCGTGCTGCTTCGCAAGCAAGCTCGGCCAGCTCGCGGGCAATCACTTCCTGACCATCGTCGAAGGCAAGGAAAAGCTGCGCGAACTCGGCACCAAGGTGCTGTGGGAAGGCGCGCAAGAAGTACTGTTCGAGAAGATCTGAAGCGGCGGCAGTGCGGTGTGTCCGCAGTAGCCGGAGGCGGAGGGTAGGAGACCGCGCGCAACTCGTGCGCGCGTTGTGACGCTTTGCTGGCGCCCCGCACGTTCGATCGTGCGGGGCGCGTGCAACACTTAACTCACTTGAACAGCTTCATCGCTTGCGAGAGCGTATTGAACACGCCCCATGCGAGCGGCAGCGTCACATACAGCCAGAAGACGGCGAGCTTGACCTTGTTGGTCGGATGAACGGCTTGAACGGTCGACATACGAGTCTCCTTAGGCGCCTTTGGCGAGTTGTGCGTCAGTCATGTGGTGCTTGTCGTCGACACGCTTGACCAGCAGGTTGCAGACGAAACCGATCACCAGCAGCACCACCATGATGTGGATCGTCATCGTGTAGGCGTCCGCCTTGGCCACGCCGTGCGCCACCTGATAGGCACGGATGTAATTCACCAGCACCGGACCGGCGACACCCGCTGCGGCCCAAGCCGTCAGCAGACGGCCGTGAATGCCGCCGACGAAGGCGGTGCCGAACATGTCCGCGAGATACGCGGGCACCGTCGCGAAGCCACCGCCGTACATCGACAGGATCACGCAGTACGCGAGCACGAACAGAGCGATCTGGCCGGAAGCCGCGAAGCCGGGCACGAGGTAGTACAGCACGGCGCCGAGCGCGAAGAAGATGAAGTAGGTGTTCTTGCGGCCGATCCAGTCCGAAGCCGAGGCCCACACGAAACGGCCGCCCATGTTGAACAGCGAGAGCAGGCCGACGAAACCAGCCGCCGCGGCAGCCGTCACGGTGTCCTTGAAGCTCTCCTGAATCATCACCGACGCCTGGCCGAGAATGCCGATGCCGGCCGTCACGTTCAGGAACAGCACGAGCCAGATCAGGTAGAACTGCGGCGTCTTCAACGCCTGATCGATGTGCACGTGGTTACGCGAGATCATCTTCTTCTGGGTGGTCTCGGGCGGCGTCCAGCCGGCCGGCTTCCAGTCAGCCGGCGGCACGCGAATCGCGAGTGCGCCGATCGACATCGAGATGAAGTACGCAATGCCGAGCACGACGAAGGTCTCGGCCACGCCGATGCTGGTCGCGCTGCGGAAGTGGTTCATCAACGCTACTGACAACGGCGCGGCAATCATCGCGCCGCCGCCGAAGCCCATGATCGCCATGCCCGTCGCCATGCCGCGACGGTCCGGGAACCAGCGGATCAAGGTCGACACCGGCGACACATAACCGAGGCCGAGTCCAATCCCGCCGATCACGCCGTAGCCGAGATAGAGCAGCGCGATCTGATGCAGGTGCACGCCGAGCGCCGAGACGAGGAAGCCGCCGCCGAAGCAGCACGCAGCGGTAAACATCGTGCGGCGCGGGCCGACATGTTCGAGCCACTTGCCGGCAAACGCCGCCGACAAACCCAGGAACACGATCGCCAGCGAAAAGATCCAGCCGAGCGAGGTCAGCGACCAGTCGTCAGCGGTGGATTGCGTAATGCCGATGACTTTGGTCAGCGGGCCGTTGAATACGGAGAAGGCGTACGCCTGACCGATACAAAGGTGAACGGCGAGCGCTGCAGGCGGAACCATCCAGCGCGAAAACCCGGGCTTCGCAACGGTGGCCTGTTTGGAAAAGAATGGGGCAGAGCCTGAATTCCCGCTCGGCTCGGTGATACTGCTCATGGTCGGTCTCCGGTGTGACGAATGCTTTGTTATCGGCGCTTCATACGCAAAGCTTTAGGTCGCGGCGTAAAAATTGCAGATTCATGTGGCTTACATATATGTATTTTTATTTCATATGACGGTCGTCAAATTCAGACAAAACTCGTTCCGTCGAACGATAGGGCGCGAACCTGGCGTTTGCAATATGAGATGTAAATGCATAAGGCATTAGCCTGGTGAAATACGACCGTAATCTGCGGCGATGCGGCACGAAGGCCGGGAACGAGCTACTGAATGCAGGGCAATCAGTGCCCGGAATCGGCAAAAAGCGGAGTGTTGGGGGGAGGTGCGCGAGGGGCATGAAGTAGCGCTACTCGCGAGAAATCCAGTATTCATTCAAAAGCCAACGGGCCGGTCGTAGCACCTCTGCCACGCCGGCCCGCCGCAATCCTCATCGGTAGGAATCAGGCGACCGTGCGCCCCGTCTTCATCTTCGCAGCCACCAATACTGAGATCAGACAGCCGATTGCCAGATACGCCGCCACCGGATGCCAGGAGCCGCCGGCAAAGCTGACCAGCGCCACCGCGATAAACGGCGTGAAGCCGCCGCCGACCACGCTCGCCACCTGATAACCGACGCCCGCACCGCTATAGCGGTACTCGGTGCCGAACAGTTCGGTGAACATCGGCTGCTGGACGCTCACGACCATGTCGTGGGCGACGTTGGCGAGCATGACCGCGAAGATCACGATCCACACCGTCGAGCGGGCTTCGAGCGCGAGGAAGAACGGCACCGCGCTGAACATGCCGACCAGCGCGCCGATGATATACACACGCCGGCGGCCGAAACGGTCCGCAAGCCACGCGAAGCACGGAATCGTCACGCAGCTCACCGCGCCGACCAGCAGACCGATCGAGAGGAAGAACTCACGCGGCATGTGCAGATTCGCCGTCGAGTAGTTCAGTGCGAACGCGGTCACGATATACATCGTGAACAACTCGGCAAGGCGCAGCGCGATGATCAGCAGGAAAGCCTTGGGGTGCTTCAGCAAGGCCTCGACGATCGGCAGCCGCACGCTGCGTTCGCCCCGTTCGCCGACCTTCTCGACGAACTCCTTCGATTCTTCCATGCTCGAGCGGATCCACAGCGCGACCAGCACCAGCACCACACTGAACAGGAAGGGCAGGCGCCAGCCCCAGCTCAGGAACGACGCGTTGTCCATCGAGCGGCTGATGATCGCGACCAATCCGGTCGCGAGCACCAGACCCACGCCATAGCCGACCTGCACGCCGCTGCTGTAGAACGCCTTCTTCTTCTCCGGCGCGCTTTCGACCGCCATCAAGGCGGCGCCGCCCCATTCGCCGCCGACCGCGAAGCCCTGGATCGCGCGCAACGTGACGAGCAGCACCGGCGCCCACCAGCCGATGCTGGAGAAAGCCGGCAGCAGACCGATTGCCGCGGTGGAGAGGCCCATCATCATCACTGTGAGGACCAGCATGCGCTTGCGTCCAAGCCGGTCGCCGTAGTGGCCGAACACGAAGCCGCCGAGCGGCCGGAACAGAAAGCCGACGCCGAAAGTTGCGAATGCGGCGAGCGTGCCCATCGCCGGGCTGACCTTCGGGAAGAACTCGGCGTTGAAGACGAGCGCGGCGACGATGCCGTACAGCAGAAAGTCATACCAGTCGACTACTGCGCCGACAAAGCTGCCAAGCGCCGCCTTGCGTGCCTGGCTGCGCGCCGCGCGGTTGTCGGTGATGGACGTTTTCGGCGCGCTCGGGATAGTGGTACTCATATGACGGTGTCTCCTTCGAATTCTCGGATGCTGTCTGGAAGCGCGCGGCAGATGCAGGGCAGGGGACGCTGCGGCCCATCACAGGATTCCCCGAAGATTAATGATGCGTAGCGGTTCCCACAATCCGCATTCGGGTGAATTTGCGCGATCATCGAACGCGACTGCGCGCATAGCGCGCGTTTTGCGCGTTTACACCGAGCGTCGTGTGTTGGGACAAGCAGGAGAAGCGCCCGCGGGTTGCCCGTGCTACCTTGAACATCTAATCCTAAAAACAACAGTGACTGATATACTACATACGGAATATTGATTTTTGCGGCGCTGCAGCATATGATTGAGTCATCTATTCACTCAATCATTCGGAGTTACAAATGGAATTTGTTCCTCTCTCGCTGCTCGCCGTTGGTTTCGTAGGTTTGGGCGCTGCCGCCACCGTTCTGCTGACCCGCTGGATCCCGCAGCCGGTTGCGCAACTTGCAGCGCAACATGGCCGGTTCGTCGGCCTGGGCGAGCAGGATGGCAGAATGGCCGCAGTGGCGCCCGCAGTGGCGCCCGCAGTGGTGCCCTACCGTGCGCATGTTCAACAAGAGGCGATGAATGTCGTCAGAACTTCAAACTGAAGCAGTGGCCCCACCCCTGACGTTGTCGTTGCAGCCGATCAGCGCGAGCGTGAGCTTGCGCGATCAGGCGTATGCCATGCTCCGCCAGGCCATTGCCGACGCGGATATCTACCGGACTCACGAAGAAATCCGCCTCGACGAGCGCGTGCTGAGCGAATCGCTGGGCGTGAGCCGCACGCCGGTGCGCGAGGCGATGACGCTGCTCGAACAGGAAGGTTTTTTGCGCATGGTGCCGCGGCGCGGCATCTATATCGTGCGCAAGAGCAAGCGTGAAATCGTCGAAATGATCCAGATGTGGGCCGCGCTGGAAAGCATGGCGGCGCGTCTTGCCACGCTGCACGCCACGGACGAGGAAATTGCCCGCCTGCGCCACATGTTCGACAATTTCCGCGACGCCACGCCGGCCGAGCACATTGCCGAGTATTCCGACGCCAACATCGCGTTTCATCAGGCGATCGTCGAGCTGTCGAAATCGCAGATCATTCTCGACACGATCAAGAACATCTTCATCCATGTGCGGGCGATTCGCCGCATGACCATTTCGCAAAGCGACCGCGCGTCGCGTTCGATCGTCGACCACCTGCGCATTATCGAGGCGTTGGAGCAGCGCGATACCGAACTGGCTGAGCGTCTTACGCGCCAGCATTCGCTCGATCTGGCGGCGTTCGTCGAAGCGAATTGCGATTTTCTGGATTGATGGTGGCTTAAGCGCCTGCTTGGCGCAACGAATGAGAATGAAAAGCCCGGGGTGACGACGTCACCCCGGGCCTTTTGCGTTTCCGATCCATTTCTTTCCTCTCTAGTCGTCGCCTCGCACTGGGTGGGGTTAAGCCCGGCTTGACGGTGACTGAAATGTAGTATGTGATATATCAAAGGCGATCGAGGCAAGCGACATCTCGGTGTTTTCCCTCGAATCGAGCAGACCGGCGCGGCTTCATCTCGTTGAAACGTAGGCCTGACAAGCATTCAGAGCAGAAATTCCGAAGCAGCCGCATTTTCAGATCGCGCTTGATCGAATGTGATATATCACATACCGTATGTACCGGGGCTAACCGGACATCCGCTGGAGCGGACGTTATCGAAGCAGGCGCGTCGGTCGATAACCGTTGCACACAACTGAGACTGATCAGGACAGGAGACTTGACATGAGCAAAGCACTCGACGGCGTGCGCATTCTCGATTTCACGCATGTGCAATCGGGTCCGACTTGCACGCAGTTGCTCGCGTGGTTCGGCGCGGACGTGATCAAGGTGGAGCGGGCCGGCGCCGGCGACATCACGCGCGAGCAACTACGGGACATTCCCGACGTGGACAGCTTGTACTTCACGATGCTCAATCACAACAAGCGCTCGGTCACGATCGATACCAAGAACCCGGAAGGCAAGCTGGTGCTCGAGGCGCTGATCCAGAAGTGCGACGTGCTGGTGGAGAATTTCGCCCCGGGCGCGCTGGACCGGATGGGCTTCACGTGGGAGCGGATTCAGGAGTTGAACCCGCGCATGATCGTGGCCTCCGTGAAGGGCTTTGGCCCGGGCCCTTACGAGGACTGCAAAGTCTACGAGAACGTCGCGCAATGCGCGGGCGGCGCGGCCTCGACCACCGGTTTCGACGATGGCCCGCCGGTGGTGAGCGGCGCGCAGATCGGCGACAGCGGCACCGGTTTGCATCTGGCGCTCGGCATTGTCACGGCGCTGTATCAGCGCACGCTAACCGGGCGCGGTCAGAAGGTGCTCGCCGCGATGCAGGACGGCGTGCTCAACCTGTGCCGCGTGAAGCTGCGCGACCAGCAGCGGCTCGAACGCACCGGCACGATGAAAGAGTATCCGCAGTATCCGAACGGGACGTTCGGTGAAGCGGTGCCGCGCGCGGGGAATGCTTCGGGCGGTGGTCAGCCGGGCTGGATTCTGAAGTGCAAGGGCTGGGAGACGGATCCGAATGCATATATCTACTTCATCACGCAGGCCCCGGTGTGGGCCAAGATCTGCAACGTGATCGGCAAGGAAGAGTGGGCCACCGATCCGAACTACGCGACGCCTGCCGCGCGCTTGCCGCATCTGAAGGATATCTTTGCCGAGATCGAGCGCTGGACCATGACCAAGACCAAGTTCGAGGCCATGCAGATCCTCAACAAATACGACATTCCTTGCGGGCCGATTCTCTCGATGAAGGAAATCGCCGAAGAGCCGTCGCTGCGCAAGACCGGCACGATTGTCGAAGTGGATCATCCGACCCGCGGTAAATATCTGACGGTTGGTAATCCTATCAAACTGTCGGACAGTCCGACCGAAGTTACGCGCTCGCCGCTGCTGGGCGAGCATACCGACGAGGTGATGACTGAACTCGGCTACTCGCCCGAGCAGATCAGCGCATTGCGGACCGCCGGCGCGATTTGAGAGTTCAAGGAGCGATGTATGGATACGTGGATGCGTTTCATGTCGAGCGACGGTGGTGTCGTGTTCGGCCGGGTGGAAGGCGGTTATTTACACGAGTACGAAAGTCTCGATCAACCGGTGCCGACCGGTGCGGTGTTGTCGACACGTGCGCTTACGCCGCTCGCGCCTTGTGCGCCCGGCAAGATCGTCGCGTTGTGGAATAACTTTCACGCGCTCGCGGCGAAGCTCGACAAGCCCGTGCCGGCGCACCCGCTATTTTTGTTGAAGCCGGCGGGGTCGGTGATCGGTTCAGGTGAATCGATCCGTCGGCCGCTCAGTTACGCTGGCAAGATCGTCTACGAAGGCGAACTCGGTATCGTGATTGGGCGGCGCTGCCGCGACGCGAGTATCGAAGAGGCTGCGGAATCGATCTTCGGCTACACGCTGGTCAACGATGTGACCGCCGCCGATCTGCTGAACGAGAATCCGCACTTCCCGCAATGGTGCCGTGCGAAGGGCTTCGATACGTTCTGCTGTATTGGACCCTCGATCGTCTCCGGTTTCGACTGGCACGCGGCACGCCTCGTGACGATGCTCGACGGGGTGGAGCGGCAGAACTATCCGCTTGCCGATATGGTGTTTTCACCTGCCGAGCAGGTGAGTCTGATTTCACAGGACCTGACGCTCGAACCGGGTGATGTGATTGCGTGCGGCACGTCGGTCGGCGTCGGCTCGATCAAGGACGGCGCGACCGTGACGATCTCAATCGAAGGGATCGGTACATTGAGCAATACCTTGACCACTGTGTGTGAGCTAGCGCTATGACGCGACGGCCGCGGCTCGTTGCGTTGCTCGGCAGTGGCACGGGGCTCGCCGTTATGGTGGGCGGGTTTGCGTGCTACCTGTCGGCGGCGGCGCAGGCGAATGTCGAGCGTATCGAGCTCTATGCCGCGGTCTTTATCGGTGCGCTGGTTTTCGCCACCTCCGCCATCGCATTCTGCAAACTGCGTGGCGTGCTGGACCCGAGTACAGTCGCGCTTCCGGGGCATGGCATTGTCAACGTCCTGGCGCTTTTACTGTGTGGCTGGCTCGGCTACGGCTTCGTCACGGAACAGGCGCAGCCATTCGGACTCGCCGCGCTGCTTGCGATGAGCGTGCTGGCCGTTGCGCTAGGCACGCATCTGATGACCAGCCGCGAGTACTCGACGAACGTTCGCGATTCACACTGTCATGCGTTTGCCGGACGTTGCGATGGATTTGCACTGGAGCGGCGCGGGTTGTTGGCGCGCATCGAATGGCACGGCGGCGAAGAGCAGGTGTGGGCGCTGCGCGAGATAACGCCCGGCATGGTGCGCGCGGCAGCATACCGGCATCGTCGTGGCTGGCATAACACTGGGACGGTGGGCGTACAAAAGCGCGGGTCTGTCCGCCAACGCGCCACCCACCGTGCAATGTGCCGTCAAAGATGAATACACCGATGCGCCGGACGGCGAGCAGGGCGAACGGCGGAATCGTCCCGCCGAAGCCCTTATTCGCCTGCCGCCGCGAATTCGCTGTAGTACCTGGCTTTCTTGCTCAGAATCATCTGGGCAAGAAAATCGGCGTCGTACGCGCTGTGAAGATGCGCGTGAAACCGCTCGATGTAGGCGGTGATGCGCGCCGCTTCGCTGTTGAATTCCTTCAGCACATCGAGTGTGGCCTGGTCCCAGCGGAACCGCAGGCCAAGGTCGCTGAAGGCCGCGTTGAACGCGCTCAGATGGGCGTCGTCCGGATTGTTCGCGGTGGCGCGTGCAGTACGTGTGCTGGCGTGAGACTCAACCGCAGCGTGGTTCATGATCGGCCTCCTAGGCTGACAAGTAAGGGAACTCACTTGCAGCATAGGGATACTGATCAATCCGCAATAGTTAAAGTTTCATTGGCTTTCCATAGCCTACTGCTTATAGACGCTCAATTCCTTCACGCGCGTAATCTTCTCGATGAGACCCGCGCCTTCCTCCATCAGGAAGCGTTTGAAGGCGACCGCAACCGGCGGCAGGCGCTTGTTCTTGCGATGCACGACGTACCAGTTGAGCATGACGGGAAAGCTTTCCACATCGAGCACGACCAGATGGCCGAGCTGCAACTCGAGACTGATCGTATGCGCGGACAGGAACGCGATGCCCATGCCGGCGATCACCGCCTGCTTGATCGTTTCGGTGCTCTTGATCTCCATCGCGATCTTCAGGTTGGCGAGACGGCCGGCGAAGCCTTCTTCCATCGAATTCCAGGTATCCGAGCCGCGTTCGCGCACGATGAAGGCCTCACTCGCCAACTGGCTCATCTTGATGTTGCGTTTGTGCGCGAGCGGATGCGTGGGCGCCGCCACGATCACGTAAGGGTGCGGCGCGAACGGTTCGTTGGTCGCGTCGGTCTCGTGCGGCGGCCGCACCATCACGGCGAGATCGGTCTGGTTGGTCGCGAGCTGATGCAGCAGTTCTGCGCGATTGTGCACGGCGAGATTGAGCACGACGCCCGCGTAACGCCGCGTGAATTCGGCCAGCAGGCGCGGGAAAAAGTAGTCGCCGGCGCTGATCACCGCGACGTTCAGCTTGCCGCCGGAGACACCCTTCAGCTGACTCATCGCCTCGTCGACTTCGTGGAACTGCTGAATGATCGCGCGGCTGTAGTGAAGCATCTCGGTGCCGGCCGGCGTCAGATAGATTTTTTTGCCGAGCTGTTCGAACAGCGGCAGCCCTGCGTGCTCCTCGAGTTGCCTCACCTGAGTGGAGACGGCGGGCTGCGTCAGATGCAATTCTTCCGCGGCGCGCGAGAAGCTGAGGTGGCGCGCTACCGTTTCAAAGACCTTCAATTGCCGCAGAGTGGCATTGCGCATCGTCATGGCCGATGTATAAGCAAATATGAATCGACATAATAACAAACTTTAATTATTAGTTATTCAGCAATGACCCTAGCATGGGGCTGTATAAGAAGCGGAATTGTCGGCGTTGTGCTTGATGCGGTACTCGGGTTAACGCTTGTATTTGAGGCGTAGCAAGGGAAGCGGCGAAGCGCCGATGCAGTGTCGATACTTAATTGATCGGAATAAAGAAATCGTCTGAAAAACGGTGATTCAGGCAGCAACAGGCCTTAAAGAATTTGAATTAAAGACGCAAATATTAAATATTCCCGAATGGCAAGGCTGTCCGGGTCATAAGCATAAGGTGAGACGCATACAGTGCGGCGTGATGGCCGGCCGCACTCAATAAATAGCGGAGACAAGGCTCATGGACGATATCACTCGACAGACCACGACTCGCGTATTCTGGGCGAACCGCTGGTGGCAGCTCGTCATCGGCATGATGTGCATGGCATTGGTAGCCAATCTGCAATACGCATGGACGTTGTTCGTCACGCCGATGAATTCGCGGCATCACTGGGGTGAAGCATCCATTCAGCTCGCATTCGCTATTTTCATTCTCACAGAAACGTGGCTCGTGCCGGTGGAGGGCTGGCTGGTCGACAAATTCGGACCACGCCCGGTGGTCGCAGGCGGCGCGGTATGCGCCGGCATCGCGTGGGTGATGAATTCGTATGCGACGACCTTGCCGATGCTGTATGTGTCAGCGGTCATTGCCGGGATCGGCGCAGGCGGCGTGTACGGTACCTGTGTCGGCAACGCGTTGAAATGGTTTCCGGATCGCCGGGGTCTTGCGGCCGGTTTGACGGCTGCAGGTTTTGGCGCGGGTGCTGCCGTCACGGTCATTCCGATCGCCAACATGATCACGCGCTCGGGCTACGAGCACACCTTCTTTTTCTTCGGCATCCTGCAGGGCGTCAGCATACTTTTGCTTGCGCTGCTGTTGAAGAAACCGAACTTGCGCCAGCAAGCCGCACCGAAGAAGAAGTTCGCGGTCACCAAGGTCGACTACACGCCGGGCCAGATGATCAAGACGCCGGTGTTCTGGGTGATCTACGTATCGTTTGTCGCGGTGGCGGCGGGCGGCCTGATGGCGACCGCGCAAATCGGTCCGATCGCCAAAGACTGGGGGCTCGCACGCATTCCGATGACGATCTTCGGTATGACCCTGCCGCTGCTCACGGCCACGCTTTCCATCGACAATATCTGCAACGGCTTTACCCGTCCGCTGTGTGGTTTCATCTCCGACAAACTCGGCCGTGAGAACACGATGTTCGTGATCTTCATCGGCGAGGGCCTCGCCTTGCTCGGTCTCATGCAGTACGGCACCAACCCGTATGCGTTCATGACGTTCGCCGCGTTGATCTTCCTGTTCTGGGGCGAAATTTTCTCGATCTTCCCCGCGATTTGCGCCGATACCTTCGGCAGCAAATATGCGGCGGCCAATGCGGGCACGCTGTACACCGCGAAGGGCACCGCCTCGCTGCTGGTGCCGATTGCTTCGGTGCTGTCGGCGACAGGTGGCTGGAGTCTCGTCTTTATTGTGTCCGCCGTCGTCACGATTGCCGCGGGCATCTCGGCGAAGTTCATTCTTGCGCCCATGCGTTCACGCTGGATCGAAGCGCACAATGAGCCCCAGGGCGTGCTGGCCGTTGCCGGCAGCAAGGCCTCGCGGCTTAGCCACTGGCCTGAGCAATCGGGGGAATAGGGTGACCCATCTACACCCGGCAGTAACGTTATGAATGTTTCGTTGCAGCAACTCAAGGTGTTTGTCGCCGTCGCGCGTGAACGGAGCTTTACACGCGCGGCGCGCGAGTTCGATCTGACGCAGTCGGCGGTGAGCCGTTGTGTGCGCGAACTTGAAGACGCCGTTGAATTGAAGCTCTTCGACCGCACCACGCGGCAAGTAGAACTGACTCATGCCGGCGCGAGTCTCGAGCGCAGAATCGGCCGCCTGCTCGATGAAATCGAATTGACGCTGCGCGAGGAGCGGGCCGCTTACGACGGACACACTGGCGTGGTCGTGCTGGCGAGCAATCCCGTGTTGTCGTCGAGCTGGGTGGCGCAGGGGCTGGCGCGTTGCGCGTCAGCGTTTCCCGAACTCGTCGTATCCCTCAGAGATCAATCGCAAAGCAGCGTGCTCGCGAGCGTCGAGCAGGGGGAAGTGGACTTCGGCGTGGTCTCGGTGGCGGAGCCTCTGGCCAACGATCAGTTGCACGCGCAAGTAGTGTTCACAACGCCGCTGCATGTGGTGATGCCGCCCGCGCATCCGCTGGCGCGGCAAGCCAGCGTCGCATGGCATGCATTGCACGAGTGGGCGCTCGTCACCTTGAATGCCGACGCGGGTGTGCGCGCCGCGCTTGATCTTGCCTTCAACACGCACGGCCTGAAGCGACGGCCTGTGCAGGAGCTCGGCCATGTTGCGGCAGTGTCGCGCATGGTCGAATTGGATCTTGGTGTCGGCGTTTTACCCGTCGATGGACATTGGCCCGCGCCCGGCGCGGCACTGGTGAGCCGGCCGCTACTTCCCGAGATAAATCTCACGACGCTGCTCGTGCATCGCCGCAATCGCTCCCTCAGACCCAACGCCGCAGCGGCTTGGGCGCAGTTTGCTGCGCTCGCCGGTGCGGCTTCGCCTGCCGCCAGGGCGGTGCCGGCCGATCCGCTGCCGGTCAGTCCACGCAATATCCCAAGCAAGGAGCTTCATGATGGAAACCGAAACCGACCTCAGGCGCCATGATTTGCTGATCGACGGCAAGCGTTTGCCGCCTGGCACCGGCGAATATTCCGTCGACATCAACCCGGCGACCGAAGAGCCGATTGCGCTGGTTGCACAAGGCAGCGCGGCCGATGTCGACACCGCGGTGCACGCGGCGCGCGCCGCGTTGAAAGTGTGGAATGCCATACGGGCAGCCGAGCGTGGCCGCATACTGATGCGTCTCGCCGGCTTGATGCGCGCGAATCTGGACGAACTCGCGGCGCTCGAAAGCCTCGACGCAGGCAAACCCATCTCGGCGGTAATGCGCCAGGATATTCCGGCGGCGATCGATACGCTCGAATACTACGCAGGCTGGTGCGACAAGATCAATGGGCTGGTGGTGCCGGTGCGTCCCGATGCCTTGACGTACACGCTGCGCGAACCGGTCGGCGTGGTCGCCGCGATCGTGCCGTGGAATTTCCCGCTGATGATCGGCATGTGGAAAATCGCGCCCGCGCTGGCGTGCGGTTGCACGCTGATCGTCAAGCCTGCGGAGATTACGCCGCTGACGGCGTTGCGCCTCGGTGAGCTCGCGCTCGAAGCGGGTGTGCCGCCGGGAGTACTGAACATCGTCACCGGCAAGGGGCGGGTGGTCGGCGATGCGCTGGTGGCGCATCCCGGCATCGACAAGGTGACCTTCACGGGCTCGCCTTCCGTGGGGCGTGGCATTCTGCAGGGCGCGGCCAGCAACTTCAAGCGCGTCACGCTTGAACTCGGCGGCAAGTCGGCGAACCTGATTTTCCCGGATGCGAATCTCGACAATGCGGTGCGAGCCGCGGCGTCGGGGATTTTCTTCAACACCGGCCAGGTGTGTTCGGCCGGCTCGCGCATTCTGGCTCACCGCGACGTCTACGACGAAGTGGTCGAGCGTCTCGCGGCGCGTGCGAAGGCGATCAAGGTCGGCGATCCGGCGGCGCGCGAAACATCGATGGGGCCGCTTATTTCCGCGGCGCAGATGAAAACCGTGCTCGGCTATGTCGAGACGGGGCGCGCCGAGGGGGCATCGCTCGTGACCGGCGGCGTGCGGGTGGGCGAGCGCGGCTTCTTCGTCGAGCCGACGGTGTTCGCCAATGTCGAACATGAAATGCGCATTTCGCAGGAGGAGATCTTCGGGCCGGTGGCGAGCGTGATTCGCTTCAACGACGAAGCCGATGCGATCCGTATCGCCAATGGTACGTTGTATAGCCTCGCAGCCGGCGTATGGAGTGCGGATATCGGTCGCGTGCATCGAGTGGCGCGTGACCTGAGAGCGGGCACCGTGTGGATCAACACCTACGGTTATACCGATGTGCGCTTGCCTTGGGGTGGTTCCGGCGATTCGGGCTTTGGCCGTGAGCACGGCGACGTGGCGATTGAAAACTTCACCGAGCCCAAGGCGGTGTGGCTGGCTATCGATCAATAGCGATGTAAAAAAGGATCGAACGCGTGGCGTTCGATCCTTTTCTTAAGCTTGTGAGACGTCGGCCGAAGCGCCAACCGGCGCTCAATCTCAATCCCCCTGCAATGCCATCCGTTCGCGCAGCTTGATGAGGGCGAGTACGACGTCGATAGTCGGCGTGGGCTCCGCAACGAGACGGCCCATTTCCTGCACTACCGTCAGTAACGGATCGATCTCCATCGGACGGCGATTCTCCAGATCGACCAGCGTCGAAGTCTTATGCGCGCCAACCGCACCCGCACCGTCGATACGCTTTTCCACATCCACGCGAAAATGCACGCCGAACTGATCGGCAATGCGCTTGGCTTCCAGCATCATCGTGCGTGATACCGCACGCGTGCCGGGGTCGCTGGTGAGGATATCGAGCGTGGCGTGGGTCAATGCGCTGATCGGATTGAAGCAGAGGTTGCCCCACAGCTTGAGCCAGATTTCGTCGCGGATATTGTCGCGAATCGGCGCATCGAATCCTGCTGCCTGCATGATCTCGTGCAACTGCTGAATGCGCGGCGTGCGTTCGCCGCTCGGCTCGCCGATCGGGAATTTCTTGCCGTACACATGCTTGATGACGCCCGGCTCGACGATTTCCGCGGCGGGATAGAGCACGCAGCCAATTGCGCGTTCCGGTCCGAGTTTGGTCCATTGGCTGCCGTCCGGGTCGATGCTGGCGAGGCGCGTGCCGGCGAATTTTCCGCCGTGCTGATAGAAGTACCAATAGGGGATGCCGTTGACGCCGGTAACGATGGCCGTGTGCTTGCCGAGGAGCGGCTGCATCGCGTCGACTACGCCGGGCAGCGAGTGCGCCTTCAGCGTGATGATCACGAAATCTTGCACACCGAGTTCGCGCGGGTCGGACGTGCAGCGTACCGGCGTGCTGATCGTCTCGCCGTCCATGATCAGGCGCGCGCCGTGTTCGCGCATGGCGGCAAGATGCGCGCCGCGCGCGACGAAACTCACATCCGCGCCGGCACGCGCCAGTTGCACGCCCATCAAACCGCCAATCGCTCCTGCTCCGAAGATACAGATCTTCATGATGCCGCCCCTATGACTATGAGAAGTCGCTTGTCCGATGCCGCGTATGGTCCAGCTGCGGCGGCGGGTCATTCTTCGAGCATAAAGGCGCAGGACGATTACTGACAGTTAAAGTTTATGCGGTCGTCCATTACCTATTGTTTATGGTTTCACGATCAGGCCGACTGCCATTCAGCTCTCAACGGTGCGAGCAGGCGTCGTACAGCCGAGGCGCTGCTGAACAGATGATTCGGAAAGCTGAATATCAGGTTTCGAGTTCAGGCGTTTTAAGTCCGCCGAACCAGCAGAAAACTCACACCGATTGCCGCCAGAAACGCCCCGCAGCAGCGATTGAACCACCGGCGAACCTTGGCGCGAACCAGCCACTTGCCAAGGTGCATGCCGGCCCACGAATACAACGCGATCGCCACCCATTCGAGGACCAGGAAGCTCGCGCCGAGCACCGCGAACTGCGGCAGTATCGGTTTGGCGATAACGACGAACTGCGGCAAAAATGCGGTGAAAACCAGAATCGCCTTCGGATTGCCCGCAGCCACAAGACACTCCTGCCGCGCAATCCGCCAGAGCGATGCGTCGTCCTGTTGAATCGTATCGATGGCCGGCGCGTCGCTGCGCCACAACTGGATGGCAAGCCAGATCAGATACGCGGCGCCGGCCAGTTTGATTGCGAGGAAGAACCACTCGGACGCGTTCAACACGACGGCGAGGCCAGTCGCGGCCAACACCAGCATCAACGCGAACGCGACCAGCCGGCCGGTGCCGCCGACGAAAGCCGTCATGAAGCCGTGACGCGCGGCAACGTTGATGGATAGAAGATTGTTAGGGCCGGGCGCGAGGTTGATCGCGAAGCAGGCGGGCAGGAAGAACAGCCAGGTGGTGATAGACATGACGGCTCGCACGGAGAAGGGGACAGGGTTGCAGAATCGGGCATGCGAGACGGCAGGCGCCAGCGGCGCTTCGATGCTGCGCGATTTTGCGCTCCTCTCGATATTTCCCGATTGTAGCGAATCGGCAGACGGCGCCTATTCGGTCCGTCTGCTCAATTCACCGAATTAACGAAGCCTGGGTCGCTGATCAACGCTTCGACACTCAGCTTGACCGTGTCCTCGATGGCGATGGTATTACTCGTGAATTTGGGCGACTTCTGCCGCACCGTCTTGGTGGTTGAGAACACAACCTTCTGGGTCGTGGCATCGGTCACGATGTAGCGCATTTTCAGCGTCCAGAACGCTGGCGACCGCGCGTCATCCACCGTGAACTTCTCAATGCTGCCGCTCAGAACCTTCCTGTCTTCGGTGAGATGAAAGCCCGCGACCTGCAAGCTGCTGGCAACGCTGTTGCGCACGGTCTCGTTGATATCGTTTTTTAGCACGATGCCGGTCATCGCCGTATTCTCGATCCGGTTTGGCGAAACCTGGCCATTGCGAGCCGGCATGTAGGCGAAATCGCCGGCGGGCGCGACGCTCAGCCAGCCGGTTGGATGTGCGGTTGCGCGCGGTGGGCAATTCAGGCCGAACCACGACCAGGAGCATGCGGACAGCATCAACGGCAGTGCGACGACGCCGCAACCCTTGAGTACGGTGGATCTCAGGCCCGGACGCATGGGATCGAGCGATGGCCGCAGAGACTGACTCTGTTGCGGCGACTCGGGCGCTGTGCTGGAAAAAGCGTCGGTCGAGGTCAGAGGAATTGCCTTTTAAGTGGAGTCATTCCGGTACAGAGCAGCATGGTAACAGCGAGCCGATCCTGTGCATCTTCTAAAGTGGATCGGGGTCCGGAATTCTCGAACGATTGAAGCAGCTCCGCGCCGAAGGCAACGCGATCAAAAGAACCCGGCTTTCCCCTGAGTCATGTCCACCAGGGCTAGCCGGGCGTCATCTACCGCATTGACGGGCAGGCGGACCGTGATCTTCACCAGCATCCCGTAGGCACTGTCCACAAGCCCGTAACCTTCAGCCTCGATCCATCTGCGCACCTTCGCTTCATCGGCGTAGCTCACTTCGACGATCAGCGGAACCTGGGCAATCCTCTCCACCCGCGGCGCATCCAATAGAGCCGAAGCAATCGCGTCGGTATACGCTCGCACCAACCCGCCGGCACCCAGCTTTACGCCGCCGTAATACCGCACGACGGCGGCCAGCACGCCGTCCAGATCGTGATGCCGCAGCACTTCGAGAATCGGCCGGCCTGCCGTGCCAGATGGCTCGCCGTCGTCGGACATGCCTGATTGGCCACCTGCCAGCAGCGCCCAGCAGACATGCGTCGCGCCAGGATGCTCGTCGCGCAGACGCCGCAACTCGGCCATCGCGGCGTCGCGGTCGGCGACCGGTATCGCGTGCGCGATGAAACGGCTCTTGCGAATCTCGAGTTCCGCAGAGAGCGGCGCGGGCAAGGTGTAGGTGGGCAAGGCAAAGACTTCGGTGGATGAAAAAATGCGGGCCGCATGTGGCGCGTAGGCGGCCCTGTGCCCGCAATGGTAACGGATCGTCGGCGGGGAATCGCCGAACGATCTACAATCGTCCGCTGAACGCGCGCCTGTCCGCTGAAGTCAGCGCGCCACACAGGAGACGACATGCTTGATCTTTCTACGCTAGGAACCTTCGTTGCCGTTGTACTCGGGCTCTTTCTGATTCCCGGTCCGGCCGTGCTACTGGTTTTGACCCGCACGGTGCATGGTGGGCGCAAGGCCGGCATACTCACCGGTCTCGGCGTCGCCGCTGGCGATTTCATCCACACGCTGGGCGCCGCGATTGGCCTGTCGGCGTTGCTGATGACGTCGGCGCTCGCCTTCAATGCCGTGAAAATCGTCGGCGCCGCCTATCTCGTCTATCTGGGCATTCGCGCCTTGCGCGAAAAGCAGGCGAGCGCGCATTTGCCGACAGTCGCGCCGGTATCCGCCTCCAAGGCCTTCTTTCAGGCGATCCCTGCCGAAGTGCTGAACCCCAAGACCGCGCTGTTTTTCCTCGCGTTTCTGCCGCAGTTCGTTCGCCCCGAGCACGGTTCTTCGTTCCTGCAGTTCACGACGCTCGGACTGATCTTCGTCGGCATGAGCGCGCTTTATACGACGCTGATCGTGCTGACGATTCGTCCGTTGGGCAAACTCGTCAAGCGCCTGACATGGCTTAGCCGCTGGCAAAACAAGATCATCGGCGTGCTGTTTATTTCGCTCGGCTTGCGCGTCGCCACGCAAACGCGCTGATCCTGCAGCATTGACCCGGCCGCGCACCGTTTTTCCTTCGGGTGCGCGGAAACACGCTGCGACGCTCGAACTAGATATTCCGGCGCTGCCGCCTCAGGCGGCCTTCGCGTGCGTATTCCATCTGGCCCTCGGTGCGCACGGCGAGCTTTTCCTGTTGGGCGCGGCTCATCTGCCGCGTATCGTCGATATCACCCACACGCAGCACTTCCTGCGCGATCCGTATGCGTAACGTCATGAGTGGTTCGCCGCGTTCGACCAGTGTGCGGTCGGCGGCGCGCGCCTGCTGGACGCCGCTGTCGATCAGGTTGCGCAACTCCAGCAGCGTGAGCCGTTGCCGTTGAATCTCGAGGATGAGGCGCTGGATGGCCTGTTCGTCGCGTGTACGCCACCAGGCGCGCAGCTCGGCGAGCGTGGGAGGTTCGAATGGAGGAAGGCGCATTGTTCAGACGAAAAATACTGTATATATGTACAGTATATCCCGTCTTTTTACGGAAACGCGGGGGTGCGCGTTGACCTGCTAGAACGCCCTATAGCAGGGGGCGTTACAACGCTCGCTCAGGTGAGCGCGAGCATGATGGTGGTGGAGATCACGATGATGAAAAGACAGGCGGCGGTCAGTACGTCGTACGGATAGTTCATGTCGAAACCATGACGTGTCGGGTGAATCGACCCATCATAGGCATAAACATTTCCCGTGACTGTCAAGCATTGCAAAGGCGCGGCGACCCTCGGCCGCCTGTGATCTGAACGGAAATCGAATAACGCGAGCGAACTCCTTCCGCTTACCGTCCACGTCCTTTTGCTGTGGTTTTGCCCGTTGCCGGCGCAGGTGACGCGCCCGCATTGCCGCATATCAACGCCACCCCTGCAACCGCCGTTGCCCGCAGCGACGCGCGCGAATCGCCCGCGCGGGCGCGCAACGCGAGGCTGTGCAAAATCGCCGATGCGATCTTCGCGAGAAGGGGCGGTTGCGCATCGGCAGGCAGTTCGCCTTCGGCCTGCGCCAGCTTTAAGCGTTTCTCGAAGGCCTTGTCGTAGGTGCGCAGTCCCTCGGCTAGCGCTGCGCGGACTTCGACGTCATCCACCGCTTCGACCGTGGCGGTGCCGATCATGAAGCAGCCGAGTTGATCGCCGTCGGCGGGCAAGTACCACGCGAGCGCGCCGTCATAAACGCGCAGCAGAGCCTGCGGCAATGGCAGATCCTCGCTGAGTGCATGAACCATCGCGAGCCGTCCGGCCTCGATATAACGTTCGAGCGTGGACAGATACAAAGCATGTTTGTCGCCGAATGCACCGTACAGACTCGGGCGATTCATACCGGTCGCAGTGCTCAATTGATCCAGCGAGGTGCCCGCATAGCCGCTGCGCCAGAACACGTCTCTTGCATCGGCGAGTGCCTGGTCGGAATCATAGGCACGCGGACGGCCGCGCGGGCGAGTTTCTTTTTTTGTACTGGTCGGCATAAAAATATGGCGGAAGTGATTTATATGCAATATAGTACAAAAACACCAACGACAGGGGGCTTCCCCATGGATCTGTACTTCTCGCCGCTCGCTTGTTCACTGGCTACCCGAATCGCGTTGTACGAGGCGGGGGCACAGGCTGGGTTCATTCATGTCGACACGAAGTCGAAACAGTTGTCGGACGGCTCGGACTTCTATCCGATCAGTCCGCTCGGGCAGGTGCCGGTGCTGCGCACGGATGAAGGCTGGCTGTTGACCGAAAACACGGCGATCCTGCCGTATGTGGCCGATCATTTTCCGGCCGCACGGCTTGCGCCTGCTCCGGGTACGGCACAGCGCGCGCGCTTGCAGCAATGGCTGGGTTTTATCAGTACGGAGTTGCACAAGGCAGTGTTCGTGCCGTTGCTCGATGCGCGCGCGCCCGAAGACGTGAAGCGCTATGCGCGCGACAAGGCCGCATTGCGGCTAGGCGTTCTGCAGGATCATCTGGCGCAAAGCGAGTATCTGCTCGACGCGTTCAGCGTGGGCGACGCGTATCTGGTCACGGTGCTGAACTGGGCGTCGTATGGCGGCATCGATCTGTCGCAATGGCCGGCGGTGGCGGCTTACTACAAGCGCTTGATGCAGCGGCCAAGTGTGGCAAAGGCCGCAAGGGAAGAATTCGCCCTGTTTGAGGAAGAAATGGCGAAGCGCGCGAAAAACTGAGGGCAGGTTGCCGGCAACAGGATCAATCGTCGCCGTGCTGGCAGAAGCGGCGCCCCGGAATGTGCGATACGACCGCCTGGGCGATTTCGAGTGGTGTGCTTTCCGCGGGCACCACGCGGCGGCTCGATTCGGGGGTGTGCTTCATGGTCCATTCGACGAGTCTGTACGAGCGTCCCCATGGGGGCTGCAAGGGGTCCGAGACCTTGCACGAGTGGATCTGGCGCACCCATTCGTTGCCGGGCATCGCGCGCAGATGCTCGAATACCGTGTCTTCCACCATCGTTTGACTCCTTCTTCGCAGGCATGCTGTCCATCTATCGGCGCGTCGGCGACATCCCTTGAGAAAAAAAGCGCCGCCGATGTTCTGGCGGCTCAACAGGGGATGTTGGACGCCATAGTTACAGGTAAGAATTAAGCCAAACTTAAGATCACGCTCAAAATTCCCGCGCTTGATCCCGCTGCGTGATCGCCCTGTTAAACCGCTGTTTTTGCGTGCGCGGTGATCGAACCCTCAAGACCTCGCGGAATTGGCCGTTATTACAGCGGTTGGGGCCGCCGACCCCGCTTCGCCTCCGGGCCCGCATCGATAACGTGACGAATCTCGCTCAAACGCCGCTTTCAGACCGACTGCGCTCGCTCGTCGATACCGTGCAGCACAATGAGCGCACGCTGCGCCGCTTCCAGAACGTCGAGTTGAGGTTGATCGGCGCGCAGGATTTCGCGTCGTTTCTCGACACGCTATTCAGCCATTTGCCGAAGGAATTCTCGCTGGCGAGCGTGACGTTGTGGCTCGACGACCGCGCGCCGATGCTGCTCGAACTGCTCGATCCAGGCGCTCTGGATGCACTCGACCAGCCCAATCTGAGAACGTCGCGCGAAGGCGGACTCGCGGCCCTTGGCTTGTGCGACGAAGGACGGCCGTGGCTGGGCAAGCCTGGTCAACTGGATGAAACGGCGCGCCGCGCATTCTTCGGTGACGCCGACGCGCCGGCGAGCGCGATCATGCTGCCGCTTGCCGCCGGTGACACCGTGAGCGGCTTTCTATGCCTGTGCAGCGACGACCCGGCGCGTTTCGCCGAAGGCATGGCTACGGATATTCTGGAGCGCTTTGCGAGCATCGTCACGGCGAGTCTCGACAATGTCGCGCACCGCGAGCGGCTCAAGCAACTCGGTATGACCGATTCGCTGACCGGCCTCGCCAATCGCCGCTACTTCGATGAACGGCTGCGCGAGGAAATCATGCGCGCGGTTCGGTATGGCGTGCCGGTCGCGTGTCTTTTCATCGATATCGACAGCTTCAAGCGGATCAACGACACGTACGGCCATCAGACCGGCGATCGCGCGCTGGCGGCCGTGGCCGCCTGCGTGCGGCAACAGGTGCGCCTGGGCGACACCGTGGCGCGCTATGGCGGCGAAGAGTTCACTGCGCTGCTGCAAGGCGATCGGGCCGATGCGCTGACAGTTGCCGAGCGCGTGCGGCTGGCTGTCGAAAGACTTGATTTGCAGGACGACCATGGTGAGCGCATCGCGTTGACCGTGTCGATCGGCGTGGCGGCGCGCACGCTTGCCGGTGCGCCTGCCGACGCGGCCGTGCACGGCCACGCGATGATGGAAGAAGCCGATCGGGCGATGTACCAGGCCAAACGCAACGGCCGCAATCGCATCGAGGCGTTGGCGAAAGCGGGCAGCGATAACGCGCGACGCTAACCGTCGCTGCTAGTGTAACCAAAGGCGCGACGAGATTCACGGCGCGGCGGATCCTCACGCGTCCGGCGGCACCCCCAGCAATTGCAGCGCTCCACCTGTTACCGCGCCGAACACGGGGCCGGCCACCGTCCCACCATAAAACGCCTTGCCGGCCGGGTCGTCGATCATCACGGCGACGATCAGCCGTGGGTCGCTCATCGGCGCCATGCCGACAAACAGCGCACGGTAACGGTTTTTCGCGTAAGTCGCGCCGACCTGCTTGCGCGCCGTGCCGGTTTTGCCGCCGATCCGGTAGCCTTCCACTACTGCTGCGCGCCCTGTGCCGCCAGCGCCGGTGGCCATTTCAAGCATCGACCGGATCGCGCGCGCGGTGGCGGGTGTGGTGACTGCATGGCCCTTATCCATGGTCTGCGCCGCGCTGCTTGCACTCGCGGTTCCGTCCGCGTTTTTGTCTGTCCGCAATAGGCTCACGTGATGCATGGTGCCGTCGCCGGCATAGGCGGTATAGACCTGCGCGATCTGCAATAGCGAAGTGGACAGGCCGTAGCCATACGCCATGGTCGCCTGTTCGATCGGACGCCAGCGTTTGTACGGGCGCACCTTGCCCGACGCGACGCCCGGAAAGGTCAGCTCGGGCCTCAACCCAAGCCCGTATTCCTGATACTTGTTCCAGATTTTTTCAGCAGGCAGATTCAGTGCGAGCTTGGCGAGCGCGATATTGCTCGACTTCTGCACGGCTTCGGCAACCGTCATCGCGCCGTGATTCGACGTGTCGTGAATCACCGCCGGGCCGATTTTGTACCAGCCCGGTGCAGTATCGATGATGCTTTGCGGCCGCACCTTGCCCTCGTCGATCGACAGCGCGACGACGACTGGTTTGATCGTCGAACCCGGCTCGAAAGTGTCGACGACCGCGCGATTGCGCAGTTGCCGCCCGGTGAGCCGCGCGCGGTCGTTCGGATCGAAGCTCGGATAGTTAGCGAGCGCGAGAATTTCGCCATTGCGCGCATCGAGCACGACCACGCTGCCGGCCTCGGCGTGATGTTTGGCGATGGCGTCCTTCAGTTGCGCGTAAGCGAGTTGCTGGATGCGCCGATCGATCGTCAGGTGGATGGTGTCGCCGTTCTGCGCCGGCACGAGCGGCCGGGTCTCGGACACCACGCGGCCCAGGCGGTCGCGAATCACTTCGCGCTGGCCCGGCACGCCGAGCAGTTGCTCGTTGGCGGCGAGCTCGACGCCTTCCTGGCCGTTGTCCTCGATATCTGTAAAGCCGACCACGTGCGCCGCCGATTCGCCTTCGGGATAAAAGCGCTTCGAATCCGCGATCTGCGTGATGCCGGCGAGACCCAGTTTGTTGAGATGATCGGCGGTGTCGGCGTCCACCTGGCGCTTGAGCAGCACGAAGGTTTTATCGCCATTCAGACGCCGGCGCAGTTCTGCCAGCGGCAGGTCGAGCAGCTTCGAAAGCGGTGCGAATGAGGCTTCGTCGAGCAGCTTGGGCGAGGCCCAGATCTCGTAGGTCGCGAGACTGACGGCGAGCATCGAGCCATTGCGGTCGACGATTCGCCCGCGCGTCGCGTCGAGTTCGAGCGTGCGCTGATAGCGCTTTTGCCCCTGATCGACGTAGAAATCCTGATTGACCACCTGCACCCAGAACGCGCGCGCCGCCAGCGACGCGAACGCGCCGAACACCAGCAGGACGACAAGTTTCGAACGCCACATCGGCAGGCGCGCGGCCAGCAACTGGTTCTTCGCGACGGGCGCGTACGGATCGTGCGACTGCGATTTCTTCTTCTGGATCATGAGTGCGGATAACGAACAGCAGTGCGTGGGCGAGAAACCGGCGAGGCCGATGTCCTGTTGCGCGTGACTGTCGAGCGTGCTCCTCGAGCGAAAGCCACACGCGCGTGGCGTGCAGCGGGATTAACCTGCGCCGCCCGAATCGGCGGCGGTGAATACCTTGAGTTGCCAGCGAAACCGCACCGCCAGCATGCGCACTGCGAAACCGACGGCCAGCACCACGATCGAGGCCGGCGCCGGCGCCACGTCGCAGGCCTGTAGTGCGACATACAGCGCCCCGGCGCCCAGCGCGATGCTGGCGTACAACTCTTCACGCAGCACGAGCGGCATCTGGTTGCACAGCACGTCACGCAGCATGCCGCCGCACACGCCGGTAATCGCGCCGGCCAGCACGACGATCGCCGGGCTCACGTCCAGTGTCGCGGCGACGTCGCAACCGATAACCGTGAACGCGATCAGGCCGATTGCGTCGACCGTGACGAACAGCCGTTGCCAGTTGCGCAGCCATTTGGCGCTCGCCGCGGCAATCGACGCTGCCCCGATTGTAATCAGAACGTAATCTGGATGCGAGATCCATGCAAGGGGATAGTGGCCGAGCAGCACGTCGCGCACCGTGCCGCCGCCGAGTGCGGTGACGGTGCCGACGAGGCACAGGCCGAAGCGGTCCATGCCGCGGCGCATGCCCATCAATGCGCCGGACATGGCTTCGGCGATGATCGCCACTAGGTAGAGGAGGTGGAGCAGCATGACGGCGAGCCTTGGTGGGACGGCGCTAGCGAGAGGGCGGGCCCCGCATGGGGGCTTGCCGCGAGGCGCGCGTTGGAAAGCGGCCATTATCGGAAGCGGCGGGTCCTGATGAAAATGCCTTAAGCCGAATTCGGCGATGCCAAATTCGGCTTAACCTGGTTGCGCAATCGGGCGCGGTAAGCGTTCGCTGAACACAAAAAAGCCGCGTGGACTTGAAAATCCGCGCGGCTGGCTCGTTCGATTAGTGCGTCGACTCCGACGCGGCGTGTTAAAGAGGCGCTCTCTGCCTGTCGAGCGCCTTCTTTTTTTCTGCCCCTCTTCTGCTTATATCCCGCTGCCTAAAAGAGCCGGCAGCCTCAGGCCGGCAGAGCGAAACTCGAGATTGCCTCGCGCAACACGCCCACCTGATCCTTCAGCGAATGGGCCGCGGCGGCGGCTTCTTCGACGAGCGCGGCATTTTGCTGCGTGACCTGATCCATTTCGCCGACTGCGCGATTGACCTGTTCGATGCCCGCGCTTTGTTCGCGCGAGGCGTTGCTGATTTCCTCGAGGATTTCGTTCACGCGGCGCACCGACTGCACGATCTCGCCCATGGTCGAACCGGCGTTGGCGACCAGCGACGCACCGGCTTCGACGGTATGGGTGGACGTTTCGATCAACGCTTTGATTTCCTTCGCGGCCGTAGCCGAGCGTTGTGCGAGGCTGCGCACTTCTGCGGCGACCACTGCGAAGCCGCGGCCCTGTTCGCCCGCGCGAGCCGCTTCGACCGCTGCGTTGAGCGCGAGGATGTTGGTCTGGAACGCGATGCCGTCGATCACGCCGATGATGTCGCCGATCTGCCGCGAACTGGTGGTGATTTCGCCCATGGTGCGGACCACGTCGTCGACGACGCGGCTGCCGCGCGTGGCCACATCCGCTGCCTGGCCGGCGAGTTGCGCCGCTTGCAGCGCGCTGTCCGCGTTCTGCTTCACGTTGACCGTCATCTGATCCATGCTCGACGCTGTTTGGACGAGCGCCGCAGCCTGTTCCTCGGTGCGTTGTGACAGATCCGTGTTGCCGGCGGCGATTTCGGTTGCGCCGATATTGATGTTTTCAGTGCCGAGACGCACGCGCGAAACCGTATCGACGAGACCGGCCTGCATGGTGTGAAGCGCGTGCAAGAGACTGCCGCCGGTGTCGTTTGCCTGCAGCGGCACGCGCGTGGCGAGATTGCCGTCCGCCATCCGTTGAGTCGCTTCGACCGCGACTTCGAGATCGCCGCCGAGCGTGCGGCGGATGCTGCGCAACACCAGCAGCATGACGGTCGTGGCGATCGCGCCGAGCGTCAGGGTGATGACGAGCCAGCGCAACAGGTTGGCGTAGAACGCGCGCTGCACGTCGTCCATGTACATGCCGGTGACCAGATACCAGTCCCACGGCTCGAAGTGGCGCGAGAAGCTGGTTTTCGCCACGGGTTTGTCGCTGCCGGGTTTGGACCATAGATAGTCGACATAGCCGCCGCCTTCGTGATTGCCTGCGGTGACGATATCGACGAACAGATGATTGCCGGCCGGATCGGTGAATTGCGCCATGTTCTTGCCGACCAGTTCCTGCTTGATCGGGTGCATCAGCATGACCGATTGCGAGTTGTTGACGGAGATATAGCCGTCTTTGCCGTAGCGCATGGCGGCGAGCGTTGCGAGCGCCTGCTTTTTGGCTTCGTCTTCGGTGATCGCGTGCTGCTGGGCGAGGGAGTAGTAGCGGTTGACGATGTGATTGGCCTGGTCGATCAGCGCGACCAGTTGATCACGGCGGTCTGAGATCATCGAGGCACGGTTTTGCCATGCGCCGAAGCCGCCGATCAGGATCAGGCCGGTCCAGAGGACCGCGATCATTGAGGCTAGTTTTTTGTTCAGAGTCATGGCAATGGGGTTTTTGCTTTCGCTTTTGATTTCGCTTTCGCGAGGTGGTCGGTCAGGGTTTGCTCTTTCGCTTTTTCACTCTTTGCTTTTTCGCTTGCAGCGAGTGGCTTGTTGCTGACTGTGTTTACGGCTTGGTTTTGTTTGCTCCGCAGGGGAGGGGAAACCCGCTGTTTTATTTGTCTGACTATATGGATTTGGTTTTGGGGTTTTTGCCTGCGCGGCGCTTTTTGGCCGTGTTCTTAGGGCTTTGCCTTTCCTTGCATTGTTAGTGGTCTATTAGCGTTGCCCCTGTGCGGGGCGGCA
>NZ_JALPRI010000040.1:0-34265 GCF_030464785.1 Paraburkholderia sp. SEWSISQ10-3 4
CAAAGAAAGTAAGTGCCGCCCCGCACAGGGGCAACGCTAATAAACCACTAACAATGCAAGGAAAGGCACCAAAGCCAGATCAAGGAAAGGCCAACGCCCCAAGAACACAGACAAAAACAAGGCAAGCCGCAGGCAAAACCATTAACCCCCTTCCACGAACGTGGACATCCCAGGACGATCAGCAGAAAACCAAAACCTTTGCCACAATGCCTCATCGCGCGAAAGCGCCCGAAACAGCAAATGAACAGAAAATGATCCCCTTCTCGGTCCTCGACCTATCGCCAGTCATCGCAGGTGCCACCCCCGCGGACGCGTTCAAAAACACATTGGACCTCGCCCAGCACGCGGAAAACTGGAACTACCACCGCTTCTGGCTCGCAGAACACCACAACATGACCGGCATCGCCAGCGCAGCCACCGCTGTCGTGATCGGCCACGTCGCCGGTGGGACGAAGAAAATCCGCGTCGGCTCCGGCGGCGTCATGCTGCCCAACCACGCACCGCTCGTCATCGCGGAACAGTTCGGTACTCTCGCCTCGCTCTATCCGGATCGCATCGACCTTGGCCTCGGCCGCGCACCCGGTACCGATCAAAGCACCGCCCGCGCGCTGCGCCGCGATCTGCAAAATAGCGCGGAGTCGTTCCCGGACGACGTCGTCGAGTTGCAACGCTATTTCGCCGATCCGGTGCCGGGTCAGCGTATTCGCGCTGTCCCCGGTGCAGGCCTTCATGTGCCGCTGTGGCTGCTCGGCTCATCGCTGTACAGTGCGCAACTGGCGGCCGCGCTCGGTCTGCCGTTCGCGTTTGCGTCGCACTTCGCGCCCGATCATATGTTCACCGCGCTAAAGGTCTATCGCGAGCAATTCCGTCCGTCGACAACGCTCGACAAGCCCTACGCCATGGTCGGCGTCAATCTGTTCGCCGCCGATAGCAACGAGGAAGCGCGACGTCTGTTCACCTCGCTGCAACAGCAGTTCGTCAACCTGCGGCGCGGCACGCCCGGTCAGTTGCAGCCGCCGGTCGAGCGCATCGAAGCCTCGGAGATGGAGTTGAACGGCGTCGCGCATTCGCTCGCTTGCTCCGTCATCGGCGATAACGATACGGTTCGCGAAGGACTGCGGTCGATCATCGATCAGACCGGTGCGGATGAATTGATGCTGACCGCGCAAATCTACGATCACAATGCACGGCTGCGTTCGTTCGAGATCGGCGCGCAAGTGCGTGACGAGTTGAGCGCCGGTAAGTAACCACGCCTGCAAGTAACAAAAAAGGGCAGCCTGTATCAGCACAGGCCGCCCTTCTTTTTTCGTCGATTGGCTGGTTGCCCTAAGTACTCGAGCATCAGGTTGCCCAGTCACAACGCTCACAGCGCCCAGTCAGCGCCGTGGAGTTTCGAACTCAGTTCCGTACTTCAAATCAAGCTCATACGTTGAGCTCTGGCCTCGGCTCAAGCGCCTTAACTCAATCTCACGCCGTAGCTTCGGATTAGGCCCAAGCTCATACACGCGCCAAAACTCACCGATTAGCCGGCACCGCCGCCAGGCCATCGAGCAGCGCCTTATGAAACGCCTGTGGGTCCTGCATCTGCGGCGCGTGCCCCAAGCCGGCGAATTCGACGAGCGTCGCGTGAGGAATCGCCTTCGCGGCGGCCTTGCCCAGTTCGGGGTAGTGGCCGATCTTTGCGCGCACGTCAGGCGGCGCCGCATCCTTGCCGATCGCGGTCGTGTCCTTCTGGCCGATCAGCAGCAGCGTCGGCATGCTCAGGTGGCTGAGCTCGTACACCACGGGCTGCGTGTAAATCATGTCGTACAGCAACGCAGAATTCCACGCCACGATCTGCTTGCCCGGGCCACGGTACATCCCCGCCAGCATCTGTACCCACGGCTCATAGTCGGCGCGCCACTGGCCCGCGTAATAGGTCGCCTGCTCGTAACGGCGAATGCTGTCCGCGGTCGTCTTCAGCTCGCGCTCGTACCATTGGTCGACAGATAGCGACGGCACACCCTTCGCCTTCCAGTCCTCGAGGCCGATCGGATTGACCAGCACCAGTTGCTGCGTTTCATGCGGATACATCAGCGCATAGCGGATCGCGAGCATGCCGCCGGTCGAATGGCCGATCACAGTCGCATCGGTCACGCCGAGCGATTCGAGCAACGCATGCGTATTGCGCGCCAGTTGTTGAAAGCTGTACTGATAGTGCTCAGGCTTGCTCGATTTACAAAAACCGATCTGATCCGGCGCGATCACCCGATAGCCGGCGTCGCTCAGGCGATGAATCGTCGCGTCCCACGTCGCCGCGCAAAAGTTCTTGCCGTGCAGCAATACGGCCGTGCGGCCGTTCGCATGCTCCGGCTTGATATCCATGTATGCCATGTGCAGCGCCACACCTTGCGAGGTGAAGTCGTATTGCTCGACCGGCGCCGGATAGTTGAAGCCCTGCAACTCGGGGCCGTACGCCGGACCGCTGTTGTCGACGGCCGCAGGCGGAGTGGCGCTGGTAGCCGCGGGACCTGGCTGGGTGGGAGAGCCACCTGAACCACCCGAATACCCCGAGCTGGCCGCACTACCCGCAACAGCCGTACTGGCCGGCGTGGCGGCGAAAGCACCAGGCGCAGCGGCTAGCACGCAGGCGCTCAAGATGGCGAACAAAGACTGGCGGCGAAAATTCATCGATCGTTTTCTTGCAAAGGGAAATCGGCGGGAAGCAGGCAGGCTCAGGGCGCTGGAAAGCAACGCCCACACCCCGTTCAAAGCGGACGATTCTACGACGCGCCGCCGGACTCTGCTGCCGCGCGGGCAGACTCATGGCGGAACCGGCCAGTGTGGCACGCATATTGCGACGCTTCGCCTTGCGCCCTATGTGTCGTGCCGCACGGATGCGTCCCGCGCAAGGGTTGATCGTTCGCAAGGCGGCCGCGCGAGTTGCATCCGCACAATTCAGACTATTCGCCGGCGGCAATTCGGTGCTAGAACTAGCAAACGGGCCTGCCAAGACGAAAGCCGCCTGGCAGCACGAATCAATAACGCAGAGCGAGATAACAAGACCACCCGGGGCATACCAATCAGCAACTATCTTGCAAGGGACCGGAGTAAGTGCTTGGTAGCGCCAACTCCGGTCGACAAAGGAGACAGACATGGAAACTCCGGCACGGCTGAACGATCTGCAACGCACCACCCTCGCTATCGTCCTCGCGGGCGGACGGGGCACGCGGCTCGGGCCGCTCACGAACAAGCGCGTCAAACCAGCGGTGCACTTCGGCGGCAAGTACCGGATCATCGACTTCGCGCTCTCCAACTGTCTGAACTCCGGCATCCGCCGCATCGCGGTGGTCACGCAATACAAGGCGCACTCGCTATTGCGCCACCTGCAGCGCGGCTGGGGCTTCCTGCGCGGCGAATTCGGCGAATTCATCGACCTCTGGCCGGCGCAGCAGCGGGTGGAAGGCGCCCACTGGTACCGCGGCACCGCGGACGCCGTATTCCAGAATCTCGACATCATCCGCTCGATCCGGCCGAAATACGTGGTGGTGCTGGCGGGCGACCACATCTACAAGATGGATTACACGCGCATGATCGCGGATCACGCGGAAAGCGGCGCGGATTGCACGGTCGGCTGTATCGAGGTGCCGCGCATGGAAGCGGTGGCCTTCGGCGTGATGCATGTGGATGAAAACCGCCGCGTGACCGGCTTCGTCGAAAAACCAGCCGATCCGCCCGCCATGCCGGGGCGCCCGGATTCGGCGCTCGCCAGCATGGGCATCTACGTGTTCAGCGCCGATTACCTGTATTCGCTGCTCGAAGAGAACATCTCGAGCGTCGATACCGATCACGACTTCGGCAAGGACATCCTGCCGCGCGTCGTCACGCAAGGCACGGCGATCGCGCATCCGTTCAGCATGTCGTGTGTATCGTCGGACCCGAGCGTGGAGCCGTACTGGCGCGACGTCGGTACGATCGACGCCTACTGGGCAGCAAACCTCGATCTCGCCTCCACCATCCCGACGCTCGACCTGTACGACCGCAACTGGCCGATCTGGACGTATCAGGAACAGTTGCCACCCGCCAAGTTCGTACGCGATCTGAAAGGTCTGCAAGGCACCGGCAACAACCTGATCGTGTGCGGCGGCTGTGTGATTTCCGGCTCGCAGATTTCGCGCTCGGTGTTGTCGTCGAACGTCAAAGTGAGTTCGTTCTGTAACATCAATGAGGCAGTCTTGTTGCCGCAGGTCACCGTCGGCGCGAGCTGCCGGCTGCAGAAAGTCGTGATTGACCGCGGCTGCACCATTCCGGACGGCACGGTGATCGGTGAAGATCCGGCGGCGGACGCCGAACGCTTCTATCGCACCGACGACGGCGTCGTGCTGGTCACGCCCGACGCACTGCGGCAGAAGGGGACGTAATCGTCGCCGGGGCGGCAAAACGAACGGGCTGGCGAGGAGCCGGCCGCCCGTCTTGCCGCCCGCGCAAACTGCCGCAGACCTGCCGCAAACCCGCACTAACAGGAACGAGACCGAGCCTATGACGATTCGCGCCCTGCACGTCGCAAGCGAGCTGTATCCCCTCCTCAAAACGGGCGGTCTCGCCGACGTCGCAGGCGCGTTGCCGCCCGCGCTGATCGAGCGCGGCGCCGACGTGCGGGTGCTGCTGCCCGGCTTTCCGGCAGTGGTCGCCGGCTTGACGGACTTGCGGCCGGTGGCGCAGTTGGGCCGCCGCTTCGACTCGCCGGGCGTCACGCTCGAACAGGGCACGCTGCCGTCGAACGGCCTGATCGTCTATGTGATCCGCGCCGGCTCGCTGTACGACCGGCCCGGCAACCCCTATCTGAACGACGAACACGTACCGTACGGCGACAATGCGCAACGCTTCGCCCTGCTCGGCTGGGTCGCGGCACAACTGGCGCAGCACCTCGATCCGGCGTGGGCGCCGCAGATCGTCCACGCGCACGACTGGCACGCCGGACTCGCGCCCGCCTATCTGAAGGCGGCTGAACGACAGCACGGCCGCTCGTTCGCGCGCAGCGTCTTTACGGTGCACAACCTCGCGTATCAGGGCGTTTTTCCGGCGCATCAGTTTGGCCAGCTCGCGCTGCCTGACGACTTCTTCAACATGCGCGGCATCGAATTCTATGGGCAGTTGTCGTTTCTCAAGGCAGGCCTTTACTACAGCGACCGCATCACCACCGTCAGCCCGACTTACGCCCGCGAAATCCAGACTCTGGCCCAAGGTGGCGGGCTCGACGGCTTGCTGCGCCATCGCTCGCACGATCTGAGCGGCATCCTGAACGGCGTCGACTACTCGGTGTGGAATCCCGCCACCGACGCGCTGCTCGAAGATCACTACACGGACACCCGTCTGGCCGGCAAACTGGCCTGCAAGGAGGCGCTGCAAAAGCGCTTCGGCCTCGCGCAGAAAAGCGATGCGCTGCTATTCGGCGTGGTGAGCCGGCTGACCGAGCAGAAAGGCCTTGACCTGCTGCTCGAGGCGGTGCCGGAAATTGTCAAACGTGGCGGGCAGCTGGTGGTGTTCGGCACCGGCGACCCGGCGCTCGAAAACGGTTTGAAACACGCCGCGCATGCGCATCCGGAATCGGTGGCGGTCGAACTGGGTTTCGACGAAACGCTCGCGCATACGATCGTCGCCGGCAGCGACGTGATCGCGGTGCCGTCGCGCTTCGAGCCCTGTGGGCTCACGCAACTGTATGCACTGGCTTATGGGTCGCTGCCGCTCGTGCATTGCGTCGGCGGCCTCGCGGACACTGTTGTGGACGCGTCGCTCGAAAATCTCGCCGAGGACCTCGCTACAGGCTTCGTATTCGAACGATTCGAGCCGAAAGGCATTGCGGCGGCGATCCGCCGCGCGTTTGCGCTCTATGACCGGCGCACCGAGTGGAAAGCCACGCAACGCCGCGCGATGCACCAGGATTTCGGCTGGGGCGCCTCGGCCGAGCGCTATCTGGCCTTGTATCGGGAACTATCCTGATGGTTCGACGCAACAACACGGGGACGGATCGACTCGCGCGTGACAAACTCATGTATTGTTTCCTGACTATGCAGATCGCGCATTTTTCTTGCACCATCTGAAATACAGTCACGAAATACAGTCACGCCGCTTCAGGCGCCCGGCCAAAGCCGGTTCGTTACCGCGGCCATCCTTCCGTTCTCATTGATCGCGCACCACGCTTGCGCGGGCCACACCATGACGAAAAACGTTCTGAGCATCCAGTCACATGTCGTCTTCGGGCACGCCGGCAATAGCGCGGCCGAATTCCCGATGCGGCGGCTCGGCGTCAATGTCTGGCCGCTCAATACCGTGCAGTTCTCGAACCACACGCAATACGGTCATTGGACCGGCGGCGCGATCGAGGCCTCGCAGATGGAAGAGCTCGTCGAAGGGATCGGCGCGATCGGCATGCTGCCGCGCTGCGACGCCGTGCTGTCCGGCTACCTGGGCACGCCCGAGCAGGCGCAAGCGGTGCTGGAGATCGTCAAGGCCGTGAAGGCCGCCAATCCGCGCGCGTGGTACTTCTGCGACCCGGTGATGGGCGCCGCGAGCGGCTGCAAGGTCGAACCGGGCATCCAGGAATTTCTCGTGCGCACCATGCCGGAAGTGGCCGACGCGATGGCGCCGAACCATACCGAGTTGCAGCGCCTCGTGGGCCGCGAGATCGAGACGCTCGAAGAAGCCGTGACCGCGTGCCGCGAGGTTATCGCCCGCGGGCCAAAGCTCATGCTGGTCAAACACCTGCTCGATCGCAACAGTCCCGCCGACCGTTTCAACATGCTGGTCGTCACCGAGCGCGAGGCCTGGATGGGCCAGCGTCCGCTCTACCCGTTCGCGCGGCAGCCGGTGGGCGTCGGCGATCTGACGAGCGCGGTGTTCGTCGCGCGCACGCTGCTGGGCGATTCGATCCGCTCGGCCTTCGAGCACACGCTGGCCGCCGTGAACGGCGTCGTGAAAACGACATGGCAGGCCGGGCGCTACGAGCTGGAACTGGTGGCGGCGCAAAACGAAATCGCGCAACCGCGTGAATGGTTCGACGCGTGGGTGGCGGAAACGGCTTAGGTCCTATAATGCGTGCCGAGCAGGCGTGGGCCGCCACCCGCCCGCGCCGCATTTTCTTAAGGCATCCGGCATTTCGCATTTAGCAGACGAGGCATCGATGGACGGTTATATCCGCAGCGAGCGGGAAGAATTTTTTGAGCAGTTGTGCATCAGTGTCGACGCGGACGAAGCGCACGAGCAGGAAGCAATCGAGTACTTCGAGAACCAGTTCGACCAGGCCGACTTCGATCCCGCACAGTGGCTCGACATCGCGCTGTTCTATTCGCCGGCGGTAGCGCGCGGCATCGTCGAAATGGTGACGGCCGACGACAAGGCGCGCAGCAACATCGCCGAAATCATCGCCGACAACCTCGACATCTCGTACGGCGAGGACGAGTGCCAGCAGTTCGCCGAGACCATCGAATTCGCGCTGAACAACGGCGTGCCGGTGGACATCGACCTGGTGCTCGACGGTTGCCAGCGCGCAATCGACGATCTCGACACCTGGGCCGACGACGAAACCAAGGCGCCCCTCCTGCGTCTGCGTGAAGAGCTGCTGCGCCAGCAAGGCGAGCAGTGAGCATGTAGTTTCAGGCCGGCGCGCTCGCGCCGGTTTCTCGAGCATCATCCGCAAGCCACAACCAGGCCTTAACAAGCAGGCCGTATCCCCGTTTACCCGCCCGCCCAGCGGCTCCATGCTTCTTAAGCATATGCCGCAATCCGCACCCGCACGCTGCCGCTGACAGGCCTCCAGCCCAAGCGCTGTGCGGCCTATGCCGAAATGCTCATTCAAAGCGCCGCGAACTGCCAAGACGGTCGCAAATTGGCTTTCTATATTCGCGCCAGATTGACCGGCATGTGAACGCCATTGCGCACGCCCCAAGGGTTCTTCCTACCGGCGTATTCCAGCATTGTTGATGGTGACCGATCGTCCGTACTCTTGATGACGCGCGCCATGCGAGGTCGAACCCATGCTTGCGCGTCGATCCAGCGTTACCGCCTTACCGCTTTCACACCTGAAACTGTCGATGGAGAGAAAGACCATGAGTCTTCGCAACACGCTGAAACCGCTTGCACTGTTCGTTGGCGCTGCCTTCGCGATCGCGCCGCTGGCCAGTTTCGCCGACGACCTGCCGGTGAAGATCGGCTTCGCCGCGCCGCTGACAGGCGCCAACGCGGGCTACGGGAAGGATCTGGAGAACGGTGTCCGGCTTGCCATCGAGGAAGCCAACGCCCAGAAGATCAAGATCGGCGACAAGGTCGCACAATTCCAGCTCGTCTCCGAAGATGACCAGGCCGATCCGCGCATCGGCGTGCAGGCCGCGCAGAAGCTGGTCGACGCGGGGGTCTCGGTAGTCGTGGGCCACTTCAATTCGGGCACGACGATTCCTGCCTCCCAGGTGTACGAACAGGCCGGCATTCCGGTGATCGACCCGGCCGCCACCAACCCGATCATTACCGGCCGTGGCTTCGCGAACACCTTCATGGTGATTTCCACCGATGCGCAGAACGCCGGCAACGCGGGCGTCTACGCCGTCGAGGTAACGAAGGCCAAGCGCATCGCGATCATCGACGACCGCACCGCGTTCGGCCAGGGCGAGGCCGACGAGTTCGAGAAGGCGGTGAAGGCGCATGGCGGCACCATCGTGACGCGCGAATACACCGACAATCACGCGGTGGACTTCAGCACGCAGATCACCAAGATCAAGGCGACCAATGCCGATCTGATTTTCTTCGGCGGCCTCGATACGCAGGCGGCGGGCTTCGCGAAGCGGATGAAGCAACTGGGGATGAACGCGCAACTGGTGGGCGGTGGTGGCGTGATGGATCAGGACTTCATCAAGCTCGCCGGCGACTCGTCCGAAGGTGCGATGGCCTGGGAATACGGCCGACCGTTGGCCCAGTTGCCGGGCGGCAAAGACTTCTCCGCGAAGTTCAAGAAGCGCTTTGGGGTGGACATCCTGTCGTACGCACCGTTTGGGTATGACGGGGCATGGGCCGCGATCAAGGCGATGCAGCAGGCAAAATCCAGTTCGCCGGCGGTCTACCGGCCGGTGCTCAAGGCACTCGATTACGACGGCGTGACCGGGAAGATTTCGTTCGATAGCACCGGGGCGTTGAAAAGCGGCGCTTCCACGCTGTATCAGGTCAAGAACGGGGCATGGGTGCCTATCGTGACCAAGAGCGGAAGTTAAGCCAAGCGTCTCTTTTTGCCCATGACGGCATTGCTGTTCATGCGGCAGTGGCGGTACTTCTTTACCGCCGCTGCCGTGGGCACGGTCGATGCCGTACCTGCCTGCCTACCTGCCAGCCTTCAACACCACCTCGGCGTCGAGATCCCGCTCGATCCGGATCAGATCATCCTTCATGCCGGCAAAGTCATCGGCAGAGCACATCTGATGGCCGAACGCGGCGCGCAGGTGTCGCCTGACCTGCAAGACCCGCGTGGCAGGATCGAACACATAGCGGGAAGAAAACTCGAGGAAACGATCCTTCACCGTGGCGTCCGGCGGCACATCCGTCACGCGAGCGAACCCCGGCAACGTCATTGCCAGCGTTTCATCGAATTCCCCGCCGATGCACGCCCAGGGCTGCGTCCTCGAAGGCTCTGCCAGCCACGCCTGGACCTGCCCGGCCATTCCACCGGATAAGCTCGTCAGGGCCGGCACTGCGGTCGTCCCATCGGTCCAGACAAAATGGGGCACCCGTCCCTGCATCGAGGTGGAAAAAGGTCCATTGGTCGAGGTCAGATCGCCCGTGTGCAACTGCGCTGTGCCATGCAAACCCGTCAGCAATAGACGGTTCGCCGCAATCTGTTGCGTGCGCTGCCGCGTTGCCCGTCGAAACATATTGCGTTCGAGCTCGGCGGTATAGCCGGCATCTTCCACGCGATAGGCGTAGTTCGCCGCCCCGCTCTCATCGACGTCGATCTGCAGACGCGCCGTGCGCTCGCGCAACTGGGTGGCCGGCGTGCGCGCCAACACGCCCTCGTCGACCAGCAACACGGGCCGGTCCATCACGCTCGGCGGCAAATAGCCAAAACTCATGCCGCCTGCCGTGGTATCGGCAAACAGCGATAGATCAGGAATCCAGACAATTGCATGATTGATTGCGCTCTCACCGTAGCCTGGCACCGCCGGCAAACTGTAGTACGGCCCGAGATTGAGCAGCACGGCCTCGCTGCGGATGCCGACCGCGGCGAGAAGCGCACTGTACAACGCGACGTGGTCCTTGCAGTCGCCATAGCGGTTGTGCAGGATGTCGATCGCCTTATGCGGGATCGCCGCCGTCTCGCCGAGAAATAGCGCCACGTAGCGAATATTCAGGCGCATCCAGTCGTACAGGATCTGCGCTTTCGCACGCGGGTCGCTCGCTTCCGCAGTCAGGCTCCGCGCGAGTTGAACGATGGCCGGGTCGCTCATCGTCGCGTCGGCAGCAGGGCCGCGATAACGGGCGGCGAAATTCGCGAAGTCCGGCACGGTCGACACCATCAGCCGGTCGCCCCAGTTCGCATAGCCCACCGCGCCCGCTTCGAGCGGCGCATACGAGCCGTGCTGGTAATCGAACTCGTAGCGGGTGCGGCCGTTTGCGGTGACCGGTAGCAACGCGACGTAGCCGCGCGCATCGGCATAAAGCGGCACGTCGGCGGGCAGGTCGAAGATCAGGCGCTGCATCTCGACAGGCTCGCGCGTTGGTTCGACCAGGTATGCGAACGTGCCGGCCTGCAGGGGCTTCGTGCGCGTCTTGCGGAAGGCCAGATGCACGCGCGAGCCGGGCTCGACGCCCGGAAAGATCACGGTGCGCAACACGCCGTCTTCGAAACTCGGTGCGCCCGCTGAGCGCGGTTCCTGCACGTCACGGATCGCCTCAGGGCCGACCGGATGCGCGACGCCGTTCAGGTCGATCGTTTCCGTGGTCAACAGTTGCACCCGCTCGATGTCCTTGTTGAACCACACATAGCGTTGCGCGATATCGTCGACGCCGCTCGTCGTGTTGGCCCGCAGGACCGTGTCGTCATGTTCTTCGACGGAGCCGTCTTTCTGGATTACGAAGAGGTGGACGTCGCGCTCCGTCGTCGAGGGGGAGAGGTCATCGTTTGGGGTGCTGGAGGTGATCGAAGAAACACTCACCTCAGCCTGCGCGACGGTTGCACACGCAACCAGCGCCAACGCTGCGGTCAGCTTCACGAACGCCAACCACCGCGTCATGCGCGACGCGCCCTGCCTCGCGCGCGCCACGCACGCGGACTCGACGCAAACTCCGCGCGAAACGCGTGATTGAAATTCGACAGATCGTTGAACCCGCAATCGAGCGCGATATCGACGACCTTCGCGCTGTCGTCGTGAAGGCGCAGCGCCGCCGCTCGCAAGCGCGCGCGCAGCACATATTGATGCGGCGTTACGCCGGTCACACGCTGGAACGTGCGCAGGAAGTAGAACTCGCTCAGACCCGCCGCGGTAGCGAGGCTCGTCAGCGTATGCGCGGCACCTGGCGTGTCGTCGATCAGCCGCACCGTCTGCGCCACGCGCGACCAGGCTGCGGCGCTTGCGGGCGCTTCCGCACGCTTCAATGCACCCGCCGCCTTGAGCGTCGAGACGGCCACTTCGACTGCCAGTTCATCCCACACTGCGCCGCCCGTATCCAGCGCGCCGGCACAGGCGCGCGCGATCAGCGGCGACAACGCGGGCAGCGACGGAATACGCGCGCGCCTGAAGTTGAGATCACCGCTCGCGATGCCCGCGTCCGCGGCAAGCCGTTCGAAGTACGCCGGCGCATAGCGGAAGGCAATGCAGCGATCGCCGGGCGCATGCCGATGGCCGCATTCAAAGCAGTCACCCGTATTGCCGAGCAACAGCGCGCCGGGGGTCAGCAACGCGCGCCCGGTCGCGGTCCGGTAGCCGAACGAACCGGCCACCACCATCGCGATGCACACGCCTGCATGCCGTTCCTCGAACGGCTGATCGCGTGGACCGAAGGTGCAGAGAATGTCCGCGACATCCCAGCTCGCGCCTTGGGCCAGCGGACGCGCGTTCGTGCTGCCGCGCGTGCCTTCCCGCGCGCGCTCTTCGAGCGCCTGCTGCAAAGTGACGGCAATTTTCCCCAAGATGCACCTCGGCTGAGTCCGTATCGTCGTTTTAGCACATCGGCGGCCGGCGCGGTTCTGCCTGTTACGGCGATGGCGCTTTCACTGAACGCCCGAAGGAGCACATACGATGAACATGCTGAACGAGACCATCGATTGCGGCTTTCACGCCGCCTTGAGCGCCCCGGCGCGGGCCGCCGACATCGATGCCGCCGACGACCTCTACGGCTGGCTGATCGGCAGTTGGGACATGGACGTGCTGCACTACCGCGTCGACCTCGGCAACGCGCGCCGCCGCGGTGAGATTCATTTCGGCTGGGTGCTGGAGGGCCGCGCCGTGCAGGACGTTTGGATCATGCCACCGCCCCGCGAACCTCACGCGGGACTCACGTCCGCCGACACGATGTACGGCACCACGCTGAGAGTGTGGGACCCGGCGCTGCGTGCGTGGCGCGTGACTTATATAAATCCGCTGACCGGTCAGCGCGATGAGCTGGTCGGCCGGCGCGTCGGCGATGATCTCGTGCAGATTGGCACTCATGCCGACGGCACGCCGATCCGCTGGAATTTCACCGACATCACGAGAGATTCGTTCCGCTGGACCGGCGTCGCGCTGGCGCAGGATGGCGTGACATGGACACTCGAGGCGGAATTTCACGCGCGACGCAGGCGTTAGGCTGCGGCCGGACGATCAGGCGGTCCAACAAGCCTGCATGCAACAAAGACGCCCAGCTGCACAAGCTGCAAGCTTCAATCCCCTCCCCCAATCTGCGCAAGCAAAGCCTGCAAGCGCTCCACATGCCTGAGCAGCAAATGCCGATGCTTTTCGATCTGCTCGAGCCGGCCAGCCAGGTCGGCCTGAATCGGGTCGTCGAGATCGGCGGCGGCGATCACGTCCTCCACTTTCGATCGCATCGACGCAAGCTCCACCGGCGCATGACTCAAATGCCGTTCGAAACGCCGCACGTCCTGTATCGCCAGATCGCGAACCTTGCGGAAGTGGGCCTGACGCCGATGCGCTTCGGCGTCGAGCGTCTCTTCTTCCACACGTTTGGCCGGCGCCGTCTGGCCGAAAATCGGCTCGGGTGGCCGCAGCACCGTCTTCTTGCGCACCGGATGCGCCGTGCCGCGAAAACGCGCCAGCGGCTGTTCGTTGTCGATCGCTTCGCGCGCGTTGGCCGGTATGTCCTGCTCGGTATGCGACACGTTCATCCAGCCAGCCGGCAAGCCGGTAACCGCTTCGATCCCGCGCACGAACTCCTCGCTGAATTCGCGCTGACCGGACAGCATCAATTTGAGGTAGCTGGCGGAAAAGGTCATCATGCGCGCGAGACGCGTCGCGGCGCCGACCTCGCGGGTCAGCAGCACCAGATTTGCTCGCCAGACCGGGAGTAGCAATTCGTCGGAATCTTCCATTGCTGGGTCTTCCATCTTTTTGCCCGATGTACGGATGACACGCTTGCACACGTCATCGTTTTGAAAGGGTAGCCGCTTCTGCGCATGGGGCGCAATGCCCGCGTGCATCCCGCGACTGTCGAGGTATCGAAATGACGCGCTACGGCACGCCGCTGCCCGGGGATAAAACGCCACGAAGGCCGGCGTTTTGAGTTGACCCGTGCATTCGGTCAGCGTTCCTTCGCTGCGCGCGTGATGTGTGGCATCCTTTCGAACCGTTGTGGCACGCCACGTGCTGCAGCGTTAGCACCACCACCATGATTTAAGGATTCTGTAATGAAGAAAATTGTCCTCGCCATCGCAGCAACGATCGTCGCCCTGAGCGCCGTCGCTCCCGCTCAAGCTTACGAGCACCACCGCGAATGCCACAAGGTGCGCGTCCACCATCACTGGGAACGTCGCTGCCATTGAGCGTTACGCAGCGCCCCATAGCGCGCGCATCGAAAAGCCTCGCCACAAGCGGGGCTTTTTTGTAGCCGCTCCGCTTCGACGAGGCTCCGGTCAGATCTTCAGCGAAACCTGCAACGCTCTATACGTTCGGCGCGAACGCCGCAGCATGCAATCACGGACACATGCTGTTACACCTTTGCGGTGTGAGCCGACGCGGTCGCGGCCTCGCGGAATGCGAAGCACGGCGAACCGCGTGGAAAAGATGAAATGGATACCGCAGACAGCGGCGACGTCGGGCTTCCGCCGTTAAGCCGCTTTAACGCGCTCCAACGCCGTCATCACAAGCTCTTCCAGCAAAGGCTCGATCTTCGCAGCCAGCGCTTCGTCATACGCATACGGCATCTGCTCTTCCATATACGTAATCTGCGACAACTCGAGCTGGACCGCGTGCACACCCTGCGGCGGCTGCCCGTACTGCCGCGTGATATACCCGCCCTTGAAGCGCCCGTTGGCGACAGCGGAATATCCGCCATGCCGTCCGACCACAGCGGCCAATTCCTCGCCCAATCCGGCCACCGCGCTGGCGCCGTTCGACGTGCCGAAGTTGAAATCCGGCAGACGTCCTTCGAAAAAACGCGGCACGTGCGAGCGAATCGAATGTGCTTCCCACAGCAGCACCTTGCCGTGCTTCGCCTTCAGCGCGGCCAGTTCGCCCGTCAGCGCCTCGTGATACGGCTTCCAGTAAGCATCGCGACGACGCGCGACTTCGGCGTCGTCCGGCAGATGGCCGTCGAGGTACAAGGGTTCCTTGTCGAAAGTATCGACCGGCAGCAAGCCAGTGGTGTCCTGCCCCGGATACAGATTCGCGCCGTCGGGCGGACGGTTCAGGTCGATCACATAACGCGCGTAGGTCGGCGCCAGGATCGACGCGCCCATGCGTTTCGCAAACGCGTAGAGACGGTCGAGATGCCAGTCGCAGTCGTCGGTGCGCTGCGCGACCGGCGTCATCGTTGCGGCGATATCGGCGGGGATTTGCGTGCCCAGATGCGGGATCGAAATCAGCAAGGGCAAGCTTCCCTGATGCAGCGATAGAACCGGCGGAGTAGTAGTAGACGAAGCAGTCATGTCAGTCCGGAATCGATGGGATCGATAAAAATCGAAGGCTCAGCGTGTTCAGCCATTCATGCGAGCCTTGCGCTTCAGGATGCGGCAACAGCCAAGGGCGTCAGCAGTTTACTTGAGCAATTCGGCGAGCGCCCCGCGATAACGCGCGTAAGCGCCCTCTTCATCACGATGGCGGCGGTTGTCGACGACCTTGTCGCCGCCCGCATAGACGTCACGAATCGGCGTCTCGCCATGTTCGCAGAATACAACGCCCGAGAGCCACGCGTTCGGCGCATGCTCGGCAATGCTCGAATGATCCGGGTCGAGCACCAGCCAGTCGGCGCGGCGGCCAGCTTGCAATGCGCCCACTGCACGACCGGTGGCATGCGCGCCGCCTTCGAGCGCCGCGTCGAACAGACGATCGGCCACGTGCGTGGCGTGCGCGGATGCCAGCACATTGCGCTGACGGCGTGTCAGGCGCTGGCCGTATTCGAGCAAACGCAACTCCGCCCGCCAGTCGACGCCGATATGGCTATCCGATCCGACCCCGATGCGCCCTTCTGCGTCGAGATACTCTTGCGCCGGAAAAATACCGTCGCCGAGATTCGCTTCGGTAGTCAGACACAAACCCGCGACCGCGCCGCTTTTCGCGAGCGCCAGTGTTTCGTTCGCATCGACATGTGTGGCGTGCACGAGGCACCAGCGGCTGTCGACGTCGAAACGATCGAGCAGCCACTGCACCGGCCGCGCACCTTCGGTTTCGACGCAAGCGTCGACTTCGGCGGTTTGCTCGGCGATATGGATGTGAACCGGCGCGCTTCGATCAAGGCCATTCAGCAAGGCATGCAAGGAATCGGCCGATACCGCACGCAACGAATGCGGCGCGACGCCATAACGCAACGCCGCGCTCTCGGGACGCGCCGCGCGCACCGTGCCGAGCAGATCGAGCAGACTCTCCGGTGTGTTGATGAAGCGCTGCTGATCTTCGCGCGGGGGGCGCGAGCCGAAACCGCTGTACTGATACAGCACGGGCAGCATCGTCATACCGATGCCGCTCGCCGACGCGGCGTCCACTACACGTTGCGCCAGTTCCGCCTGATTCGAATAGCGGCTGCCATCCGGCGTGTGGTGCACGTAATGGAATTCGCAGACCGATGTGTAGCCCGCCTTCAACATCTCGATGTAGAGCCACTGCGCGACGGCAGCGAGCCCTTCCGGCGTGATCCGAGCGGCGAAGCGGTACATCAGATCGCGCCAGCTCCAGAAGTTGTCCGTTGCGTTCGCACGATATTCGGTCAGGCCGGCCATCGCGCGTTGAAACGCATGCGAGTGAAGATTCGGCATGCCAGGCAACACAGGGCCTGCAGCTTTTTTCACACCGTCTGGAACTGTTGCTGTATCGGGTGTCACGGATGTCAGCGTGCCGTTAGCGTCCCATTCCAGCAGCACATTGCGGCGCCAGCCGTCGGGCAGATAGGCGTGATCGGCGAATAGTGATTGTTTTGATTGCATCATCTCTCAGGCCCTAGCTCAAATCACGCCGTGTATAAACAGTCTCGCCTGCGCGCACAACTCGCGCGCACAACGGACGCCCAATCCAGTAAGCCAACTCAGCAAGCGAATCCACCGACCACACCGCAAAATCCGCCGCGCGCCCGGCTTGCAGCGAGCCATGCTGGTCTGCCTTGCCGAGTGCACGCGCCGCATGCGTGGTCACGCCTTGCAGCACTTCGGGCACGGTCATGCGGAACAACGTGGTCGCCATGTTCATCATCAACAGCAGCGAGGTGGTCGGCGACGTGCCGGGATTGCTGTCGGTGGAAATCGCAATCGGCACCTGGTAGCGCCGCAGCAAATCCAAAGGCGGCAATTGCGTCTCGCGGATGAAGTAGTACGCGCCGGGCAATAGTACGGCCACCGTGCCTGACGCTTTCATCGCGGCGACGCCCGCTTCGTCGAGGAATTCGAGGTGATCCGCGGACAACGCATGGTGACGCGCGGCCAACGCCGTGCCACCACCGTTCGACAACTGCTCGGCGTGCATTTTCACCGGCAATTTATAGCGCTCCGCGGCCTGGAACACGCGCTCGCTCTGTTCCAGAGAAAAGCCGATGCGCTCGCAAAACACGTCGACGGCGTCGACCAGTCCTTCGTCGGCGAGCGCGGGCAGCATCGTGTTGCAGACTTCGTCGATGTACGCATCGGCTTTTCCCGCGAATTCAGGCGGCAAGGCGTGCGCCCCGAGGAACGTCGTATAGACCGTCACCGGATAGCGCTCGCCCAACCGGCGCGCGACGCGCAGCATCTTGCGTTCGCTGGCGAGATCGAGGCCGTAGCCGGATTTGATTTCGATCGCGGTGACACCTTCGGCGAGCAGCGGTTCGAGGCGCGCGGCCGATTGGCGGAACAGCGAGTCTTCGTCGGCGGCACGCGTGGCGCGCACCGTCGAAACGATGCCCCCGCCCTGCCGCGCGATTTCTTCATAACTGACGCCCGCGAGACGCTGCGCGAATTCATCCGCACGCTGGCCGCCGTACACCAGATGGGTATGGCAATCGACGAGGCCTGGCGTCACCCACCTGCCGTGCAGATCTTCGCGCGGCCATGCGGCATAGTGAACGGGCAAATCGGAAGCCGCGCCGAGCCAGGCGATCTTGCCGTCTTCAACGGCAATCGCGGCATCGGGCAGCGTGTGTTGGGGATCGCCCTCAGGGCAGAGTTTCAGGTGATGCCAGACGGTTTGCTTCATCGCGTGCTCGTTGCAGCTCGTTGCGTGTCTGTAGTGGTTCGCGGCGCGCTTTGCCTGGCCTTTGCCAGGTGTTTGGCAACATTCAAGCGCGCACGCGAATCGTCGTCATCGTTGCAGTGATCACGTATAGCGGATGCTGATCGCGAGCAATGCGCCCGCGCCCTCGGCCACGCATGACAGCGCGTTCGGCGTGTCGATACGCAGTGTGTCGTCGGCTTCAAGCACTTGCGGTTGGGCTTCGCCACCGAGCGTGACTGAAACCGCGCCGCTTGCGCAGAACAACAACACCACGTCGGCGGACAAAGTCCGTTGCGTAGCGCCGCGCCATACCTCAGTTTCACCCACTGCCGCACCGCGGCGGACCATCAGGTTGAAGTCGCGCGTAGCGCCGTCGACGAGGCGTGCATCGATTCGCGCTTCGCCCGCAAACTGCGCGATATCGAGCGGCTGAGTCAACGCGTACGTCTTCACGGCGTGAGCGCCGGTGTCGTCGGTTTCATCGAGCAGCATACCCGCGCCCGTCAACAACACCAACGTGCGGTCGATGCCCGCGAAACGCGAGAACGGCCCCGCTTGCGCCACGTCGGCGATGCTGACGCGCCACGTGAATGCGTCGAGCCCTGCGCCTGCGGGAAACGCCCCCACTTCGCGCGTGACACCGCCGCCGTTCTTCCACGGCGCCGCCACGAGGTCGGCGCCGCGGATGAGCGTCGTGGCTGCCACGTTCGGGACAACCGTCACGATCAACGGCCCAGCATCGGCAGATTCAGCCCTGCCTCGCGCGCCGTTTCCTGCGCGAGTTCATAGCCCGCATCCGCATGACGCATCACGCCCGTCGCCGGATCGTTGAACAGCACGCGGCCGAGGCGCTCCTTCGCAGCATCGGTACCGTCAGCGACGATCACGACGCCCGAGTGCTGGCTAAAGCCCATGCCAACGCCGCCGCCATGGTGCAGCGAGACCCACGAAGCGCCGCCTGCCGTGTTCAGCAGTGCGTTGAGCAACGGCCAGTCGCTGACCGCGTCCGAGCCGTCTTTCATCGATTCGGTTTCGCGATTCGGGCTTGCCACCGAACCGGTGTCGAGGTGATCGCGGCCGATCACGATCGGCGCCTTAAGCTCGCCGTTCCGGACCATTTCGTTGAACGCCTGGCCCAGACGATAACGATCCTTCACGCCGACCCAGCAGATCCGCGCCGGCAGACCCTGGAACGCGATGCGTTCACGCGCCATGTCGAGCCAGTTGTGCAGATGCGGATCGTCGGGGATCAGTTCCTTGACCTTCGCATCGGTCTTGTAGATGTCTTCCGGATCACCCGAGAGTGCGACCCAGCGGAACGGGCCCTTGCCTTCGCAGAACAGCGGGCGGATATACGCCGGCACGAAGCCCGGGAAATCGAAGGCGTTTTCAACGCCCATTTCCAGCGCCATCTGACGGATATTGTTGCCGTAGTCGAGCGTAGCGGCGCCGCGTTCCTGCAGCGTCAGCATCGCTTGAACCTGCTTGGCCATCGACTGCTTGGCGGGCAGCACGATGCTGTCCGGCACCGTCTTCTGACGCTCGCGCCAGTCTTCGACGTTCCAGCCTTGCGGCAGGTAGCCGTGAATCGGATCGTGCGCGCTGGTCTGGTCGGTCACGCAATCCGGCGTGATGCCACGCGTCACGCATTCAGCGAACACATCCGCTGCGTTGCCGAGCAGGCCGATCGAGACCGGCTTGCCTGCTTTCTTCGCTTCTTCAAGCATGGCGAGCGCTTCGTCGAGCGTCGCCGCTTTCTTGTCGACGTAACGCGTCTTCAGACGGAAGTCGATACGCGTCTCGTCGCATTCCACCGCGATCATCGAGAAGCCGGCCATGGTTGCGGCCAGCGGCTGCGCGCCGCCCATGCCGCCAAGACCACCCGTCAGAATCCAGCGGCCCGACGGATCGCCGTTGAAATGCTGGTTCGCCACCGAGAAGAACGTCTCGTAGGTGCCCTGCACGATGCCCTGGCTGCCGATGTAAATCCAGCTGCCCGCGGTCATCTGCCCGTACATCATCAGGCCCTTGCGATCGAGTTCGTGGAAGTGTTCCCACGTCGCCCAATGCGGCACCAGATTCGAATTAGCCAGCAACACGCGCGGTGCGTCCGCATGCGTCCTGAACACGCCGACCGGCTTACCCGATTGAATCAGCAGCGTCTCGTTCTCTTCGAGGTCTTTCAACGACGTGAGAATCTGATCGAAGCAATCCCAGTTACGCGCGGCACGGCCAATACCGCCGTACACGACCAGCGCGTGCGGATGCTCGGCGACTTCCGGGTCCAGATTGTTCTGGATCATCCGGTACGCGGCTTCCGCGATCCAGGTCTTGCAGGTCTTTTCCGCGCCGCGCGGTGCGCGGATCGTGCGGGTCGGGTCCAGACGCGGGTCGATGTGTTTCGGGTTGTTCATGGTGGCCCTCGGGATGCTTGAAAATGTGCGGGAGAAGTTCAGGGAAATGAGTCGGAAACGGTCTTTAAAAGCGGTCTTTAAAAGCAGCAGAATCAGAAATGTCCGGTGAAGCGATAGCGGCTGCCGGGATGCCAGAGATTGGCGATCGAGGCGACCTGGCTTTGCGACCACGTGCGCCGATGCAGCACGAGGCACGGTTCTAGTTCATCCATCGTCAGCAGCTCGCGGGTATCCGCATCCGCAGCCAGGGCTTCGATGCGGTACTCGACGCGCTGCAACGGCGCCACCCGCACCAGATACTGATTCGGCGTGGTGTTCGTGAAGTCCTGCAAGGCGTACTCGGGCGCGACCGCCGGGTTGACCCAGCGCTCTTCGAGTTGCACCGGCTCGTCGTTTTCGAAATGCAGCACGCGTGAATGAAACACCGGACTACCCGCGCTCACCTGCATTTCTTCGGCAAGCGCTTCATCAGCGATGCTCGCACCGATGTGCAGCACGTTCGCCTGATGGCGATGACCGCGCGCGACGATTTCGTCGGAAATACTGCGGATCGCCACCAGGGTCGATTCGTACTTGGGCCGGGCGACAAACGTGCCCGAGCCCTGCACGCGCGTCAGCACCTGCTCCGAAGTCAGCTCGCGCAACGCGCGGTTGACCGTCATGCGCGCCACGTTGAATTCACGGGCGAGCTCGTTTTCGGAGGGCACCTGGTCGCCTTCAGCCCATTCGCCCGCGTGGATGCGGCCGAGGATGAAGTCCTTGATGCCCTGATAGGCCGGTGCGTTCATTGGCTTGATTGGCGTGCTTGAAAACGTGACGTTCGAGCTTATTGCTCGGACGCGAACGAGAACGGGCTCAGCTTCGCGATCGTGCCGTCCTGCACGAGACGCGTAACGGCCGCGATATCCGGTGCGAAGTAGTGATCGAGCTCGTAATGCGCGACGTCCTTGCGCACTGCGTCCATCACTTTCTGCAGGCTCGGGCTGGTCTTGTGCGGCGCGCGCAGATCGACGCCTTGCGCGGCAGCGAGCAACTCGATCGACAGAATGTTCGCGACGTTTTCAGCGATGTCGCCAAGCTTGCGCGCAGCGAACGTCGCCATCGAAACGTGATCTTCCTGGTTCGCGGACGTCGGCAGCGAATCGACCGAAGCCGGATGCGCGAGCGTCTTGTTCTCGGAGGCGAGTGCCGCGGCCGTCACGTGAGCGATCATGAAGCCCGAGTTCACACCACCATCGCGTACGAGGAACGGCGGCAGGCCCGACAGCGTTGCATCGATCAGGAGCGCGATGCGGCGTTCGGCCAACGCGCCGATTTCCGCGACGGCGAGCGCGAGGTTGTCAGCGGCAAATGCGACCGGCTCGGCGTGGAAATTGCCGCCCGACAGCACTTCGCCCGTGTCCGGGAAAATCAGCGGATTGTCGGAGACAGCGTTTGCTTCGATCAGCAGCACGTCGGCCGAATGACGCATCTGGTCCAGACACGCGCCCATCACTTGCGGCTGGCAGCGCAGGCTGTACGGGTCCTGAACCTTGTCGCAATCGGCGTGCGAGACATTGATGCCCGAGCCTTGCAACAGCGAACGGTAAGCAGCTGCCGCGTCCGTCTGGCCTTGATGACCACGCAGTTCGTGAATGCGCGCGTCGAACGGCTTGACCGAACCCGCTGCTGCATCGACCGACAACGCGCCCGCCACCAGTGCGGTGCGGAACAGGTCTTCGATAGCGAACATGTTGTAGAGCGCGAGCGCGGTCGAGGCTTGCGTGCCGTTCAGCAGCGCCAGACCTTCCTTCGCTTGCAGCGTGAGCGGCTTCAGGCCGACCAGCGCGAGGCCTTCGGTAGCCGGCATGCGTTCGCCCTTCGCGAACACTTCGCCGACGCCCAGCAGGGTTGCCGACATATGCGCGAGCGGCGCGAGGTCGCCCGAAGCGCCGACCGAACCCTTGACCGGGATCACCGGCAGCACGTCGGCGTTATACAGCGTAATCAGCGCTTCCATCACTTCGCGGCGGATGCCCGAGTGGCCACGGCCGAGGCTCGACAGCTTCAGCGCGATCAACAGACGCACGACCGGACGCGACATCGGCTCACCCACGCCGACCGCGTGCGACAGCACCAGATTGCGCTGCAGCAGCTCGAGCTGGTCATGCGGAATGTGCGTGCTGGCGAGGCGCCCGAAACCCGTGTTGATGCCGTATGCCGGCTCGCCCTTCGCGGCGATATCGGCGACGGCTTTGGCGCAGGCGTCGATGGCGGCGTGGCTGGCGGGATCGAGCTGCAGCGCGACGTGCTCGCGAGCGATCTGGCGCAGTTGCGGGAGGGTCAGGTAGCCGGGCTTCAGAATCATCATGGTGTTGTGTCCTGTCTTGTCTATACAATTCAAGAGGAAGTCTAGCGGCGTCGGCTTGTATATACAACTTGTTTTTGCAGCTTCGGGCCTGGGAGTTTCCATTAGAGCTGGAGGCTTACGTGGCATGCATATCGCTTGAGCCGGGGATTTCGGGCGTCAGCGCGTGCCACATCGCATTCGTTCGTCGCGACAAACAACTTGTATATACACGTTCAAAATACAGGGCGGCAAGTGGACAAAAAACTCGACGCGATTCGCTACAACCTCACCCGCGCTGCCATGAAATCCAGGAAACACTGCACGCGCCCCGCCAGCGACGCGCTCTGGTAATACACCGCGCTCACCGGCTGCCGCTCATCCACCAGCACGTTGCCGAGAATCGGCACCAGCCGCTCCTCGCGCACGTCGGCCGCCGTCATGAAGTCGGCGAGACAGGCGATGCCCCATCCCGACAGCGCGAGCTGCCGCAAGGTCTCGCCGCTCGATGCGGTGATCGCCGGCTCGATCTTCAGCGTCTCGGACTTGCCCTTGCCACCCGCCCGCAACGGCCAGCGATTCAGATGTTCCGGCGCCGTGAAGCCGATCAGACGGTGCGAGCGCAATGCTTCCACCGAACGCGGCTCGCCGTATTCAGCCAGATACGCCGGACTCGCGAGCACCCGCAGCTTGCTACTGCCCAGGGTGCGTGCATGCAGGGTCGAATCCTGCAACGCGCCGATGCGGATCGCGATATCCACCTTCTGTTCTAGCAGATCGACGATCCGCTCGTTGCTCGTCAACTCCAGACGAATCTCCGGATACAGCGCTGAAAACGCCTTCATATGGGGCGCCACGCAATGAAGCATGAACGGTGACGCCGCATCGACACGCAAGCGCCCCGAGGGCCGCTCGCGTCCACGCGTGACGGATTCCTCGGCCTCTTCCATCGCATCGAGAATCGCCCGCGCCCGCCGCAGGAACGCCTCGCCCTCTTCGGTCAGTTGCAAACGGCGCGTGGTGCGCCTCACCAGCGCGGTGTCGAGTTTCTTTTCGAGGCGCGTGAGGGCACGGCTCACGCCCGAGACGGTCTGCTGCAATTTCTCGGCCGCCGCAGTGATCGAACCGCAGTCGATCACCGTCGCGAACACCAGTAATTCGTCAGTGGAAGTCTTCATTGTTGATTTCAAATCAAGATTGATTTGAGACTAACACGCTTTTTGCGACAATCAAGACGGTGGATACTGCGTCCATGTCATCGTATTTCCGGTGTTTCCACCTTAGGAGAACGTCTTGAAGATTTTCATTACTGGCGCAAGCGGCTTTATCGGCGGCTCGATTGCGGCGCACCTCGTGCGCGCCGGCCACCATGTGCGCGGTTTGATCCGCAAACCCGAACACAGCGCTGAATTGCAACGCCTCGGTATCGAACCTGTGATCGGCACGCTCGACGACCGCGAACTGCTGATCACCGAAGCCAAAGCCGCCGACGCGGTCATCAACGCCGCGAGCAGCGACCATGAAGGCGCAGTGAAAGCGCTGATCGACGGCCTCGCTGGTTCCGGCAAACCGTTTCTGCATACGAGCGGCTCGAGCATCGTCGGCGATGCCTCGGGTGGTGAAGCGGGCGAGGCGCGCATCTATCACGAAGACGCCCTGCCCGAGCCGACCGCGGACAAAGCGGCACGCGTCGCCATCGATCAACTCGTACTCGACGCGGCGCAGCAGAACATCCGCTCGGCGGTGCTGTGCAACACGCTGATCTACGGCCACGGCGACGTGCCGGGCAGCGCAAGCGTGCAGTTGCCGCGACTCGTGCGTCAGGCGCAAAAGAGCGGCGTGGTGCGGCATGTGGGCAGCGGCGGCAACATCTGGTCGAACGTGCATATCGGCGACGTCGCCGAGCTCTATCGCCTTGCGTTGGAGAAGACGCCGGCGGGCACCTTCTACTTTGTCGAAAGCGGAGAGGCATCGTTTCGCGACATGAGCGCTGCGATCGCGCGCGTGATGAAACTGGGCGAGGCGCAAGACTGGCCGCTCGCAGACGCGCAGAAGGAATGGGGTTACGAAATGGCTTCGTACGGACTCGGTTCGAACAGCCGTGTGCGTGGTGAGCGTGCGCGCAAACTGCTCGGCTGGCAGCCTAAACGCACGTCGGTGATCGACTGGATCGAGCACGACATGATGGCAGCCAAGTGAGGTCCTCCAGGCCGTAATCCATGTAAGCCCAGGCGTAGCAAATCCGTAAGCTCAACTCGCTAGAATCCGGCTCACGTAATAGCGCGATCCGACGATACGAGTCGCGCGTAAGCCCGGATTTGATCGATGACCTTGGCGTTGAATTTCGATTGGCTGACCAACTTGATGGCGATTATTTTCGTCGTAGCATGCTTATACGATGCACGCTACGACGAGTACGGCACGTTGACACTGTCCGCGGCCGTGATGAGCCTGATCGTGATGGCGATCGAACTGTTCCTCAAACCCGCCTTTGACATGGCGTTGTGAGTTCGGCGCTGCGCAACGCAGCGCCATCAGTTATCAGACCGCGACTTCCGGCGGCGCACGGCGGAAACAGCGCGTGATCCAGCCGAGATAGCACAAGCCCAGCACGAACCACACCGCGCCGAGCACCAGTGCGGTTTTCTCCAGACTCACCAGCAGCCAGATATCCGCAATCGCACCAGCCAGCGGAAACACCAGGCCGCCGATCACACCCATCGCATTCGCACTGCCCTTCGCGTTGAAGAACTGCCGGATCACACACAGATTGACCGCGGTGAACGCGAGAAACGCGCCGAAGTTAATGAACGAGGTCGAGGTCGCCACGTCGAGCTTCAGCGCGACAAGACCGATTGCACCCGCGATCGCGATGTTCAGCGCCGGCGTCTTGAACTTCGGATGCACGAAACCGAAGATGCGCTTGGGCAAGACTTCGTCGCGTCCCATCGCATACAGTAGACGCCCCACGCTTGCCTGCGCCGAGATGCCCGAGGCGAACTGCGCGAGAATCAGGCCGGCCAGAAACACCGTCACGAAGATATCGCCACCGACTTTGCGTGCGACTTCGAACGCGGCCGAATCCGGGTCCTTGAACACCGCACCCGGATGCGCGAGTTGCACCGTGTACGCGGCGATCACGAAGATCGCGCCGCCGATCAGCGCAATCAGCACAATCGCACGCGGCATGGTTTTTTCAGGGGCGATGGTTTCTTCAGTCAATGTCGACACTGCGTCGAAGCCGAGATATGAATAAGCGGCGATCGCGGCGCCCGCCATCGTCGCCGACAACGGCACATGCGGCTTGAAGAACGGTTCGGCCGAAATCAGGCCACCGGGGCCAACCGCCGCGGTCACATAGTGGCAGCACAGCACGACGAACAAGGCGACGATCGCGAGTTGCACGACCATCAGCACGATGTTGAAACGGTTCGCGAGTTCGATGCCGAGAATATTCAGCGCGCTCGTCAACACAATGAACGCGACGATCCAGATCCAGCTCGGAATGTGCGGAAACGCGGCGCTGAGATACGCGGCGCCGATCAGCCAGATCACCATCGGCAGGAAGAAGTAATCGAGCAAGGTGGCCCAGCCGATCATGAAGCCCAGATGCGGATTGAAGCTTTTGCGCGTGTATGTGTACGCTGAACCCGCTACCGGGAAAAGCCGCGCGAGCTTGCCGTAACTGAGCGCGGTGAACACGATCGCGACCAGGGCAATCAGATACGCGAGCGCGGCGGTGTCGTTGCTGGCGGTCGCCAGCACGCCGTAGGTGCCGTAGACGATCAGCGGCGCCATATAGGCGAGGCCGAACAGCAAAACCGAAGGCAGGCCGAGTGTGCGTTTCAGATGCGCGCTTTGGGGCGCGGCAGGTGCGCCGGCGCGCTCCGTGGGGGATGTCGGGGTCATGCGGTGTCTCCTCTTGCGAATGGGCGAGCGTCGTCGAGGGCGACGTTGAACGCGCCCGGGTCGGGTTTTGTCGATCAGTCTTGCAGGGTGCGCGGAAGTCGCGCCGATGATGCTTTGCCTAACGTGCTGCGCGTAGGTGTGGGTGCTTGCTTATGCGCACCTACACCTGCGCACGCGCCTTAGCGCGTTCGGATCACACGCGCACGTTGCCCTTGCTCGCCGTCTTGCGTCGCGAGGTCGAGCGAAATGCGCGCGTCATGCAGATAACGATAGTGCTCGCGCGCGGCTTCGAGACGCGCGGGATCGAGCGTGGCGCGCAGGACCGTTTCTTCGTGGCCGGCGTCGCACACCACATCGCCTAACGGATCGATCAGCGCCGATTCACCGGGGAAGGTGAGATTGTCGTCGCCCGAACCGATGCGATTCACAAGCGCCGCAAACATCTGATTCTCCATCGCACGCGCCACGATTGCGCGGCGATGCACCGGCCCGAACGGGTCCATATTGCCGTTCGTCACGATCAGCAGATCGGCGCCGAGCGAGGCAACCGCGCGCGCCGTTTCCGGAAATTCGATGTCGTAGCAGACCAGGATGCCAACGGTCAGACCCTTGAAGCTGCACACTTCGTAGCGGTCGCCCGGTTCGAACACACCGACGTCCGACGCCCACAGATGCGTCTTGCGATAGCGCAGCGCGATCTCGCCGCGTTCGTCGACCAGCACCGTGGTGTTGAAAAAGCGGCTGCCGTCACGCTCGGCGAGACCGACCGCCACCGCAACCCGTGCTTCGCGCGCCGCATTGCGCACAGCGGTCAGCGACGGCCCGTCAATCGGTTCGGCCACGTCGGCGATGGTGTCGCGAGTAGGAAAGCCCGACAGCGTGGTCTCCGGAAACACGATCAGATCGGTTCCGGCCGCGCGCTGGCCGATGGTTTGCAGCACGCGTTGCACGTTTGCCCCGCCCACGCCCACGGCGCCATCTACGATCGGGATCTGTGCCAGTTCGAGTTGAAGCATTTTGTCTCCTATGCTCAGCAATCTGCTTCGCGTTAAATAGCGGCTGTTGTCAGGCGCCCGCGTTTCAGGTTGGGCCTATTATTACCAGACATATTTTTGACCGTAATCACCCGGCAGGGTTACCCTCAACGGAGCACGCATGGAACTCGAATGGCGCGATCTGGCCTTTCATCGCGAGATCGGCGCGGTTATCGAAGCACTCGACAGCGCGCAATTCTGGACTCGCCTCACACGCGCGCTCGAGCGCTATGTCGTGTTCGATAACTGGGTCGCTCTGCGCTTCACACCTGGCGTGGCGCCGCTCGTCTGTGCAGAATCGCCCACACCGGACGGCACGGTGGATGTGATGTTCCAGGACTATCTCGCCGCGCTCTATCAACTCGATCCGTTTTATATCGCCGCGACCGAGAAGCCCGCATCGGGTTTCGTCACGCTGGCGGACGTCGCGCCCGACAACTTCTCGATGACCGACTACTACCAGCGGTACTTCAGGAAAAACATCGTCGGCGATGAAGTGCATTTCAACTACATGATAGACGCGAGACACACACTGGCGTTCTCGCTGGGCGCCACGCAGCGCTATGGCGAGCGCGATCTGGCGGTGCTCGCGCTCTGTGCGCCATGGGTGATCGCGCTACTGCGGCAGCGCTTGCCGTATGAAACATTCGATGCGCCGGAGCCGGCCTCGAGCGAGGTAGTGACGCAAGCAGCGATCAACACGGACGCCCCTGCGGACACGCCCACCTACGCCGCGCGTTTCGAGCAGGTGTCGTCGGTGGGCGGCCGCTCGTCACTCACCGCGCGAGAAGTGGAGGTGGCGATGCTGACCTTGAGCGGATTTTCAACGCGCGCCATCGCGGAGAAACTGACGATCTCTTTCGAGACGGTGCGCGCGCACAAGAAGCACATCTATACGAAGCTCAACGTCAACTCGCAGTCGGAGTTGTTCGCGCTGTTTTATGAAGCGGGACGCAAAGGGGCATGACGTCCCGCTTATTCCTGGCCGGCGCGCGTCAATGGCTGCACGCGGCGCAACCGCCCGCCTTCTCCTCATAGCGGTCGTGATGCTTGAGCCACTCACCCATATTCTTCTTCTCCTCGCGGCCTTTCGGCACCACGTCGAGATGCGCGTACGCACTGAGGAACTGCTCGCCGCCGCGTCCGTAGGTGGAATACGTGTGATAGATGTCGCCCGCTGCGTCCTTGTAGAACACGCTGTGACCGGGTAGCTCGTCGATGCCGACATCCTGCTCGGTGAAGTTGTAGAACCCCTTCTTGCTGGCGATTTCTTCCGGTGTGAACGACACGTGATAGTCGAAATTGAAGTCGCTCTCATTCGACGACACCCACGGAAACTTCCAGCCCATGCGTTTTTTGAACGCCTCGATCTTCGCGAGCGGCCCACGCGAGACTGCCACGTAGGATACGTCGTGATGTTCGAGATGCGTCAGGATGCCATCCATGTGATCCGACACGAACGAGCAGCCGAAACAGCCCTCTTCCCAATCCGGACCAAACATGAAGTGATAAACGATCAACTGGCTGCGGCCGCCGAACAGATCGGCGAGTGTCTTGGGGCCTTGCGGCGTGTCGAATACATAGGTCTTCTCGACCTTCACCCAGGGCAGCGCCCGGCGTTTGCGGGCGAGTTCATCGCCGGCGCGTGTGTACGCTTTCTCTTCGACTAATAGCGCCTTGCTGGCGGCCAGCCATTCTTCCCGGGTACCGATACGATGTTGCGGATCCATGTGCGTCTCCTTTTCTGCGTCATACACGTTAGATAGAGCAAATCACGCGAATTCAGGCGAGGTAGCGTTCCAGCGCATCGAGACCGTGGCTCAAGCCGGTCGGATGCATCCATGTCACGAATTGCGCCGCTTCCGTAGAGGCGCGGCAGACTTTCGCGGGCGCGGCGTCGTGACGACGCTGGTGGGCGTGGTTGGGTTTGGCGGACATGGCGGTTCCTCTTCGACGAAAGCAGCAAGACGATCGAGTGATTCGGACCAGAAGCGCTGATAGCGGGTAAGCCATTCCATGGCTTCCTCCATCGGTCCGGCTGACAGGCGGCACGCCACCGTGCGGCCGGTTTTGCTGCGCGTGATGAGACCGGCCTCGGACAACACGTCGAGGTGTTTCATCACTGCGGGCAAAGACATCGCAAACGGCTCGGCGAGTTCGCTGACCGACAGATCGTTCAGTTGGGACAGACGCGCGAGCAACGCACGCCGCGTCGGATCGGACAGCGCGGCAAAGGTGCGATCGAGTAATGTTTCATTAAACTTAACCATGAGGTTAAGTATAGAAACACGCGTGAGGATGTCAAGGACAGGTGCGCACTTTTCTCAAAGCGCACAGGAAGCGGAAGGTGCTAAGGGGATGCTGAAAAAAGATACGCGGCGCATCGCAGATCGAACCCTGCAATACGCCGCGTCAAGGTGGAGAACAACCGACTACACGCTCGAGCGAAGCGGCAAGGCAAGCGTGCCCCACTCTCGCATTACAGCAAACCGCGTAAAACTCAATGCGGCAGAATCAGATGGCCCAACCGCCAAGATAGAAGCCGACCAGCACGACAGCGATAACAACCGTGCCGACGTTCAGCTTGCGATACTCGCCGCTCACCACGCGGCCGATCACCAGCGTCGCGAAACCGAGCATGATGCCCGTCACGATGTTGGCGGTCAGCACGATGAACACGGCGCACATCAGGCCCGACATCGCGTCGACCATATCGTCCATATGCAGCTTGCTCACGTTCGAGAGCATCAGCAGGCCGACGTACATCAGCGCCGGAGCCGTTGCATACGAAGGCACGAGACTGGCCAGCGGCGAGAAGAACATCACCACAAGGAACAGCAGACCGACCACCGCTGCGGCCATACCCGTCTTCGCGCCGGCTGCAACACCAACCGTCGATTCGATATACGCAGCCGCCGGTGCGCCACCCAGCAGACCCGAGAAAATCGAACTCAGCGAATCCGCCGTCAACGCACGGCCGCCGTTGATGATGCGGCCGTTTTCGTCGAGTTGACCGGCTTGTCCGGCGACGGCGCGAATCGTGCCGGTTGCGTCGAACACGGCCGTCATCACGAGTGCCAGCACGCTAGGCAGGACCGCCATCGAGAGCGCGCCCTTGATGTCCATCGCGCCGATCAGCGAAGCATGGCCCGGTGCGCTCAGCGAAGGCACCGCAAACACGCCGTGGAACACCACCGCCGGATCGATTGCGAGCGCAATCAGCGAGATCACGACGATCACGATCAGGATCGAACCCGGCACGCGACGGCGCACCAGACCGAAGATCGCCGCCAGACCCGCCACCGACATGATCGCCGGCAATGCCGTGATGTTGCCCAGGGCCACCGGCAAACCGGCGCCCGGATTCTTGACGACCAGACCTACGTCGTTCGCGGCGATCAGGAGCAGGAACAGGCCGATGCCGATCCCCGTGCCGTGCGCGATGCCGGTCGGCAGATTGCGCAGAATCCACGAACGCACGCCCGTTACCGAGATTCCGGTGAAGACGACACCCATCAGGAACACTGCACCGAGCGCGACGTTCGGATGCAGACCTTTACCGAGCACGAGGCCGAACGCGGTGAACGCAGTCAGCGAAATCGCGCAGCCGATGGCGATCGGCAGGCGCGCCCACACACCCATCAGCAGCGAACCGAAGGCGGTCGTCAGACATACGGCGACAAACACCGCGCTGGTATCGAAGCCCGCTTTGCCGAACATGCCCGGCACGACGAACACGGAATAGACCATCGCGAGGAAGGTCGTGATGCCCGCAACAATTTCCGTACGCTGCGAACTGCCGCGTGAAGAGATTTCGAAGTAGCGGTCGAGAAAGCCCTTTCCGTCGAATGATTCGGCGCCGACTTCAGAAATCGGTTGGGCGTGGGGTTCCATCATGATGAGTGCCTCCTTTATCAGCGTGCTGAAACGGCCCGGTTTCCGGCCGCCATCAGGTTCGTCTCGTTGCGTTGATCTAATGTGGTGGTGTGGCAAGGTTTGAACGTCGGCTTGCGATGCGTCAGACAACCCGCATGCTCCGTTCTCCTTTTGCTGTCCCGAAATGTAGGGCAACACAAATATGTCTCCCATCGCATGAATGGCATGCTCGACATGTCGCGATGCTTATATCGTTTAAGGGACGGCAAACCATGGGGACGCTCCGCGCGTTTACACCTACGATTTGTCATCGAGTTGTGAAAGGGTTTTGAGGGGTTCGACGCGCAAAAACGTGCCTACGTCGCGGCCGAAAGTGCACAGCGCGGCATGAATCGTGCGCCGGGGACACCTGTCAGAAAGCCTGCAAAACCGGGCCGCCCCGGCGCCACGGGTTACACTCTGGCCCTTACCTGAGTTAAAGCGTGACTTAACTGCGGCGGTCCACAGCGCCCGTCCGCACTGGCCCATGGAGTCCTTCTTGATGAGCGGCGGTTTCTCGCGTCCTGCCTGGCGTCTTCTGCTTCTTGCTGTGTTCGCGCTGTTCGCGCTGTCCGGTTGCAGCCTGCTGTGGGGCCCGCAACAGGCGCCGATTGTCGACGCCACGGTGATGCCCGTCGAACCCGCGAGCGCGCCCGTAGCCGCCTCCGCGCCGGAACCGGCCGAGACGGAAGCGGCCGAGCCCGAGCAGCCGAAGAAGCCCAAGAAGCCGGTCGTCAAGCCACGCAAGGTCGAACCTCCGCCGCCGGTCGCCACGCCCGCGCCACCTCCTCCCGCGCCCGCGCCGCTGATCGTGCTGCGCACGATCGAGCGCAGCGAAGCGCGCGCCCTGCTCGATAGCGAAGTGCAGAAGCCCGACGGCAAAGTGGTGGGCCGCGCGGTCGATCTGATCGCCGATGCGAGCGGTAAGCCACGCGAAATCGTGGTCAATTTGCAGGGCTTCCTTGGCGTCGGAGATCGCAAGGTCAATTTCCCGTGGAACGCGTTCCGCTTCACACCCACTGCGAAGACCGCGCCGATCACGCTCAATGCGACGGCCACGCCGACTCCCGCGGCGAAGTCCGCCGCCGTGCAATTGCAGCTGATCGACACCGACGTCGAGCGCTCGAACGGCGCCAAGGTCGGCCGCGTGATCGACGTGCTGATCGACGCCAACGCGCAGCCGCAAGCGGTCGTGCTCGACGTCAACGGCATGGTCAGCACCGAACGGCGCACGATTGCCGCCAACTGGTCGGCCCTGCGTTTCGTCACGAAAGACAAGGAGCTGCATCCGCTGATCGATCTGAGCGATGCGCAGATCAACGCGACGCCGCCGTACGCCAACGACAAGCCGATCCGCGCGGTGTCGCCCGCGCCGCCACCCGCTCCCGCTTCCGCGCCTGCTCCCGTCGCTCCTGCCACTGCGGCTTCTGCCGCGCCGGCCACAGTCACGGCGGGTTCCAACACACGGGCGGTCCGATGACAGGCCGCACTTTGGTCACCGCGCGAAGTCTGCGCGCACTCGATTGGCTGAATTTTTTCGTCGCCAACGTGCAGACGGGTTTCGGGCCGTTCATTGCGTCGTACCTCGCCTCGCACAAGTGGACCCAGGGCGAGATCGGCATGGCGCTGTCCGTCGGCACTATTAGTGCGATGGTCAGCCAGGTGCCGGGCGGCGCTGCTGTCGACGCACTGCGCAACAAGAAAGGCGCTGCCGCATGGGCGATCTTCGCGATCATCTTCAGTGCGGTGCTACTGGCGGCGAGCCCGACGGTGCTGCCGGTGATTGCCGCCGAGGTATTCCACGGCTTTGCCAGTTGCATGCTGACGCCGGCGTTGGCCGCGATTTCGTTCGCTCTCGTGGGGCGCGCGAATCTGGGCGACCGGTTGGGGCGCAATGCGCGCTGGGCGTCGATCGGCAGCGCCGTCGCGGCCGGCTTGATGGGCGTGTTCGGCGAATACTATTCGCCTCGCGCGGTGTTCTGGCTGACAGCGGCGCTGGCGGTTCCTGCACTGTTTGCGCTGACGATGATCCAGCGTACCGACACGATCGAGCTGCCGAAAACCGGGCCCACACCGGCGCAGATCGAACGGCGCGAGAGTTTGCGCGAGCTGTTGCGTGACAAGCGGATGCTGTTGTTTGCGGCTTGTATCGTGCTGTTCCACTTGTCGAATGCGGCGATGCTGAATCTCGCCGCGGGTGAAGTGACGGCCGGCATGGGTGACAACGTGCAGCTCGTGATTGCCGCGTGCATCATCGTGCCGCAGGCGATTGTGGCGATGATGTCGCCATGGGTTGGGCGCTCTGCCGAGCGGTGGGGACGCAGGCCGATTCTGCTGCTTGGGTTTTCGGCGTTGCCGATCCGGGCGTTGTTGTTTGCCGGAATCAGCAGCCCTTATTTGCTGGTGCCGGTGCAGATGCTCGACGGCCTGAGCGCGGCCGTGTTCGGGGTGATGCTGCCGTTGATTGCCGCCGATGTTGCTGGCGGGAAGGGGCGGTATAACCTTTGTATTGGGTTGTTTGGGTTGGCTGCCGGGATTGGGGCTACTTTGAGCACGACTGCTGCTGGGTTTGTGGCTGACCATTTTGGCAATGCCGTGAGCTTTTTTGGGCTTGCTGCGGCGGGGGCGCTTGCCGTGCTGCTCGTTTGGGCCGCGATGCCTGAGACGCGGGATGCAGCTGCTGGGGATGAGGCGGAGCCTTTGGGGGATGGGAAGTCTGCAGTTAGGTGACCTTTTTTTGCCTGCGCGGCGCTTGTTTGTCCGTGTTCTTAGGGTGTTGGCCTTTCCTTGTTTTGTTAGTGGTCTATTAGCGTTGCCCCTGTGCGGG
>NZ_JALPRI010000041.1:0-26572 GCF_030464785.1 Paraburkholderia sp. SEWSISQ10-3 4
CCGCACAGGGGCAACACTAATAGACCACTAACAATTCAAGGAAAGGCCAAAGCCCCAGGAACATGGCCAAATGCCGCCGCAAAAGGCAAAAAAGACCCTTAAAGCCTCTGCCCAACAGCAAGCAAAAAAATCCTCCTCCACTGCTTAGCCTGCCGCTCGCCCAGCATGGGCAAAACCCAAACCTGATGCTTAGGGTCTTTGACCATCAAAGCGACCTGCCATAGAGCATCATGGCGTTGCACCTCAGCCCCAACCAGATCAGCAAAAATATAGGCCCCCAGCTCGCCGCCAAGGCAAACCTCACAAAACCGTTTACCAGCAGCAAGCCGCACCGACCCCCAGGTGCCATTAAGTTCGTGAGTCCAATCACCATCACGAACATTAGGAGCGACCTCCTTCCGCCGCCGCCACCAATAACCAACCGCAGCAATCAAAAGCAACCCAACAAAAACAGCAACCCCAACAGCAACACCCAACCCAAAAGCCGCCTGCAAGGCATAAAACGCCCGCACAGCGCCATATACCAGCGCGATCAGCGCAATGAGTGCTACAAGAATCGGCATCGCAAACTCACCCGGCAAAAACGCAGGCTAGCACGAGCAACGCCCGATCCTCATGGCAAAAAACCATTGCGAAAAACGCGCCGCCGCGCAAAACCCGCCCGTTATGGCTGCTTATGCGCAGCCGCCCAATCCTTCACCGCCTTCAGCGTGTTCTCGACGTGCTTCTCCGGCGACAGGCTCGTGTACTCGTAAATAATCTTGCCGTCCGGCGCAATCACGTACGACACACGATTGGCCATCGAACTATGCATCGGCATGCCGGCATCATAGGCGCCGATCACCTTCGAATCGGCATCAGCCGCCACCGGGAATTTGCTGCGGCATTCGCTCACCGAAAACTTCGTCAAGGTGTCGATGTTGTCGTGCGATACGCCAATCACCGTCGCGCCATATTTCTTGTACTCGTCAACCGCTTCGGCAAACTCGTGGGCTTCGATCGTGCAGCCCTTCGTGAAGGCCGCCGGATAGAAATACAGCACCACCGGCCCCTTCTTCAATTCGTCGGCCAGAGAATACGTGTAGGTCTTGCCGCCCAGCGAAGCATCCGCGGTAAACGGCGGCGCGACATCGCCCGGTTTGAGCGTGGCTGAAGCCGTCAGCGAATGCATCGCGAATCCCACCGACAAGACAGCCGCCAGCGTCATCGGAATGAGTTTTCTCTTCATCTGCAGTCTCCTCGGAACGTTAATGCACGCAGTCAGTGCAATAAGCCAAAGTCACCGCGTTCAGCCGAACCTCGGCAACCTCAATACGCTATTGAAACACGTACTGACAAGGTACGTCGGAAACTGCTCGCAGGATGCATCAGGCGGCTTCTTCGATATGCGCGCCGAACCATGCCGCTGCGGACAGGTTCAGCTCCGCCAGCACCTCGGGCGTCAGCGCCGCGAAGCCGGGCGGCGCGTCGGGTCCGGCTGCGATCAGCGCGGCATCGGCGCCCTCGCCGGCCGCTTCGGCAATCCGCAACAAGGTGCCGAGCGCGCCGCCACGCGTGACGATCGCTTCGCGAATCTGCGGGGCAAGGCCGAGCTTCTCGAGCACAGCCGCCGGCGTGCTGCCAAGCACCACGTGGACCAGAGAGAAAATGCCGGTCATGAAGGCGGCGTCGGCGAAATCGTCATCGGACGGGCGCAGACAGCCCGCGGCCAATTCCATGAAGCGCGAGCGCGTGCCGGCCAGCTGCACCAGCGGATCGGCGCGCCACGGCAGATCGCCGCTGTCCGCATACAACAGCAGTTGCGCCCAGCGCGCAATCTGCCGCGTGCCGGTGGCGATGATGGCCTCACGCAGCGAGGCAATATTGCGCCCCAGCCCGAATGCGCTCGAATTGACGAGACGCAGCAGCTGCACCACCACGCTCGGGTTCTGCTTGAGCTCCGCTTCGAGCTCCACAATCCCGGCATCGCGCGACAACAGCGCCAGCAAACGCAGCAAACCGGGGCGCGGCGAGCGATTGCGCGGCGCGGCCAGCACCTGCGGCCGCGCGAAGAAGTAGCCCTGGAACAGGTCGAAGCCAAGGTCGCGAGCCAGCAAAAAGTCTTCGCGCGTCTCGACCTTCTCGGCGATCAGTGTTTTGCCATGGCTGCGGACGGTCGACGCCAGTTTGGCCAGTGCGGACCGCTCGGTCAGCAGGAAGTCGATCTTGACGATGTCGGCGTGCGGCAGCGCGGCGAGCAGCTCGTCCGACAGTTCGCTGACGTCGTCGAGCGCCACCTGAAAGCCGGCGCGGCGCAATTCGGTCAGCCGGCGGGCCAGGTGCGCATCGAACTTGACGGTTTCGAGAATCTCGAGCACGAAGCGCTCGGGCGGCATCAGATGGACGATGTCGTTAAAAAGCAGCGCACGGTCGATATTGACGAAGCCGCGGTGCTGGCCCAGCACGGCCGCCACGCCGATTCCGCCGATCGCGCGAGCCACGACCTGCGCCGTCGCCTGGGCGTCGTCGCTGACCTCGGCATAGTTATGCGCGCCGGATCGAAACAATAATTCGTAAGCATTGAGCGCGCCGTCGCGATCGAGAATCGGCTGGCGTCCCAGATAAACGAACTGTGCCGAGGATGCCGGGTCGGCGTCGTCGGCACCTTGTTCGATCACCTCGATGTGCCGGGGGGTGGCCCTGACAAAGTGACGTTCAGACATGGATCATCGGTGCAAGTGTTCGGAAAGCTACGCAGCGTCGTCATCGCCGGCGCTGCACAGCAGGTTTGACGTATTAACGGAAACGAAGCCAGTCCACTTTAACTGAATCATCCTCGCACCGCCGCCGGGCCACGCCGTCACTTCCTTACCATTTGTTTTTTGCAGCAGGCGCTAAAGATTTTCCGCCGGGGGTCGTTATCTTGTTCTGATGGGGCGGCCTGATACCTCTCAACCGCCCGAATACGGCGGGCAGTATGCCGCCCCGCCTGCAGACGAACACAGGTTGCCAGCGACAAACATGGAAGCGAACAGGATCACCGCGCCCCGCCGGGGCTCCTTGCGCACGGTCATCGACCGGTTTCGTGCGTTCGGCCGGCATGCCCCCGGCAAACCGCAAGCCGGCGTCAGCCGCGCTGCGCAACTGGAACAGGTGGTCGGCGCCGTCGACCTGCTGGCGCACATCGATGAGAGCCTGCGCTTCCTTTATGTTTCAGACGCGAGCCTGCGCTTCATCGGTTATCACCGCGAGTATCTCGAGACCATCACGCTGCACGATCTCGTGGCGCCCGCCGACGTGCCGCGCCTCGATGCGCTGCTGACGCGCGCCACCGCCACGGGCAACGTCGAAAAGGCCACGCTCGGACTTATCAAGTCACTGACCTACCCGATCACCGTCGAACTGCGCGTGGTACGCAGCCTGCATGACGGCGTCGAAGGCTATGCGATCGCCGGCTTCGACGTATCCGCCTGGCGCGCCACCGAGGAACGCCTGACCCAGGCGCTGCATCTGGACCGCCTGACCAACCTGGCCAATCAGCCGGCGCTGATCCCCGCGCTACTCGACGCGCAGCAGCAGGCCGACGCCCACGGCACACCGGCCGCACTACTGCTGCTCGACCTCGACGACTATCAGCGCGTGAACCGCGCGCTCGGCTACGATGCCGGCGACGAGATGTTGCGCGACACGGCGCGGCGTCTATTGAACATGACGAGCCCGAACGAGACGGTGGCGCGTGTCGCCAGCGACGAGTTCGCGATCCTCGTGAAGCCTGCCGCGAGCCGCACCGACGCCGCCGCCGCGGCCGAAGCGCTGGCGCGCCGCCTGCTGACCGCGATCCAGCAACCGTACGTTTTCAACGGCCAACAGGTGCACTTGTCAGCGAGCATCGGCATTGCGCTCTACCCCGATGTGCGCCACGCGAACGACGACGCCGCCCACGACACTCACCTGCTGCGCTGGGCCGATCACGCCTTGCTGCAGGCGAAGGCGGCCGGCGGCAACACCCTCGCCTTCTACGTACCGGACGACAACCCCGCCGACGCCGAGCGCCTGAAGCTGGAGGCCGATCTCTACGACGGCGTGCGCAATGGCGAGTTCTCGCTGCACTTCCAGCCGATCACGAGCAGTCGCACGCACGGCGTGGTCGGCGTCGAAGCGTTGATCCGCTGGTCGCATCCCGTGCACGGCCTCGTGCCTCCTTCGATGTTCATTCCGCTCGCGGAATCGATCGGCCTGATCAACTTCCTCGGCAACTGGGTGTTGAAGGTTGCCTGCATGCAGCTGATCCAGTGGGACGCGCGGGGCATCTCGTTGCAATACGTCGCCGTCAACGTGTCGCCGCAGCAGTTCCGCGATCCACGTTTCAAGGACAGCGTGCGCGAAGCGATCGAATTGACGGGCATCGATCCGCGCCGCCTCGTGTTCGAGATCACCGAAAGCCTGTTGATGCACGACCCGGCGCATGCCAAGGGTTTGCTGGAAGAATTGACGGCGATGGGCATCCGCTTTGCCGTCGACGATTTCGGCACCGGCTATTCGAGTCTGGCTTACCTGCAACGATTCCCTCTGGCCAAGCTCAAGATCGACCGGAGTTTTGTCGAGAATCTGCTAACCTCCCGGAACGATCAGGCAATCGTTAGCGCGGTCGTCGGGCTTGCACAAACGCTCGATCTCGAGCTGGTTGCCGAGGGCGTCGAGACGGAAGCGCAACGCAGCCTGCTCACCGAGATGGGATGCGACCACATTCAGGGATGGCTCGTCTGCAAGGCGTTGCCCTCCGACGAACTTGCACAACGTTTCGAAGCGCGCACGCTTCATTTGCACACCGCATAATGACGCGGGCAAACTTCGTGCGCTGCGGAAGATGCCGGCCTCGTGCCGGTGTGGCACTCATTGGAACATGTATGGCTTTGGCGGGACTCACATGGTAAAGGCGGCGGTGCTCGACCGGCTCTGGACGCGAATGAGCGAGCGCGGCGATTTCCCCATGCTGTCGCAGTCGTTGCGCACCACCATGGCGGCGATGAACAACGACGACCTCGACTTCACCGGCCTCGTGCAGGTCGTGTTGTCGGATTTCGCGTTGACGCAAAAAGTGCTGCGGCTGGCCAACTCGGCCATGTATATGGCGTTTGGCGGCAACATCACCACCGTGTCGCGCGCACTGATGGTGCTCGGCATGGACGCAGTCGGCCATCTGGTGGTCGGCCTGAAAATCGTCGATCACTTTCATCACAGCGCGCCGCGCCGTATCGATGCGAAACTCGAATTGAACCGCACGCTGCTGTCAGGCTGCGTCGCCCGCAAGCTCACTGAGCGCGGCGATCTGCGCGCCGGCGAGGAAGCCGTGGTCTGCACGCTGATGCGGCAGATCGGCAAGCTGCTGGTGGTGTTCTACCTCGACGCCGAGTGGGATCAAATCCGCCGCCATATCGACGACGGCGCTCTCGAAGCCGATGCCTGCGTGCTGGTGCTCGGCGTCACGTTCGACGAAATCGGCGCCGAAGCCGCGGTCCGCTGGCGCCTGCCGGACATGATCCGCTCCGGCATGGGCGAGTTCGATCCGCTGGACGTCGAGCAACCGCGCCAGGTGCAGTGGCTGCGCGCCATCACCAACTATTCGACGGCGGTCGCCGACGTGCTCACCCAGCAGAACATGCCGGACTGGGAGCGCGAAGAGCGCATCGCCGAACTGGCGCAGGAATACAGCCACGCACTGAATACCGATCCGGACGTGCTGCATGGAATGAGCATCGCGCTCGCCCGCGAAGAAGGTGGCGACGGCGTGATGCGCGAGATTGTGGAACTGCGCGCCAATGCGGACGCGATCGCGCGTGAGGCACTCAATCCGGAAGCGCGTATCGCGGCAGGGGTGGGCGATCTGCGCGGCCTGCCCGACGGCAGCGCGCTCGCGCCGGCCCTCGCGCTGGCCGCGGAAACCGTGCTGGCGGCGCTCGGCTTTGCGCGTACGGTGGTGTTCGTCAAGCACAGCAACGGCACCTTCAAGGCGCGCCTCGGGCTCGGTCCGAAGATCGACGCGGCGCTGCCGAAGCTGTCGTTCAACACCGCCTTCGAACCCGACGTGTTTCATCTCGCGATCGCGAACTCGGTCGGCATTTTCATCGAGAACGCACGTGACCCGAAGATGGTCGCGCGGCTACCGGAGTGGTTCCGCCGTTCGTTCGACGATGCCCGCGCCTTCGTGCTGCTGCCGGTAGTCGACGACACCGATCAGACGGTGGCGCTGCTATATGGCGACTGGTCTCATACGCAGGAGCCGCGCCGAATATCCCAGAAGGAAATGAGCGCGTTGAATGAGTTAGCCAAGGAGTTAGGACGTTTTTTTGGCCTGGGGCAGATGCAGGCAATGGAGATGATGTGAAGACGTGGCGTGATCGTTGATCACGGTGCTTCACTCTCACCTGTTTTGTGTTTGCCCTAAGTCAAGTTTGCCGAGACTCGCCGCCAGACTCAGGCGAGCAACGAACCAGTCGGATTGGGTTGCGATGCGTTGGTGGTTAGCGGCGATCAGCGCGTCTTGGGCGTGCAGCAGTTCGATAATGCCTGCCACGCCGGCTTTGTAGCGCGCCTGCGCCGCATCGAAAGCCAGGCCCGCGTTTTCCTGCAAGGCTTGCGTCTGGAGCATGGACTGCGCACCCGCCCGCACCGCCTCGTAGCTTTTCCAGACATTCAATGCAACCTGCTGCTCGGTTTCGGCGACGTTCGCCTCCTGAAGTTCAGCTTGCGCCCTTGCCTCGCGAATCCGGTAAGTCGATCCGAAACCCTCGAAGAATGGGATCGTGACCCGGATACCGACGTAACTGCTGCGCGACGTCGAAGATCCTCCGCCTGCATTGCCGATCGTAGCCGCGGGCCGGTTACTGCCCGACATTTTTTCCAGTACGGTAAGGCGACCGATCCAGTCGGCGTCGCTGGCATAGCCGGTAATGGTCCGTTTACCTGCATCCTTCAGCAATTGCGACGTCGTCATACTCGACGTTGTCGCCCAGGCCTTCAGCAACGGCTCGATCAGCGCCTGTTGCGTGGCTGCCGATTTTGCCTGCGTGATCTGGTCGAGCAGTGTGCGTAATGCGGCGCCTTCGGGTGTATCCAGGCTGGCGGCCTGCCACAGATCTCGCACATTACCGGCGCCTTGTACGTATGGCATTGCGATGACGTCGTCACGCAGCGGGATGGCCGTGTCGAACCGCTGGTGCAGCGTGTCCTGGCCGAACCAGATTTCCTGCGTGTCCCGCTCGACGGGAACACCATCTACCATTTGCACGAACGAGCCGGAACCTCGCACCATGTTGCCGTTTTCAAGCGTGCGAATGGTGGCGTCTTTACTCAGATTGATCGAGACAATGCCGAGTTCGTCGAGGCTGAGCAGTTCACCAGATTGAGAAGTGCCGTCGCCGTTGGCATCGCGCCAGATTCTCAGCGACGACCAGATGGCGTCGTTGCGGTCGATGACACCGTCTCTGTTCAGGTCGAACTCGCGGAGTGCGTCGAAGCCGTTCGCGGCAAGCATGCCGTTTGCGAGCGGGGTGAAATTACTGAACAGTTCTGCGCCAGAGTCAATCGTTCCGTTGTGGTTACGGTCGAGGACGAGGAAACCGTCACCCGTGCTGATCCAGCCGGTATGGGTACGGCTGCCGCTGCCATCGAAATCGAAGTAGGCGTTGGAATTGTCTGGGTTAGTCGTGTGGATACCGTCGCCGTCGATGTCCAGGATGAGGGGATTGACAAGATTCAATGACTGCGAGAGCCATTTAAAAAAATCGTGAATATTGCGGCCAAGATCGAACGGGAGACCCCCGCCCGGGCTTCCATTACTCTTCGAAGGATCGTACGCACCCGTGGGGTCGTATGTCTTTAGCTTGCCATCTTCCGCGGAATCATCACCGTCACCGTCACCGAAAATAGCATCGTTGATCTTCTGAGCAAGTTCACCCGCCTCCTGCATGGCTGCGTCATAGTTATTTTTATAGTACTGGTCCGCGTAGTACCCAACTAATATGCCTGCCCCTGCACCGGCCAGCACTGCCCATCCGGCGGGATTTGTCACCAGCGCGCCACCAGCCAATCCACCAAGTACAACATTCACCGCTGCCTGAGTTGCAGCGCCCGTCGCGACTCCGAATGCGAATCCCCCCACCGACTTAATACTGTTGCTTACGTCGCCACCCATTAGGCCAGCAGTAACCGAATTTACCATGTCATACAATGATGTCGCGTCACTCGCCTTTCCCAGAGCCTGGCCGTACAGGTTCGCCCCTGCGTCGGTGTTGCGGATAAGATTGTCGAGTAAACGCCGCCCTAGGGAGGGCGCGACTTCAATTACAACAATCCCTGTATTAGTTACGATCGTGAACACACTCATTCTTCACCCCGAATTAAACAAGTGATTTTCGAAAACATCCAATATAAAATAAGCGTTATGCACATAAATAGCGCCAACTGCAGACTCCCAACCACAAACCAGACTAACGGCCAACTTGTTGCCAGTTCACCTTTGACTGTTAAGGCTCCGCTCTGAATAACTGGCGACGTAATAATTTTTATAACAACGAATACAACTACCGCAGCAATCAGCACCTTTCCAATTTTTATAGTTTTTGACATCACAACTGCCGAAATACCGCTGCACGACAAGTTGTACAACGATTCATACTTATAATTTTCAGATGAGGTTGTCACTGTCCCAAACTTTCTGTTCTGCCCGCAAATTCCTCGGATGACAAAGTACTGATCACTCCATTTTTTCTCCAAAATCGGCGAAACTGGGATTCCATCTTTCCAAAAAGCACTCCGAAACGACTTCTCCACGAATATTCCGCACTGTGCAAATACAGGGATTGCAACAAGATAGAATACCCAGGCCATCTCTCCCGGAAATATCTGTCCTGGACTACGAGCGAATATCACAGCCCAGCCGGCAGCAACAACTGCGAAAAGAAGCCCTGCATATGTAATCTTTTTCACCACCGCATACTCTCCTATTCGCCTCACTAAAATCCGGACGTGACTCAGCCTGCCAATGCAAAAAATCTGGCACAAAAGTCATGTCGCCACCATTGCCCTTCCGCTTGGAAAGGAACTAACCTACCGAGCGAATGTACCGGTCTGACCCCGAGTCGCACCATGAGATTTTTCTCGATGGAGCGAGGAAAATTCCCAAATCAAAAACAGTATCGTCGATTCTCTGACGGGGATTTCCGACATCGTTCATCATTTATCGAAAACCGCACGTTCTCTAAATTTTCCTTAGAAAGGATAGAGTAGATTAAGATTTTTATTACCAGATTTTATCGCTCAAGACATCCGCACTGCTCTACCCGACATTTGACGCGACTTGCGATTCGCAGATCAAAGCCCCTTTTTGATCATGTAAATCATCGAAGCAAACGTAACAGTTATAGCAACAGCTCCAAATCCGGCAACCCTTTCCGGCTCCAACTTCGAAACTCTTAGTCTTCCAAAAGATAAAACCTTCAACCCGAAGGCCCCGACACCCCAACAGAGTACGTCGAGGAAGAACCAAACAATAAAATCCATTACGCCTCCTTCGCCTGGTGATAGTTCTGGAGAAGCCCTATCCGCCGCTGGATATTTTCTAAACCTTGCAATACGAGACGGTACGAGGGCTATACCTAGGAGAAACTCGTCTACCTTGGCTCACATCACACCAGTTCTCTGCCCGACATTCAAAGTCCGCACGACCGACGAGAATCGCAGCGGGTCGGTCTCTGAATTGCAAATGCTGAAAGCCCCGGCGAACTTTGCCAGAACGATCGACGATGATCGGTGGCGCCGTTAGACCAGCAACCAATCCTTTCACACCGAAAGAATCGGCAGCGAATCTATCCCACCTAGCCAAAATGCGCTATCGGCCCCTTCTGACCGCGTCGTCAGAATTCAAGGAAAGTGATTGGCTCAACCTTCACCCTGGTGCTCGTTCAAGGCATGGCACGCCGTAAACGCAAAACGGCGAAGCCGTGCTTCGCCGTTTTGCAATGCAATGCAATGAATTGCCTGCACCTATCAATCGACATTCAGGGAAGACCACATCAATCCGCGTCGCCACATTCCCACCCGGAGTTCAACGCACATCAGCCAGCAACTCGCCAACCGACGCCTCCCCCTCAATCCTCAATCCGCTCCAACCCCTCCGCACTCCGATCCGCAACGCCGGCCCACGCCCCCGCCGCCAACCCCAGCAGCGCGATCTCTTCCACCGTCAACGGCTGCAAGCGCGCGCACAAGGCATCGAGTTCATCCCACGCCCCGTGCTCGAGCTCTTCGACCGCGGTCAGCAACAATCCCAGCACGCCCTGCCGATGCAGAATGCCCGCCTGAATCGGCCGCGATAGCGTCAGCACATTCAGCGTGCTTTCGAGCGAGCCGCCGAACACCGCATCGACAAACGAAAACACGCCGGTCAGAAACGCCGCGTCAGCTTCGTCACGCCCCGCTTCGGGCAAGCGCTCGATCGCCAGCTCCATGAAGCGCGCCCGGGTCGCCGCGAGTTGCAGCAGGGGATCGTCCTCTAGCGCAACCTTGCGGCCGTCCGCGTACAACAGCAATTGCGTCCAGCGCGCAATCCGGTTCGTGCCGGTCGCATTGATCGCTTCGCGCAGCGTCGTGACCTTGTGGCCGACAGCCAAGCCGCTCGAATTCGCGAGCTTCATCAGATGCATGACCAGCACCGGATTCAGCTTGAGTTCGGCTTCGAGTTGCGCGACGGTCGGGTCGCCCGACAGCAGTTGCAGCAGATTCAGCAATGCATGCCGCGGCGCGCTGACACGCCGCGTCGTCGAAGTCTGCGCACGCGCGAAGAAGTAGCCCTGGAAGCGGTCGAAACCGAGACCATGCGCCTCTTCGAAATCGCTCTGTGCATCGAGACCCAGCGCGATCAGCAGCTTGCCCGCGGACTTGAGCACGCTCGTCAATTTGGGCAACAGCGCTTTCGACGCCCGTGTGAAATCGATCTTGACGACTTCCGCGTAGGGCAGCAGCTTCGCAAACGTTTCATCGGGCTGCGTCACTTCGTCGAGTACGAAGCGATAGCGCCGGCCGTGCAATTGAACGATGCGCTCAATCAGCGCATCGTCCACCAGGATCGACGGCGACAATTCGAACATGAAGCGGTCAGTGGGCAGATGCTGGATCGAATCGTCGAACAGCATCTCGCGGCTTACGTCGACGTAAGCGGGATGCCCGGTGAGCGCACCGCGCACATTGCCCTGCATCAAACCGCGAATCACGGCTCGCGCGACGAGTTGCGCCGGCTCGGGCGCGCGGCCCGGCAACGCATCCGCAGCCGGATCGCCAGGCGATGCTGCGCCCGCTTCAGAGTCGGCGCCCACCGGCAATTCCGGCGCGCGCACCTTGATCTCATAGCCGCATAGCATGCCGTCCCGATTCAGAATCGGCTGGCGCGCGAAGCTGGCATTCAGTTGCGCATCGTCCGCAGCCCCCGTATGGCTGGGATTCTCGATTGCGATGGTGGTCATTCTGGTCCCCCGCTAAGCGCCGCCCGGGCGCTTCCTGCTGTATTTTGGTTTTTGCTGCACCAATCGCGCCCATCCAGGCCCCGAGACCCTTTGCGCGTGCGGTGTGCCTGCCGATTTTAGCGCAGGCCGATGCGCCCGGACATGTCAGCGCCGCAATATCTTGAAATAATTGGCAACCAGTCTGGCTGAAGAGAAGGAAAGAATCGACGATACTCTTGTGCAGTGCAAAAGCGTTCCACCACAGCCTTTAACCACCAAGGAAAATCATGGACGTCAAAAGCGTGCTGTCAAATGCCTTCGCGATGCCGATCACGAGCCCCGCGTTTCCGATGGGTCCGTATCGTTTCGTCGACCGGGAATTTCTGATCATCACTTACCGCACCGATCCGGACAAACTGCGCGCCGTGGTGCCCGAGCCGCTGCAGATCGGCGAGCCGCTCGTCCATTACGAATTCATTCGCATGCCGGATTCGACCGGCTTCGGCGACTACACGGAAAGCGGTCAAGTGATCCCGGTGTCGTACAACGGCGTGGCAGGCGGTTACACGCTGGCGATGTATCTGGACGATCATCCGCCGATCGCCGGCGGCCGCGAATTGTGGGGCTTTCCGAAGAAGCTCGCCTCGCCGGTGCTGGAAGTCCATACCGACACACTCCTCGGCACACTCGATTACGGCCCCGTGCGCATCGCCACCGGCACGATGGGCTACAAGCATCGGCAACTGGATCTCGCGCAGCAGCAGAAGCGTCTGGAGACGCCGAACTTCCTGCTGAAAGTCATTCCGCACGTGGACGGCACGCCGCGCATTTGCGAACTGGTGCGCTACTACCTGCAAGACATCACCCTTAAAGGTGCATGGACGGGTCCCGCCTCGCTCGAACTGGCGCACCATGCTCTGGCGCCGGTCGCGGAATTACCGGTGCTCGAAATCGTCGAGGCGCGGCATCTGATTGCCGATCTGACGCTAGGACTCGGTGAAGTGGTGTTCGACTATCTCGAGCAGCCTGAAGCGAACGTTCGCTGACAGCCTCAAAAGACAACCGGCCGCATCAAGCGGCCGGTTGCTTCAAACAAAACCATTCAGGCAAAACACCCAACGCCTTACTTCAACACAACCTTCACGTCGAAGTACTTCGCGGCGAAGCGGTCGATCGTGCCGTCGGCCTTCAGTTCCTTGAGCGCCTGGTTCACCGCGTCCTTCAACGCCTTGTCGCCCTTGCGCAGGCCAAAGCCCACGCCCGCGCCGAGCAGCTTCTCATCGCTGACTGCCGGGCCCGCGAAGTCGAAGCCTGCGCCTTGCGGCTTCTTCAGAAAGCCCTTCGAAGCCGCTTCCGCGTCCTGGAACGCGGCGTCAAGACGGCCCGATGCGAGGTCGGCGTAGATCTGGTCCTGCGTCTGATACGGCACGACGTCGACGCCAGCCGGCGCCCAGCGCGCCTTCGCATACGTTTCCTGAATCGTGCCTTGCAGCACGCCGACGTGCTTACCCTTGAGCGAGGCCGGCGTAGGCAGCAGACCGCTGCCCTTCTTCGCGATCATCTGATTCGGGATCGTGTAGATCGGATCGGTGAAGTCGATGGCCTGGCGGCGCTGTTCCGTGATCGTCATGTCCGAGTTGATCGCGTTGAACTTGCGCGCTTCAAGCGCCGGAATCAGGCCGTCGAACGAATTCTCGACCCACACGCATTTCGCCTTCAGCTTTGCACACACAGCATTGCCGATGTCGATATCGAAACCTTGCAGCTCGCCCGACGGCGACTTTGATTCGAACGGCGCATACGACGCCTCGACGCCGAAGCGCACTTCCTTGATATCCGCTGCCGACGCGGACCCTGCCGCTACCGTTGCCGTCGCGAACAGCGCGAGCGCAGCCATGTTTCGCCAATTCATCTTCATTACGGGTGTTCCTCTACGGTATTGAATAAGACGGAGCCGAATCCGGGCGAGCATGATTGCCGCGCCAAAAATGCGATTCAAACTCGTGCGGCCAGTGTGGTGCAGCGCAACAGCCGCGAGGGCGGGATTGTACAGGCTTCGAATCGCGGTCCTGCAGGCGGCCCTGTAAGCGGCCCTGTGGGCGCCCCTTTGCCCGGCTCGTTTGGCGAACCGCGCAACGGGCGCTTAAAGGTGCAACTTCGTGTCGCGCTCAGGCAAGCCGGCACACGCTTTGATGCACGTCAGACCGCGCCGTCGCCGGCTGCGAAATCGCTGCCGAGCCGCTGCGACAGATGCGTGTAGACCGCCGCGACATGCGGCAGATGACGCGACTCGGGATGCGCCAGCACCCACACCTGCGATTCCGCTTCGTCGAGCGGCGGGGTCAGTTGCACGAGATCGTCGCGCTCACGCGCGAGGAAGGTGGGAAAGATGCCGACGCCGAAACCGCGCACCACCAGTTCGAACACCGCCATCACGCTATTGGTTTTGTAGCGTGGCTCGACCGTCGGACAATGGCGCTTGCGCCACAGAACCGAAGGATGATCGCCGAGCGAACTGTCCGGCGCCGCCCAATCGTAGCGTGACAGCGCATCGGCATCACTCGCCCGGATACCGCTCCCCTTCGCGGCAAACACGGCGATGCGCAGCGGGCCCACATGCTTGCCGACCAGATGATCCGGTGCGCGGCGCGTAGCGCGCACGGCGATGTCGGCGTCGCGCTTGGTCAGGCTCGCGAGGCTGTTGGTGGCGGTCAATTCGAACGACAACGCCGGATGCAGCGCCGCGAAATCATGCAACGCGGGCAGCAGGAGGCCATAGAGCACGGTGTCGGTGGTCGTCACGTGAACCGCGCCGCTGACGCGGTCACTGCTCGCCTGCACGGTCGAGCGCGCGGCCGCCAGCTCGCTTTCGATCCGCTCGGCGTGACGCGCCAGCTGCGCACCGAGCGGCGTCGCGCGATAACCGCTGCGCGAACGCTCGAACAGACGCTGCCCGAGCCCGCGTTCGATCCGCTGCACCGAGCGAAAAATCGTCGAGGCATCTATCCCCAGGCGCTGCGCAGCCTCGGCCAGCGTGCCGGCGCGCACCAGCGCCAGAATGGTCTGGGTATCCGCCGAAGTCAGTTCGTATTGCGTTTTTGCACGCATGGTTTGGCAAGCCGCCTGTTTATTCTGAATGCGATCCGGGCTACTTTTACCACATCGACTTGTCGGCCGACGAGCCTTGCCACCGGCACCTGCCGGGACTTCACTCTCGTTTATAGCGGTGACACCATGAAACTCTATTACTCACCGGGCGCCTGCTCGCTGGCCGTTCACATTGCATTGCGCGAAGCCGGACTCGACTTCGACACCATCAAGGTCAATTTGCAAACGCACAAGCTCGCCAATGGCGACGACTACTACGCGATCTCGCCGCGCGGCTATGTGCCACTCGTCGAATTCGACGACGGCTCGCGCCATACCGAGGGCGCTGCGCTGTTGCAATACATCGCCGATCTTGCGCCGGAGCGCGCGCTGCTACCGCCCGCTGGAACGCCGCAACGGTTCGAAGCGGTCGCATGGCTCACCTATATCAGCACGGAATTGCACAAGACCTTCAGCCCATGGCTCTGGCATCAGGAGACAGCCGAATCAACGAAACTCGAATGCCGCGAGAAACTCGCTACACGTTTTAACGAACTCGAGGGTGTACTCACGTCACGCGACTATCTCACGAGACAATACTCTGTCGCCGATGCTTACGCATTCACGGTGTTGAGCTGGGCGCGGATGCTGTCGGTGGATCTAGGCCCGTATCCGCACCTCAACGCGTATCTGGCTCGCGTGGCAGCGCGGCCGAAGGTACGTGAGGCGATGGTGGCGGAAGGATTGGTCAGTCAGACCGCGACGCAGGCCGCGTAAGCGGTCTGGTATGAGACGTTGCGCGCGAAGGCGCGCAACGTTCTGCGCTGCAATGGCACGTCTAAACGAGACCGGACAGCGTGTCCTGCGTCGTCTCGACCACCAGCAAACCCGCGCGCAAACCGGGCTTGACCGTTGCGTTCGGAAACACGAGACGTTCCTCATCGTGACGCACGGTGTAGCGATAATCGCCGTCGCGTGCGAGCACGGTGTCTTTCACGAAGGGCGTGAAATTCGGCACATCCGCGGCCACCAGCAATTCGAATGCGTCGCTTTGCTTGGTGAGCTGGTCGATCACGGTGAACACGCGCGGCATTGCCGCGGGCGCGTTGCCGTTCTTTGTGCCGGCCAGCAGATGACGCACCGCTTCGTCCGCACCGGCGAAACGCGTCAGATCGTTCTGCCCGAAGGGGCGTACCTTGCCGAGTTCGAGCGTGCACGCTTCGGCGCCACATGCATGCGCGGTGAAGTGCGAATAGGTGTTGCCCTTAGTCGTATGAAGCAGGACGGCGCTGATGCGCGCTTCGCCGAGCCACTCGAACATGGCGCGCGAAAACGGCTTGCCGGTGTGCGGCAACAAGGCGAATTGCTCGAAAGCCGAGGGGCGGATCGCCGTATGCATGTCGACGTGCCAACGGGCGCCCGGCTCCTGCGACGCCGCGGCAAAGAACTGCGTTGCCGCACGCTCCAACGCCGCCGCGCGCGGCGCTTCGTGGCTGTGCGGCACCTGCTCGTGACGTCCGCTGAAGAGGCGGTTCAGATCGTCGTCACGATAGCGGCACGCGTCGCGCATGGCGTCGACGTTGCCGAGAATCACCAGCAGGCGACACGACAGCGCGGCATCGCCTCGTGCGATATCGCGCACGAGATACGACAGCAGTTCAATTGGCGCGGTTTCATCGCCATGCACGCCGGCAGAGACGAGCACACTGCGGATGCCTTCATTCCGCACTGCGGGTTCCATGAGCAGCACGCCGTCGTCGAGCCATGACCAGCGCACGGCGTTGTCGTTGTTGCCGCACGCACCCTGCGTTTCCTGCGCGCCGGGCCGCGTCCCCGCTAACGTATAGGCAAGGAAATCGTCGAGCATCGAAACCGGCATGCCGTACTCAGCGCTGGAAGTCATACAGCGAACCCAGGCCGAGAATCTGCGTCAGTTCATCGAGCGCGGTGCGCGACTCGGCGAGCAATTGCGGATCGGTCAGGTCGGACGGTGCGAGACGATCGCGATAGTGCTTTTCGATCCACGTATCGAGGCGGCCGAACAGCTTGTCGTTGATCCACACGCCAGGCGTCACTGCCGCGCGCTCCGCGTCGTTCAGCACCACGCGCAGCCGCAAACATGCCGGGCCGCCGCCGTTCTTCATGCTTTCGCGCAGATCGAACACGAGCACGTCATCGATCGGACCGGTGTGCGAGGTCAGATCGTCGAGATAGGCACCCACGCGCTCGTTCTCGCGGCATTCCTGCGGCACCACCAGCACCTGCTTGCCGTCCGGGCGCGTCAGCAACTGGCTGTTGAACAGGTACGACGTGACCGCGTCGGACACGTTCACTTGCGCGTCGGGCACTTCGATCACGTTGAACTCGGCCTTCAGCCCGGAGAGCTTCGTGCGCAATTCGTCGTACACCGCCTTCTGTTCAACGAACGCGAGTTGATGGCAGAACAGCGTATTGCGGTTGCCGACCGCGATCACGTCGTTATGGAACACGCCCGCGTCGATCACGTCGGGGTTTTGCTGTGCGTACACCGTGGCCGCTTCTGCCAGACCGTGACGATGCGCGACCGCGCGGCTCGCCTCGAAGGTCTGACGTGCGGGAAAACGCTTCGGCTCCGGTCCGCGGCGATATTCGCTGCGGCCATACACGAAGAATTCGACGCCACGTGTGCCGTATTCCGAGCAGAAACGCGTGTGGTTCGCCGCGCCTTCGTCGCCGAGTGCCGGCGTGCCGGGCAGCGCTTCATGCACCGCGAAACGATCCGCGTCGCTGAAAATCGCGCGCAAGGTGCGGCGCGTCGATTCATGCTCAATCGCGCGATGCAGCTTGCTGCACAGATTGGCCGGCGTGAAGTGCACGCGGCCGTCATGCGTGTCGGCCGACGGACTCACCGTAGCCGCATTCGCGGTCCACATCGCCGAAGCCGAACTTGCGGCGGCCAGCAACTCGGGCGCGTCCTTGGCCACGCGCGCGATCACCGTCGCGTCGTCGCCCGAAAAACCGAGTTCACGCAACAGACGCATCGAAGGACGCTCCTGCGGCGGCAACACGCCTTGATGAAAGCCGAGATCGGCCAACTGCTTCATCTTGCGCAGGCCCTGCTTGGCAGCGGCCTTCGGATTGGCGACCGACTTCTCGTTGTTCTGCGACGCAACGTTGCCGAACGAGAGCCCGGCGTAATTGTGGGTCGGGCCGACGAGACCGTCGAAATTGGCTTCAGTGGCTTGCATCGTCGATCCTTAGAATTGAAGGCCCGGCGAAACGCTCGCGGGCATTTGCAGTTGCGCGCTTTCGACGGACGCCATCGGATACGCGCAGTAGTCGGCAGCATAGAACGCGCTCGGCCGGTGATTGCCCGAACGTCCTGGACCACCGAACGGCGCGCCCGACGATGCACCGTTGGTCGGCCGGTTCCAGTTGACGATCCCCGCGCGAATGGTGCGCTGGAAATGCGTCCACAGGGCTTCGTCGTCGGCAAGCAGGCCGGCGGAGAGGCCGAACTCGGTATCGTTGGCTTTTTCGAGCGCTTCGTCGAACGTGCCGTAGCGGATGATCTGTGCGAGCGGTCCGAAATGCTCTTCGTCCGGCAGGTCCTTCACGGCGGTCACGTCGAGAATCGCGGGCGTGACAAAGCCGAGTTTCGGATCGCGCTGCTCCATCTTCAGCAGTGCTTTCGCGCCGTCGGCCAGGAGACGCTCCTGGGCCGCGACCAGACGCGAAGCAGCCCGCGCGGAAATGACCGCGCCCATGAACGGCTGCGGATCGGCGTTGTATTCGCCGACGCTGATGCGCGACGTCACTTCCGTCAGGCGTTCAACAAAGCGGTCACCGAACGCGTCGTTCGGTACGAAGATACGGCGCGCACACGTGCAACGCTGCCCTGCCGACAGAAACGCCGATTGAATCGTGTGATGCACGGCCGCGTCGACATCCGCCACCGGTCCGATCACGAGCGGATTGTTGCCGCCCATCTCCAGCGCCAGCACGATCTCCGGACGGCCACCGAATTGCTTGTGCAGCAACGTTCCGGTATCCGAACTACCCGTGAAGAACAAGCCGTCGATCTGCCGATGGTTGGCGAGCGCAATGCCCGTCTCTTTTTCGCCTTGCACAAGGTTCAGCACGCCGGCGGGCAATCCCGCATCGCGCCAGATCTGCACCGTGAGTGCCGCCACGCCCGGCGCGAGTTCCGACGGCTTGAACACTACCGCGTTACCCGCGATCAATGCCGGCACGATATGCCCGTTCGGCAGGTGCCCCGGAAAGTTATACGGCCCGAACACCGCCACCACACCATGCGGACGATGCCGAAGCACGGCGGTGCCGTCAGCCATCGGCGAACGCTTTTCACCGGTGCGCTCGTTATACGACTGAATCGAAATCTCGACCTTCGCCGCCATCGAAGCGGCTTCAGTGCGCGCTTCCCACAGCGGTTTGCCGGTCTCGCGGCCAATCGCTTCGGCAAGCGCTTCCTTGCGTTCCGTCACGAGCGCGGCGAAGCGGCGCACCACGCCGGAACGTTCGTCGAGGCTCAAGGCCGACCACGCCGCGAACGCACGGCGCGCGCTGCGTACAGCACGATCGACGTCGTCCGCCGATGCGCTATTGCCTTCCCACACCGTCCCGCCCGTACCCGGGTTGCGTGACGCGAATGCGGGTCCTGTGCCGGCGGCCCATTCGCCGTCGATGAAAAGCTCGCTCATGATCATCCTTGTTTGTGTTTCAGCGGCAGGACCCGAACCGGGTCACCTGCCTTGACGTCGAGTGCGGCCGCCTCAGCGGCGCTCATACGGAACACGCCGTCTTGCGGCACGCCCGCGGCCACGCCCACGCGAAAATCGCCCAGCGACGTATTCGATACCATCGAACGCGGTGCATCCTGCGGCGCGCCCGCCGGCACGTCGGCGATCTCGACCGGCACCACCACGCTTTCGCGCACCGTGCGCAAGTCGGCGATATGGCATTCGAGCACCGGACCGGCGTCGAAGATATCGACGTGATTCTCGTAGCGCAGCCCTTCCGATTCGAGCATGCGGCGCGCCGGAATCGTATCGTTATGCGTGAGGCCGACGCACTCCTGCGCCTCTTCCGGCAGCAGCTCGACATACACCGGATAACGCGGCATCAGCTCGGCGAGAAACGCCTTGCGGCCGTGCGAGCTCAGATAATCCGCCGCATTGAAATCGATCTGGTAGAAATGCGAGCCGACCGCACGCCAAAACGGCGAGGTGCCTTCCGCATCGAAATGGCCGCGCAATTCCGCGCACAAACGCTGCGGAAAGCGCTCGCGAAACTGCGCGAGAAACATGAAGCGCGAACGCGACAGCAAACCACCGACGCCGCTCGTGCGATAACGCGGGCTCAGGAACAGCGAACACACTTCGGCGTAACCCGTCAGGTCATGCGAAATGTTCAGCGCGCGCATGCGCGTCCAGATTCCGAGGTCCTGGCTCGCGTGCACCACCGTGCTCACGCGATAGTTGTAGAACGGTTGCTGCAGACCGACTGACGTTTCGATGCCGCATACGCCGGCCACGTCGCCGGTATCGGTGTCTTCCATCACGAAGAAGTAACCGGCCTCGTGCGGCTCGGCCTTGTCTTCCGTCGTGCGGCGGGCACGCTCAACGCGCGCCGCCAAGGCATCGCGATCCGGCTTGAAGGTGGTGAGACCGGGACCGGTCTCCTGCGCGAGCCGCATGAGCGCGTCCACATCGCCTCGTTGCACAACACGAACGACGATCATCGTGCGTCTCCCGTCAATTCTTCCTGATGCGGCTGATGCAGTGGCACGCAGCGTACCGCGTCGCCCTCCTGCACGCCGAGTGCCGCGCGCGCCGCATGCGACAGCGACGCGCCGGTCGCCTTTTCGCCCGACAAGGTATCGAGCACGCAGCGGAACTCACCGTCCGCACCGTTATGCGCGATCAGATAGGTCGAGCCTTCGGCTGCCGCGCCGGCTTCGCGCACCACACGTGTTTCATTGCGCGTCACGCAGGCGCTGCGATCCACCTGTGCGGTCAACACCGGGCCCGCGTCGAAAATATCGATAAAACGATCCGTCTCGAAGCCTTCTTCGAGGTGAATGTCATACGCGAGCAGCGCCTTCGAATCCGGCTCGCCGAGTACCCGCTGCGCCGCTTCCGGCAGCAAGGGCACATAGATCGGATAGGTCGGCATCACTTCGGCGATAAAGGTGCGGCTGCGTCCGCCCGATTCGATTTCGATGTCGGCGAAATTGCGGCCGAAGAACTTGCGCCCCACCGCTTCCCAGAACGGCGACACACCTGAGTCGTCGGTCACGCCGAGCAGCAGCGAGAACACTTCAGGCGTGAAGCGCTTGCGATTGGCGGCGATATACATCATCCGCGCGCGCGACATCAGATGCGCGGCCGCATCGCCACGCAGCGACGGGTCGATATAGAAGCCCGCCAGCCGGCTCTTGCCCGTCAACTCATGCGACATGGTCAGCGCGTGAATCTTGCGGTTCACGTGCAACTCACGCGACGCATGAATCAGCGCATCATTGCGAAACGCGTAGAACGGGTCGGAGTAACCGGCAGCAGCGACGATGCTCGCCGTGCCCATCAGCTTGCCGCTCTGTGCATCCTCGAGCACGAACAGATAGAACTCCTCGCCCGGAAAATCCACATCCGCGCGAAACGAGTCTTCCGACAACGCGACGCGCGCTTCGAGCGCGCCCCGGTCGTGCGGCAGCGAATGCAGCACCGGTTGCGCGGTGCGCGCCATATGTTCGAGCGCATCGAGATCGGCGAGGCGGCCGGGGCGTACGAAGAGCATCATCGTTCCTGTTGAATGTGACGCATGATCAGTGCTTTAGCTCGCTGCCGTGGTTCACTTCGACGCGGCTTCAGTCTTTGCGCCGACGATCTCTTCGATCGCCTTCGCCAGACGCGCGAAGCCTTCATACATATCGTCGAGCGGCATGATCAGCGACGGCACGAAACGCAGCACGTCCGGACCCGCCATCAGCATGATCACGCCGTGCTGACCCGCAGCCGTGACGAAATCTTTTGCGCGGCCCTTGAATGCATCGGTCAACTCAGCACCGATCAACAGACCCTTGCCGCGCACTTCCTTGAACAGGCCAAAGCGTTCGTTCAGCTTCGCGAGTTGGCCCTTCAATGCTTCGCTGCGCGTACGCACGCCTTCGAGCACCTTCGGGTCGCTGATCAGCTCGACCACCTTCTCCGCGATCGCCGCGCCCAGCGGATTGCCGCCGTAGGTCGTGCCATGCACGCCGACCTTGAAGTGCGCGGCCAGTTCGTTGGTGGTCAGCATCGCGCCGATCGGGAAACCGTTGCCGAGCGCCTTCGCGGTGGTCAGGATGTCCGGCGTCACGCCGGTGTCCTGATACGCGTAGAAATAGCCGCTGCGGCCCATACCCGTTTGTACCTCGTCAAAAATCAGCAGTGCGCCGTGCTCATCGCAGGCTTCGCGCAGTGCCTTCAGGAATGCCGGATCGGCCGGGATTACGCCGCCCTCGCCCTGGATCGGCTCGACGATCACCGCACACGTCTTCGCGCCGATCGCTTTCTTCGCCGCTTCGATATCGTTGTAAGGCAGATGGATGATGCCGGCCGGCACCGGGCCGAAGCCTTCCGAATACTTCGGCTGGCCACCGACGCTCACCGTGAAGAACGTACGACCATGGAACGACTGCGTGAACGAAATGATTTCGACCTTATCCGCGCCATGGCGCTCGAACGCGACGCGGCGCGCCAGCTTCAGCGCAGCTTCGTTCGCTTCCGCGCCCGAGTTGGCGAAGAACGCACGGTCGGCGAAAGTCAGTTCTTCGAGACGTTTGGCAAGGCGCAGCACCGGTTCATTGGTGTAGCCGTTACCGATGTGCCACAGCTTGCCGCCCTGGTCGTGCAAGACTTTCAGCAGTTCAGGATGGGCATGACCGAGCGCAGTGACGGCGATACCGCCGGCGAAGTCGATATAGTCGCGGCCTTGCGTATCCCAGACGCGTGAGCCGAGACCGCGATCCGGCACGAAGGCGGCGGGCGAAAACACCGGCACCATCACTTCGTCGAAGGTCTGGCGTGTCACAGTCAGGTCGTTCATGGCGAATCCTCGTTACAGGTGAGAGGTAGTACACGTAGTGTAGGAAACTGCGCGCGTTAAGTCTTGCGCATACGCGACGCTTTCTATGAGCTTCCGGCGGATATGTCGCGTGCAGCTTGCAGACTGCGCGCTTTCCGGCCGCTTATTCCTGGTTATTCCTGGTTATTCCGCCTGGTCGGGCCGTTCGATCAACGCGGCCGGGCGCGGCTCGCTGGCCGCGGCGCCGGTCGCACCGGTCTGCTTGTCGATCCAGTTACGACGATCCTCGCGTGGTGTGACACCAAAGCGTTCGCGGTAAGCATTCGAAAAGTGCGCCGCCGACGAAAACCCGCAAGCAAGGCTGATCTGCACCACCGATTTGCTGGTGCGCTGCAATTGCGTGCGCGCTTTCGAAAGCCGCAGCCCCAGATAGTATTTGGACGGCATCGAGCCGAGGTACTGACGAAACAGGCGCTCCAGCTGACGTCGCGAGACACCGACGAGACCGGCGATTTCATCGGTCGTCAGCGGGTCTTCGATATTCGCTTCCATCAGCATGAGCGCATCGTTCAGACGCGGATGACGCTCGCCTGGTGCGGTCACGAACGGAATGCGTTGACGCTCTTCGCCCGCGCGCAAAACACCGACGCCGAGCGTATCGGCAATCCGGTCCGCCAATTCGGGCCCGTGATCGCGGCCGATCATCGCCAGCATGAAGTCGACGGTCGCCTGACCGCCCGCGCAGGTTGCGCGATCACGGTCGATTTCGAAGATCTGTTGGGTGACGATCGAGCGCTCGAACTGCTCGGAGAACTGCTGATAGGTTTCCCAGTTGACGCTCACGCGATAGCCGGACAACTGCCCTGCCATCGCCAGCCACCAGACGCCGTGATGAATGCCGGTGACGAGCGGCGTGCGCTGCCCGACGCGCGAAAGACTCGCCAGAAAGAGGCGATAGTCCGCGAATTGCTGGAACCGTTCGCTGACGATGATCAGCCAGTCGCACGAAATCGCATCGCCGAAGGCGGCATCGGCCGGCCATTGCGCGCCGCCCGACAAAGGCACCGCGCGGCCGTCCCATGAACACACCTGCACGCGGTACAGCGCCCGGCCGTCGATTTCGTTGGCGAGATTGAGCGCGTCGACAATCGGCCCCACGCCCGACATCGACACCGGCGGCAAGGCGACGATGGCAACCTGCGTGGTGCGAGCCGGGTTGGACGTGCGAGCCATCACTTGTCAGTAAAACGCGGAATGCGCGAGCCGCGCGTTACTTCAGGCTGCCGGACAGGAACTGCTTGAGCCGTTCGCTACGCGGCGTGGTCAGCACTTCAGCGGGCAAGCCCTCTTCTTCGGTGCGGCCCTGGTGCAGGAACATCACATGGTTCGACACGTTGCGCGCGAAACCCATTTCGTGCGTCACGACGATCATCGTGCGGCCTTCTTCAGCAAGCTTCTGCATCACCTTCAGCACTTCGCCGACCAGTTCGGGATCGAGCGCGGAAGTGGGTTCGTCGAACAACATCACGTCGGGGTTCATCGCCAGCGCACGCGCAATGGCGACCCGCTGCTGCTGACCGCCCGACAGATGCGACGGATACTGCTTTTCCAGACGCGGCGCGAGACCGACCTTCTCGAGATATTCGCGCGCCCGTTCTTCGGCCTCGCGACGCGACATGCCGAGCACATGAATCGGTGCTTCGACGATGTTCTCGATCACGTTCATGTGCGCCCACAAGTTGAAGTGCTGGAACACCATCGCCAGTTTCGTGCGGATGCGTTGCAGTTGCTTGTGATCGGCCACTTCCAGATTGCCGGCTCGGTCGGCTTTGGTCTTGACCATTTCGCCGTCGACGACGATCTGCCCCGCGTTCGGCCGCTCGAGAAAATTGATGCAGCGCAGGAAGGTGCTCTTGCCCGATCCGCTCGCGCCGATGATGCTGATGACGTCACCCTTGTTTGCGTTCAGCGACACGCCTTTGAGCACTTCGTTGTCGCCGTAGCGCTTGTGGATGTCCTGGACGGCGAGCTTGCAAGCTTCGGTTTGAGTCGTGTGGAGCAAGATGCTCTCCCTTTGAAAATACGGATCAATCTGCGTGACGGCGCGAACCTGCCGCGCCGCTCAATCGAAACATGCCTGCTCAGTGCGTGCGCACCGCCAGGTAACCCAGCCAGTGACGCTCCGCGCGACGGAACAAGGCCACCAGCCCAAACGACACCACGAGGTAAATCAGCGCCGCGAGGCCGAACGCGTCGAACGACTGATACGTGGCGGAATTCGCATCGCGCGCCACCTTCAGGATGTCCGGCACCGTAGCCGTAAACGCGACCGTGGTGGCGTGCAGCATCAGGATCACTTCGTTACTGTACAACGGCAGCGCCCGGCGCAGCGCGGACGGTATCACAATGCGGCGGTACATCGTGAACCAGCTCATCCCGTAAGCACGAGCCGCTTCCACTTCGCCGTGCGAAGTCGAACGGATCGCGCCGGCGAAAATCTCGGTGGTGTACGCGCAGGTGTTCAGTGCGAAAGCGAGAATCGCACAGTGAAAACCGCTGCGGAAAAACGCGTCGAGCAACTGATGCGAGCGTACGAATTCGAGGCTGTACATGCCGGTGTAGATCAGCAGCAGTTGCACGTACAACGGCGTGCCGCGAAACACGTAAGTGTAGAGACGCACCGGCGTCGACAGCCAGCGTTTCTTCGATACGCGCGCCACCGCGAGCGGAATCGCCATGAAGAAGCCGATCCCGATCGACGCCACCAGCAGCCACAGCGTGACCGCCAGACCGGACATGCGCTGACCGTCCCAGTACAGGAACGCGCGCCAGAATTGATTGAGAATGTCGATCATGGTCTTAGAGCTCCGCGTGGCGCACGCCGATGGAATAGCGCTTTTCCAGCCAGATCAGCACGAGATTCGACGCGGTGGTGATCGCCAGATAGATCAGCGCGGCGACCAGAATGAAGAAAAACATGTTGAAGGTGCTCTTGCCCGCGTCCTGGGCGGCTTTGACGACATCGGCGAGACCGATGATCGACACCAGCGCCGTGGCCTTGACCAGCACTTGCCAGTTATTGCCGATGCCCGGCAGCGCGAAGCGCATCATCTGCGGAAACAGGATGCGCGTGAAGACTCGCGCGCCGCTCATGCCGTAGGCACTGCCCGCTTCGAGCTGGCCACGCGGCACGGCGAGAAACGCGCCGCGGAAGGTCTCGGTGAAGTACGCCCCATAGATGAAGCCGAGGGTCAGCACACCGGCCACGAACGGATCGATATCGAACTGCGGGAGATTGAGCGCATCGGTGAGATTGTTGACCGCGATCTGGATGCTGTAGAACAGCAGCAGCATGAGCACGAGGTCGGGCACGGAGCGGATCAGAGTCGTATAGCCGGTTGCGATTGCCCTGAGCGGGCGGTTGAAGGAGAGTTTCGCCGCCGCGCCTGCGAGGCCGAGCAGCACGGCGGCTGCCAGCGACAGGACGGACAGCTCGATCGTCTGGATCGTGCCGGCCAGCAACACCGGACCAAAGCCGTAAAGGAACACGCGTGTCTCCATCCAGGTTTTATTGAGGATGTCATGGATGGAGGGGCGGGTTAGGCCTGCCCGACTCATCCGGCATGGCGCGGAGTCTCGCAAGCGGAAATTAATTTCTCAAAGAGGTGGGCGGCGTGTGCTGCGGTGCAGCAATGGGGTGTTTGCCGTGGCTGGGCGCTGGCAGGGCCGATCTCTGCGGGGGATATGGGTTTGTAAGGTGCGTGACTCGCTGTCGGCGCTGCCGCGATTTAGCAAGTTTTGGGTCGCTTTTTCGATATAGATTGGGGCCTGCGGCGGGGCTTGTTTAGCCGTGTTCTTAGGGCTTTGGCCTTTCCTTGTTCTGGCTTTCGTGCCTTTCCTTGCATTGTTAGTGGTCTATTAGCGTTGCCCCTGTGCGGGGCGGC
>NZ_JALPRI010000042.1:0-18299 GCF_030464785.1 Paraburkholderia sp. SEWSISQ10-3 4
GCTTCGCAATCCGCGAAGGCGGCCGTACGGTCGGCGCAGGTGTGGTTGCCAAGATCCTCGAGTAACGCCAGAAAGTTCTCGTTGATCGGTAGTTTCGGGGTTGGCGGTGTCGTCAACCCCAAAATGGTTTAGGGGTATAGCTCAACTGGCAGAGCGTCGGTCTCCAAAACCGAAGGTTGGGGGTTCGATTCCCTCTGCCCCTGCCAACTCTCGCGTCGTATATGGCGCTTCGTTAAGGTGTTATGGCGAATCCTTCCGTCGAAACTGTAAATACATCCGGCGACAAGCTGATGCTCGTCGCGGGCGTATTGTTGGTCTTGGCCGGGTTCGTGGGGTTCTTCTGGCTCAGCGGCCAGGAATGGTACGTCCGCGGAGCCGCCTTGGCTGTTGGCGCTATCGCGGGTGTTGCAGTCGGTCTTCTCTCCGCGCCTGGCAAGGGTTTCATCGCTTTCGCCAAAGACTCGTACAAAGAAGTTCGCAAGGTTGTCTGGCCGACTCGTAAAGAGGCCACCCAGACAACGCTCGTAGTGTTCGGCTTCGTGTTCGTCATGGCGATCTTTCTTTGGATTAGCGATAAATCCATTGAGTGGGCGATTTTCTCGGTGATTCTGGGTTGGAAATGATATGAGCGATACTCCGGCATCCCCGAGCGGCAAACGTTGGTACGTGGTGCACGCCTACTCCGGCATGGAGAAGAGCGTGCAACGTGCGCTTCAAGAGCGCATCGAACGTGCTGGCATGCAAGACCAGTTTGGTCAAATCCTCGTTCCGACTGAAGAAGTGGTCGAGGTGAAGGGCGGTCACAAATCGGTGACCGAACGTCGTTTCTTCCCGGGCTATGTCCTTGTGGAAATGGAAATGACAGACGAAACGTGGCACCTCGTGAAGAACACGGCAAAGGTGACGGGTTTCGTAGGCGGTGCGCGTAATCGTCCGAGCCCGATTTCCCCGCGGGAAGTCGAGAAGATCATGTCGCAAATGCAGGAAGGCGTGGAAAAGCCGCGTCCGAAGACCCTGTTCGAAGTAGGCGAGATGGTGCGGGTGAAGGACGGTCCGTTCACGGATTTCAACGGCAGCGTCGAAGAAGTGAACTACGAAAAGTCGCGCGTCCGTGTTTCCGTTACAATCTTCGGCCGCGCAACGCCGGTCGAGCTGGAATTCGGCCAGGTCGAAAAGTTGTAATCCAGAATTTTACGGGGCGCGCCGATCGGTGCGTTCCGTATTTCGCGCTTACGGTCCGCGTAATGGCCGTTGAGGAGCGTAAGTAGTCTGTCTTTCGGCGAACGCGCGCTACTACTCACTGAATGTCCGCTTGTACTAGGGCGGCGTTCCTAAGAGGTTTTCAAAATGGCAAAGAAAATCATCGGCTTTATCAAGCTGCAGATTCCTGCAGGTAAAGCCAACCCGTCGCCGCCGGTCGGTCCGGCACTGGGCCAACGCGGCCTGAACATCATGGAGTTCTGCAAGGCGTTCAACGCGCAGACTCAAGCTATGGAACCGGGTCTGCCGATTCCAGTCGTGATCACCGCGTTCGCGGACAAGAGCTTCACGTTTGTTCTGAAGACGCCGCCGGCTACGGTTCTGATCAAGAAGGCAGCGAAGATCGACAAGGGTTCGGCCAAGCCGCACACCGACAAGGTCGGCAAGATCACCCGCGCTCAAGCTGAAGACATCGCCAAGACCAAGATGCCCGATCTGACGGCAGCTGATCTGGACGCAGCGGTTCGTACGATCGCTGGTAGCGCCCGCTCGATGGGCATCACCGTGGAGGGCGTGTAAATGGCTAAGCTTTCAAAACGTCTGCAAGCATTTGCAGCCAAGGTTGATCGTCAAAAGCTGTACGCGATCGACGAAGCTCTGTCGCTCGTGAAGGAATGCGCAAGCGCGAAGTTCGACGAGTCGATCGACGTTGCAGTGCAACTCGGCATCGACGCGAAGAAGTCGGACCAAGTGGTTCGTGGCTCGGTCGTGCTGCCGGCAGGTACCGGTAAGTCGGTTCGCGTGGCTGTGTTTGCACAAGGCGAAAAGGCTGAGCAAGCTCGTGCAGCCGGCGCAGAAGTCGTCGGTATGGAAGACCTGGCTGAACAAGTCAAGGCTGGCAAATTGGACTTCGACATCGTGATCGCTTCGCCGGACACGATGCGCGTTGTCGGTACGCTCGGTCAGATCCTCGGCCCGCGCGGCCTGATGCCGAACCCGAAGGTTGGCACGGTCACGCCGGACGTCGCGACTGCAGTCAAGAACGCCAAGGCTGGTCAGGTGCAATTCCGTGTCGACAAGGCCGGTATCATCCACGCCACGATTGGTCGTGCTTCGTTCGAGCCGACGGCTCTGCGTAGCAACCTGAACGCTCTCGTCGACGCGCTGCAAAAGGCGAAGCCGGCAACGAGCAAGGGTGTGTACCTGCGCAAGGTTGCGCTGTCGAGCACGATGGGCGTTGGCGTTCGCGTCGACCAGGCATCGCTCGCAGCACAGTAATAAATTTCATCGCCTCGATGCGAGTCGAGGCGGTTTTATGGGCTTTGGGCGGTCGCAAGATGGCAGTCTGCATCGAGCGACCGGTTGTCAAAGACCGTTGGCGGGAACGCATCAGGTAGGCGAACCCTTAATGCAAAGCCAACGCAGATGGCGAACCCGAAAAGGTTTTGTAGTGATGAAACCGTTTGATGTCCGCAGCAATGTGGGCATCGGGCGGTCGAAATACTCCTGACTGGTCGGACGCCGTTATTGAACGCGGTACACAAGGCGCACGCTGCGTGTATCGAATCTGGAGGTTAACCGTGCCACTCAATAAAGAAAGCAAGCAGGCCGTCGTCGCTGAGGTTGCCGCGCAAGTCGCGAAAGCCCAGACCGTGGTTCTGGCTGAGTATCGTGGGATCACGGTTGGCGATCTGACCAAGCTGCGCGCGAAAGCGCGTGAGCAACAGGTTTACCTTCGCGTGTTGAAAAACACGCTGGCGCGTCGCGCTGTTGAAGGTACCCCGTTTGCTTCTTTGGCAGAGCAGATGACCGGTCCCCTGATCTACGGCATCTCGGAAGATGCCATTGCCGCTGCTAAGGTCGTCAACGACTTCGGCAAGAGCAATGACAAGTTGATCATCAAGGCTGGTTCCTACGAAGGCAAGGTGATGGACAAGGCTGGCGTGCAAGCGCTGGCAAACATCCCGAGCCGCGAAGAACTGCTCTCCAAGCTGTTGTACGTTATGCAAGCACCTGTTTCCGGCTTTGCGCGCGCTTTGGCCGCGCTGGCAGAAAAGAAACAAGGCGAAGAAGCTGCTGCGTAACGCACTTCAGTCGAGCGTGATTGATCGCTGGCTGTATCCGAATTCAATTTAGGAGTATTTCAAATGGCAATCGCAAAAGATGACATCCTCGAGGCAGTAAGCTCGATGTCGGTTCTGGAACTGAACGAGCTGGTCAAGGCGTTCGAAGAAAAGTTTGGCGTGTCGGCAGCTGCTGTTGCAGTGGCAGGCCCGGCAGGCGGCGGCGCTGCTGCTGCTGCTGAAGAGCAAACCGAATTCACGGTCAACCTGACGGAAGTCGGCGCGAACAAGGTTTCGGTTATTAAGGCTGTTCGTGAACTGACGGGTCTCGGCCTGAAGGAAGCGAAGGACCTGGTCGACGGTGCACCGAAGCCTGTTAAGGAGTCGGTACCGAAGGCTGCTGCTGAAGAAGCCAAGAAGAAGTTGGAAGAAGCCGGCGCGAAGGCTGAAATCAAGTAAGTTTCGGCGCGTTGTGCGAAGGCTGGCGGTTTTCCACCGCCGGCCTTTTTGTGCTTTGTGGGAACCATGTTTTTGTCAGCTAGTTTCGGCAAGAACAGGGGTCCCAGAAGCCAAAGAAAATCGCCTGTCGGCAATATTGACCGGCGCTTCTCTTTGTCTTCTGAAGCGACTGCAGAAGGCAAGTTTGGTCGGGTAGCGGGCAACATAGGCATCCGCTGCCGTCAGCCAGCGGTTGGTAGCGGCCAACCACCAAGCTTCTAGGCTCGTTCAAGCCATCGGACGGCCATCGGGTCTCAGTCGGTGAACACTCGGGTTGTCACATCAAGGTATCCTGCCTCGACAACAATGCCCGCCGTGATTCGGAGATCGTATGCAATATTCCTTCACCGAGAAGAAGCGCATTCGCAAGAGTTTTGCGAAGCGCCCCATCGTTCACCAAGTACCTTTCCTGCTGGCTACCCAGCTTGAATCATTCAGCACGTTTCTGCAAGCAGACACGTCGTCTACGCAACGCAAGCCGGAAGGCCTGCAGGCTGCGTTTACATCCGTTTTCCCGATCGTTTCGCACAACGGTTTCGCGCGTCTCGAGTTCGTCAGCTACATGCTGTCGCCGCCGGCATTCAACATCAAGGAATGTCAGCAGCGCGGTTTGACGTACTGCTCAGCACTGCGCGCGAAAGTGCGCCTGGTGCTGCTCGACAAGGAATCGCCGAGCAAGCCGGTCGTCAAGGAAGTGAAGGAACAGGAAGTGTACATGGGCGAAATTCCGCTCATGACGCCGACGGGTTCGTTCGTCATCAACGGCACGGAACGTGTGATCGTTTCGCAGCTGCATCGTTCGCCGGGCGTGTTCTTCGAACACGACAAAGGCAAGACGCACAGCTCGGGCAAGCTCCTGTTCTCGGCACGTATCATTCCTTACCGCGGTTCGTGGCTCGACTTCGAATTCGATCCGAAGGACGTGCTGTACTTCCGCGTTGACCGCCGTCGCAAGATGCCGGTCACGATCCTGCTGAAGGCGATTGGCCTGACGCCGGAACAGATCCTCGCAAACTTCTTCGTGTTCGACAATTTCACGCTGATGCCGGAAGGCGCGCAGATGGAATTCGTGCCGGAGCGTCTGCGTGGTGAAGTCGCGCGCTTCGACATCACGGACCGTGATGGCAACGTGATCGTCCAGAAGGACAAGCGGATCAACGCCAAGCACATTCGCGATCTCGACAACGCGAAGACGAAGTTCATCTCGGTGCCGGAAGACTATCTGCTCGGCCGCGTGCTCGCGAAGAACGTCGTTGACGGGGACACGGGTGAAGTCATCGCCAACGCGAACGACGAAATCACCGAAACCGTCCTCGAAAAGCTCCGCGAATCGAAGATCAAAGACATCCAGACGCTCTACACGAACGATCTGGATCAAGGTCCGTACATCTCGTCGACGCTGCGTATCGACGAAACCGCGGACAAGATGGCTGCACGCATTGCGATCTACCGCATGATGCGTCCGGGCGAACCGCCGACCGAAGAAGCGGTCGAGGCGCTGTTCAACCGTCTGTTCTACAGCGAAGACGCATACGACCTGTCCAAGGTGGGTCGTATGAAGTTCAACCGCCGTGTCGGTCGCGACGAAATCGTCGGCCCGATGACGCTGCAAGACGACGACATTCTCGCAACGATCAAGATCCTGGTCGAACTGCGTAACGGCAAGGGCGAAGTGGACGACATCGACCACTTGGGCAATCGTCGTGTGCGTTGCGTCGGCGAACTGGCGGAAAACCAGTTCCGCGCAGGTCTCGTGCGTGTCGAACGTGCTGTAAAGGAACGCCTCGGCCAGGCCGAAAGCGAAAACCTGATGCCGCACGACCTGATCAACTCGAAGCCGATTTCGTCGGCGATTCGCGAGTTCTTCGGTTCGTCGCAGCTGTCGCAGTTTATGGACCAGACCAACCCGCTGTCGGAAATCACCCACAAGCGCCGTGTTTCGGCACTTGGCCCGGGCGGTTTGACGCGTGAGCGTGCCGGCTTTGAAGTCCGCGACGTGCACCCGACCCACTATGGCCGTGTGTGCCCGATTGAAACGCCGGAAGGTCCGAACATCGGCCTGATCAATTCGCTGGCACTGTACGCGCACCTGAACGAATACGGCTTCCTCGAAACGCCGTATCGCAAGGTTGTGGACAGCAAGGTGACCGATCAGATCGATTATCTATCGGCGATCGAAGAAGGTCGTTACGTGATCGCTCAGGCGAACGCGGCGGTTGCTGCTGACGGCTCGCTGACCGACGAACTGGTGTCGTCGCGTGAAGCAGGCGAAACGCTGATGGTTACGCCGGACCGCATCCAGTACATGGACGTGGCGCCGTCGCAGATCGTCTCGGTGGCAGCATCGCTGATTCCGTTCCTCGAGCACGATGACGCGAACCGCGCATTGATGGGTTCGAACATGCAGCGTCAGGCTGTGCCGTGTCTGCGTCCTGAAAAGGCCGTGGTCGGTACGGGTATCGAACGCACGGTGGCAGTCGACTCGGGTACGACGGTTCAGGCATTCCGCGGTGGTGTGGTCGATTACGTCGACGCAGGCCGTATGGTGATCCGCGTGAACGACGATGAAGCCGTTGCTGGCGACGTCGGCGTGGACATCTACAACCTGATCAAGTACACGCGTTCGAACCAGAACACGAACATCAACCAGCGCCCGATCGTGAAGGTCGGCGATATCGTGTCGCGTGGCGACGTGCTGGCTGACGGTGCATCGACCGACCTCGGCGAACTGGCTCTCGGCCAGAACATGCTGGTCGCGTTCATGCCGTGGAACGGCTACAACTTCGAAGATTCGATCTTGATCTCGGAGAAGGTGGTTGCTGACGACCGTTACACGTCGATCCACATCGAAGAACTGAATGTCGTAGCTCGCGATACGAAGCTCGGACCGGAAGAAATCACGCGCGACATCTCGAACCTGGCTGAAGTGCAACTCGGCCGTCTCGATGAGTCGGGCATCGTCTACATCGGCGCTGAAGTCGAAGCAGGCGACGTGCTGGTCGGTAAGGTCACGCCGAAGGGCGAAACCCAGCTGACGCCGGAAGAAAAGCTGCTGCGCGCGATCTTCGGTGAAAAGGCTTCGGACGTGAAGGACACGTCGCTGCGCGTGCCGTCGGGCATGAGCGGTACGGTCATCGACGTTCAAGTGTTCACGCGTGAAGGTATTCAGCGCGACAAGCGTGCGCAACAGATCATCGACGATGAACTGAAGCGTTATCGCCTCGACCTGAACGACCAGCTGCGTATCGTGGAAGGCGATGCATTCCAGCGTCTCGCACGTATGCTGACCGGCAAGGTCGCAAACGGCGGTCCGAAGAAGCTCGCGAAGGGTACGAAGATCGAACAGGCTTACCTGGAAGATCTCGACCACTACCACTGGTTCGATATCCGCCTCGCGGACGAAGAAGCAGCGGCACAGCTCGAGGCTATCAAGGACTCGATCGAACAGAAGCGTCACCAGTTCGATCTGGCGTTCGAAGAAAAGCGCAAGAAGCTCACGCAAGGCGACGAACTGCCGCCGGGCGTGCTGAAGATGGTCAAGGTGTATCTGGCTGTTAAGCGTCGTCTGCAGCCTGGCGACAAGATGGCCGGCCGTCACGGTAACAAGGGTGTGGTGTCGAAGATCGTTCCGATCGAAGACATGCCATACATGGCCGATGGCCGTCCGGCTGACGTCGTTCTGAACCCGCTCGGCGTGCCGTCGCGGATGAACGTGGGTCAGGTTCTCGAAGTGCATCTGGGTTGGGCCGCGAAGGGTCTCGGCTGGCGTATTGCAGAAATGCTGCAACGTCAGGCGAAGATCGCAGAACTGCGCGAATTCCTGACCAAGATCTACAACGAGTCGGGCCGCGCTGAAGAGCTGGACAGCTTCACGGACGACGAAATCGTCGAACTGGCGAAGAACCTGCGCGAAGGCGTTCCGTTTGCCACGCCGGTGTTCGACGGTGCGACAGAAGAAGAAATGTCGCGCGCGCTGGATCTGGCATTCCCGGACGACATCGCGAAGAACCTCGGCATGACGCCGTCGAAGAACCAGGTGCGTCTGTATGACGGCCGCACGGGTGAGATGTTCGAGCGTACGGTGACTGTCGGCTACATGCACTACCTGAAGCTGCACCACTTGGTCGACGACAAGATGCACGCGCGTTCCACGGGCCCGTACTCGCTCGTGACGCAGCAGCCGTTGGGCGGTAAGGCGCAGTTCGGTGGCCAGCGTTTCGGTGAAATGGAAGTGTGGGCGCTCGAAGCGTACGGCGCATCGTACGTGTTGCAAGAAATGCTGACGGTGAAGTCGGATGACGTGGCGGGCCGGACCAAGGTGTATGAGAACCTGGTCAAGGGCGATCACGTGATCGACGCCGGCATGCCGGAATCCTTCAACGTGCTCGTGAAGGAAATCCGCTCGCTCGGTATCGATATCGACCTCGACCGCAACTAATCGGACTACGGAGAGAAAGCAATGAAAGCTCTGCTCGATCTATTCAAGCAAGTCCAACAGCCTGAAGTTTTTGACGCGATCAAGATCGGTCTGGCCTCGCCAGACAAGATCCGTTCGTGGTCGTTCGGTGAAGTCAAGAAGCCGGAAACCATCAACTACCGGACGTTTAAGCCGGAACGCGATGGTTTGTTCTGCGCGAAGATTTTCGGGCCGATCAAAGACTACGAATGCCTTTGCGGCAAGTACAAGCGCCTGAAGCATCGTGGCGTGATCTGTGAAAAGTGCGGCGTCGAAGTGACGCTCGCGAAGGTGCGTCGCGAACGGATGGGCCACATTGAGCTGGCCTCGCCGGTCGCTCACATCTGGTTCCTGAAGTCGCTGCCGTCGCGTCTGGGCATGGTGCTCGACATGACGCTGCGCGACATCGAGCGCGTGCTGTACTTCGAAGCATACGTGGTGATCGATCCGGGCATGACGCCGCTGAAAGCGCGGCAGATCATGACGGAAGAGGATTACTACAACAAGGTCGAAGAGTACGGTGACGAATTCCGTGCCGAAATGGGCGCGGAAGGCGTTCGCGAACTGCTGCGCGCGATCAACATCGACGAACAGGTCGAGATGCTGCGCACCGAACTCAAGAACACGGGTTCGGAAGCGAAGATCAAGAAGTACGCGAAGCGCCTGAAGGTGCTCGAGGCTTTCCAACGTTCGGGCATCAAGCCTGACTGGATGGTGCTCGAAGTGCTGCCGGTGCTGCCGCCGGAACTGCGTCCGCTGGTGCCGCTGGATGGCGGTCGCTTCGCGACGTCGGACCTGAACGACCTGTATCGCCGCGTGATCAACCGTAACAACCGGTTGAAGCGTCTGCTCGAACTGAAGGCGCCTGAAATCATCGTCCGCAACGAAAAGCGGATGCTGCAGGAAGCCGTCGATTCGCTGCTCGACAACGGTCGTCGCGGTAAGGCAATGACTGGCGCGAACAAGCGTCCGCTGAAGTCGCTCGCTGACATGATCAAGGGTAAGGGCGGTCGTTTCCGTCAGAACTTGCTCGGTAAGCGCGTTGACTACTCGGGCCGTTCGGTGATCGTGGTCGGCCCGACGCTCAAGCTGCATCAGTGCGGTCTGCCGAAGCTGATGGCGCTCGAACTGTTCAAGCCGTTCATCTTCAACAAGCTCGAAGTGATGGGTGTTGCTACCACCATCAAGGCTGCGAAGAAGGAAGTCGAGAACCAGACGCCGGTGGTGTGGGACATCCTCGAAGAGGTGATCCGCGAACATCCGGTCATGCTGAACCGTGCGCCGACGCTGCACCGTCTTGGCATTCAGGCTTTCGAGCCGGTGCTGATCGAAGGTAAGGCTATCCAGCTGCACCCGCTCGTTTGCGCGGCGTTCAACGCCGACTTCGACGGTGACCAGATGGCTGTGCACGTGCCGCTGTCGCTCGAAGCGCAGATGGAAGCGCGTACGCTGATGCTGGCGTCGAACAACATCCTGTTCCCGGCCAACGGCGATCCGTCGATCGTGCCGTCGCAGGATATCGTGCTCGGCCTGTACTACGCGACGCGTGAAGCAGTGAACGCCAAGGGCGAAGGCCTGACGTTCACCGGCGTGTCTGAAGCACTGCGTGCTTACGAGAACAAGGAAGTCGAGCTGGCCTCGCGCGTCAACGTGCGGATCACGGAAATGGTCCACAACGAAGACAAGTCGGAAGGCGCACCGGCGTTCGTGCCGAAGATCTCGCTGTACGCGACGACCGTCGGCCGCGCAATCCTGTCGGAAATCCTTCCGCCGGGCCTGCCGTTCTCGGTGCTGAACAAGCCGCTGAAGAAGAAGGAAATTTCGCGCCTCATCAACACCGCATTCCGCAAGTGCGGTCTGCGTGAAACGGTGATTTTCGCCGACCAGTTGATGCAGTCGGGTTTCCGTCTGGCAACGCGCGCCGGTATTTCGATTTGCGTCGACGACATGCTCGTGCCGCCGCAGAAAGAACAGATCGTCGGCGACGCCGCGAAGAAGGTGAAGGAATACGACCGTCAGTACATGTCGGGTCTCGTCACGTCGCAAGAACGCTACAACAACGTGGTCGACATCTGGTCGGCAACGTCGGAAGCGGTCGGCAAGGCGATGATGGAGCAGCTGTCGACGGAACCGGTGGTCGATCGCGACGGCAACGAAACGCGTCAGGAATCGTTCAACTCCATCTACATGATGGCTGACTCGGGTGCTCGTGGTTCCGCGGTTCAGATTCGTCAGCTGGCCGGTATGCGTGGCCTGATGGCGAAGCCGGACGGCTCGATCATCGAGACGCCGATTACGGCGAACTTCCGTGAAGGCCTGAACGTGTTGCAGTACTTCATCTCGACCCACGGCGCACGTAAGGGTCTGGCTGATACGGCACTGAAGACGGCAAACTCGGGTTACCTGACGCGTCGTCTGGTCGACGTGACGCAGGATCTGGTGGTGGTCGAGGACGATTGCGGTACGTCCAACGGCGTCGCGATGAAGGCGTTGGTCGAAGGCGGTGAAGTTGTCGAAGCGCTGCGTGACCGTATCCTCGGTCGCGTGACGGTGGCCGACGTCGTCAATCCGGAAACGCAGGAAACGCTGTACGAAACGGGCACGTTGCTCGACGAAGACGCGGTCGAAGAAATCGAGCGCCTCGGCATCGACGAAGTGCGCGTGCGTACGCCGCTGACTTGCGAAACGCGTTACGGTCTGTGCGCAGCCTGCTATGGCCGCGACTTGGGTCGTGGCTCGTCGGTCAACGTCGGTGAAGCAGTTGGCGTGATCGCTGCTCAGTCGATCGGTGAACCGGGCACGCAGCTCACGATGCGTACGTTCCACATCGGTGGTGCGGCGTCGCGTGCAGCAGTGGCTTCGTCGGTTGAAGCCAAGTCGAACGGTACGGTGCGTTTCACGGCGACGATGCGTTACGTCACCAACGCGAAGGGCGAGCAGATCGTCATCTCGCGTTCGGGCGAAGCGATGATCACCGACGACCACGGCCGCGAGCGTGAACGTCACAAGGTGCCGTACGGCGCGACGCTGTTGCAACTGGACGGCGCGCAGATCAAGGCCGGCACGCAACTGGCGACGTGGGATCCGATGACGCGTCCGATCATCACCGAGTACGGTGGTACGGTGAAGTTCGAAAACGTCGAAGAAGGCGTGACGGTTGCCAAGCAGATCGACGATGTGACGGGTCTCTCGACGCTGGTCGTGATCGACGTGAAGCGCCGCGGTTCGCAAGCGTCGAAGACGGTGCGCCCGCAGGTCAAGCTGCTCGACGCGAACGGCGAAGAAGTAAAGATCCCGAACACCGAGCACTCGGTGCAGATCGGCTTCCAGGTCGGCGCTCTGATCACCGTGAAGGACGGTCAGCAAGTGCAGGTCGGTGAAGTGCTGGCACGTATCCCGGTTGAATCGCAAAAGACTCGCGACATTACCGGTGGTCTGCCGCGTGTGGCCGAACTGTTCGAAGCGCGCTCGCCGAAGGACGCCGGTATTCTGGCGGAAGTCACGGGCACGACGTCGTTCGGTAAGGACACGAAGGGCAAGCAGCGTCTCGTTATCACGGACCTCGAAGGCAATCAGCACGAGTTCCTGATCGCGAAGGAAAAGCAGGTTCTGGTGCACGATGGTCAGGTCGTCAACAAGGGCGAAATGATTGTCGACGGTCCGGCTGATCCGCACGACATTCTGCGTTTGCAGGGCGTCGAAGCGCTGGCGCGCTATATCGTTGACGAAGTGCAGGACGTGTATCGTCTGCAGGGCGTGAAGATCAATGACAAGCACATTGAAGTGATCGTCCGTCAGATGCTGCGCCGCGTGCAGATCGTCGATAACGGTGACACGCGCTTCATCATGGGCGAACAGGTCGAGCGCTCGGATATGCTCGACGAGAACGACCGGATGGCTGCGGAAGGCAAGATCCCGGCAACCTACGACAACGTGCTGCTCGGTATCACGAAGGCATCGCTGTCGACCGATTCGTTCATCTCGGCGGCGTCGTTCCAGGAAACGACTCGCGTGCTGACCGAAGCGGCGATCATGGGCAAGCGCGACGATCTGCGCGGGCTGAAGGAAAACGTGATCGTTGGTCGTCTGATTCCGGCTGGTACTGGTCTCGCGTTCCACAAGGCACGCAAGAGCAAGGAACTGTCCGACCGCGAGCGTTTCGATCAGATCGCAGCGGAAGAGTCGTTCGAATTCGGTACGCCGGAAACGCCGGCCGCCGAACAGCAGCACTCAGGCGAGTAAGTCCGGGCGGCGCAAGCCGCTTGGGCTCACCAGCCAGCGAAGCCGCTCAGTTTCGACTGAGCGGTTTTTTTTTGTCCCACGCACTGCGGGTGCCTCATTTTTGTGCGTTTTTTGCGGATTCGTCGGCCGAACGGCTAACGTTGTCGCAAAGCGCGGGCGCAGCACGAATGCGTTGGTAAAATTCGTGTCACCGGCATCACGCTGCTTCTCTCCAATTCATGTCCCGTCCGCTCGAAATCCTCAACGAAGTTTTTGGCTACCCCGCATTCCGAGGACAGCAGGGCGAAATCGTCGAACACGTCGCCGGCGGCGGCGATTGTCTCGTGCTGATGCCAACGGGTGGCGGCAAATCGTTGTGCTATCAGATCCCGTCGTTGGTGCGGCGCGAGGCGGGCTGCGGAGCGGGGATTGTCGTGTCCCCGCTGATCGCACTGATGCAAGACCAGGTCGCTGCGCTGAAGGAAGTGGGCGTTAGGGCCGCGTATCTGAATTCGACGCTGTCGAGCGCCGAAGCGATGGCCACTGAGCGCGCGCTGCGCGAAGGCGAAATCGATCTGCTATACGTGGCGCCGGAACGATTGATGACGCCCCGTTTCCAGGAATTGCTCGAGCGCACGCGCATCGGGTTGTTCGCCATCGACGAAGCGCACTGCGTGTCGCAATGGGGTCACGATTTCCGCCCTGAATATATTCAGCTGTCAGTACTGCACGAGCGCTTTCCGAACGTGCCGCGCATCGCGCTCACCGCGACCGCCGACGCGATCACACGCGACGAAATCATCCACCGTCTCGCGCTCGATGACGCGCGCATCTTCGTCTCCAGTTTCGATCGCCCGAACATCCGCTATCGCATCGTCGAAAAGGACAATGCACGCACGCAGTTGCTCGACTTTATTCGCGCTGAACACTCGAAACCGGACGGTACGACCGACGCCGGCGTTGTCTATTGTCTGTCACGTCGCAAGGTCGAAGAAACGGCTGAGTGGCTGAAAGAGAAGGGGATGCGCGCGTTGCCGTACCACGCTGGCATGGAGTTCGAAATTCGCCAGAAGCATCAGGAGATGTTCCAGCGCGAGGAAGGCATCGTGATGTGCGCGACGATTGCGTTCGGTATGGGCATCGACAAGCCGGACGTGCGCTTCGTGGCTCACCTTGATTTACCGAAGAGTGTCGAAGGTTACTACCAGGAAACCGGGCGCGCTGGTCGCGACGGTATGCCGGCAAACGCCTGGATGGCGTACGGTTTGGGCGACGTTGTGCAGCAGCGCAAGATGATTGACGAGTCCGACGCCGACGACGCGCATAAACGCGTGCAGACTGGCAAGCTCGACGCGTTGCTCGGACTGTGCGAAGCGGCGACCTGCCGCCGTGTGCGGCTGCTCGCGTATTTCGGCGAGTCGAGCAAGCCCTGCGGCAACTGCGATAACTGTATCGAACCGCCCGACACATGGGACGCGACGCGCGAAGCGCAGATGGCGCTGTCATGTGTGTTCCGCGCGCAGCGGGCGAGTGGTTTTCACTTTGGTGCTGGGCACCTGATCGATATTCTGCGTGGCAACCGCAGCGAGAAGATCCTGCAGCGCGGCCACGAGAAGCTCACCACCTTCGGGATTGGGGCGGCGCTCGGCGAGCCGGAGTGGCGCGCCATTTTTCGCCAGCTCGTCGCATTTGGCTACCTCGCCGTCGACCACGAAGGCTTCGGCTCGCTGGTGCTGACCGAAGCCGCCAAAGCAGTGCTGAAGAGCGAGCAGAACGTAACAATGCGCCGCTACGTGAAGCCGACGCGTACCCGCCAGTCTTCCAGCCGCACCACTGAGCGCGCCGACCCGACGATCGGCATGGGTCCGCGCGAGCGCGCCCGCTGGGAGCGCCTGCGCGCCTGGCGCACGGAGACTGCGAAAAGCGACGGCGTGCCGGCCTACGTCATCTTCCACGACGCCACGTTGGCCGAAATTGCCCGCAACGGCCCTGATTCCATTGAGGATTTGCGCGGCATTCCAGGCATGGGCGCCCGCAAGCTGGACCGTTTCGGCGACGAGTTGCTGGAAGTCGTCGGCGCCGACTGAGCGCCGGCGAGCGCAGTTTCAGGTCGGCAGGCGTGCGAAACATCGCAACCTGTTGACTCCCTTAGCATTTTCGGAATATTATGCTAGGTTCCGGTTCTTGGAATGCCTGTGTGCGAAGTCAATTCGTGCGCTGATCCCTCGGTCCGGAAGTTCGATGCGCAATCGTTTCTGCTTTGCCCGGAAACAGATGCGTCGATTTTGTTCAATTTCAGGAATAAACAATGCCAACCATCAATCAACTGGTTCGCAAAGGCCGCGCGTCGGAAACGACGAAGAGCAAGAGCCCGGCTTTGCAGGACTGCCCCCAGCGTCGCGGCGTGTGCACCCGTGTGTACACCACGACGCCGAAGAAGCCTAACTCGGCACTCCGTAAGGTTGCCAAGGTTCGTCTGACGAACGGCTTCGAAGTTATTTCGTACATCGGTGGTGAAGGCCACAACCTGCAGGAACACTCGGTCGTGCTGATTCGCGGCGGCCGTGTTAAGGACTTGCCGGGTGTGCGTTACCACATGGTTCGTGGCTCGCTGGATACCCAGGGCGTCAAGGATCGTAAGCAGGCTCGCTCGAAGTACGGTGCGAAGCGTGCCAAGGCTGGCAAGTAATTAGCCGGTCAGTGTAGTTTCAGGTCGCCTTTAAAGGCGGTAATAGCGGTGGTGCCGGAATTGCCGGTGCTGTCGAGTAAGTGGTCACCCGACCAGGCTGGTAAGTCGTTAGAGATGAATCGGGTTAGTTGGTGGCCGCGGGGCTAAAAAATAGCTCCAACTGAAAAGTTAAAGGAAGAAACATGCCGCGTCGTCGCGAAGTCCCCAAGCGGGAAGTGTTGCCGGATCCGAAGTTCGGTAACGTAGATGTAGCTAAGTTCATGAACGTGCTGATGCTCTCCGGCAAGAAGTCGGTTGCTGAGCGCATCGTGTACGGCGCTTTCGAACAGATCCAGACCAAGGGTGGCAAGGACCCGCTGGAAGTGTTCACGGTAGCGCTCAACAACGTCAAGCCGGTGGTCGAAGTTAAGAGCCGCCGCGTTGGTGGTGCGAACTATCAGGTTCCGGTCGAAGTGCGTCCGTCGCGTCGTATGGCATTGGCGATGCGTTGGTTGCGTGAAGCCGCGAAGAAGCGCAGCGAGAAGTCGATGGCCCTGCGTCTGGCAGGTGAACTCTCCGAAGCGGCTGAAGGCCGTGGCGGCGCGATGAAGAAGCGCGACGAAGTTCACCGGATGGCAGAAGCCAACAAGGCGTTCTCGCACTTCCGTTTCTAAGCTTCCCGAACCCGGGTTTAGCAGAAAAAACGGAAAGAAATTCCGGGCGGGTGCGCTTACAAAGCGCCTCGCCCGTTTGTGTTACAGCGCGATGGGTATTTTCTCGCATCGCGTCATCCCAATAGAGGATCAAAGTGGCTCGCAAGACACCTATCGAGCGCTACCGTAACATCGGTATTAGCGCTCACATCGACGCCGGCAAAACGACGACGACCGAGCGCATCCTGTTCTACACCGGCGTGAACCACAAGATTGGTGAAGTTCACGACGGCGCTGCCACCATGGACTGGATGGAGCAGGAGCAGGAACGCGGCATCACGATCACGTCCGCTGCTACCACGGCATTCTGGAAAGGCATGGCCGGCGATCGCGCCGAGCACCGCATCAACATCATCGACACCCCGGGCCACGTTGACTTCACGATTGAAGTTGAGCGCTCGATGCGCGTGCTCGACGGTGCATGCATGGTGTACTGCGCAGTGGGCGGCGTGCAGCCGCAGTCGGAAACCGTGTGGCGTCAGGCGAACAAGTACAAGGTTCCCCGTCTCGCGTTCATCAACAAGATGGACCGTACCGGCGCGAACTTCTTCAAGGTTTACGACCAGCTCAAGCTGCGTCTGAAGGCAAACCCGGTTCCGGTCGTGGTGCCTATCGGCGCGGAAGAAAACTTCACGGGCGTCGTCGATCTGCTGAAGATGAAAGCGATCATTTGGGACGACGCGTCGCAAGGCACGAAGTTCTCGTACGAAGAGATCCCGGCGGAACTGGTTGATTCGTGCAACGAATGGCGCGAGAAGATGGTCGAAGCGGCTGCTGAGTCGAGCGAAGACCTGATGAACAAGTACCTCGAAGAAGGCGAGCTGACGGAAGCGGAGATCATCAAGGGTCTGCGCGACCGTACGATCGCTTGCGAAATCCAGCCGATGCTGTGCGGTACCGCGTTCAAGAACAAGGGCGTGCAACGTATGCTGGACGCCGTGCTCGACTTCCTGCCGTCGCCGATCGACATCCCGCCGGTTACCGGCGAGCTGGAAAACGGTGAGCAAGGTGAGCGCCGCGCTGCTGACGACGAAAAGTTCTCGGCACTGGCATTCAAGATCATGACTGACCCGTTCGTTGGCCAGCTGATCTTTTTCCGTGTGTACTCGGGCATTGTGAATTCGGGTGACACGGTGCTGAACGCGACCAAAGACAAGAAAGAACGTCTGGGTCGTATTCTGCAAATGCACGCGAATCAGCGCGAAGAAATCAAGGAAGTGCGCGCAGGCGACATCGCTGCAGCAGTCGGCCTGAAGGACGCAACGACCGGCGACACGCTGTGCGATCCGCAAAGCCCGATCGTGCTCGAGCGCATGATTTTCCCGGAACCGGTGATTTCGCAGGCTGTTGAGCCGAAGACGAAGCCGGACCAGGAAAAGATGGGTCTGGCACTGAACCGTCTGGCTCAAGAAGATCCGTCGTTCCGCGTTCAAACGGACGAAGAATCGGGTCAAACCATTATTTCGGGCATGGGCGAGCTCCACCTGGAAATTCTGGTTGACCGGATGAAGCGTGAATTCGGCGTCGAAGCAACCGTCGGCAAGCCGCAAGTGGCGTATCGTGAAACGATCCGCGGCAAGGCGGTGGACGTTGACGGCAAGTTCGTCAAGCAGTCGGGTGGTCGCGGCCAGTACGGTCACGCGGTCATCACGCTCGAGCCGAATGAGCAGGGCAAGGGCTACGAGTTCCTGGACGAAATCAAGGGCGGTGTGATTCCGCGTGAATACATCCCGGCAGTCGACAAGGGTATCCAGGAAACGCTGAAGGCTGGCGTGCTGGCAGGCTTCCCGGTCGTTGACGTGAAGGTTCACCTGACGTTCGGTTCGTACCACGATGTTGACTCGAACGAAAACGCGTTCCGCATGGCCGGTTCGATGGCGTTCAAGGAAGCAATGCGCAAGGCTCAGCCGGTCATCCTCGAACCGATGATGGCCGTCGAAGTCGAAACGCCGGAAGATTACATGGGCAACGTGATGGGCGATCTGTCGGGCCGTCGCGGTATTGTTCAGGGCATGGAAGACATGATTGGCGGCGGCAAGATCGTTCGCGCCGAAGTCCCGCTGTCGGAAATGTTCGGCTACTCGACCTCGCTGCGTTCGCTGAGCCAAGGTCGTGCAACGTACACGATGGAGTTCAAGCACTACTCCGAAGCACCGCGTAACGTGTCGGAAGCGATCATCAACGCCAAGTCGAAGTAATCGCGCGGCAAGTCATTCAACGATTAACTTTTTGAAAGAAGAGAAACATGGCTAAAGGTAAATTCGAACGGACCAAGCCGCACGTGAACGTCGGCACGATCGGTCACGTTGACCACGGCAAGACCACGCTGACGGCAGCGATCACGACGGTGCTGACCAAGAAGTTTGGCGGCGAAGCAAAGGCATACGACCAGATCGACGCGGCGCCGGAAGAAAAGGCGCGTGGTATCACGATCAACACGGCGCACGTCGAGTACGAAACGGCTAACCGCCACTACGCAC
>NZ_JALPRI010000043.1:0-16930 GCF_030464785.1 Paraburkholderia sp. SEWSISQ10-3 4
CCGCCCCGCACAGGGGCAACACTAATAGACCACTAACAAATCAAGGAAAGGCCAATGCCCCAGGAACACGGCCAATGCCGCCGCAAAAGGCAAAACCCCCTAACTGTCCTTATTAATAATCCACTCATGCGCCGGATCATTCCGAAAATGCCAGGTCCGCTGCCCCCCAGCCATCACATTCAAATAATAAGACTCATACCCATAGGGAACAACAACAGGATGATACCCACGCGGCACCATCACGACGTCGTGATTCTCCACCGCCATCGACTCATCGATATCCCGCATATCCGTATACACACGCTGAAAAGCAAACCCTTGCGGCGGATCGAGCCGATGATAATAAGTCTCTTCGAGCGAACTCTCATGAGGCACGTTATCCGTATCGTGCTTATGCGGCGGATAGCTTGAAGCATGCCCCCCAGGCGTCCGAACCTCGACAACCAGCAAAGACTCCGCAAGCTCAGTCTGCGGAAGAATATCGCATACGTAACGCGTATTCAGCCCCTTCCCACGCGTGGAACGCTTCATCGTAGAAGGCTCGATCAACCTCGCCGGATACATACCCTTGCCCGGTGCACTCGCCACACCAACCTCAGCATCGCGACACGCGCGAACCGTCGCCCGCACGCCGGGCGGCAAATACACCGCATACGGCGCGGAATCCTCGAACACGCTATCGCGTGAACCCAGCGAACTCCATTTCGCATCAGCAGTTTCAATATCCACCGCGCCCGTCAGCACGACGATACACACCTCGCGAGACGGCTCAAACACATGCACGACTTCATCCGCGCCCAACCGGTAAGCAGCAAATCCCACATACCGCCAGCACGCCGACTCTGGCGTCACCCGCGCGATCGTTTGGCCCTCGCGCTGCGCCTTGACCAATAAACTCATGCTGCCTCCTGCTCAGTCCCGCCACCGGCGTCGAGCGGTGCGTCGACCAGCGCTCGCAAGGTCCGGAATCCTTTCTGCGCATACTCATACGATGGCGCCACCACCGGGTCCTGTTCCGCTTCAACCACCAGCCAGCCGCGATAGCCATGCCGCTTCAATCGATCGATGATCGCCGGGAAGTTCACCGCGCCATCGCCCGGTACCGTGAAGGCACCAGCGATCACGGCGTCGAGGAAACTCCAGTTGCGATTGCGCGCCAGTTTCATCACCGCGGGCCGTACGTCCTTGCAGTGCACGTGGCACACGCGCCCGATGTGTTTGTCGAGCACCGCGAGCGGATCGCCACCGGCAAACGTGATGTGTCCGGCGTCGAATAGCAGGCCGACGGCGTCGCTCGTGCGCGACATCAGTTGATCGACATCAGCCGGTGTTTCGACATATGCGCCCATGTGATGATGGTACGCCAACCGCACGCCGCGGCTTAGGGTGTAGCGCGCGAATTCATCGACGCGCGCCGCATACGCGGCCCACTGCGCTTCGCTGAAAAAACGCGGGCGTTGATAGAGCGGTTGCGGTGCGCCCTGGATCGAATCGGCGACTTCGCCATAGACCATCGCCGTCGCGCCGTTCTGCGCGAGCAGTTCGAGATGCGGGCCGACCGAGGCGATTTCTTCTTCCACGCTACGTCGTGCGAGTCGGCCGGAGTACCAGCCGGAGACCAAGGCCAGATCATATTTCGCAAGCAGCGTCTTCAGCGCCTGCGGTTCGCGCGGAAACTTGTTGCCGAGTTCGAAACCCTGGTAGCCGATCTGGCGTCCTTCGGTCAGTGCAACTTCAAGCGGTGTTTCGCCGCCGAGCGAAGGCAGGTCGTCGTTCATCCACGATAAGGGGTTGATGCCGATACGTACGTCGAAAGCAGTCATGCGGGCGTCCTCATTCGTTGTCGATGTGGCCGGGGCGGTCGCTGGGGTCGGTGGGCGCCGCGCGGGCGGCGAGTTGCGCGTCGTATTGCGAGCGTGCAGCGCGCACAGTGTCGCGCGCCGATACCTCGGGCACGGCGACTTCCCACCACCAGCCGCCGTCGTTCGTGGTGCGGGCGGGATCGGTGTCGATGCTGATTACGTAGGTGCGATCGGCGGCGCGCGCACGCTGCAGCGCGTCTTCAAGTTCGCCGATGTTCGCGACGTGTTCGGCCTCTGCACCGAGCGCGCGTGCATGGGCGGCGAAGTCGATCTTCGGCGCGCCAAGCGGGCCCTGCATGCAGTCGTCGAGCAGGTTGTTGAACGGCGCGCCACCGCAAGCCTGTTGCAAGCGGTTGATGCAACCGTAGCCGCGATTGTCGAGCACCACCACGATCAGCTTCGCGCCGATCATCACCGAAGTCGCGATCTCGCTGTTCATCATCAGATAGCTGCCGTCGCCGAGCATTACGATCACTTCACGCGCGGGCCGTGCGAGCTTGGCGCCGAGGCCGCCGGCAATCTCGTAGCCCATGCATGAGTAGCCGTATTCGACGTGATACGCGCCCGGTTTGCCGGCGCGCCACAGCTTGTGCAATTCGGCCGGCAAGGTGCCCGCTGCGCACACGACGATATCGTCCGTCGCGGAACGCGCGCTCGAACGCTGCACCGCGCCGATTACATCGCCCTCATACGGCAGCACGGTGTCGCGTTGCGGCGCATGTGTGAGCGTGCTCACGGTGTCGCGCCAGCTTGCCGCGAGTTTGTGGGCGCGCGCGGTCCATGTACGGTCCGCGTGCCAGCCTTGCATGGATTCGGCGAGCGCATCCAGCGCAAGACGTGCGTCGGCCTCGACCACCAGCGCGCGATGCTTGAGGCCGTCGAACGGATTCGCGTTGATGCCGATCACGTCGGCCTGGGTGAACAATGTGTTCGAGCCGGTGGTGAAGTCCTGCAAGCGGGTGCCGATTGCCAGCACGCAGTCGGCATCGTGGGCGAGTGCATTGGCGGCGGGCGAGCCGGTCACGCCTAAAGCACCAGCGTTCAGCGGATCGTTCCATGCGAGTGAACCTTTGCCGGCCTGCGTTTCGGCCACCGGAATGCCGTGCGCGGCGGCGAAGCGGTGCAGCGCGTCGGTCGCACGGCCATAGAGCACCCCGCCGCCCGCGACGATCAATGGACGCTTGGCGCGGCGCAGATGGGCAACTGCCGCGTTGATATCGTCAGCGCGCGGCGCGGGGGAGTGGAACGTGACGACGCGCGGCGTAAAGAAGTCGGCAGGGAAATCCCATGCTTGCGCTTGCACGTCCTGCGGCAGCGCGAGCGTCACAGGACCGCACAAGGCCGCGTCGGTGAGCACGCGCAAGGCGCGCGGCAATGCATTGAGCAATTGCGCCGGGTGCACGATGCGGTCGAAGTAGCGCGACACCGGTTTGAACGCATCGTTGGCAGAGACGCCGCCATCGTGGAAATCTTCAACCTGCTGCAACACCGGATCGGGCGCGCGCGAAACGAACACGTCGCCGGGTAACAGCAGCACGGGCAGACGGTTCACATGCGCGAGCGCGGCCGCGGTGATCAGGTTGGTCGCACCGGGGCCGATCGACGTCGTGACGGCCATCATGCGGCGACGGAAATGCGCTTTCGCATAGGCAATCGCGCTGTGCGCCATCGCCTGTTCGTTGTGAGCGCGCAGTGTGGGCAACGCCTCGCGGTGCTGATACAAGGCTTCGCCTATTCCGGCCACATTGCCGTGCCCGAAGATCGCGAATACGCCGCCAAAGAGCGGTTCGGTGCCGCCGCCGTCTTCCGTCGTGACCCGTTGTGCGGCGAGGTAGCGAACCAGCGCCTGGGCGGTCGTCAGGCGGACGGTGCCGCCCGACGGCGCGTGGGCCTGGGTGGCGTCGTTGGCGGACGCCGCATCGTGATGCAATACGCGCTGGTTCATGCCGCCTGCTCCTGATGTGCATGGTCCGCCGTGGTGGGCTGCGTGCTTGTCGTTCCACGCGTGGCACGCCACGACGCAATCAGTGTTTCGAATGTGCGGCGCACGCGCGCGATCAGCTCATCGTCGCCGATCTCACCGGCGAGCCACGCATGGCTCGGCTCGTGAAAGATCGTGCGACCCACGGTAAAGCCGCGGCATGTCGCCGATTGCGCCGCCGCGCGAAAGCCCTCGTTCAATTGCTCGACACCCGCTGACAAACCGAGCAACACCACGCCCCGGCAGTACGGATCGCGCTCGGCGATCAACGCGTCGACGGCTTGCCATTGCGCGGCGTCCATCGGTTCGAGTTTCCACCATTCCGGATAGATGCCGATGTTGTACAGCCGCTTCAACGCGCGATAGACGATGTCCGGTGCTTGCGGCAGATGCGCGTGTTTCGGCGGAATCACTTCGAGTAGCAATTCGTGGCCGCTTGCTTGTGTCGCGTCGTAAAGCGCACGCAGCTGCGCTTCCTGTTCGAGGCGTTGTTCGATCGGTTCGTCGGGATGGAATTGCACGAGGCACTTCGCAATGTGTTCCTGCGGCCATGCAATCAGCGTCGTGCCGATCGAGCGTCCGTGGTCGAACACGAGCGGCACGGAACCGGGCAGCTCAACCGGCCGGCCGATCCACCAGCCGCGTCCGGTGGCGGCGTTCAATGCGTCCTGACCGTAGCGGTCGTCGCTCAGGATGCCGATGCGGCCTTGCAGCCCCAAGGCGGTTTCCGTCTGCGCGACAGCTTCGACGAACAGGCCCTTCAGTTGCACGATACGCGCTTCGTCGGCGCCGGTCTGCTGGGCAAGCTCGAAGAACTGGTTGCGGTGGTCGAACGCGAAGCCGAGCACTTCGTCCCATTGTTTGCGGGCAGGGGAGACACGATGCAGGCGCGCGAGCGTTGCATCGCGGTCGGGACGGCGCATGCGTTGCGGATCGGCCTTGGCTTCGCGCAGGAAGTAGTCCAGTTCGGCGGGCGTCGGCATTGCAGGCGCACAGCCGTGACGCGACACGACCAGCGCGCCGCTTGCATTCGCCGCACGGGCGCACGCTTCGAGTGGCTGATCGCGCAACCATCCGGAGAGGAAGCCTGACGCGAATGCATCGCCCGCGCCGAGTACATTCAAAACTTCCACCTCGACGCCGCCGTGAATAGGCAAATCGTCGAGCGTTGCGGGTACTTTGCCGTCGATGATCTGGCAGCCCATCGGCCCGCGCTTCAGAACCAGCGTGGCCGGCGTCACGGCGCGCACCATGGCGAGCGCATCGACGAGCTCGGTCTTGCCACCGGCGATGCGGAACTCCTCCTCGGTGCCGATCACCAGATCGAACAAAGGCAGAATGCGCTGCAAGTGCGCGGTCACGCCTTCGCTCGCGACGAAGCGGGTTTCACCGTCCGCCTTACCTGTGAGGCCCCACAACACCGGGCGATAGTCGATATCGAGCACGGTGCGCACGTTATTGCGTCGCGCGTAATCCAGCGCGCGGCGGCTCGTGCGGTTCACCTGTTCGGTCGAAAAGTGCGTGCCGGTAATGAGCAGCGCTTTCGAAGACGCAATGTACGCCTCGTCGAAATCCGCTTCATCTACCGCCATATCCGCGCAGTTCTCGCGATAGAAGATCAGCGGAAAGGTATCGCGATCTTTCAGGCCGAGCAGAACGAGGGCGGTCAGGCGTTCCTGATCGACGCGGACATGACCGACGTCACAGCCTTCCTTCGTCAAGGTCTCGGTGAGAAAGCGCCCCATGTGATCGTTGCCGACACGCGCGAGCATCGACGATGCAAGCCCGAGGCGCGCGCAACCGAACGCGATATTCGCCGATGAACCGCCAAGATACTTTGCGAAACTCGACACGTCTTCGAGTCGCGCGCCGACCTGTTGCGCGTACAGATCGACGGCAAGACGGCCAAGACAGACGATGTCGCGGCTGCGGTCCGGTGCGAAACGGCTGGCCGTTGTCGCTGACGTTGCCCCTGAAGCGGAAGCGAGCCCGCCACCGTTCACGATCCCGGTCCCGCTGGATGTGCTGGAATGATTCATGAATATTCCTGAATAGCTGAGCGCGGGCGTGAGGCGCAACATGCGCCGGAAGCCCGCGCGAATGAATCAGATCGTCGCGCCGTCGAGTTCGCCGATCATCTTCTGCATTTCGGCGCCGCCGGCCATCATGTCGAGTACTTCGTCCTTGCTGATGGTGTCCTTCGTGAACGTGCCGAGCGATTTGCCGCGATTGAGCAGCGTGAACGAATCGCCGATCGGATACGCGTGGTGCACGTTGTGCGTGATGAAGATCACCGAGATGCCTTTTGCACGCGCCGTGTGAATCAGCTTCAGCACGTTGAAGCTCTGCTTGACGCCGAGCGCGGCCGTCGGCTCGTCGAGGATCAGCACGCGTGCGCCGAAGTGAATGGCCCGTGCAATCGCGAGACATTGCTTCTCGCCGCCGGACATCGTTCCAATCGGCTGATGCGGGTCGCGCACGTTGATGCCCATTTCGGCGAGCTTGTCGCGTGCGGTGGTGGCGCTGGTTTCGAGGTCCATCACGTTGATGAAACCGAACAGTTTCTTCTGAGGCTCGCGGCCCATGAAGAAATTGCGCGCCACGGAGAGCAAGGGCACCAGCGCCAGATCCTGATAGACGGTGGCGATGCCGAGATCGAGCGCATCTTTCGGCGACTCGAACAGCACCGGTTTGCCATCCACCAGATATTGACCGGAGGAGGGGCGATGCACGCCGGCGAGCGTCTTGATCAGCGTAGATTTACCCGCGCCGTTATCGCCGAGCAGGCAATGCACTTCGCCGCGCTTCAGACGCAAGGTCACGCCGCTTAGCGCGATGACCTGGCCGAAGTACTTGCTGACGTCTTCGAGTGCGAGGATCACGTCGTCCTGCGGTTTGGCTGCGGTGTTCACGGTATTCGTATCGGACATGGTCGTCTCCTCGTTACGATTGCGCGACGCGGCGGCGCACGTAGTGATTGAACAGCACGGCGATCAGCAGCATCACGCCGAGGAACACGCGGAACCAGTCGGAATCGACATTCGTATAGGTAATGCCGATCTGCACGACGCCGAAGATCAATGCGCCGAAGCAGGCGCCGATCACCGAGCCGTAGCCGCCGGTCAGCAGCGTGCCGCCGATCACCGCCGCGATGATGGCTTCGAATTCGGCCTGCAACCCGCGGTCGGCCGCGGCCGAGCCGATGTCGCACACTTGCAGCACGGCGAAGAGGCACGCGCAAAACGCGGTCAGCACGAACAGCGAAATCTTCACGCGCCGCACCGGCACGCCGACGTTCTTTGCTGCGTTGGCGTCGCCGCCCACCGCGAAAATCCAGTTGCCGAAACGGGTCTTGGCGAGGGTGAAGGCACAGACCGCGGCCAACGCGAACCACCAGAGCAGCACTTTCGGAATACCCGGCACGAGCGGGTTGCCGTTATCGAGCAGCTTCACGACCCCGATGTGCCCCAGCCAGACGAACAGGCCCTTGAACGCGACGCCCTGGAACAGGGTATGGGCGAGCCAGTCGTGAGCGGCGACGTCGCCCACGCCGGAGATGATCGTGCGGTCGGCGAACATGACCGACAGGGCCAGCGTGAGCCCGCGCAGGATGAACAGGAACGCCAGCGTCACGATGAATGACGGCAGCCGTGTACGCATCACCAGATAGCCGTTGAGTGCGCCGAGCAGCATCGATCCGGCGAACGCGAACACGATCGACAAGGCAATCGGCCAATGGAAGTACATCGTGGGCAGCGCGACCATCATGCCCGAGAAGCCGATCATCGAACCGATCGACAGATCGAATTCACCGGCGATCATCAACAGGCATGCACCGACTGCAATCAGGCCGAGATACGCGGCCACTTGCGACCAGTTCATCACGCCGTCGAGGTTGAACATGCCGGAGTTGCCGGCGGCAATTCCAAACACGAGGAACACCATCACGGTGCCGGCGAGGGCGGCGAATTCCGGACGGTTCAGCAGGTGCCGGAACCACGATTCCTGGCGCACGCGCTCATCGGCCGCCCCGGGTGCACCGCCGGACGTTGACGTCGTCGCGGTGTTCGAAGGGGGCTGCTTGCGGGGATGAGGGTGGAAGGGGTTGGCTACGCCCATTGAAGCTCTCCTTGATGCGCCCGGCTTTTCGCAGTCATCAAAGGACTGCAATCGGACCGCATGGCGCGTAATGCACGTAAAACGTGGTGAATGCAGGCGTGGGGCGGCCTGGCCAGTTGCGGCCGGCCGCGTCCACTTTCTTCATACCTGCCGGAACGGTTCTCCCGTGTCCGTGCGTCCAGCGAAATGCGTTAGCGGTACTGCCCTGCGTACTTGACCACCTTGTCGATGTTGGCCTTGGTGATGAAACCCGGGCCGGAACCGATATTGCGCGGCCCATAGGCGGGCTGCAGGCCGTACGTGGTGAGACGTTGCTGGAACTTCGGATTAGCCTGCAGGATCTGGCGGATCTTCGCCGGATCTGTGGTGTGTTCCTTCTTCACGATGGCCAGTACGGCAACCGGGATATAGCCCTGCAGGTAGGGTTGCTGGTCGATGGCGAACTGGATCGTGCCGTCCTGGATGCCCTTGGCGATGTCATTGTCGAAGTCGAATGTCGCGAACCAGACCTTGCCGGCAAGGCCCATCTGCTGCAGCGCCTTCATCGTCGGCGCGGCCGACAGCGGACCCAGCGTGAGCACCGCCTGGGTGTTCGGGTGATTGCGCAGATACGCGCTCACTTTCGATTGCACACCAGTCGGGTCCTGACCCGCGTCGAGCGTGGAGGACTTGAAGTCGACCCCGATCGCCTCGGCAAAGCCGCGGCAGCGTTCGAACGAAGCCGGGTTGGTTGCGTAGTGGTTCACGCATAGGAACGACTTGATGCCCGCCGCCTTCGCTTTCTGGCCCGCCGCTTTGCCCGCGGCGTATTCAGGCTGACCGACGTGCATGATCGCGCCAAGCTGCGCGCTTTGCTCCTCAGTGCCGGAATTGATCGTGACGAGCGGAATGTGCTTCTCGGTGACCTTGGCGAGCGAACTCTTGAGCACGTCGAAGTCGGCGATGGAAACGATCACGCCGTCGTAGTTGCGCGCGGCGGCCTGTTCGACCAGACGCGCCATATCGGCGATGTCGCCGTTCGGCGGATTGCGGTAGTCGGTCTCGACGTTGAAATCCTCGTCGGCCTGTTTGATGGCGTTCTTGATGGTGTTCCACCACGAATCCGAATCCGGCGCGTGGCTGATCAGCACGAAGTGAGCGTCAGCCGCGCGGGCGGCCGACGCCGCACCGAATCCCGTCGCCAACGTCAATGCCGCCACCAGAATCCTGAGCGTAGCCTTGCCCTTGCAAAGTCTCATTGTCTCCACCTTTCTCGGTCTGTCGTTATTGAAGGGAGCGTCTGGCGGGCGGCTTTCCGATTGCGTGCGTTGCGGCAGACGTCAGCCGATGCACCATCGCTCACGACCAAGATTAGGCCATCTTCCGAAGCGTTGCAATGAAAATTTCATGACAAATAAAAATGGAAAATACATTCCATTTGACGGGGCGCCTGCCTATAATCGGCAGCGTCAGGATGCCGTGTGGCGCGCGCTGGAAGCGTCTTCTGCACTGCAATAAAGCAACGAAGAGAGAGCCATGGCGGAAGAGAGCACCGAAGACTTGCCGAGCGTCGAAGAATTGATGCAGCGCATCGCGGAAAACTACGAGGCGCTGCCGCGGCAATTGAAGAATGTCGCGACGTATATCGAGCAGCATCGCTCGAGCGTGATGGTGGATCGCACCAGCGATATCGCCGCGAGTTGCGGCGTGCATCCGTCCGCCGTGGTGCGTTTTGCGCAGCGCTTCGGTTTTTCCGGCTTCTCCGATCTGCAGGCGGTGTTTCGTCAGGCGTACACGGGGCAGGGCACGTCTTCGCCGAGTTATCAGCAGCGGATTCGCAAACTGATCGACGAGAAGCCCGGCGCGTTGTCCGGTGGCTCCGTGGCGCGCGAATTCATCGCGGCCTCGCGCGGCGGTCTTGAAGAACTCGAAGCCGGCCTCGACGACCAGCAGTTCGACGCCGCCGTGAAGATGCTGCAGCAGGCCGACAACATCTACGTGATCGGCGTGCGGCGTTCGTTTCCAGTGGCGAGCTATATCGTCTACGCGTTGCAGCACACCCCCAAGCGTGTGCATCTGGTGTCCGGTTTCGGCGGCATGTACCGCGAACAGATTCGCAGCGTGAAGAAGAGCGACGTGGTGATCGCGATCAGCTTCGCGCCGTATGGCAAGGAAACGCAGTATTGCCTGCGTGTGGCGCATCACCATCAGGCGAAGACGCTGGTTATTACGGATAGCCAACTATCACCGCTGGCGCGTTACGCCACCACCCAACTGTATGTGAAAGAGGGCAGCGCGTTTGCGTTCCGCTCGCTGACCAGCACGATCTGTTTGTGCCAGGCGTTGTTCATCGCGCTCGCGTACAAGCTCGAACTGAACGTAGAAGAATCCAAAGAGACTGGAGGATACGATGACTGAGGCGGTAAAGACGATCGACGTAGCGGTATTCGGCGCGGGCCGTATCGGCAAGATTCATGCGGCGAATCTGGCGCGGCAACCGGGCGTGCGGCTCAAGTATGTGGTCGATGTGAATCGCGAGGCGGCCGCGGCGCTCGCTGCAGAACATGGCGCGCAGGTTGCGGATATCGACGGCGCGATGGGCGATGCATCGATCGGCGCGACGGTGATCTGTTCGAGTACGGACACGCACGCGGATCTGATCATGAAATCGGCTGCACAGAAGAAGCATGTGTTCTGCGAGAAGCCGGTCGATCTGACTTTGGAACGGGCACGTGCCTGCGCCGAAGCGGTGGAGCGCGCGGGCGTGGTCTGCATGATCGGTTTTCAGCGCCGCTTCGATCCGACCTTTTCCGCGTTGAAAGCGCGCATCGATGCGGGCGAAATCGGCACGCCGGAAATGCTGGTGGTGACGAGCCGTGATCCGGGCGCACCGCCGGTCGAGTACATCAAGCACTCGGGCGGCATCTTCAAGGACATGCTGATTCACGACTTCGACATCTTCCGCTGGATTCTGGACGACGAAGCCGACACGCTGCACGCCACGGGGAGTTGTCTTTCGGATCCGGCGATTGCCGAAGCGGGCGATATCGATTCGACCGCGGTGACGATCCGCACGAAGCACGGACGTCTGTGCCAGATCAATACCGCGCGACGCGCAGCTTATGGGTACGACCAGCGTTTCGAAGTGCTCGGCAGCACCGGCATGCTGCAGGCGGGCAATGTGCGGCCCACCGAGGTCACCGCGTATTCGAAAACCGAAGTGTCGAGCGACGTGCCCGAGGCATTTTTCCTCGAGCGCTATCGTGCGGCGTACGCACTGGAAATCGCGCATTTCTTCGACGCGGTCACGCACGGCAAACCGGTACGAACCACCGTCGCCGACGGTCTGAAAGCGCTCGAACTCGCCGACGCCGCGACGCGCTCGTGGCGCGAGGGTCGCGCGGTGAAACTCGGGGAGGCATTGTGATGAATGCGACGACTGGGCGACTTCGTTTGGGTGTGGTGGGCTTGGGACGGTTGGGCAAGCGCCACGCGGAAAATCTGGCGTATCGCGTGCCGGGTGCGACGCTCGTGGCCGCTTGCAGTCCGGTGGAAGAGGAGAGGGCGTGGGCGCGCGAGACTTTACCCGAACCGCGTCTCTACGCCGACTATGCGGACCTGCTCGCCGATCGCGACGTGGACGCGGTGTGGCTTGTCACGCCGTCGTCCTTGCACGCGCAGCAGATTATCGATGCATTGCGCGCCGGCAAACATGTGTTCTGCGAGAAGCCGCTGTCGCTGGATCTCGCCGAGTGCGAGCGCGTCTTGGCTGAAGCCGCGCGCTATCCGCATCTGCAGGCCACCATCGGCTTCATGCGGCGTTTCGATCCGAGCTACAAGGATGCGTTCGACAAGATCGAAGCCGGCAAGATCGGACGGCCGTTTCTGGTGCGCTCGCAAACCACCGATCAGAACGACACCAACGGTTTCTTCGTGCGTTTCTCGGCGACCTCCGGTGGGATCTTTCTGGATTGCACGGTGCATGACATCGACGTCGCGCGCTGGCTGCTTGGCAAACCGCGCGCCAAACGCGTGTTTGCGGCGGGCGCGGTCGCATTGCACGAGGGGCTGCGGGAATTCGGCGACGTCGATAACGGCGTGGCGATCTGCGAATTCGAGGACGGCAAGCTCGCGATGTTCTACGCGTCACGCACGCAAGCTCACGGTAACGACACGCATAGCGAGGTGATCGGCACTGCCGGCGCGCTGGCGATTGGCCACAATCCGCGAGCGAATCGCGTCGAGATCTACGACGCGACGGGCATTCGCAACGAATGCACGCCGACCTTCTTCGATCGCTTCGAGGACGCGTTTTTGCATGAGGCGCGCGCCTTCGTGGCGGCAGTGCAGGGCGGCGCGGGATCGAGTGCGCAAGCAGGCGCCACACTGGCCGACGCGCTCGAAGCGACGCGGATCGGCATGGCACTGCGGCAGTCGCTGCAGAGCGGAGAGGCGGTCACGTTGTAGCGCCCAAGGCACCAAAGCGCCGCCGGATGACGGAAATCGACATGACAGCGTCACTTCCGGCGGCTAAACGACACCTGCTGTAGAATTTGACCCTCTGTCCGGCGTCGCTTATGACGCCTCATCCCGAAGGTCATCGTCGATGCAAATTCAGGTTCACAAGGAAGTCGATGCGCGCGGGCTGATGTGCCCGCTGCCCATCTTGCGCGCCAAGAAGGCGCTCGCCGACATGGAAAGCGGCCAGATTCTCAAGGTGTTAGCCACCGACCCGGGCTCGCAGCGCGATTTCGCCGCATTCGCGAAGCAAACCGGCAACGAAATCGTCGAAAGTTCGTCGCACGACAAGGTTTTCACGTTTCTGATGAAGCGTCGCTGAAACACGAACGAAAATACCAAACAAAAGGCGCTGTGCCCGCAATTGCGGGGCACAGCGCCTTTTTTACGTCTGACTAACCTGACTACTGCTTAACGCGAGAGGCTAACAGCGCAAGGGTTCTGCGCGGCTGTCCCGTTGCTCAGCCTTCCAGCACCGGCGAACGGGTACGCAGATATTCTTCGAAATCGGCTGCCACTTCCGGGTGACGCAACGCGAACTCGACCGTCGCTTTCAGATAACCCAGCTTGCTGCCGCAGTCGAAACGCGTGCCGTGGTACTTGTACGCCAGCACTTGCTCATCGGCGAGCAGCGACTGAATCGCGTCCGTCAGCTGCAATTCGCCGCCTGCGCCCGGCTTCAGCGCGCGCAGATGTTCGAAAATACGCGGCTTCAGCACATAGCGGCCTACCACGCCGAGATTCGACGGTGCGACGTCCGGCTCCGGCTTTTCGACGATGCCCGACATCTTGATGATCGAGTCTTCCCACTCCTTGCCGTCGACGATACCGTACGACTTCGTCTCCGAGTGCGGGATTTCTTCGACACCGATCACCGAGCTGTGATAGTGGTCGAACACCTCGATCATTTGCGTCATGACGGGCGGCTTGCCGTACAGCAAGTCGTCCGCGAGGATGACGGCGAACGGGTTGTCGCCCACCAGCTTTTCAGCGCACATCACCGCGTGGCCGAGGCCCAGCGCTTCCGGCTGACGCACGTAGAAACAGTCCACATGGCTCGGCTTGATGCTGCGCACCAATTCCAGCAGCTTGTCCTTGCCGCGCGCCTGGAGTTCGGCCTCGATTTCGTATGACTTATCGAAATGGTCCTCGATCGCGCGCTTGCTGCGGCCCGTCACAAAGATCATTTCGGTGATGCCGGCCGCCATTGCCTCTTCCACCGCGTATTGAATCAGCGGCTTGTCGACGATCGGCAGCATCTCCTTCGGGCTTGCCTTCGTGGCAGGGAGGAACCGGGTGCCAAGACCTGCTACCGGAAAAACCGCTTTTGTAACTTTTAGCATGTGATTACCCTGAATCCTCTGGTTTAGCTTTGCGCCCCGTCAGCCCGCAACGGGGCGGACAAGGCGCGTCGATCAGGCCGGCAAACGCGCCAACTGGGCTTTCAGCTTGCCGATAGTGGTTTCGAATTCTGCCAGCCTTTTCTGCTCCTGCTCAACGACTGCCGGTGGCGCCTTTGCCACAAAGCTTTCATTCTGCAATTTGGCATTGCACTTGATGACTTCCGTGCCAAGCCGCGCAATTTCCTTCGACAGACGCTCGCGTTCCACCGCGACGTCGATTTCCACCTTCAGCACAAGCTTGTCATTCCCTACGATAGCAATTGGCGCGCCATCTGCCTGCGCGTCCAGCGTTGCCTCGTCGGCAATGATCTGCACCTCCGACAAACGGGCCAATGCCTGAGCGTACGGAGCGAAAGTTGCGAGCCGCTCCGCGTTGCCGGTAGCGAGCAACGGCACCTTGACCGCCGGCGACAGATTCATCTCGCCACGCAGATTCCGGCACGCATCGATCACTGCTTTCAGGTCGGCCGCCCATTGCTCAGCGTCTTCGTCAATCTTCGACGGCTCCGCAACGGGGTAGGGCTGCACCATGATGGACGCTTCGCCCTCGGCTTTGCCTTCGGGATAACGTCCAGCCAACGGCGCAACTTTTTGCCACAGCGCTTCGGTGATGAACGGAATCACGGGATGCGCGAGGCGCAACACCGTCTCGAGCACGCGCAGCAGCGTGCGGCGCGTTGCGCGCTGCTGGTTCGGCTGACCCGTCTGGATCTGAACCTTGGCGAGTTCGAGATACCAGTCACAGTATTCGTCCCATACGAACTTGTATAGGGCGTTGGCCACATTGTCAAAACGATAGTCGGCGAAACCCTTGGCGACTTCCGCTTCCACGCGCTGCAGGCGCGAGACGATCCAGCGATCGGCCGCCGAGAAATTCAGATGGCCGTCCGGACCGCATTCGCCGCATTGCTCCGGCTTGCCGAAACCGCAATCGTGGCCTTCGCAGTTCATCAGCACGAAGCGGGTGGCATTCCACAGCTTGTTGCAGAAGTTGCGATAGCCTTCGCAGCGCGCGAGGTCGAAGTTGACGTTGCGGCCGAGCGTGGCCATCGACGCCATCGTGAAGCGCAGCGCGTCCGTGCCGAACGCCGGAATGCCGTCCGGGAATTCCTTGCGGGTTTTCTTTTCGATCGACGCAGCCTGCTTCGGATTCATCAGGCCGGTGGTGCGCTTGGCGACCAGCGCGTCGAGGTCGATGCCGTCGACGATATCGATCGGGTCGAGCGTGTTGCCCTTGCTCTTCGACATCTTCTGGCCTTCGGCGTCGCGCACCAGACCGTGCACGTAGACCGTGTCGAACGGCACCTTGCCGGTGAAGTGCGTGGTCATCATGACCATGCGCGCGACCCAGAAAAAGATGATGTCGAAACCGGTGACCAGCACCGACGAAGGCATGAAATGCTTCAGCTCCGGCGTCTCGGCAGGCCAGCCGAGCGACGAGAACGGCACCAGCGCCGACGAGAACCACGTGTCGAGCACGTCTTCATCGCGTTTGAGCGGGCCCGTGTAACCAGCTTCCGCGGCCTTCTCGCGCGCGCCTTCTTCGGTCTTGGCGACGAAGATTTCGCCGTTTTCGCCGTACCACGCCGGGATCTGATGGCCCCACCAGAGTTGGCGCGAGATACACCAGTCCTGGATATTTTCGAGCCACTGGTAGTACGTGGTGGACCAGTTTTCCGGCACGAACTTGATTTCGCCGCTGCGAACCACGTCCAACGCCGTTTCGGCGATCGATTTGCCCGGATTGAAGGTGCCCTCCGGCGCCGGCTTGCTCATGGCGACGAACCATTGGTCCGTCAGCATCGGCTCGATCACGACGCCCGTGCGGTCGCCGCGCGGCACCATCAGCTTATGCGGCTTGACTGATTCGAGCGCGCCGAGCGCTTCGAGGTCGGCCACGACCTCTTTGCGGGCTGCGAAACGGTCCTGGCCGCGATATTTTTCCGGCGCGTTGTCATTGATCTTCGCGTCGAGCGTGAGGATCTCGATCATCGGCAGCTTGTGGCGCAGGCCGACCTGATAGTCGTTGAAATCGTGCGCGGGCGTGACCTTGACCACGCCGGTGCCGAATTCGCGGTCGACGTAGTCGTCGGCGATGATCGGGACTTCGCGGCCGGAGAGCGGCAGCGTGACCGTCTTGCCGATCAGGTGCGCATAACGCTCGTCTTCCGGATGGACCATCACGGCGGTATCGCCGAGCATGGTTTCCGGGCGCGTGGTGGCGACCGTCAGATGGCCCGAGCCGTCCGTGAGCGGGTACTGGATGTGCCAGAGGTGGCCGTTTTCTTCTTCGCTGACCACTTCGAGATCGGAGACGGCGGTGAGCAGCACCGGATCCCAGTTCACGAGGCGCTTGCCGCGGTAGATCAGGCCTTGTTCATACAGGCGTACGAACACGTCGCGTACGGCGGCCGACATTTTGTCGTCCATCGTGAAGTATTCGCGCGACCAGTCGATCGACGCGCCGAGGCGGCGCACCTGATTCGTGATGGTCGAGCCGGATTCCTGCTTCCATTCCCAGACGCGTTCGGTGAACTTTTCGCGGCCGAGGTCATGACGGGAGACGCCTTTCGCATCCAGTTGGCGTTCGACGACGATTTGCGTGGCGATGCCCGCGTGGTCCGTGCCCGGCACCCAGAGGGTGTTTTCGCCGAGCATGCGGTGATAGCGGGTGAGGCCGTCCATGATCGTCTGGTTGAACGCATGGCCCATGTGGAGGGTGCCGGTGACGTTCGGCGGCGGCAACTGGATCGAGAAGTCTTTCTTGTTTTCGTCGAAGGTGGCCTTTGCGTAGGCGCGCTTTTCCCATTCGGGGCCCCAGTGGGCCTCGATGGTGTGGGGCTCGAAGCTTTTGGCAAGTGTGGAGGTGGGGTCGCTCGGGGTCTCGCTCATTTCTGTCCGTCTGCTGGTGGATGCAAAGAATGTTTGATTATAAGCGGCGATGCCGGTGGGGGCCCCTGGGGGGCGGTTTTTGCCTGCGGCGCTTGGTTTGGCCGTGTTCTTGGGGTTTGGGCTTTCCTTGATCTGGCTTTGGTGCCTTTCCTTGAATTGTTAGTGGTCTATTAGCG
>NZ_JALPRI010000044.1:0-11202 GCF_030464785.1 Paraburkholderia sp. SEWSISQ10-3 4
GCTAATAGACCACTAACAATTCAAGGAAAGGCCAAAGCCCCAGGAACACGGACAAACAAGCGCCCAGCAGGCAACCAACTCAAGAAAACCCCACCGCCGAAGGCAAAAAAACAAGACCAAGCCCAGCGCCGCCACCCCCTTTTACATGCAATCCCGATATAGATATGTCCGATCAATATTTAACAACCGCATGTAGCGCTGCTACCTTAATCCCCTCGAACAGAGCACCACACCCATTCAAGAAAGCCACCGCCCCGCCGGGCAAAAAACCACCCTTGGGAGACACCACCGTGTCCATCGAATTCATCGGCATGATCCAGACCCGCAAGGTGTCCGAGACCCACGCCCCGCAAGGGCCCATCATCGACATCGACTACGTGGAGCAGTTCGCCCGCGCTCACGAAGCCGCGGGCTTCGACCGCATTCTCGTGCCGCATCATTCGACGAGCCCCGATGCGCTCCTCACCGTCGCCCACGCGGCCAGCGTCACGAGCAAAGTGCATTTCATGCTCGCCCATCGCCCCGGCTTCATCTCGCCCACGCTCGCTGCGCGCCAACTGGCAACCCTCGATCACTATTCCGGCGGCCGTCTCGCCGTCCACATCATCTCCGGTGGCGATGACGCCGAACAACGCCGCGATGGGGACTACCTGTCGCACGACGAACGCTACGCCCGCACCGACGAATACCTGCACATCCTGCGCCGCATCTGGACCGAAGCGAAACCCTTCGATCACAACGGTCAGTACTATCGTTTCGAACAAGGCTTCTCCGAAGTGAAGCCGGTGCAGCAACCGCATATCCCCGTGTATTTCGGCGGCGCGTCGGCGCCCGCGCTCGAAATTGCCGGACGTCATGCCGATGTCTACGCGCTGTGGGGCGAATCGAAGGCGCAAGTGCGCGAACAGGTCACCCGCGTGCGTGCCGAAGCCGCGAAACACGGCCGTAACGTGCGCTTTTCCGTGTCGTTCCGGCCCATCCTCGCAGCTACCGAAGCCGCCGCGTGGGAACGCGCGGAGCATATCCTCGAAGAAACCCGGCGGCTGCGCGCGGCGCAAGGACTCGGCGTCGGCGGCCCGGCGCAAAGTGAAGGCGCGCGGCGGCTGCTCGCGGCATCAGGTGAATCGGATCGCGTCGATGAACGTCTGTGGACCGGCGTCGCCAAGGAAATCGGCGGACGCTCGAATTCGACCGCGCTGGTCGGCACGCCGGAACAGGTCGCCGAAACGCTCGCGGAGTATTACGCGCTTGGCGTGTCGACTTTCCTTGTGCGCGGCTTCGATCCGCTCGAAGACGCCGTCGACTATGGCCGCGAGCTGATTCCGGCCACTCGCGAACGGATCGCGCGCGTCGAACGCGTAGCCGCCTGAACGGAGCCACAGATGACCGATCTATCCGCCGCGTTGCAAAACACCCCGGAGTCGCAAAGTACCGGCGCGCTGCAAGACACGCCGGAGCCGCAAAGTACCCGCTCGTTGCAAGACATCGCAGCGCCACAAGGTGCCCACGCGCCGCAAAGCACCCCGGAGCCGCAAAGCACCCCGGAGCCGCAAAGCACCCCGGAGCCGCAAAGCACTCCCACGCTGCAAAACACCGCAGATACACCGCCACTCCAGCGTCACGCGCCGCTGCGCAAATTCTGGTTCGACGACGTCCCGCCGCGCGCCAGCATCGGGGCCGAGCGGCGCTATCGGCAGGAACGGCTCGCCGTGGCGTTTCGCCTGTTCGCCCGCTACGGTTTCGATCAGGGTCTCGCCGGCCATATCACCGCGCGCGATCCCGAGTGGCCCGATCACTTCTGGGTCAATCCGTTCGGCAAGCACTTCAGCCGCATCCGCGTGACGGATCTGCTGCTGGTGAATGCGGAAGGGGAGATCGTGGTCGGCGAAGGGCCGGTGAATCAGGCGGCCTTCGCGATTCACGCGGCGATTCACGAGGCGCGTCCGGATGTGATTGCCGCCGCGCACACGCATTCGCTCTACGGCAAGGCATGGTCCACGCTCGGCCGCACGCTCGATCCGTTGACGCAGGACTCGTGCGCCTTCTATCAGGACCACGCCTTGTTCGACGACTTCCGCGGCGTGGTGCTCGATACCGATGAAGGTGCGCGCATCGCCACGGCGCTGGGCGCACGCAAGGCGGTGATCCTGAAGAATCACGGCATCCTGACGGCGGGTCCAAGCGTCGAGGCGGCGGCGTGGTGGTATATCGCGCTCGACAACGCCTGCCATGCGCAATTGCTCGCCGAAGCCGCGGGCACGCCGCAAGCCATCCCGCACGACGTCGCCACGCTCACGCACGAGCAGGTCGGCCGCCCCGGTGGTGCGCTGTTTGCGTTCCAGAGCCTGCTGGAAGGGCTGGTCGAAGCCGAGCCTGACGTCCTTACCTGAGCACCCCATAAGATGACCCAACGTTTCGATTCGCCGGTTTCGCTCCGGCGCCGCCGGCTCGTGTCCGCGCTGCCGGTCGCGCTGTCAGCCTCATTCCTTGGAGCAGCAGGTACAGGTTTGATTTCGACAGCCGCCGCAGCAGCCACGCCGGCGGCAAGCGAGAAAACCGATCCGTCTGTCGACCTCAGCAAAGTCCGTTTGCGTGTTGCAACCTACAAAGGCGGCGACGCTACGCTGCTAAAAACCGCTGGCCTCGCGGATACGCCCTACGCCATCGACTGGTCCGAATTCCAGTCCGGCAACGCGATGGTCGAGGCGATGAACGGCGGCTCGCTCGATATCGCCTCCGGCAGCGAAATCCCGCCGATCTTCGCGCGACTGCAGAACGCTCAGGTGCGCGTGATCGCCGTCTACAAGGACGACGTCAACAACCAGGTGGTGCTGGTCCCGAAGGGCTCGACGATCCGTTCGATCGCCGATCTGAAGGGCAAACGCGTCGGCTATCTGCGCGCCACCACGACGCATTACTACCTGCTGCGCATGCTCGAAGAGGCGGGGCTATCGTTCAGCGATATTCAGGCTACCTCGCTTGCGCCGCGCGACGGTTTCGCCGCTTTCAACGCCGGTTCGCTCGATGCCTGGGCGATCTACGGCTACAACGTGCCGCTTGCAATCTCTCAAGCGGGTGCGCGCGTGCTGAAAAACGCCAACGGCTATTTGTCCGGCAATTACCTGTACTACTGTCATCCGTCGGTACTCGCCGATCCGCAACGGCGGGCCGCGTCCGCGGATCTGCTGGTGCGGTTGCAACGCGCCTGCACATGGTTCGGCCAGCATCAGGATGCGTACGCGAAGGTGTTGTCCGCGGAGTTGCGGGTGCCCGAGGAGGCGATCCGTTCCTTGTATCGCAACCAGAGCCAGGCGCGCCGCGTGACCGGCGTCACGGCGGCGGACATCGCCAGCGAGCAGCAGGTTGCCGATACGTTCGCGCGCGCCGCGGTCATCGACCGGCATGTCGACGTCGCACCGTTATGGACCGACACCTTCAACGCCGCGCTCGCCCGCGGTGCGTGACAAATTCAAGTCAACCCACATTCTGAACATTCGATGACTCAAGCTTTGAGACCGGACCGGCTGCGCGTGTTCGTCGGACGGATTGCGTCGCTCGTCGACGAGCGCGCGCCCGAAGCGCATCTGCTCGAATCTGGCGGCGCCGCGCTGCGCGAGCTGATCGCCCACGACGACTGGTTGCCCGACGCCTTCGCGCGGCCCGACCCCGAGCGCTATCAACAATTCCTGTTGCACGCGGATTCGCAGCAGCGTTTTTCAATCGTAAGTTTTGTATGGGGACCGGGCCAGTCGACGCCGGTCCATGACCACACCGTATGGGGTTTGATCGGTGTGTTGCGTGGTGCGGAAATTGCTCAGGGATATCGCATCACGCCAGACGGCGCGCCGGAAGAAGAGGGGGCAGCAAAGCGCCTCGATGCCGGCGCGGTGGATGCCGTGTCGCCGCGCATCGGCGATATCCATCGTGTCAGTAATGCTTTTGACGATCGTACGTCGATCAGCATTCACGTGTACGGTGGAAATATTGGCGCGGTGACGCGTTCCGTCTACCCAGCCGGCGGAGGCCGAAAAACCTTTATCTCCGGCTACTCGAACGATGTGTTGCCGAATATCTGGAATGTTTCGAAGGAGTCCCTGATCTCATGAGTTTCGCTACAGAATTCCGTACCCGATCATTCAAAGACGTGCGCCGCGCACTGCTCGAGCGCGAGGAAATCGCGCTCGTCGACGTGCGTGAGGAGGATCCGCACGCACGCAGTCATCCGCTGTTCGCGGCCAACCTGCCGCTCTCGCGACTCGAACTGGAAGCGCCGGTGCGCCTGCCGCGCCGCGACGTGCCGATCGTGGCGTTCGACGACGGCGAAGGACTTGCCGAACGCGCCGCACGCCGCTTGAACGAGCTGGGCTATACCAATGTCGCGCTGCTCGATGGCGGTTTGCAAGGCTGGCGCGAGGCGGGCGGTGAGCTGTTCCAGGACGTCAACGTGCCGAGCAAGGCATTCGGCGAACTGGTCGAAAGCGAGCGCCATACGCCGTCGCTCGGCGCGCCGCAGGTGCTCGCACTGCTCGATCATGAAGCCGATGTGGTGGTGCTAGACGCACGCCGCTTCGACGAATACCAGACCATGAATATTCCCGGCAGCATCAGCGTGCCGGGCGCGGAACTGGTATTGCGTGCGCGGCAGCTCGCGCCGAATCCCGCCACGCGGATCATCGTCAATTGCGCGGGGCGCACGCGCAGCATTATCGGTGCGCAGTCATTGATCAATGCGGGGGTGCCGAATCCGGTTGCGGCGCTTCGCAATGGCACCATCGGCTGGACGCTTGCCGGTCAGGCACTCGCGCACGGCAGCTCGCGGCGCTTCGAGCCGATTGTCGACGACACGGTTCGCCTCGCCGCCGCCGATTCCGCGCGCGCGGTGGCGGATCGCGCCAGGGTAGGCCGCACGTCGCGCGATGAAGCGCGTCGCTGGGCCGATGAAGCGGTACGCACCGTCTATCGTTTCGACGTGCGTACGCCGGAAGAATACGAAGCGGGCCACGTACCCGGATTTCGCAATGCGCCCGGCGGTCAACTCGTGCAGGAGACCGATATGTTCGCGCCGGTGCGCGGCGCGCGCGTGATCCTCGCGGACAACGACGGCGTGCGCGCGAACATGAGCGCGTCGTGGCTCGCGCAGATGAACGTCGAGGTGTATGTGGTGGACGGCCTAGGCAACGCGGACTTCAGCGAAAAGGGCGCCGCGCCCGCCGCGCGCTTTGCGCCCACGCCGCCTGCTGTTGAAGAGATCACGCCGGCCGGACTGGTGACGCTGCTGCAATCACCGGGCACCGTCGTGCTGGATTTCACGACCAGCGCGAACTATGTGAAGCGCCATATTCCCGGCGCATGGTTCGCGATTCGTGGGCAACTCGACGAAGCGTTACGCAAGCTGCCGGACGCGCAGCGTTATGTGGTGACCTGCGGCAGCAGTCTGCTTGCGCGCTTTGCCGCGCCTGAGTTGGCGGCGCTGACGGGCAAGCCGGTGCAGGTGCTGGCCGGCGGCACGAACGCGTGGATCGAAGCGGGCTTCGCCGTGGAGAGCGGTGAGACGCGGCTGGCGTCGCCGCGCATCGATCGCTATCGTCGTCCGTATGAAGGAACCGATAACGCGCGCGAAGCGATGAACGCCTATCTGGAGTGGGAGTACGGCCTCGTTGCCCAGCTTGGGCGCGATGGAACGCACGGTTTTCGCGTGATCTGATGGGCAAGCGGCGCGTGGCTCAAGCCGCGCGCTGTGCTCGCGCCTCCTTGAATTGCCGCTCGATCGCCGCGCCGAAGCGCTCGACCGGCTGTTGCAATTTACCCAGCACGCGCGGATGCACGAGCCAGATATCGATGAGCGGTTTGAAGTCGCTGATCGACACGATATCGAGTGCGTCCGCGTGAGCGCTGGCGTGCAGCAGAGGTAAAGGCACGAGGCCCAAACCGTTGCCGTCGGCGACCAGTTGCAATTGCAGCTCGGTGCCGAGCGTTTCCAGATTGAGCTTGAGCGCGAGCCCAAGACCCGTCAGCGTGCGCTGCAGGCCATCGCGAAAGCCGCATCCATCCGGATTCAATACCCACCCGACCGACTGGCATTCCGCCAGCGTGTGCGTGCGTTTCTTCAACATACCTTTTTGCGCGACCACCGCCAGTTTGATGCGGCCGAGCGAGCGCGCCGACAGGATCTCGTCGAAGGTCTTGTTGCTCGGCAGCAGGATCGCGGCGGCGTCGAGTTCGCCCTGTTCGACACGTTGCAGAAGCTGGCTGCCCCAACCGGTCGACGCACGCGCTTGCAGATCCGGATAAGCCGACTTGAGGCCGCGCATCGCATCGGTCAGCGCGATATCGGCAATCGTCTGCGCGACGCCGAGGCGCAGCGTGCCCACGGGCGGGGTGTCGGTGGCGACGATCTCGCGCAGCACGTCGAGTTCACGCTGGATCACTCGGCATTGTTCGTAGACGATGCGGCCTGTTGCCGTCGCTTTGAGCGGACGTGTATTGCGGTCGAGCAATTCGACGCCGAGCGCCTCTTCGAAATTCTGCAGGCGGCGCGTGATTGCCGGTTGCGTGAGGCCGAGTGAGAGCGCTGCCTGTTGCAACGACTGACAGCGAATGACGGTGACGTATGCGTCGATTTCGTCGATCTTCATGATGAGCGGTGACTTGGTGAGTGCGCTGCGAGGCGCAAGATTCGTGCGTTCGATGATACCCGTATCGATGTGCGCGCACGCCTCGCCGGTCAATAAAATTCGCATATTTGCTTAGCAGAATAATGCGTTTGTCTTATACAGATGCGTGCCTTATCGTCGATAGCACATTATCTGAATGCCACGACGTAACCGCCGCCATGCCGACTCCTAGTTCTTCGTTCTCCGCCTCATCCGTCTTGCAACGTGCGTTGCTCAAACCACTCGGCGCGGCGGTGCTCGCACTGTGCGCGACGCTTTGCGCAACGCAGTCTTTTGCGGCGGATCTACCCGTGCTCAAAGTCGGCGACCAGTCCTTGCAAACCCGCGGCATTCTCGAAGCATCCGGACAACTCCAAGACCTGCCGTACAAGATCGAGTGGTTCAACTTTCCTGCCGCGCAACCGCTTGGCGAAGCGCTGAACGCCGGCGCGGTGGATGTAGGCGGACTCGGCGACGCGCCGCTCGTGTTCGCGCTCGCAGCCGGCGCGCGGGTCCGTGCGGTCGCGGCAACCCGGTCGAATCCGCTGGATCTGGCGATCGTCGTCGGCGCGCAATCGCCGTTGAACGATGCAGCGAGCCTGAAGGGCAAACGCATCGCCACGACGCGCGGTTCGATCGGCCATTATCTCGCGCTCGCCGCATTGAAGAAGGCCAACGTGCCGGTCAGCGACGTCACGTTCGTGTTCCTCGCACCCGCCGATGCGAAGGCGGCGCTTGCGTCGGGCAGCGTCGATGCATGGTCGGTGTGGGACCCGTATACGGCGCTCGGTGAAGCGCGCGATCACGATCGCATCATCGCCAACGGCGTCGGCCTGTCCGAAGGGCTCAGCTATCAGGTTGCGACCGAACGCGCGATCGCGGAGAAGCGCGCGCAACTCGCCGACTTCCTGCGACGCGTGGCGATCGGCCAGCGTTGGGCGCTTTCGCATCCCGACGAGGTGGCGGCGATGCAATCGAAAGTCACGGGCCTGCCGACCGATGTGCTGAAAACCGTCTATCAGCGCGGCCAGGTGCATCCGGTGGCGATCGACGACAGCGTCGTCAGCGCGCAGCAGCGCACCGCCGATACCTACGAAGCCGCCAATGTGATTCGTGCGCATCTCGACGTGCGTACGAGCTTCGATCGCAGTTTCCCGTTGCCTTGACGCGGCCTGCCGGAGTCCTCGCATGAATGCCCCGATTGCCAATAGCGCCGTGACGCGCCGTCATCCACCGCTCGATAGTGCTGCGTTCGACGCGCTGCTCGCGAAGCTCACGAGCGAGTTCGCTGCCGGTGCGGCTCACTACGACCGCACGGCGGAATTTCCGCACGCCAATCTGGCGCGCTTGCATGAATTCGATCTGCTCTCGTTAACGGTGCCCGCATCGCTTGGCGGTGCGGGTGCGAGCTTGCCGCAGGCTTTGAAGGTGGTGCGCGCGGTGGCGCGCGGCGAGCCTTCCACGGCACTGGTGCTGGTGATGCAATACCTGTTTCATCATCGCTTGCAGGGCAACCCGCATTGGCCTGTTGAACTGCGTGAACGTGTGGCGCGTGAAGCGGTACGCGATGGCGCCTTGATCAACTCGCTGCGCGTCGAGCCCGAGCTGGGCACGCCGGCACGCGGCGGTTTGCCGTCGACGATTGCGAAGCGCAGCGCCGATGGCTGGATCATCGACGGCAGCAAGCTGTACTCGACCGGCAGCCCGGGTCTCGCCTGGCTTGCGGTATGGGCGCGCAGCGACGAGACGCCGCCGCGCGTTGGCGTGTGGCTGGTGCATCGGGACACCCCGGGCGTGCGAGTCGGCAGCGAGTGGAATCATCTCGGCATGCGCGCCACGGGCAGTCACGAGCTCGTGTTCGAGAACGTGTTCGTACCGGCTGCTCACGCGGTTGACGTCCATCCGCCTGGCGAGCCGGGTGCGGGACTCGATGCACTTGGCTTCGCGTGGATGAGCGTGCTGTTGTCGGCGGTGTATGACGGCGTCGCACGGGCGGCGCGCGACTGGTTCGCGCAATGGGCCGCTGAACGCACGCCCGGCAATCTCGGCGCGCCGCTCGCGAGCTTGCCCGCGTTTCAGCAGACGCTCGGCCGCATCGACGCGCTACTGTTCAGCAATCGTGTGCTGCTCGACGCAAGCGCGCACACCGAACGCGTGACACTCGATGAAGCGCCGCTCGTCAAGTACACGGTGACGAACCAGGCCATAGAGGCGGTGCAACTGGCCGTCGAGGCAAGCGGCAATCCCGGTCTGAGTCGCGACAATGCGCTCGAGCGTCACTATCGCGACGTGCTGTGCGCGCGAATTCATACGCCACAGAACGATTCGGTGCTGCAGGGGGCAGGGCGCGCGGGTTTCGCTGCGTTTGTCCGCGCGTAGGGAGAGCTGCACGACTGCCGTGCAAACCGGGTGCTGCGCCTGCGCAGCCCACTGCAAATCCTCTGCCAATTCGGTGTAAACGCGCTCTCGTTTAAATCCGGCAATCCGTTTAGATTAGCTGCACTTGAGGGGCTTATCGAGGGACCAGGGCGGCCAAACAAGCAGCGGTCCGCCATTCAGGCGACGGCGCAAGGTCAGAGGCCAAGGTCTCTCACCGCTTCGCCCGGGACCGGACCGCTGCGCGTCGTCCGCGATGCTGCGTTTCAAGCGGCTGTTCAGCCGCTGTTTGGTTTCCGGTTTGACCGTATCGACCGACTTGGCGACGCTTTGCACAGCGTCGCCTTTTTGTTTGTGGAGACGGTTTCTCGCATTCCTCTGCAACACACGCCGCACGGCGGCCCTTGAGCGCATTGCCTGCGTCGCTCGCGGTTTTTCGCGCACGCGGTTATCCTGTAGTACACCCTACACAACGGGATGCGGGCGGATTGCCGCTTCGTGTCCGTACAGGAAACTCGCTGTGAGCCTCAAACTGCTTACTGTCGCGATGCTGGCCGCGTGCGTTGCACTGACCGGTTGCGACGACCAACAGAGCGACCGTGCCGTGCAAAAACTCAAGGAATTCTTCAACGCCGTCAAGCCGGACGCGTTGCTACTCAAGAATATGACGCCGGGCATTACCACTGAGGCGCAGATCCGCGATCAGATGGGCAAGCCGGAAACCGAGCGCACTTTTACCGACGGTTCCAAGCGTTTCGAATATCCGCGCGGCCCGCAAGGACTGAACACGTACATGGTCGACATCGACCGTGACGGCAAATTGCAATCCATCACGCAGGTGCTGACCGCCGACAACTTCGGGAAGATTCGCATCGGCATGACGGAAGACGAAGTACGCCGCCTGCTCGGCAAGCCAGGTCAGATCGCCGTGTTTCCGCTCAAGCCGGAGACCGTGTGGAGCTGGAAATGGCGCGAGGGCGGTGTGACCGAAGAAGGCATTTTCAACGTGCACTTCGACCAATATCAGAAGGTGTACACGACATCGCGCTCGGACGTGATACGCGGGCGCTAGCCGGTAAAAGGCGGGGAACACATGATACATCGACGTCGATACAGCCGGATCGGGCTGGTGTTGGGGGGCGGCGCAGCACGTGGCTGGGCGCATATCGGTGCGATTCGCGCGTTGCACGATGCGGGCATCAAGCCAGATGTGGTGTGCGGCACGTCGATTGGCGCGCTGGTCGGTGCCGTGTATGCCAACGGCGATCTCGACTGGCTTGAAGAATGGGTGTCGAAGCTCACCTGGCAAACCGTGGTGAGGCTGCTCGATCTACGTTTTTCGGGCGGCTTGCTGGGCGGGCGCAAGGTGATCCAGATATTCGCGGACAAATTCGCCGGCCGCTCGATTGCGCAATTGAACATGCCGTTCGCGGCGGTGGCCACCGAACTCGATTCGGGCCGCGAGAGCTGGTTACAGGACGGCAGCGTGGTGGACGCGGTGCGCGCCTCGATTGCGATTCCGGGGATTTTCACGCCGGTGTATCACAACGGTGTGTGGCTGGTGGATGGCGGCTTGAGTAATCCGGTGCCGGTCTCGGTGGCGCGCGGCATGCGGGCGGACTGCGTGATCGCGGTGGATCTGAACAACGACATTCTGAATGGGCGCGATTTTGGTGGAGCGGCGGTTGACACGCCGGCGCTGGATCCGGATGCGCCGCCGCCGGTCGCGTTACGGCGTAACGGCAAGCCTTGGCCACGCTGGCTGGCACCTGCCGAAGGGCGCGCTTCCGATGATGTGCGGGTGGCGCCGGCGCCAAGTGCGCGGGTGCCGTCGATGCTGAGTTCGATCGCGCAGAGCATCGACATCATGCAGGTGCGGATTTCGAGGAGCCGGCTGGCGGGTGAGCCGGCGGATATTTTGATTCAGCCACGGCTGGGTGGGATGGGGATTTTTGATTTTCACCGGGCCGGGCCCGCGATGGAGGAGGGGCGCGCGGCGGTTGAGTATATGTTGCCGGCTATTCGGGCTCGGTTGGGGATTGAATGAAGGTTTGGTTTTTTTGCCTTCGCGGCGCTTATTGTCTGTGTTCCTGGGGCTTTGGCCTTTCCTTGATTTGCTAGTGGTTTATTAGCGTTCCCCCTGTGCGGGGGGGCACCTACTTTTCTTTGCCGC
>NZ_JALPRI010000045.1:0-9728 GCF_030464785.1 Paraburkholderia sp. SEWSISQ10-3 4
TAGACCACTAACAATTCAAGGAAAGGCACGAAAGCCAGAACAAGGAAAGGCCAACGCCCTAAGAACACGAACAACAAGCGCCGCGAAGGCAAAAAGAACGGCTAACCTTCAAACAACAACCCCTACCGCCGCAGGCGCCCCCAACGCATTACGAATAGCATTAGCCAGTTCACCGGCTGCAAACTTAGCCACATACCCATTCGCCCCAGCATTCTTCACATGCGCCTCGTTGGCTGCACCCGTCAAAGAAGAATGAATAATCACCGGAATATCCCGGGTCCGCTCATCAGCCTTGATCTGACGGGTCAACATGAACCCGTCCATCTCCGGCATCTCGAGATCAGTCAACACCAGCGCAATACTGTCCTTCACCCGCGTGCCGTTAGCCTGCGCTTCACGCGCAATCTGCTGCAACGTATTCCACGCCTCTTCGCCAGTCTTGGTCATCACGTAGTCTGCGCCGATCGCGCTCAACGCCTGCTCGATCAGCTTGCGCGCAAACCCGGAATCGTCAGCGGCGAGAATCTTCGCGCCAGGGCGGATGCCAAGCGCGTCACCCACCGAGGTCGGGTCGACGCTCGGATGCTGTGACGGAAACACGTCGCGCAACACCTGCTCCACGTCGATCACCTGGGCAAGCCGCGAATCGCCCGTGTTGCCGTCGATACGTGCAATGCTCGTCACCAGATTACCGCCGGCCGCGCCTTCCGCGGAGAGCACCTGGTTCCATTCGAGCCGCACGATGTCGTCCACTTCCTCGACCGCAAAAGCCTGCGTCGAACGCGCGAATTCCGTCACCAGCAAAATGTTCAAACCGCGCGTCGGCTCGCAGCCCATCAGGCGCGGCAAGTCGATCACGGGAATAATCTGGCCGCGAATGTCCACCGCGCCCATCACGAACGGCGAAGAACCCGCAATCGGCGTCACCGGCGGCATCGTCGAGATTTCACGCACCTTGAAAACGTTGATGCCGTAAAGCTCATGCGCATCGCTGCCGGGGACCGAACCCAGCCGATACAGCAACAGCTCGAATTTATTGGAACTCGTCAGGTTGCTGCGTTCGTCGTTCGCGCGGTGATCTACTGCCATCGAATCTCTCCAGGGATTGCGGTGCGAGTGGTGCGCCATGCATACCGTCCGTTCGGCCCTGGCGCGTGCCCTACCTTTCTGTTATCGGCGCAACAGCAGGAAAGTTCAGTGAATTCAGGCGGTTTGCCGCTGCTTTCTGGTTTACACCAAGCCACTATTCAGGGCAGGAAGAGGCCGATGGCTGTACAGCAAAAACAGGTATTTCGTATGAAGGTTACCTAACGTTACAGAAGCGACAGCATGGTTTCACATGCTGGGTAGTGCGCCTCCTAGAATGCACAGCGATAAGAGCGCGGCGCCGTTAGCCAGTCGCAAGCGACTTGCAAGGTTCAGTGCAATCGCGTGCCATGGCCAAGGCGCACTCGCATCTCCGTCGTTTCGCTTCCACTCCAAGGAGAACGTATGATCCGCTTGCCTCTCGCCGCCATCACCAGTGCCTGCATGGCCAGCCTTATGGTTATCGCTACCTCGGCCAGTGCCCAGACTGCGGCCGCGCCGGATGCAGTTCGCATTCATGCCGCCGACCAGACCTTTATCACCGACGCCACCAAGGCTGTCGCCACGCAACGCGACGCCGCACGCATCGCCACTTCGCGCTCAACCGACCGGGACGTGAAGGCATTCGCTGAGCGCGTGTCGAACGACAACGCGAAAATATCCGACGCGCTGCGCGCCGCTAGCCCGCGTGGCGTCGACGTGCCGAAGAACGATCCGGACCCGGCGGTGCTCGCGAGCATCAATAACCTGCGCGGCGCCGACTTCGACAAGACCTACATCGAGCAGGTCGCGCTCGCCGGCGAACAGAAAGCGCTGTCGGCCTTCCAGGCGGAAATCGCATCGGGCCGCGACGAACAATTGAAGGACGCGGCGAAAAAGGCACTCCCGACCATCCAGGAGCACTACGCAATGGCTCAGGATCTCGCCAAGCGTAAGCATCTGACTGCCCAGTAAGCCGGACATCGGACACATCAGTCACACCAGCCACAGTCCAGGCATCAAGGCGCGCGTCACGTAGCGACGTGACGCGCGCCGCAACGCGGCATAGAAAGCCGCTTAAAAACACGTCTAAAAGAGACGCCTGCAAAACTCGCCCCCAAAACAAGCAGTTCTCCCTCCCGCTCGCGCACATTCGAAGCCGCTTGCACACAGCAGACCAAACGCGTTCTTTTCGGCGATAATCGGCTTCGTTCTTTCAAGCCTGACCCGCGTGGCTTCCGCCGCGACTCAGCAAGCTTGAAAGCGGTTTCCCGGTTCCACACGCATTCAATCCAAGCTCACCTCATGAGCAAGCCTGCCAATCTCCCGCAACAGTTGGACCATATGCTTCGGCAAGCCGTCGCGCTTCAGCAGAACGGCGCATTCGCCGAGGCCGAAGAACTCTATCGTGAGATTCTCGAACTCAAGCCACGCCATTTCGAGGCGCTGCAATTGTTGGGCTCACTTGCGCTGCAGGCGGGCCGTGTCGAGGAGGGCATCGAGTTCCTCAGAAAGGCGCTCGCCATCAATGCGAAACAGGCGCCCATCCATTCGAATCTCGCTTATGCGCTCAATGCCCTGCAACGTTTCGACGAAGCACTCGCGAGCGCCAATCGCGCGCTCGCATTGCAATCGAAATTCCCGGACGCACTGAACAATCGCGGCAACGCGCAAGCCGGCCTGAATTTGTCCCTTGATGCGCTCAGCAGCTTTGATCGCGCAATCGCCTTGACACCGGATTTCGCGCAAGCCTGGAACAATCGCGCCTGCGTGCTGCGCGATCTGGGCCGTCCCGCCGATGCGCTCGCAAGCTGCGATCACGCACTCGCATTGCAGCCGACTTATCCCGACGCGTGGAGCAATCGCGGCAACGCGCTCAGCGACCTGAATCAGGCGGACGACGCGCGGCAATGCTATGAGCGCGCGCTCGAACTCGCACCTGCATTTGCCGATGCCTGGAACAACCTTGGACTGACCCAGGTCGATCTCGGTGAGCACGCGCAAGCATTGCAGAGCTATGAACGCGCATTGGCCGTCAATCCCGCCGCTGCCGAGACGCATTGGAACCAGTCGTTGTGTCTGCTGCAACTGGGGCAACTGGAAGCGGGTTGGAAAGAGTACGAATGGCGTTGGGAGCGTAGCCGGATCAAAGCAGGCCGGCGCACCTTCGCGCAACCGCTTTGGCTGGGCGATTTTTCTATCGACGGCAAAACAATTCTGCTTCACGCGGAGCAGGGTCTCGGCGACACGCTGCAGTTCTGCCGCTATGCCGGGATGGTGTCGAAGCTCGGTGCGAAAGTCGTGCTCGAAGTGCCAGATGAGTTGATGCGGCTAATGTCCACGCTCGACGGCGTGGATCAATTGATCGAAGCGGGCCAGGTTCTGCCGCCGTTCGATTGTCACTGCCCATTGCTGAGTCTGCCGCTTGCATTCAAGACCGATCTCGCGAGCATTCCGTCAAAGACGCCTTATCTGTTCGCCGACCCGCAAGCAACGCGTGAATGGCACGAGCGTATCGCTGAGCAAGCAGAAGGGCGCCCGAAGGTCGGACTCGTGTGGGCCGGCGGAAACCGGCCGCATGTCGCCGAACTCCGCAAGAACGACGCACGCCGTTCGATTGCGTTCGAGCGGCTAGCACCGATTCTCGATGTGCCGAACGTGCAGTTCTTCAGTTTGCAAAAGGGGCCGTCTGCGCTTCAGTTACCACACAGCGATTCGCACCCTAACGTCATTGACTACACCGAAGAACTCGATGACTTTGCCGACACTGCCGCGCTGGTGGCAAACCTCGACCTGGTGATATCCGTAGACACATCCACCGCGCATCTGGCTGGCGCGCTAGACAAGCCGGTATGGATTCTGAATCGTTTCGACACTTGCTGGCGCTGGATGCTGGAGCGCTCAGATACGCCCTGGTATGCGCAAGCGAAATTGTTCCGGCAGCCGGCATTGGGCGATTGGGACAGCGTGATTCGAAACGCGCGTGATGCACTGGCCGCGCTCGCCGGCACGTTTGCCGAGACGCGCGTAGACTAAACGTCCGTTTATCGATGGCTACGACACGGAGAATCGTCAATGGAATACAGGCATTTGGGTGCATCTGGTTTAAAGGTGCCGGTACTGAGTTTCGGTACGGGCACATTCGGCGGCAAGGGTGAGTTTTTCCAGGCGTGGGGCGCCACGGACGTCGCCGAAGCGCGTCGTCTGATCGACATCTGTTTCGATGCGGGCGTTACGATGTTCGACAGCGCCGACATTTATTCGAGCGGCGCTTCCGAGTCGGTGCTCGGCGAAGCGCTCAAGGGCAAGCGCGACAAAGCGATTATTTCGACCAAAGCGACTTTCCGTTTCGACGACGGTCCGAACAATGTCGGCTCGTCGCGCTTTCATCTGATTCAGGCGGTGGACGCAGCGCTCAAGCGTCTGCAAACCGACTACATCGACCTGTTCCAGTTACACGGTTTCGACGCGAAGACGCCTGTCGCCGAAGTCATGTCGACGCTCGACGATCTCGTGCGCGCCGGCAAGATCCGCTACACCGGCGTGTCGAATTTCTCCGGCTGGCATCTGATGAAATCGCAGGACACCGCGGATCGTTACGGCTATCCGCGCTATGTCGCGAACCAGACTTACTACTCGTTGATCGGTCGCGATTACGAGTGGGAGTTGATGCCGCTTGGCGTCGATCAAGGTGTGGGTGCTGTGGTGTGGAGTCCGCTCGGTTGGGGACGTCTCACCGGCAAGATCAAACGCGGCCAGCCGTTGCCGGAAACGAGCCGGCTGCATAAAACCTCTGACATGGGGCCGCCGGTGCCGGACGAGTACCTGTTCCGCGTGCTGGATGCAATCGATGAGGTTGCGGCCGAAACCGGTAAGACCGTGCCGCAAATCGCGCTGAACTGGCTGCTGCAGCGGCCTACCGTATCGACGGTGCTGATCGGTGCGCGCAACGAAGAGCAGTTGCGGCAGAACCTCGGCGCGGTGGGTTGGAATCTGACGCCCGAACAGGTGGCGAAACTCGACGCTGCGAGCGCTGTACGTCCCGCGTATCCGTATTGGCATCAGGAAGGATTTACGGAGCGTAATCCGAAGGCGGTTTAAGTACGCTTCTTTGGCTTTGCCACGGCGTAACCATCCGCTCCGGCTCGACTGCTATTTAACGAGTTCGGCCGGAGCGGCGAACAGTTCGCTGTAATAGCGGCGCCCTGCATCGAGATGTTGATCGAATGCGAAACCTTGTTTGAGCATCACGTCAAAATCGGCGCGTTCGATTTTCATCACATAGCTGTGTTCGGTCGTGACAAGGCTGCATGGCCGATCGGTCACAGTCGCGCTAAACCATTTTCCCGCACTCGCATGACCGGCCGGATACGACTGTTGGCCGTATTCGATTTGCCAGCCACCGTCTAAAAGAATCCACATGCCTTGATCATTCGCAGTGCCGCCGTGAGCGCTGCTATCGCATTGCGCGACCACGGTGCCAGATTGCGCTTCCCATTCATGCGAATGGCCGATCACCCAACGCAATTGTTCGGTTGTGAGGCTCGTAAAGAAGGGCGTGTGCTTCAACAGATGAAGATAAGTCACTGAGGGTTTCATGGCTGTACTCCGCGTGGTGACGGATGCGTCCGGCGACTGAGCTTGTTGTCGCGCATCGCAAGCGGTGATCAGAAACGGCAGCAGCACGGCGCAGGCGAGCAGGATTGAGGGTTTCATGAGCGTGTGGGTTCAAAGCGGGAAAGGAACGGCGGGACGCAAAGGTCTATCAGTCAGCCTCAGCGTCCCCCACGGTCATGTATTGATTACCGCTTGATCTTCGCTTCGAGCAAATCGCCCATACCGATGCGTTTGGCGAACTCGATGCGCACGCGTTCCGAGACTTCGAGCACTTCACGCGCGCCGTCGCCGACGAAGTCGATCACCGAGCGCATCGGCCGCTCGCCTGACGGCAACGCGACGATCCGCACGATTTCATCGGCCACGGCTTGCGGATCGGCGTCGTCCGGTGTGAGTTCGGACAGACGCTCGCCGATCTGATCCATCACGCCGTCATAGCGTGCATACGCGGCGGCGCGCTCCGCATCGGCAGGTTTGCCGGCACTCGGAAAGTGTGCGGTGCCGCGAGTGAACGCGCCCGGCACCACGATCGAGGTCTCGATACCGAAGCGCGCGATTTCGTAGGCGAGGGTGACGGCCAGTGAATCCATCGCCGCCTTTGCAGCGCCGTAAGGCCCGAGGAACGGAGGAAAACCGCCCTTGGTCGTCGTGCTGCTGATCCACAACATCAAGCCCGCTTCCTGCTGGCGCAGATACGGCAGCACCGCACGGTTGACACGCTGCGCGCCGAGCAGGTTGGTGTCGAATACCTTCACCATTTCCTCGGGCGTGAACGCTTCGGTCGGACCGACCACCAGATGGCCCGCGTTCTGCATCACCACGTCGAGCCGTCTTTGCTCGCGAATGATCGTCGCGGCGGCGGCATCGGCGGATTCTTGCGACAACACATCGAGTTCAAGCGGATGCAACTGGATGTCCTTCGCCTGGGCGAGCGCTCGAATTTCATCGGCGCGCGGCTTGTTGCGTCCTTCGACATCGCGCATCGTCGCGTAGACGATATGGCCGGCTTCGGCCAACGATTGCGCGGTGAGCTTGCCGATGCCCGTACCCGCGCCCGTAACCAGGATGACGTTCTTCTGCATTTTTCTGCTCCGAGTCGTGAAAGTGATACGACGTTTAAAGCTGCTGTGAGAGAGGCGCTTTGTGTGTTTTCAAGCTCAGTTAAGCCACACCGCCATTGGCGCGCAGGACCTGGCCATTGACCCAGCCTGCATCCGGCCCGGCGAGGAAGGACACCACCGAGGCGATGTCGTCCGGCTGGCCGAGACGCTGCAGCGGTGGCATCTTCGCGAACGTCTGGATCTGTTCTTCGGTCTTGCCGTCGAGGAACAGCGAGGTCGCGATCGGGCCCGGCGCCACCGCGTTGACGGTGATGTCGCGGCCGCGCAATTCCTTGGCGAACACATGCGTGAAGGCTTCGACGGCGGCCTTGGTGCCGTTGTAGATCGCGTAGCCCGGCATGTTCAGCGCCAGCGTCGTGCTCGAGAAGTTGACGATGCGTCCGCCGTTGTTCATCCGTGCGGCCGCTTCGCGCAGCGTGTTGAAGGTGCCGCGCACGTTGATGTCGAAAGTCTGGTCGTACAGCGCGTCGCTGGTGTCGGCGAGCGGCAGCGTCTTCAGCACGCCGGCGTTGTTGACCAGCACGTCCACTTTGCCGAGTTGTTGTTCGGTGATTTCGAACATGCGACGCACGTCGTCGGCGTTCGCAACGTCGGCCTTCACGGCGATGGCTTTGGTGCCTGCCGCTGTGAGTTCCGCGACCAGCGCATCGGCTTCCGTCGAGCTCGATGCGTAGTTCACGGCAACTGCAAAGCCGTCCTTGGCGAGGCGTTGCGCAACTGCTGCGCCGATGCCGCGGGATGCGCCGGTAACGATGGCGACTTGAGCGTTTTTGATCGTGTTCATGATTCGTTTCCTTCTGTCTGGTGGGTTGGTGAGGTGAATCATGGTCGCTTTCGTCGCTGAGATAATCGGGTTAGACTTGCCATCATCATTCCATTTACTTTAATAATTGGCCGACGGGCAGCCGGATCTCCAGCCCGGCAAAGGCATCAACCATGGATCGTTTCGAGGAAATGCGGGTGTTCATCCGGATCGCCGAGCGGCAAAGCTTCACGCGCGCGTCGGACGACCTGCAGATTCCGCGCGCCACCGTCACCAACCTGATGAAGCGCATGGAGCAGCGGCTCGGCGCGCGGCTTCTCGAGCGCACCACGCGCTCCGTCCGCCTCACGCACGACGGCGAGGCGTATTACCGCCGCTGCGTGCGGCTGATCGCCGATATGGAGGAGGCGGAGGGTTCGTTTTCCAACATCGCGCCGAAGGGCCTGTTGCGTGTGAATTTGCAGGGCACGCTGGCCCGGCACTTTGTCGTGCCGGCGCTGCCGGCGTTTCTCGAGCGATTTCCCGACATCGAACTGACGATCGGCGAGGACGACCGGCTGGTCGACCTGGTGCGGGAGGGGATCGATTGCGTGTTGCGGGCGGGCAATCTGCAGGATTCGTCGATGGTGGGGCGGCGCGTGGCGCAATTGCCGCAAGTGACGGTGGCGAGTCCGGCTTATCTGGAAGCGTACGGCGAGCCGGCCGATCCGTCGGCTTTGTCCACGCATCGCGCGGTGAATTATCTATCCAGCGCGACGGGCAAGCCGGTGCCGCTCGAATTCAGAATTGACGGGCGCGATACGGCCACGTACCTGCCGTCGACGGTATCGGTGACGGGTGCCGATCTCTACACAGGTTCGGCGGTGGCCGGGCTTGGCATCGTGCAAGTGCCGCAATACCGCGTGATGAGTGAACTCGCGTCAGGGCGGCTGAAGATCATTCTCGCGGAATTCCCGCCGCCGCCGATGCCGGTTTCGGTGTTGTATCCGCAGAATCGCCAGTTGTCGTCGCGGGTGCGGGTGTTTGCGCAATGGCTGCGGGATATTTTCGAGGCGGCAGGTGCGCAGACGGGTTCACGGTAAGCGTGTGAGTTCAGCGCAGGCGCGCGGCGATTGTCATATGGCGCGAGCAGTTCGTGCTTTTGCGTAAGCCGCGCTGCGTATCGTGGGATCATACGGGCCGTGCTCGGCGATTTTGCTTTTTGCACGGTGGGGAATAATAGGAGCAGGACGATGATCGATGGACTGGTGGGCGGGCGCTTATACGGCGAGGCGCAGATCCGCACGGGGCAGAATGGTAAGCGCTTTGTGACCTGCAAGGTCCGGGCGACCACCAATGATGGCGATACGATTTTCGTTAACGTGATTGCGTTTGATGATGAGGTGCAGACTGCGCTGCTCGCTCTTGGTGACGCGGATAGCGTCGCGTTGAGTGGTGCGTTGACGCCGAAGGTTTGGACCGACAAGAATGGGTTGATTAAGCCTGCTGTGGATATGGTTGCGCATAAGGTGCTTGTGGGGTATTTGCGAGAAGGGTGAAGGTTGGTTTTTTTGCCTTCGCGGCGCTTGTTGTTCGTGTTCTTAGGGCGTTGGCCTTTCCTTGAATTGGTAGTGGTTTATTAGCGTTGCCCCTGTGCGGGGCGGCACTTACTTTCTTTGCCGCCGCAAAGAAAGATAAGCAAAGAAAGCGGCTCAAACCGCTAATGCTAAGTGGGCACCGTGGTTTGCTCAGGGTAGTGGTGCATCTGGAATCTGTGCTCGTGCCGCTGCGTAGGTTTGTGACAAGGGCGTCATACTTCCGGCGGCGCTACGCGCGCCGAAGAGCCATTCATAAAACCGATCGCTGCGTTTTCGCGCTCACGCCTCGCCATCAGACAGCGGCTTCATCATTGCCCCGCCATCGCCATCGCCATCGCCATCGCCATCGCCATTGTGATTGGAACGGCAACGGCACCGGCGCCGTGACCATAATTGCGGCACGCCGCCATATCATTTGAAGTGGGGTTCCCTAGGGAGTGCAGAAGCGCGTCGCCGAGGCGAAGCCGACGGCCGCCACAAACTCAACCGAAGCCGGTGGTTTCCCCTGCAGACCCGTCCGCGACGCACGTAGTGCGGAGTGGGAGCTGATGAGTCCTTTTATATGGACGCCTCCCGTTTGCCAAG
>NZ_JALPRI010000046.1:0-8057 GCF_030464785.1 Paraburkholderia sp. SEWSISQ10-3 4
ATAGACCACTAACAATTCAAGGAAAGGCACCAAAGCCAGATCAAGGAAAGGCCAAAGCCCCAGGAACACGGACAAAAGCGCCACGCAGGCAAAAAACCCAAAACCAGCGCCGTCAGGCAATCCCCCACCCGAACGGGCAAAAACCACCCCAAAACCCGCCGAGCAGGCACACAACCCAATAGCGCCCCCACCCAATTTGTGCTTTACTTTTCGGCAGACCCATAAAAAAAGTAAACCCGCAGCACCCTAATCGGACCCCACGAGCAGGCAGCTGAAAGCAGGAAAAAACAAAGGTCCGGTTTCACCCCATAAGGAGACAACTTCATGGCGATCAGCATCAGTCTGACGGTGAACGGCGCGCCCATCAGCGCCTCAATCGACCCCAACACCCTGCTTGTCCAGTTCCTGCGCGATCAACTTCGCTTAACAGGAACGCACATCGGCTGCGACACCGCCCAGTGCGGCGCATGCACGGTCCACCTGAACGGCCGCGCAGTCAAATCCTGCAACATCCTCGCGGTCCAGGCCGAAGGCGCAACCATCACCACCATCGAAGGACTCGCCAAAGACGGCGCCCTCCACCCGATGCAAGCCGCCTTCAAACACTGCCACGGCCTGCAGTGCGGTTTCTGTACGCCCGGCATGGTGATGAGCGCGGTCTCGCTCGTCGAGCGCCAACCCAATCTCACCGGCGACGACGTGCGCGCCCAGCTCGACGGCAATCTCTGCCGCTGTACGGGCTATCACAACATCGTCAAAGCAGTGCTCGAAGGCGCCGAAGGCATGAAGTCCGCCGGCACGGCCAACGCCAATGCCGCGGCCACTGCGCCAGCCACCGCCTGAGGAGCCGACGATGAACGCACCCGACACCCACCTCATCGGTACTTCCGTCGAACGTAAGGAAGACTATCGTTTCCTCACCGGCAACGGTCAGTACACCGACGACATCGTCCTGCCGCAGCAAACCTACGCAGTATTCCTGCGCTCACCGCACGCACACGCAAAAATCAACAGCATCGACACCACCGCGGCCAAACAATCGCCCGGCGTCGTCGCGATCTTCACCGGCGCGGACATGGCTGCGGACAACGTCGGCGGACTGCCGTGCGGCTGGCTAATCCACAGCACCGACGGCAAGCCGATGAACGAGCCGCCGCATCCGATCATCGCGCACACGAAAGCGCGCCACGTCGGCGATCAGGTCGCGCTCGTCATCGCCGATTCGATCAAGGCCGCGAAAGACGCCGCCGAACTGATCGAGGTCGATTACGACGTGCTACCGGCCGTGGTCGACACCGCGCACGCGTCCGATCCGGGCCAGGCCGCGGTTCACGACGAAGTGCCGGACAACGTCTGCTACAACTGGGGCCACGGCGACAAAGCCGCGACCGACGCGGCCTTCGCGAAAGCCGCGCACGTCACCACGCTCGACATCGTCAACAACCGCCTGATCCCGAACGCGATCGAACCGCGCGCGGTCAACGCAAGCTACTCGGTGCAGGACGACAGCTACACGCTCTACGTCGCGAACCAGAATCCGCACGTGGAACGCCTGTTGATGGCCGCGTTCGTGCTGTCGCTGCCGGAATCGAAACTGCGCGTGATCGCGCCGGATGTCGGCGGCGGCTTCGGGTCGAAGATCTTTCTATACGCCGAAGACGTCGCGCTGACGTGGGCATCAAAGAAGATTCGCCGTCCGGTCAAATGGACCGCCGAGCGCTCGGAAGCCTTCGTGTCCGACGCGCATGGCCGCGATCACGTGACCAAAGCCGAATTGGCCATGGACGCCGACGGCAAGTTCCTCGCGATGCGCATCCACACGATCGCCAACATGGGCGCGTATCTGTCGACCTTCGCCTCGAGCGTGCCGACCATCCTGTACGCGACGCTGCTCGCCGGTCAGTACGCGACGCCCGCCATCTACGCCGAGGTGAAAGCGGTCTTCACCAACACCGTCCCGGTCGACGCCTACCGCGGTGCCGGCCGTCCGGAAGCAACGTACGTGGTCGAGCGTCTGGTCGAAACCGCCGCACGTGAGATGAAGATCGATCCGGCCGAAATCCGCCGTCGTAACTTCATCCGCGAGTTTCCGTACGCGACGCCGGTCGGCCTCACCTACGATACCGGCGACTACGAGGCCACGCTGAGCCGTGCGCTCGAACTAGCGGACGTGAAAGGCTTCCCGGCACGCAAACAGGAATCCGAAAAGAACGGCAAGCTGCGCGGTCTCGGCTACTCGTGCTACATCGAAGCCTGCGGTTTGGCGCCGTCGAACATCGCCGGAGCATTGGGCGCACGCGCCGGGCTCTTCGAAGTCGGCCAGATTCGGGTGCATCCGACCGGCTCGGTCACCGTGTTCACCGGCTCCCACAGTCACGGCCAGGGGCATGAGACAACCTTTGCGCAAGTGGTCGCGGACCGGCTCGGCATTGCGCTGGAGAGCGTGGAGATCGTGCACGGCGACACCGGCCGCATTCCGTTCGGCATGGGTACGTACGGCTCGCGCTCGATCGCGGTCGGCGGCTCGGCGATCATGAAGGCGCTCGACAAGATCGAAGCCAAGGCGAAGAAAATCGCCGCTCATCTGCTGGAAGCCGCGGCCGAAGACATCGAGTTCAAGGATGGCGTATTCCGCGTCGCGGGCACCGATCGCACCAAAGCATTTGCCGAGATATCGCTCGCCGCCTACGTGCCGCACAACTATCCGCTCAACGTGCTCGAACCGGGTCTCGAAGAAAGCGCGTTCTACGATCCGACCAACTTCACGTATCCGGCGGGCTCGTACATCTGCGAAGTCGAGGTCGATCCGGAGACCGGTGTCTGCCGTATCCAGCAGTTCACCGCGGTCGACGATTTCGGCAACGTGATCAATCCGATGATTGTCGAAGGCCAGGTGCATGGCGGCCTGGCACAGGGCATTGGGCAGGCGATGCTGGAGCGCTGCGTGTACGACAACGAGAGCGGCCAGTTGCTGTCCGGCTCCTATATGGACTACGCGATGCCGCATGCGTCCGATCTGCCGAACTTCACCGTCGAAACCGCGAAGGGCACGCCGTGCACGCACAATCCGCTCGGCGTAAAAGGCTGCGGCGAGGCAGGCGCAATCGGTTCGCCGCCGGCCGTGATCAACGCGATCCTCGACGCACTCGCGCCGCTCGGCGTGACCGACCTGCAAATGCCGGCAACGCCGCATCGCGTGTGGTCCGCGATCCACGCAGCCAAGCAACCCCACTAAGATCCTGAGCGGAGCATTCGACATGTATTCATTCGAGTATCAACGCGCGACGGATCCCAAAGCGGCCGCCGCAGCCATCGCTGCCGACAGTGACGCCAAGTTCATCGCCGGCGGACAGAGCCTGTTGCCCACCATGCGTCTGCGGCTCGCGCAGCCGTCGCAACTGATCGACGTGACGCGGATTCCCGCGCTCAAATCGATCACCGTCGATGCCGGCAAGGTGACGATCGGCGCCGCCGTTTGCCATGCGGACGTCGCGGACCATGCGGAGCTGCGGCGCGTGCTGCCGGCGCTCGCGGACCTCGCCGGGCACATCGGCGATCGCCAGGTGCGCGCGCTCGGCACCATCGGCGGTTCGCTCGCGAACAACGATCCGGCCGCCTGCTATCCGGCTGCTGCGATGGCCTTGGACGCGACCATCGTCACCGATCGGCGACGAATCTCGTCGAGCGATTTCTTCGTCGGCATGTATGAGACCGCGCTGGCGCCCGACGAGTTGATCGTGGCCGTCGAGTTTCCCGTGCCCGAGCGCGCCGCTTACGAGAAATTCCGTAACCCGGCGTCGCACTTTGCACTGGTCGGCGTGTTCGTCGCGAAGTTCGCGAGCGGCGTGCGTGTCGCAGTGACAGGAGCGGCGTCTTCGGTATTTCGCGTGCCGGAACTGGAAAGCGCACTGACGGCGAATTTCACGCCCGAGGCCGCGCGAGGGGTAACCGTATCCGACGCCGACCTGAACACCGATATGCACGCGAGCGCCGAATATCGCGCGCATCTGATCCCGGTGTCGGCCGGGCGAGCGGTGACGAAAGCGAACGGTTAGCGATCCTTGCAGTTTGCGGCTGACGTGTCTCGGCGGAGCACGTCAGCCGTGTTCGATCACGCACGCGGTGTGGCGCGACGCTCGCGTTCATTCGCTCCGTTCCGCCGACGGTATGAGTGACACGGACGAGCGCGCCGTTTTGCTCTTCACCATGCAGAGTCAGGAACACCATGCAGCCTGCTTCCATCGACGACACTCTCGCGCAACTCGCCGCCCAAAACTACTTCGCCAGCCGCGAACTCGCGACCGCGTTGTATCTCGCCCTGCGCATGGAGCGGCCGTTGTTCGTCGAAGGCGAGCCGGGCGTCGGCAAGACCGAACTCGCCAAAGCCGCGGCGGGGATGCTCGGCACCTCGATGCTGCGGCTGCAATGCTACGAAGGGCTCGACACCGCCAGCGCGCTCTACGAATGGGACTACCCGCGCCAGATCATGGCGCTGCGTCTCGCCGAAGCCGCCGGCGAGCGGCCCGGCAACGACACGCTGTATCGCAGCGAATTCCTGTTGAAGCGTCCGCTGCTGCAAGCGCTGATGCCCGACGAAAACCATCCCGGTGCGCGGCGTGTACTGCTGATCGATGAGATCGACCGCGCCGACGAACCGTTCGAGGCGTTTCTGCTGGAACTGCTGTCGGACTTCCAGGTATCGATTCCCGAATACGGCACGGTGCGCGCGGAACAGCCACCGCTCGTCGTGATGACGTCGAACCGCACGCGCGAAGTGCACGACGCGTTGAAACGCCGTTGCCTGTATCAATGGATCGGCTATCCCGAGCGCGACCGTGAACTGGAGATCGTCGCCGCGCGCGCGCCGCAGACATCGGTTGAATTGCAGCGGCGCGCGGTCGATTTCGTACATCGGCTGCGCGGCATGGATCTGTTCAAGGCGCCCGGCATAGCCGAAACGATCGACTGGTGCCGCGCTTTGGAAGCGTTATCGGTGACGGAGCTCGATCCGCAGTCCGTACAGAACACCCTGGGTGTGCTGCTCAAGTATCAGGACGATCTGGCGCGCATCGACGCCGCGCAGATCGCGCAATGTCTCGCGACGCCGGGATAACGGCGATGACCACCTTCGCCGATACTTCGAGCGCCTCGGCCGCACCGATCGATACGCCCACGCTCGCCCACAACGTCGTCCACTTTGTGCGCGTGCTGCGCGGCGCGGGCTTGCCGATGTCACCGGCGCAAGCCGTCGATGCACTCGCCGCGTTGCACTGGATCGACCTCGGCCGCCGCGACGATGTGCGCGCCGCACTCGCCACGTTATTGGTCTCCGCGCCGGACGAACGCGACCTCTTCAACGCCGCCTTCGATCTGTTCTGGCGCGACCCGGATTGGGAAGGCAAACTGCGCGCGCTGCTACTGCCGAAAGTTCGCGATGGGTTGCCGCCACCCAAACGCAACAACCGTCTCGCCGACGCGCTTGCCGTACGCACGCCCCCCTCGCCGCACAGCAAGGCGCCACAGGAAACCGAACAACACGAACTACGCGCGCACGTTACCTTCAGTGCGGAAGAGCGGCTACGTCATCGCGATTTCGAAACGCTTTCCGCTGACGAATGGCGGACGTTGCGGCATCTGATTCGCGGCCAGCGTCTGCCGCTTGCCACCGAGCCGACGCGCCGCCTGAAGGCCGCGTCGCACGGCACGCATGCCGATTTGCGCGCGAGCGCACGACAAGCGGTGCGCGCCGGTGGCGACTGGACAGTGTGGAAGTATCGCGCGGTAGTGGAACGCAAACCGCCGCTCGTGCTGCTGCTCGATATCTCCGGCTCGATGAGCAGCTATTCCCGCGCGGTGCTGTACTTTTGCCACGCGCTTCTGCAATCGCGTGAGCGCCTGCAGGTGTTCCTTTTCGGCACGCGCCTGACCAACGCGACCCGCGCGCTGCGCGAGCGCGATCCCGACGTGGCGATCGCGACGCTCACCGATCAGGTAGTCGACTGGTCGGGTGGCACGCGGATCGGCGCGGCGCTGGCCGAATTCAACCGGCGCTGGGCACGTCGCGTGCTGACCGGCAGAGCCACGGTGCTGCTCGTCACCGACGGCCTCGATCACGAAGCGATCGACGTACTCGACACCGAAATGGCCCGCTTGCGCCGCTTCGCACACCGTATCGTGTGGCTCAATCCGCTGCTGCGTTTCAGCGGTTTTTCACCGAAAGCGCGCGGCGTGCAGGCGATTCTGCCGTACGTCGACGCACATCGCCCGGTTCATAATCTGGACAGTCTGACGGCGTTCGGCCGCGACCTCGCGCAGCTCACACGCGCGCCTCGTTCGACCGTCTCCGCGACGACAACTGCAGGAGCAACGCCATGGAATTAAGTGAAACCCATACGCTGCCGGTTTCCCAGCAGCGCGCGTGGGATGCGCTAAACGATACCGAAATCTTGCGCGCGTGCATTCCCGGCTGCGAGAGCATCGACCCGGATGGCGAAAACGCGTATGCGGTGGTGTTGAGCGCATCGGTCGGTCCGGTGAAGGCGCGCTTCAAAGGGCGTATGCTGCTGACCGATATCGAGGCGCCGAACAGCTACACCATCGTTTTCGAAGGTCAGGGTGGCGCGGCGGGCTTCGGCAAGGGCAATACGCGCGTCACGCTCGAACCCGAGGGCGACGCCGCGACGAAGCTCTCGTACACGGCGACGGCACAGGTCGGCGGCAAGCTCGCCCAGATCGGTTCACGGCTGGTCGACGGCGCTGCACGTAAAATCGCGGGCGAATTTTTCAAGCGCTTCGGCGCGCAAGTCGGCGGCGACGCTGACGGCGCGACGGCCCCGGATGTCGGCGACGCTGCAGCAACCGACGCGGCGGCGCAGAATACAGAATCGAATGAGGCCACGGACATTGAGTCCGGCGGCGACGGAACGAAAAGGAAGAAATCATGGACAGCGTGGATCTCGAAGTCCTGAAGTCCAGCGCACGTTGGCTGGAAGAGGGACATCGCGCGCTACTGGTGACGGTGGTGAAGACGTGGGGTTCGTCGCCGCGTCCCGAGGGCGCGATGCTCGCGGTGCGTGACGATGGCCTTGTGGTGGGTTCCGTCTCGGGCGGCTGCATTGAAGACGACCTGATCGACCGCGTGCGGCAAAAGGGTATTGAGCAGACCCGCCCGGAGGCGGTGAAGTACGGCATTACCGCGGAAGAAGCGCATCGCTTCGGCCTGCCTTGCGGCGGCACGATCCAGTTGGTGCTCGAGCCTTTGACGCCACAAAGCGGCATTGCCGATCTGTGCCATGCGGTGGAAGACGGCCGCCTGGTGGCGCGCGAAGTCGACATGGTGACGGGCGCGGTACGGCTCGACGCGGCGCTGGCAACCGACGGCGTGCATTTCGACGGCGAGCGTCTGCTGACGATTCACGGCCCGCGTTACCGGATGCTGGTGATCGGTGCGGGGCAGTTGTCGCGCTATCTGTGCAACATCGCGGTTGGGCTCGATTACCAGGTGACCGTATGCGATCCGCGCGAGGAGTACACCGAGGAGTGGAGTATTCCCGGCACGAAGATTGTGCGGACGATGCCGGACGATACGGTGATCGACATGAAGCTCGACGAGCGGTGCGCGGTGATTGCGCTGACGCATGATCCTAAGCTGGATGATCTCGCGCTGATGGAGGCGTTGAAGACGCCGGCTTTTTATGTGGGCGCGTTGGGGTCGAGAAGGAATAATCAGGCGCGGCGCGAGCGGTTGAAGGAGTTTGATCTGAACGATACCGAGTTGGCCCGGCTGCATGGGCCGGTTGGGATTTATATTGGCAGCCGGACTCCGCCTGAGATTGCGGTTTCTATTCTTGCTGAGGTTACTGCGGCTAAGAATGGGGTTTCGTTGCCGACTCTATTACAGGTTGAGGGCGCTAAGGCCGCGCGGGAGATTGCTGCTTCTGGTGGGGCTGCTTGTAGTGTTTAGGTTTTTTGCCTTTTGCGGCGGCATTTGGCCGTGTTATTAGGGCTTTGGCCTTTCCTTGTTTTGTTAGTGGTCTATTAGTGTTGCCCCTGTGCGG
>NZ_JALPRI010000047.1:0-1387 GCF_030464785.1 Paraburkholderia sp. SEWSISQ10-3 4
TCTCGTCGATCCATTCGCTTTTCAGGCTTCTAAAGAAACGCTCCACCGGTGCGTTGACGCTCCTATGTCAAGGGACACGCGTCGAATCGGCCAGATCTGCCAGGATGAGCGGGTACAACTCCCTCACGATATAGCGCTTCAGGCAGCGATGGATTTCCTTGTTCGACATGCCTTCTTTGGTCCGGCGTTCGACGTAAGCACGGGTCCGAGGCTCGCTTCTCATGCGCACCATTGCAATGGTCCACAAGGCATTGTTTGCAGACCGGTCACCACCTCTGTTCAAGCGATGCCGGACCGTTTTGCCCGACGATGCCTGCAACGGGCTCGTGCCACAAAGCGCTGCCAGCGCAGCCTCACTTTTCAGGCGTTCGGGATTGTCCCCTGCGACGGCGACAAGCACTGCAGCGGTCTGTGGGCCAACACCGAATCTGTCACGAAGCCGGCTAGCGTGCTGGCTGGTCAGGCGATCGAGCATGGCATCGAGCGTATTGAGCTCCTCTGCCAGCGCCAGCCAGCGCTTGGCCAGCAAGCGCAACGTGGTCGTCAACGTTTGCAACATGGGCGTGTTGCCTAACGAGCGCAGGCGGGCACAACTCGCAACGCATTGCGCCGTCTTCGTTTTCAGAAGGCGTTCGCGAATTTCCTGTGGCGCGCTGACCAGTAAAGCGCGCAACTGATTGATGGCTTGCGTTTTCGCTTTGACCGCGCTGCGTCTGGCAACGGAGACGGCGCGCATTGCTTCGGCAGCGCCGGACTGCTCCTTGGGAACGGCCGTTGCCCTGCCAGAGAGAACCGCGCGGGCGGCGTTTTCCGCATCGGTGGGATCGGACTTTCCTCGGGACCGGCGCATCGCCCGGTCAGGGCGATTGACTTCCAGCACCTCAATTTCGTGATCGCGTAGCACGCGGGCCAAACCCGCGCCGTAGGTGCCGGTCCCTTCTACGCCGGCGCGGCGCAGATGACCGAACGAATTCGCCCAGCTCACCAGGTTGAGATACCCTGCCGTATCGGTCGATACCGACAGCGTTCCAAGAAGTTTGCCCGTCTCGTTAATCACAGCCCCGACATGTGCATCCAGATGCGTGTCGACGCCCAGAATCACTTCGTTGTTTTGTTCCATGCGTGTTTTCGTCGTAGTGGGCGCATCGCCAACCCCACTCGCAGGACAGGACACTCACGGTGCAGAACAAAGCTCCTATCAGGTCACAGACGGTGAGCCCGGCAACGCTCGGGGAACGCCGGAATCCGATCGACAGGTCAACGCCAAGGCAGCTTCGCCAATCCCAGCACGGGTCAGATCGATCCGACGTTCAGAGGCGATCTTAGACTGAGTATCCCAGCAATTCCCCTTCCTGCTCATGCTCTGAACGATGCCGTTTGCCTTCAG
>NZ_JALPRI010000048.1:0-1240 GCF_030464785.1 Paraburkholderia sp. SEWSISQ10-3 4
GCGGCGGATTCAACCGGTCAGCGCAACACCTCTGTTCCAATACGGAAATGGAGAGTGGAGCACGATGGGACGACAAAGAAGACCGTGGTTGAACACCGCGCAGAAGGCCGAGATCTGGAAGCTATGGCGCGAAGGCGAGTCGCTGAGCGCAATTGCGCGGATGCTTGAGCGCCAGCCGAGTGGCGTTTATCACGTCGTGAACAGGAACGGCGGGATTTCCCCGCCTGCCCGCACGAGATCTGCGCGAGCGCTGACGCTGGCCGAACGCGAAGAGATATCGCGTGCCCTTGTCGCAGGCAGAACGATGGGTCAGATTGCACTGCAACTGGAGCGCTCGAAATCGACCGTCAGCCGGGAGATCGGGCGCAATGGCGGTATTCACAGGTATCGCGCGCACGAGGCCGATGCGAACGCCTGGGAGCGTGCGCGGCGGCCCAAGGTGTGTGCGCTGTCGGGCAATGCGCGCCTGCGCCGGCTGGTGGCGACCAGGCTCAAATTAAAATGGGCCCCTGTACAGATAGCGGGGTGGCTCAAGCGCGAGTTTCGGGTCAACAAGGACATGCAGATATCTCACGAGACGATCTACCGGAGCCTGTTCATCCAGGCACGCGGGGTCCTTAAAAAGGAACTCGTGGAACATCTTCGTACGAACCGTACGATGCGCCAGGCGAAGAGCGCCTCGGCAAGCGGACAGAACAGGGGCAAGATAATCGGGGCAGTGTCGATCAGCGAAAGACCGGCCGAGGTGGAAGACCGTGCGGTACCTGGTCACTGGGAAGGCGATCTGCTGGCAGGCTCGCACAACACCTACATTGCCACACTGGTGGAGCGGCACTCGCGTTATGTGATGCTGGTCAAGGTGGCAGGCAAGGACACGGCAAGTGTGGTGTCCGCGCTGATCAAACAGGTGAACAAACTGCCGAAACAACTGCGTGGGTCACTGACATGGGACCGCGGCTCAGAGATGGCGAGCCACAGGAACTTCACGATTGCTACGGACGTGCAAGTGTATTTCTGTGATCCGCGAAGCCCATGGCAACGAGGCAGCAACGAGAACACGAATGGCCTGCTGCGTCAGTACTTCCCCAAAGGCAAACCGGTGGACGGCTATTCGCAGGCAGACTTGAACAAGGTCGCCGCGCAACTGAACGGTCGACCCCGTCAGACCTTGCAATTTATGAACCCTGCCGAGAAACTGGCGGAAACGTTGGGTGTTGCGCTGACCGGTTGAATCCGCCGC
>NZ_JALPRI010000049.1:0-1001 GCF_030464785.1 Paraburkholderia sp. SEWSISQ10-3 4
ATCACGATCAACACGGCGCACGTCGAGTACGAAACGGCTAACCGCCACTACGCACACGTCGACTGCCCGGGCCACGCTGACTATGTGAAGAACATGATCACGGGCGCAGCGCAGATGGACGGCGCGATCCTGGTGTGTTCGGCTGCAGACGGCCCGATGCCGCAAACGCGTGAGCACATCCTGCTGGCGCGTCAGGTTGGCGTTCCGTACATCATCGTGTTCCTGAACAAGTGCGACATGGTGGACGACGCTGAGCTGCTGGAACTCGTCGAGATGGAAGTTCGCGAACTTCTGTCGAAGTACGACTTCCCGGGCGACGACACGCCGATCATCAAGGGTTCGGCCAAGCTGGCGCTGGAAGGCGACACGGGCGAGCTGGGCGAAGTGGCGATCATGAACCTGGCCGACGCGCTGGACACGTACATCCCGACGCCGGAGCGCGCAGTTGACGGTGCGTTCCTGATGCCGGTGGAAGACGTGTTCTCGATCTCGGGTCGCGGCACGGTGGTGACGGGTCGCGTTGAGCGCGGCGTGGTGAAGGTTGGCGAGGAAATCGAAATCGTCGGTATCAAGCCGACGGTGAAGACGACCTGCACGGGCGTGGAAATGTTCCGCAAGCTGCTCGACCAGGGTCAGGCAGGCGACAACGTGGGTATCCTGCTGCGCGGCACGAAGCGTGAAGACGTGGAGCGTGGCCAGGTTCTGGCGAAGCCGGGTTCGATCAACCCGCACACGCACTTCACGGCTGAAGTGTACGTGCTGAGCAAGGACGAAGGCGGCCGCCACACGCCGTTCTTCAACAACTATCGTCCGCAGTTCTACTTCCGTACGACGGACGTGACGGGCTCGATCGAGTTGCCGAAGGACAAGGAAATGGTCATGCCGGGCGACAACGTGTCGATCACGGTGAAGCTGATCAACCCGATCGCGATGGAAGAAGGTCTGCGCTTCGCAATCCGCGAAGGCGGCCGTACGGTCGGCGCAGGTGTGGTTGCCAAGAT